>NZ_JAGYPE020000079.1:11548-22675 GCF_018343545.2 Neobacillus citreus | reverse complement strand
AGGGGCCACTGCCGGCGTTATGTTATTCACCTTCCATCCGGACCACGTTGTGGAAATTAAGAACATGGCTATATCAGAAAAGTATCAGGGAATGGGAATTGGCAAAATGGCTATAAAGGAGTCCTTTGAAGTTTATCGGTCCAGAGGATTCAACAAAATGATTGTCGGCACCGCCAATTCTAGCATTGCCAACCTAGCCTTTTATCAAAAAGCCGGCTTCCGTATGTCGGAAATTAAAAAGGACTTTTTCAAAAAATACCCTGACCCAATCTATGAAAATGGCATTAGGGCTTTGGATATGGTGTTGTTTGAGAAAAATTTACCATAAACTAACATAATTTTGCTTGAAACTTAAAAACAAATCCAGTAAAATGAAAATTACTCAAATTCGGAAGGGTGAACATTAAGCCAATGAATAACTAATCCTATTTTTAGAAATAATTCGTAATAACGAACATAATTCTGGATAGGATTGGTATGGGCTTTTTTATAAAAAGGTTTAAATGGTACTTGGTGTACTATGACTTTTTGCGCCTGAAAAACCTCCTATCCATTGATCGGATAAGGAGGTTTTTTTATGGAAACAACAAAATCAGACATGACCCTTGGGGCATTGTTTCGAAATCGGGTGATTCAAACAATCCTACTTTCAACTTTTTTCCTGCAAATCGGGATTTGGGTCCGAAATTACTCGATTTTACTATTCGTAGTAGAAAAAACAAATGAAAATGCAGTAGCCGTGTCGCTCATTTCGGTGGCGGAATTTGCTCCAATCTTTCTATTTTCCTTTATTGGAGGAACATTTGCCGATCGCTGGCGGCCAAAAAGGACGATGATATGGTGTGATTTCCTTAGTGCGATATCGATCTTTGTTGTGCTGTTGGCACTTGTTTTTGGAAGCTGGAAAGCTATTTTCTTTGCGACTCTCGTATCCTCTATTCTTTCCCAGTTTTCACAGCCGTCGGGGATGAAGTTGTTCAAGTTGCATGTGAGGGAAGAACTCATCCAAATGGGGATGTCTATCTACCAAACCTTGTTTGCGTTGTTCATGATTCTCGGTCCTGTTATTGGGACGTTTGTGTATCAACGCTACGGAATTGATGCCGCGATTGCTATCATGGGTGTTGCCTTTTTACTGTCGGCGGGAATTCTATTTTTACTTCCAGCCGATTATGAGGTGGAGGAGAAGGCTGAAAAAACAACCATCACGCAGGAAATGAAAGCAGGGTTCAGTTACGTTTTGAACAGCCGTCCATTGACGATGCTTGGCGGATGTTTCGCGGCTGCCGGATTGGCGCTGGGACTGACGCAGCCGCTGGCAGTATTTCTTGTTACAGAAAAGCTCGGTCTGCCAAAAGAGCAGCTGCAGTGGCTGATGGCAGCATTTGGAGCAGGGATGATTTTAGGTGGCGGCCTTACTGTAGGATTGGCCAAAAAGACCCCGCCGCAAATTCTGCTAGCACTAGGAATGGCTATAAATGCGATTGTTTTTATGATGCTGGGGCTATCTGAGTTGTTCTGGCTAACTTTAACGGTTCAATTTATCGCTGGCTTATTTATGCCATGTATCCATATTGGAATCAATACGATGATTTTGAAAAATACAGATGCCGACTTTATCGGCAGGGTAAACGGAATTTTGAATCCGATGTTTATGGGAACGATGGTCATTACCATGACCGCAAGCGGCTGGCTCAAGGAAAAGTTTTCGCTTGTGGCGATGTATGAAACGACTGCGCTGTTATTTATCATCGGGGTGTTATTCCTAGTTCCGCTTTTCAAAGGGGCGGCTGTTTTGAAAAAAAGTGAAGAGGCTTAATTAAAATAAGGCTCAGTTCATTTTGAACTGGGCCTATTATTATCAATCTTTAACAAAAACTCTATAACAAATGTTAATCAACATATATCTTTATTCCATATTTCAAAGCAGTAGAAACCAGCTTCTGAACATCTTGCGGGCTGAGAGGACCATCCGGAGGTGGCGGCAATTTAGCAGGAACAGGTACACTTAGTTCCTTCATGAATTGCTCAAATCCAGAGGGATAAACAGATAATAATACTCTAGCTGTTTCCGTGTTCACTTTGAAGGTATGTGAAACTCCTCTTGGAGCATAAACATACGTTCCAGGCGTGGCTTTGATGATTGTATCGCCTACGTAGTAAGTAATTTCCCCTTCGAGAATGAAAAATGTTTCGTCTTCTCTCGTATGAATATGTAGAGGCGGTTCAAAACCTCTTCGTTCCTCTGTCAAAATAGTAGCGTATCGACCTTGTGTATCATCCCCATTTACTAAAAAAGAAACTATATTTCCCAAAAACATGAAAGTGTTATCCTTAGACGATTGACGAATAAATGGCTGATCCAAAATCTCGCCCCCCAATCTTTTACCACATAATAATATGCAATTCGACCTACGAATTATGTCTGTTGTACATTCTCATTAATTGACTGGTTAAAAATATATTTTTATTATGCGGGAGGATAAAAATGGTAAAATAATCATACTAAGACTTTGGAGGAATTCAATGATGGATTTAATTGAAAAAGCACTTCTATCGCACACCCTGTCGCGGTTGGCATGCTTTTGATGAAAGCGGGTTATCGCGATGAAGTGGTAGCAGCAGGAATTCTACATGATACTGATGAAGATACCGATTACAAACTAAAAGACATCAAACATGACTTTGGTGAAGAGATAGCTGAAATCGTGGCGGGATGTTCCGAACCAGATAAGTCGCTTTCTTGGGAGGATCGGAAGGAGCACACAATCGAATTTTTGAAAAACGCCTCCAGCGATATCCGTGCAGTTGCCTGTGCCGATAAACTTCACAATATCCGGTCGATTATTAAAGATTATGAGCAGGATGGTGATGAGGTCTGGCAAAGGTTTAACCGTGGCAAGGAGCAGCAGGAGTGGTATTATACCAACTTGGTCGAGAGTCTCAGACACCAGGGGGCGTTTAGTTTGGTAGAGGAACTTGAGAAAGAGGTGATCAGGTTGTTTAAGCGTTAGGATTTTTGACGCTCCAAATTTGTAGTCTTTGGGCATTACTTTAATAGAGAATGAAGGACATTTTGAAATAAGGACAGCATGAATTTGGTCTTCATCCGGTTTATGAAGGACATTTTAAACGATGAGCCGAATGGATTTGGTCTTCATCGTGTCTATGAAGGACATTTTGAATTTGGGACCCCATGAAGTTGGTCTTCATCAAGCCAATGAAGGACATTTTGAAGTAAGGGCAGCACGGATTTGGTCTTCATCAAGCTTATGAAGGACATTTTGAACCGATACCAACCGGATAATGTCCTTCATCAAAAAACGGGGGGCACATATAATCCATCCAATAGACAAACCAACCCCAGAAAAACCCGAAAATTTTAACAAGGGAGATAAGTATGGAAATAAGATTACTAAACTCAATCGATGCCGAAAGCTATTGGAAATTAAGATTAGAAGCATTGCAGCAAAATCCAGAGGCTTTTTTAACAAGCTATGAAGATGCCATGTCAAGAGAAAATCCGGTGGAACAAACCGCACAAAATCTCTCCACAGAAGGAACCTATACATTTGGGGCCTTCAATAACCAAGAACTCATCGGTGTCGTCACCCTAATGCACGAGAAACCCAGCAAAATCCGTCACAAGGCCAACATTTTTGCGATGTATGTGACACCTCATAAACGTGTATCCGGTGTAGGCAGCGCTTTACTTTCAGCCGCCGTTGAAAAAGCAAAATCAATCCAAACGATCGAAAAAATAAATTTAACTGTAACAGCAAGTAATGAAAAAGCGAAGAAGCTCTATACCAAGCATGGTTTTAAAGTATTTGGTTATGAAGAAAAGGCATTAATAGTGAATGGTGAATATTTTGATGAGGCGTATATGGTTTTACATCTAAAGCCATAATTAAGAATTCTGTGAAAGGTAGATTTTTGAAAAATGAATACTAATTTTAAAATAAAACATGCCCCGCCGGAGCCAACAGAATACAATGAGCTAAGAGTTGCGGGAGGCCTTAGCAGGAAGTCGCTTGAGGCTGCAACAGTCGGCCTAAAAAACACTTTATTTTCTGTTTGTATTTATGATCAAAGCACCTTAATTGGATTAGGCCGGGTAGTCGGCGATGGTGGTACTGTTTTTCATATTGTGGACATTGTTGTCAAACCTAGTTACCAAGGTCAAGGACTCGGAAAAGTAATCATGAAGGAAATAATCAATTATCTAGATAAGAACACGTATCCGGGCTCGTATGTGAGTCTAATTGCGGATGATCCTGCTAATAGACTTTATGAAAATTTTGGATTTCAATATACCTATCCAAAATCTCATGGAATGTATAAGATGTACTAGATACAGTTTATCGAGTCATATTAAAAGGGGGAGGCCCGAATGCTCAAAAGCAAAAACATCTACATAAGACCCTTTACCGAAGACGATGGAGAATCCCTGCTCAAATTGCAAATAGAGAACCGCTACTTTTTCGAAAAGTTCTCCTATGAGCGCACCAACGATTTTTACACAATCGAGGCACAGCAAAACAGAATCAAAGAGTTTGCAAAGGATTGGCAAACTGACCAGGCGTATACCTTCGGGATTTTTACAATAGATGACGCATTAATCGGCACAATCAATCTCTTCCAAGTTCTCCGCGGTTCTCTCCAAAGCGCCTTCATTGGTTACTTTTTGGACCAAAAGCACAACGGGAAAGGCTATACTACTGAGGCTGCAAAGCTCCTAGTGCAGTATGCGTTTAATGAATTAAATTTGCACCGTATCGAAGCGGGAGTCATGCCGCATAATATCGGCTCCATCCGGGTGCTGGAAAAGGCAGGCTTCCATAAGGAAGGAATCGCCATCAAGAATGTCAAAATCAATGGAAAATGGGAAGACCATCAGGTGCTGGCGATCATAAACCCAAATGATTAGAACATCCGGTGCAGGTGATTATCCCCAAAATGATTAGACCAAAAAACCGGCTAGCCTTAAAGGGCTATTCCGGTTTTTGCTCAAGGGCTTGTCTTTTCAAATACCCACAATCACTAGATCCAAAAAAATTTCTTAAAATCATCAAAAAAATCATGATGCTTATCTTTCTCTTCTTCTTTAACAACAATTACTTTATTAGCACGAATTACGACTTGTTCGGCATCAATAACGATTCTTCCTCGTTTGTCACGGTGATGCCTCGTTAAGCCTTCTACTTCAATCTCTATTTTTTCGCCATCTCTCCATCCACTATACACTTAAAAACCCCCCTTTCCACCATTATTTATTAAAATATGCTTGTACAGAAAAAAGGCTTGGACAAACATTCTTTTTTAAAACTGTATCGGTTTAAATCTACAAAAATATGTAACAAACCTCATTATATTAATAATCTTGTTTATGATAAAATTGTCCTGTAGAGAATGGAGGTAGCTGACGATGACTTTCTACAAAGCTCTAGTTTTCATACACATTTTTTCTGCCATTATCGGGATGGGTCCAGGGTTTATTTTAACAACGGTTGTTAAATCAGGAAAAACAATGACCGAACTGCGCCATTCCTATTCAATCCGTAATAAGTTACATATCTATGTCATGATTGGCGGTACGCTATTACTGGTCACAGGCTTAGGTCTTGGCCTATTCAATACAGCACTGTTCCGTCAAGGATGGTATCTTATAAGTCTTATACTCTTTTTGGCGGCACTCGCAATCGGCCCAATCGTCTTATCGCCTAGGTCCAAACCTATTAAGGCGATGCTGGAGTCCCATAAAGGAGATGACATTCCAGAAGAGTATTGGCGGTTATCTAAAGAGCTTTTCTTTTATGAAAACTTGGAAAATGTTATTTTTATAATTATCATTGCCCTTATGATACTTAAACCTTTTTAGGGAAAAATTAGAGTGCAAGGCCGAGTCGGTTTTGCACTTTGTCATTTAGGAGTGTTTTATGAAAAAGAAACTGGCCTATACAGGCGCTGGAATCCTGCTAGTTTTTCTACTATTAATGGGTACATATAAATTAATGAATTCACGAACCTTCCAGTTATTTGGGGACCTCACCTATAAGGGAGGTACAAATCAGAAGCTTGTGGCATTGACATTTGACGATGGCCCTTCGAAAAATATACCGGAGCTTCTCCCATTATTGGAAAAATACGATGCAAAGGCAACCTTTTTTCTAATCGGCAGCGATATCCAGAAACATCCCGGGGTAGCGAAAGAGCTGGCCGATGCTGGCCACCAGCTTGGCAACCATACCTATTCCCATGAACGAATGATTTTTAAATCACCTGCTTTTATTCGAGATGAAATTGAAAAAACAGATCAGTTAATACGTGAAGCTGGCTACCAAGGTGAAATCGATGTCCGCCCGCCAAATGGAAAAAAGCTAGTCGGTTTGCCTTATTATCTAAGTAAACATGATAGAGACACGATTACCTGGAACCTGGAGCCGGACAGCTACTACACCACTGCTTCAGACAAAGTGGAGTATGTAAGGAAAAACATAGAACCAGGGTCCATCATCCTGCTACACCCTTGGTACAGCGGATCTGCTGAAGAACTGAAAGCGGTGGAGGGAATCTTGCAATCCTTAACCGACAAAGGCTACAAATTTGTCACTGTAAATGAATTGCAAGAGTCCGCAAGCAAGTGATTTTATGAGGAGGAATTTATTATGAAAAGTGCCAATCCATATGTTTTTGTTGATAATTGCCTGAAAGTAATGGAGTATTATCAAGGGTTGTTTGGTGGAGATATTAAAAACATCCAGCAGACAGATGATGGCAAGTGCCTGCATGCCGAGCTTCACTTAGGAGACAGCATCATCCACTTCTCTGACACCTTTAGCAAAGTCCAGGCAGGGGATAACGTGAGAATCACGTTGGAGTGTGAGAGTGAAGAGGAAATTAGGAGAGTCTATGATTCCCTTAGCAGCGAAGGAAGAGTTACCTTTGCTTTACAAGAAACGTTCTGGGGTGCGCTGCATGCCAATCTGGTCGACCGCTTCGGAATTGGCTGGCTTTTAAATTATCAGAAATGAGAAGAAATGCTTTACTTCCAGGTAAAGCATTTTTTAATGTTTTTTATACCCGCTTTTTATACCCGCTTTTTATACCCCCTTTTTAATAAAAAACCCCATTTTATTTCATCTAAACGCTTAAACCCAATAATGAAAAGTTATAACCCTATAACAGATTTGTATTATCTTCCAGACGGTGGAACGGTGTAACATAATAGTAAATTAATGACCAAGAATTTAGGGAGGACTTTTATGTTATTAAAAAAACTGTCATGGGCAACTGTAGTACTGGAATCAAATGAAACTTCAATCCTTATTGATCCGCTCGGGGCGCCGATTAAGGGGCAAGACCAGCTGCTCGCTGCGAAATTAGGAGAACCATTGGAGCCTTTAGTTTCTCTTAGGACCATCAAAAGGCCCGATGCTATTTTGGTTACCCATTTCCATCCGGACCATTTTGATTATCAATCAGTCTTGGATAGTTTTGGTGATGATGTTCCACTTTATCTTCCAAAGGAATCTGAGAGCTATGCCGCTAAATGTGGATTTATAAACGTAATCGGGGTCAGACCAAATGAAGATTTTATTATAAATCATGTAAAGGTTTCTGCCTTCTATTCAGTCGATGGTTTCGGCTCTCCGCAGGTTTCTTGGATTGTTAATGATGGCGCCCATACGATTGTCCACTGCGGAGATACCCAGTGGCATGGTTTTTGGTGGCGGATGGAGCAGCAATATGGACCAATCCATGCAGCATGCCTTCCAGTAAACGGCCCCATCCTCCATGTTGCCGGTTTGAAAGCACAAAGCAGTTTGCCAGCCTGTTTGACGCCTGAAGAGGCAGTTGAAGCAGTGAAAATATTAAATGCTGAATATCTGGTTCCGATTCATTATGGAACCTTTAATAATCCTCCATTTTATATCGAAGCAAAAAATGTGGAGGAAAGGTTAATGCAAAGAGGCAATGAACTAGCCGTTAATATAAAAATTTTACGTCCAAATGAACCCCTTTTTCTTGGAGACACGATAAAACAATCTGCCAAATAAAAACAAACAGGAGCCATATCTATGAAAATTCAATTAATCAGACACGCAACGGTTAAAATCAGCATGAATCAATATCATTTCTTAGTGGACCCGATGTTCAGTTCTAAAGGAGAGATGGATCCGGTAGGGAATGCGGCCAATAAGTTCAGGAATCCCTTAGTGGAATTGCCGCTTCCTATTGAAACCATCCTCCATGACATTGACGCGGTCATTTTAACCCACTCCCATCGCGACCACTTTGATGATGCCGCAATCAAAACCATACCGAAGGATTTAAAGATTTTTTGCCAGCCTGAAGATGAAGAAAAGCTTCGTGGGCTTGGTTTTTCCAACGTTACAAAAATTAAGGAAGAAGAGAACTGGAATGGGATCCGCTTTACCAGAACGGGAGGGCAGCACGGAACTGGTGAATTAGGCAAGCAGATGGGACCTGTGTCCGGGTTTATTATGGATTCTGCCGAAGAACCTTCCCTGTATATTGCTGGAGACACCATTTGGTGCGATGAAGTTCAGGAGGCCTTGACGGAACCCTCACCTGAAATCATCATTTTAAATGGCGGGGAGGCACAGTTTTTAACAGGTGATCCGATTACTATGGGAATCAAGGATATTGAAAGAGTAAGTGAAGAGGCCTCATCCTCCAAAATTATTGTGGTTCACATGGAGTCATGGAATCATTGCCTGTTGAGCAGGGAAGAGTTGAGAGAATACATCGCAAAAAATGGCTTAAGTAATGTCACGGTCCCGTCTAACGGAGAAATTTTTGAGTTTTAAAGGTGAAGTCACGAGTGAACGAACTCGTGACTTTTTTTACAATGAAATTCTGTCTCCTCGGCTATTGGGCTGGGAAGTGACTAGAAATTCAATGTCATTGTCTGTCTCGTTGAAAATTTGATGAGGCACCATAGGCGGCACTTCGTATCCTTCGAATTGTTCGAGAATCATTCGTTCACCATCAACCTCAAGGGTGGCTGTTCCGGACAAAATGAAAAAGAATTGCCGAGCATGGACATGGTAATGTCTTTCTTCAGCAGTATTGGGAGGCATGCGTTCATGGATGATACTCAAATTTGCATCTTTCACTAAATGCCAGCCGTCACATTGTTGTCCCCAAATGTAGTGTTCTGCATTAGATTTGCTTCGTTTCATTGTTTCTACCTCCATTCACCACTACTTGTACATACATTATACTACCTTTCATTAGACAGATAGTTTGATAATTTCCGATGTTTATCTAAAATGGTAAAATGTTCAAAAGGGCTAAAAAAGGATGAGCGCGCTATATGAATATTGATTACTTTCGAAGTTTTGTAGAAACGGTCAATCAAAAAAGTCTATCCAAGGCAAGTGAGCGTCTTAATATATCGCAGCCGGCATTAAGCAAGCAAATCCGGAAATTAGAAGATTTCTTTGATGCGCCATTATTAGTGCGGTCCACATCAGGAGTCGTTCTTACCGAGGCAGGGGAGTTAGTCTACAAAAGGCTGCCGCAAATTCTTGGTGATCTATCGATTCTTCAAAATGATCTTAACAGTTTGAAGGAAATAAGAAGTTATAGAATTGGAACCTTGCCAAGTTTGGCCGGTAATTATATCCCGTCCCGAATCTTAAAATTGAAGGAGAAAGGGATTCACGTGGAGGTTGTTATAAAGAACGGCTCTCAAGAAGTATTTGAACTCCTAAAAAATGGGGAAATCGATGCCGCCATCATTGAAGAAATGCCGGTCAATAAAACGTATTGGCAAAAGGAAATTTTTGAAGAGCCTTTATATGCTATCCTCCGCACTTCTCATAAACTTTCTGAAAAACAGTCTGTTCAGATTGAAGAGATTAGTGACGAGGAATTTGTATTATATCCTTCCTTCTGTACGATTAGGGAAAGTGTCAGCAGGATGTTCCATGAACAGGAGAAAGAGCTTAAGATTATTAGAGAAATAGATTTTGGAGATTTTTTAATTGGATACGTTGCGGCCGGGTCTGGGATTACCGTGGTACCAGAAATGAGTATCAAGAATCTGGGGAACTCATTTGTAAAAGCCATACCTTTAAACCACTCCTTAGCCAAACGGACAATTTCGCTTATTGCAAATTCGAACACAACTGGAAAAGCATTATATCCATTTTTTAAAAAACTTTAGGGGGAAGGGATTTTGTTTAAAGATATTATTGAAACTGAGGCAGAACTGCGGTCATTTCTGGGAACACCGAGTGAACTCGCATCCAAAAAAGTCATTCATCATTTGGACGATCATTGCGTGGAATTTCTTTCAAAATCACCGTTTTTGGTGATGGCTACAGCTGACTAGCAGGGGTTTTGTGATGTTTCCCCAAGGGGAGACCAGCCTGGATTTGTCCTTGTTTTAAATGAAAAACAATTTGTCATACCGGAGCGGCCAGGCAACAAAAGGGTAGATTCATTGCGTAATATTTTATCCAATCCCAGAGTTGGTCTGCAGTTTTTCATACCGGGGTTAGGTGAGACGCTGAGGGTAAATGGGAAAGCTTGTATAGTAAGAGATGACGTGTTGCTTGAGAAGATGGCGGTCCGCGGGCAGAAGCCGCTTTTAGGGATTGGAGTGGACGTGGAAGAGTGTTTTATACACTGCGCAAAAGCCTTAAGACGCTCAGGTTTATGGGATACAGAGTCCTGGCTTGAAAAAGAACTGCTTCCATCTGCGGCTAAGATCCTTTTTGCACACGCAAAGCTCCCAGATTCCAATGTCGATACTATTCAAAAAAGTCTTGAGGAGAGCTATACTAAGAGGTTGTATTGATTATAGAAATTTGGGATGGGACTGGGGGACAAAACTGCTATGCAGAATAGGAGAAAATTTGTCTTTGATAGTCTAGAAATAGTGTTTTAAGCATTCATAAGACAGATTCGTCGGTCAGGTCGATAGGAAATGGTCTTGTAAAGGATTCGTAAGCCAGATTCGCCGGTCAAGTCGATAGGAAATGGTCTTATGAAGAATCCATAAGACCAGATTCGTCGAGTTGAGCGATAGGAAATGGTCTTATAAAGAATCCATAAGACCAGATTCGTCGGGTTGAGCGATAGGAAATGGTC
>NZ_JAGYPE020000079.1:0-11448 GCF_018343545.2 Neobacillus citreus | reverse complement strand
AAGAATCCATAAGACCAGATTCGTCGGGTTGAGCGATAGGAAATGGTCCTATAAAGGATTCATAAGACCAGATTTGCTGGTCAGGTCGATAGGAAATGGTCTTATAAAGGGATTCATAAGACTAGATCCGTCGTAGAAGAATGAGGAAATGGTCTTATAATACCATAGAGGCTCCTAAGGAAATACCGCTGGGAATTATGATAAAGTAATATCAGCATACATAAAAACTCGAAGGAAGTTAACAAAAATGAAGCACTATGTAGTCGGCTTTGCATTTAATCACACAATGGATCGCGTCTTAATGTTAAAAAGAAACAAGCCGCCTTACCAATATCTTTACAATGGTGTAGGTGGGAAAATCGAACTTGGTGAGGATCCACAGCATGCCATGTTTCGGGAACTCCAGGAAGAAACGGGTTTAAAACAGTCCGATATTCAAACATCCAGTCACTTAACCACGCTGGAATTCAAGTCGGGTGTAAGACTATCCGTCTACTATTTCCAATTGAACCGGAACATTGAACCCTCCCCCACAGTTAAAACAATGGATGAAGGCACATTGGAATGGCTGCATATAGAGGACGACCATTTGCTGGACGCCTCTAACCCCAAAATGGCCGGAGACGGAAATATCGCCTATTTCATTCAATTTGCCCAAAAGGTACATAAAGGAATTGCCTCTTTTTAAAGACAGCAGAAAAACATAATCGGAGGGACACCCATGAAAGAAATCCAGGAATTCGCCAAACAATTCCATAAAGAAATGAGCTGGGAAATCAGCAATGAAAGCTTTGAGGAAGCCCGGGCTTCCCTTTTAAATAACTACATGCTTCTGACAACAGAAGTGGCGGAGGTCGCGGAGGAACTGAGAAAGGCTTTTAACATGACAAGGACTCTAGTCCATGAAGGCATGGAGGAAGGGAAGGCCTTCCAAATGTCTAAGGATTTTGTAAAAGAAGACATAGGCAAGGAATTAGCTGACTGCCTCGCCTACATGCTCAAACTTTATAATTATTTTGGACTCGACCTCGAGGAAACCTTTTACTCCAAAATGGATGAGGTCAAGAACCGGCGTAATAAGGATGTCGCACCGGTAAAAAAATAAAAGACAGGAAGCGCATTCCTGTCTTTCTTCGTCTAAGCCTTAATCTGACCGAACGGTTTTTATTTTAAAAATAAAATAATAATACTTATAAATGACAATTAACAGCAGCACGCTTTTCACGATATAGCTTGGATGAAGGAAAAAAGGAATCGCAATCATTGCATCCGCAAACAACAAAATCGACAGCTTTTGCTTAAGGGTCATTGACCGTTCCTGGACGAAGCTTTCCAAATGGCGTTTATAGAGGTTTGTCCCCTTAAACCAGCGCTCAAACCGTGCTGACCCTTTCATAAAGCAAAAGGATGCCAAGAGCAGCAAAGGTGTCGTTGGCACAACAGGTAAAACAATCCCGATAATCCCCAAGCCAAGCGAAATAAACCCAATCACTATAAAAATAAATTTAACAATACGGTTTTGACTAATCATTGTTCCCTCGGACCCAACTTCCTTTTCTACATTATACCTTATCAGAAAATAGGTAAGCCAGAATCTCCGGCATTCTCTCCCGGAAAAAACGATAATGATGTTCGGCATCTTCCACACTTACAAAGCGTGTATCGCCAATCTGGCTGCTTAAAAGGTCATATACCTGTCTGGCAAGGCTGAAAAACATCTTGCTTGCCTGTGGATCATCCGGAACTTCTTTGGTACCAATATCCATGTAAAACTTCTCAATTCCAGATAAATCACTGTGTTTAATAAATTCCACCAAGGCTTCTTGGTTCCGATAAAAGCCTGGCGAAAGTACGGCGATTTTTCTGAATATCTGCGGATAACAGCAGGCTGCATAAGTGGAAATGATCGCTCCTAACGAAATCCCAGCCATCGCTGTTTCATGCTCAAGTGTCCGGTATTTACGGTCTATGAAAGGCTTCAATTCGTGGACAATAAAATCCAAATAGTCCTCGCCCTTCCCGCCTGAAGGACTGGCATAGCCTAATATTTCCTCACTTAACTTTCCTTGTTTCCACGGGCAGTATTCGTCTATCCGACCCTCGCCCTCAGTATTTAAATCAATCCCAATCACGATTATTTCAAGACCAGATTCCTCTAAAAACTCTTTCAAACCTAATGAAGTTCCGTTAATAGCACCTACATCTTCAAACACATTTTGCCCGTCGTGCATATAGAGAACGGGATACCGTTTCAATCCGTCCTGATAGGATTCTGGCAAATAAACACGAATCATTCTATCTTGCTGAAATGATGTCATATAAAGGGTGAATTTTTCCAACACAATGAACCACTTCCAATCATGCAATCTCCTAAACTTAAATTTATCATAAACACCAATTTTTGCCTAAATTTTTATATAAAAAGAAGATAATAGGATTTATAATATGGTTGAATGTGGAAAAAATTCCAGACTATTGGAGTGGTGCGAAATGCTCGCGAGGAAAACGAAAAAGATACAGAGCCAAACGGAATCCATTGCATCATTGGAAGAAGTGATGATTGGCGGCAGAAAGCAATGGGTCCTATTCAGAGGGGAAGATGTTAACCAGCCGATTATGCTGTTTTTGCACGGCGGACCGGGCACAGCACAAATCGGATTTGCCCCCAAATTTCAAAAGGACCTTGAAAGGGAGTTCCTAATCGTTAACTGGGACCAAAGAGGGGCAGGGTTGTCCTACTCTCCTGATATTCTAAAAGAAGACCTAACCATTCAAAATATTTTAAATGACACCATCCAAGTAATTGAATATCTCCTCAAGCGTTTCAACAAAGAAAAGCTGATTCTTGTTGGGCATTCCTGGGGAACGGTCCTTGGTATATTGGCTATTCAGAAGTGTCCGCAATATATTTCTAGCTATATCGGCATTGGCCAGGTGGCCGATATGCGTGCAGGGGAAAAGCTATCATATGAATATACATTGAACAAGGCCCGTGAACTAAAAAATGTGAAAGCTCTTAAGGAACTGGAAGGGCTTGTTTATAATCCTGCTGACATGGACTACTTAAATGTCCAAAGGAAATGGCTGACAAAGTTTGGGGGCTCCTATATCGGGGTCAATGAATTTAATTTGATTTATTCTAACATGCTGTTCGCCAATGAATACACGCTGAAGGACTGGTTCTCCTACATAAAGGCAGGAAAATTTTGTTTGGAAACTATGTGGGAAGAGTTGTTGCCAATCGATTTCATAACGAATGCGATAAAACTGGAGGTGCCGGTTTTTATTTTTGCTGGCAGGCAGGATTATCAGACACCATCCGCCTTAGCCAAACAATACTTTGACGCTCTGCAATGTCCATATAAGGAATTTGTTTGGTTTGAAAACTCAGCCCATCTATTGAACTTTGAGGAACCTGAAAAATTTTATCACGAATGTATAAAGATTAAACAAAGGCTGACGAATATTTAGGCAATAATAAGCAGCATAGAACTCTGGAAACAGGGTTCTTTTTCGTTATGGTTCGATATACATAATTATTTAATATTTCAAAATAATTTTATTTTTAAAATAGTCCTAATGAATTACTTGAAAATGGTATTTCTTTGCCATTGATTTGTATGCGATTTGAAAATAAAATTATATTAGGCGATAAAATTGTGATTATCTTCATTTGCTTTTTGAAAGAAAAGAGGTAAAATGAAAAATTCCTCTATGCAGTTTTAATTTCAACAAGGAGAGGTGCATGTTATGAAAAGAATCAGCTTGGCTTGGCAAATCTTCATTGGTTTAGTGCTTGGTATTATTGTTGGTGCCATTTTCTATGGAAACCCGCATATTGCAGATTATTTACAGCCAATTGGAAACGTTTTTATTCGGTTAATTAAAATGATTGTCGTACCAATTGTCGTTTCGAGTATCATAGTAGGGGTTGCCGGTACCGGTGATATGAAATCTTTAGGGAAACTCGGCGGCAAAACGCTGCTATATTTTGAAATCATTACGACAATTGCCATTGTTGTTGGTCTTTTGGCCGGTAACATCTTCCATCCAGGGACTGGCGTTGACCGTTCTCACTTAACGAAAACTGACATTAACACGTATGTGGAAACTGCCAAAACAACAGAAACCCATTCAATGGCTGATACCTTTGTCAATATTGTTCCGACCAATATCATGCAGTCATTAGCGAACGGTGATATGTTAGCGATCATCTTCTTCTCCGTCATGTTCGGATTGGGCGTTGCCGCTATTGGGGAAAAAGGAACCCCGATAATCAATTTCTTCAAGGGAACAGCTGATGCTATGTTCTATGTGACCAATCAAATTATGAAGGTTGCTCCAATTGGTGTATTTGCCTTAATTGGTGTAACGGTTTCAAAATTTGGGTTATCTTCGCTTATTCCTTTAGGAAAATTGGTCATCGTTGTGTACGGAGCCATGGCGTTCTTTATTTTAGTGGTCTTAGGATTAACAGCTAAAATAGTCGGTTTTAATATCTTTAAGCTATTGAAATATTTGAAAGACGAACTATTATTAGGTTATTCTACAGCAAGCTCGGAAACGGTTCTTCCGAAAATTATGGAAAAAATGGAGAAACTCGGCTGTCCAAAGGCGATTACCTCCTTTGTTATACCAACGGGCTATTCTTTTAATCTCGATGGTTCTACCTTGTACCAGGCTATTGCGGCATTGTTTATTGCACAAATGTACGGAATCCATATGAGCATCGGCCACCAAATTACGTTGGTGCTTGTATTGATGATTACCTCTAAAGGGATTGCCGGAGTTCCAGGTGTATCATTCGTTGTTCTTCTTGCCACTTTGGGAACCGTAGGTATCCCAGTAGAAGGCCTTGCCTTCATCGCCGGAATCGACCGTATCCTTGACATGGCGCGGACCTGCGTCAATATCGTCGGTAACTCCTTAGCTGCCATCGTGATCTCAAGATGGGAAGGCCATAAGGTTGATGACGAGGTAAAAGAATTAGTGGCATAGTGGTAATAATAAATAAAGGTGTCTGATACTTTTATGGTGTCAGGCGCCTTTTTATTATGGCGAAATTTAAAAAACTAGGTCCTTTTTTAATTAGATTAGTCTAAAAAAATGACCCAGAATTAAAGTGGAATACATTTATGAAGGTTTGCAATATTGTTGACCAAAAACCGCTTGGAAGAAATTCCAAGCGGTTTTTTGCATTCTCTGAAAATGTAAAATAGTAGTAAATGCGCCAATACCTTTTCAAATGGTTACACATATTTTAATAGCATAGGACAACCACTTGAGGGAGGTGCATATTTTTTGCATAACGGCGGACGAAAAAATCCATTTGGCTTTTGTATATTCCCTGGTTACCGCTGGTGAGGTCCAGGTTGCAGCGGGCCGGGTGCCCCCATTAATGATGTTGACGAATGTTGCCAGCGGCATGACTATTGTCTAAAACGTGGAATCGACCCATGTCACTGTGATTTTGAATTCATGGATTGCCTGCGCCATAAACGAAACCACCATACAGATAAAGGAAGAAAAGCTGCGTTAATGTATGATTTTATGAAGATCAAAACCTCATTTACCTGCCGTGAACGGTATGAATCCCGAGATTGAAAATAGGTTCATGATGTATTTTAGTCATTAAACCTTACAAATAATCGACAAAAAAATATAAATGCTGGGTATAATTTTTCGCTTGAATCCCTTGCCATTATGCAAGTTACTGCCGTATTTATCCAATCATAAACCGATTCTCTATTACCGAAAATAATAGCGGTCGCTTGAATATTGCAAAGGGGGAAACGGTGTGAAATGGCATAAGCGGATTCTTTCGATGATTCAGGAACGTCAGGATAAAAAGGTGGCCTTGGCAGTGGACACTTCAAGTAATGATGCCCCAACGATTCTCATCAATAACATAGTCAAACTGTTTGAAACAGTCAAACCCGATACGATTTTAGTTCAAGCAGATTTTAAAATAAGGAGCATTTCTCCGATAAAAAGTGACACCATTAAATGGTATTCTCACGGGAAATCCTCCTATACATTAGTTCTTGAGTGGGCAAAGGAAGAACAAATTGATACGCTGTTTTATATTACCGATGTTACTGGCTTTTTTTCTGAGGACTTAGAAAAGCTTGATTATGAAATGTTTTGGCTCGTACCAGGTGTATTCCTTCCAAGAGTGCCGTTTGGCAAAGCAATTAAAGTGGCCTAAGACCGTTAAAAAGACCAAATCCAGGTTTGGTCTTTTTCGTCCTTATTCTAAAATAAAAAAGAAGCGTGGTGGCTGCCACGCTTCAAAACGGTTGGAGGTTTTAGGAGGGTTGTCCAAACTAAATTAGTATCTGCCGAAGCTTGTTCCTACAATGATCAACAGGATGAACAGAACGACAATCAAAACGAAACTGTTGCCCATGCCGTACATAACCTCACCTCCTTTTTACATGTACTACAATGTATTCAAAGGGTTTATTTTTTGAAAGGGACAAGTATGGAATTATACCGAAATATCTTTATCTGTTGAAAAAATAAAATTCTAAAAGATGGTATTGCCTTCAACAATTTCATATAATTATTCTATTATGCAATGTTGTAGGAGGCAGAAATGTCGAAAAAGACGATTGTTTTTACAGGCGGGGGTACCGCAGGCCATGTTACACCAAATCTGGCCATTATCAGTGAGATAAGAAATGACTGGGATATCAAATATATTGGCTCCAAAAAGGGCATTGAAAAGGAATTAATCGAAAAAATCGAAGTCCCTTATTACGGAATAAGCAGCGGGAAGCTGAGAAGATATATTGATTTTGAAAATGTAAAGGATATATTCCGGGTGTTGAGGGGCTGCCTGGAGGCAAGAAGGGTACTGAAAAAATTAAAGCCTGATTTGGTGTTTTCAAAAGGTGGATTTGTGTCTGTGCCGGTCATTATTGCGGCCAGTTCTTTGAAAATCCCGATCTTTATCCATGAAAGTGATATGACTCCGGGTCTGGCGAATAAGATTTCCCAAAGGTTCGCGAACAAAATCTTTACATCCTTTGAAGAGACGGAAAAATATTTTCCGAAAGGTAAAGTGAAGGCGATTGGCTCCCCGATAAGGAAGGAAATTTTAGAAGGTTCGGCGGAAAAGGGGAGACGTTTCCTAGGGTTCCATAGCGGCCGGCCGATACTGACCATCATGGGCGGAAGCTTGGGGGCACGGAAGATTAATGAGGCAGTGAGAGGTTCGCTTAAAGAGTTGACGGCAAAGTACCAAATTGCTCATTTGTGTGGAAAAAATAATCTTGACCCCAGCCTTGAAGGCGTTCCAGGGTACAAGCAATTTGAATATGTACATGAAGAGCTCTCGGATATTTTAGCAGCAACAGACTTGGTGATTACAAGAGGAGGCTCTAATGCCATTTTTGAATTTTTGGCATTAAATATCCCGATGTTAATTATTCCACTCGGTCTGCAGCAAAGCCGGGGCGACCAGATTTTAAACGCAAAAGCCTTTGCGCAAAAAGGATTCTCCCTCACCCTTGAAGAAGAAAAATTAACTAGCGAGTCACTTTTGAAACATTTAGAATCGCTTGACCAAAAAAGCGCGGAAATGCGCCAGAATATGAAGCGTTCACAGCAAGGGGAAGCATTGCAGACGCTGGTGATGGAAATCAATAAATATAGATAAAAAAGCTAGCGAAGGCTAGCTTTTTTAATTGGATTGGGTATTTAATTTTTCTAATTCATCTTGAATAGCATTCACGTCAATTCGTTCAAATAATGGCTTCAATTCAGCAATTTTGTCCGGGATAGAGTCGATAGATTCCCATGTAAATTCGGAACGAGCAAACATCTGATTGACCTCTTTGCTGGAAAACGGCAAAAACGGTGCTAATAATTGCGCTAAATTCAATATGACGATCGTACAATGAAAAATGGTTTGATCACATTCGCTTTTATTTTCAGCAATTTGTTTCCATGGCTTTTGTTCGTCAAAATATTTATTCGTGTAGCGGACAATACTGAAAACCTCTTCTAATGCCTGTTTGAAATGTCCGCCTTCAATATTCTTACCGACCGTCTGATAGGCCTTTTTAATTTTTGTTTGAATATCAGGTTTAATAGAACCAATTGGTACACGTCCCCCGTAGTATTTTTCAATAAACTTCAATGTCCTATTGACCAGGTTCCCATACCCGCCAAGCAACTCGGAGTTGTGGCTATAAATAAATTCCCGCCAGGAAAAATCAGTATCTCGATTCTCAGGTGCATTAATCGTTAAAAAATAGCGAATCGAATCGGGATGATATTTTTCCAAAATATCCGGCACCCACACAGCCCAATTGCGGCTGGTCGAAATCTTTTTCTTTTCAAGCGTTAAATATTCATTCGAAACAATATGGTCTGGCAGCTTTTTGTTTTGAATGCCGAGTAAAATCGCTGGCCAAATGATGCTATGAAAAGGAATATTGTCTTTTCCGTGCACATAATAAGAAACGGCGTCCTCACCCCAAAATTTTGAATCATTTTTTCCGGAATCTAAGGCCCATTTTTTGCTGGCGGAATAATACCCCGAGACTGCCTCAATCCAAACATAGATTTTTTTCTCTTCATAGCCTTTTACAGGAACGCTGATTCCCACTGGTAAATCTCTAGAGACAGCCCGGTCCTGTAAGCCTTCGTTGATGTATCTTTCAGTTAAATGGATAGCATTTTCCCGCCAGGTAGCATTCTCTTTAGCTCTGGAAACCAAGTTTGTGAGCGGTTCTTTGAAATTCTTTAATGAAAAATAGAAGTGCTCTGTTTGCCTAATGGCCGGAGTATTCCCGCATAGCTTACACTTTTTCTCTAATAGGTCGATTGGGTCCAGAATGGTGGAGCAATAATCACATTGGTCGCCTCGTGATGGCTGCCCGCAGTTGGGACAAATCCCCTCGACGTATCGGTCAGGAAGAAACTGCTCGCAGGATTCACAATACGTTTGCTCGATTTCTTTTTTATAAATATAGCCGTTGTTGATGAGGTCCAAGAAAATTTGCTGTACCGTTTTATGGTGATGCTCTGAATCTGTTCTCGTGTAACAATCGTATGAAAATCCCAGCCTTTTAAAATTGTCGTCGAACTCGTTGTGGTAGCGGTCGGCAATTTCCTTTGGAGAAACACCATCTTGTTTGGCGCGGATGGCAATCGGCGTCCCGTTGCAGTCACTTCCCGAAACGTACAATACATTTTCTCCTCTTTGCCGATAATAACGGGCCAAAATATCGCCCGGCAACAGGCTTGCGATATGACCGAGATGCAGCGATCCATTCGCATACGGCCAAGCCCCTCCAATAAATACATTCATTTTCAATACCCTCCTTTTTTGAAAAAACAAAAAACCCCGCCCTTATCCATAGAAAATAGATAAGGACGGGGTTATATTAATATCCCGTGGTACCACCTTAAATTACTAATTGCTCACGCAATCAGTCTCAGCAAGTACGGAACGTTGATGTTCGATACTGTGGTTTTGATAACGAGTACCAACACTCGCCGCGGCCTACTAGTTACAGGGTATAACGTTCAGAACGGAGCTCAGAGGCCATTGTTCAAATGAGTCACTTTGCTTCTTTTCAGCTCCCGAAGCTCTCTGGTGAAAGTATCGTCATTTTACTTTTCCTCGTCATCGCTAATGATGAATATATTGGATTTATTATAAAGGGTAAATTTCCCAAAATCAATTAATATTTGAAAAATGGACTTTAAGAATTGAACTGCAGGGATCTTTCTACCCTAATTTCCTAATCACAGCCCTCACCGGACTTCCATCAGCCTCCACCAATGGCAGCGGCAGTGCAGCCAACTCATAATCCCCTGGCTCCACCTCATCCAAGACCAATCCCTCTAAAATATGAATCCCACAGCGAGTAAGCTCATGGTGGGCGGAAAGTTCTTTACTATCCAACTCATCCACGGATGGCAAATCGAGTCCAAGCAGCCGTACACCCCGTTCAGAAAGATAAGCCGCTAACTCAGGCTCTACTGGGGGAATTGAGCTAGGAAACGCACGACGGTCTGACCAAGCATCAGTCCGAATTAAAAGCCGCTCAACTCCTTCCAAATCTAAACTGTTAAGCTCCTTAACTCCTATTTTCGCCACATTCGGCAAATGAACAACCCGCGCCGGGCCAATATACAAATTAATATCCAAATCAATTACCCTTTTTCCATCATTATCAAAATGGTAGGGGGCATCAATATGGGTGCCGGTGTGAGCACTCATCGTGATTTCGCCGACATTGCACGAGCCGCTCTCTTCCATACTCCAACTCACCCGATAAGAGAAAGGGGTATCCCCCGGCCAAACCGTAATATTGTTATCCAGCCGCTGCGAAATATCTATCCATTTATTCATTTAAATACCGCCTCCAACAATTACATAACCTTAGTGTATTACAGCTTTGTCCTTAGGCTCAAGAGCTCAGGGAAGAATTGATGATCAATGACCTTTTTTAAATAGGGAACACCGGAGGATCCACCAGTTCCTTTCTTATGGCCAATAATTCTCTCCACAGTCGTCATGTGATGAAATCGCCAAAGCTGCTGCTGATGACCGATGTCGACCAGCTTTTCAGCCAGTTCGTAGAGGTCCCAGTATTTATCGGTATTGCGGTAAACCGTCAGCCACGCCTCCTCGACACTGTTATTCGGCTCATAACACACCGACCAATCTCGTTTCAGCACAACCTCATCAACAGGTAATCCATTAGCCGCAAGGGCTGAGATGGCTGCATCATATATGCTGGGCTCGCCTAGAGCATCGCACATCTTTTTATATAGATCAGCCTGATGCCGATAAACAGCCAATGTCCCGGTATTTTTCTGACCTAAAGCAAACTCAATCAACCTATTTTGATACGATTGGAACCCGGAAGAACGTCCAAGTTTATGGCGAAATTGCATGTAATCAGCAGGCGTCAAAGTCGTGAGAACATTCCACGACTGGATTAACTGCTGCTGAATCCTGGAAACGCGCGAAAGCATCTTAAATGATGGCTCCAAATCGTTTCGGAGAATACATTGGATGGCGGCGTTCAATTCGTGCAGAATCAGTTTCATCCATAGCTCGCTCGTCTGGTGGATGATGATAAACAGCATTTCATCGTGGTGGTCGGATAACCGGTTCTGGCTTGATAAAACTTTATCAAGATGAAGATAATCTCCGTAGGACATTTCCTTCTCAAAGTCGGTTTGAATCTCTTTTTCCCAATCCGGTTTTTGTTCCTGAGCATCCCTTTCCATAACAACAAGCTCCTTTTAGGGGATTTTTAAAAAAAAAGACCTTGGCTACGCGACAATATCTCGCTCGTTGGCAAACTTTTCATACTGTTTTTCCGACATAATGATCTTTAAAACTTGAACAACCTTCCAAACTTCTTCAAATGTGTTGTAAAGGGCAACCGGAGCCAGCCGGATAATATTAGGAGCACG
>NZ_JAGYPE020000078.1 GCF_018343545.2 Neobacillus citreus | reverse complement strand
ACGACCATTTGGAATGAAAGCAAGAATCCTGTTATTCCATTTGGAAAAAGGCCGCCATGTTCCCAAAGATTTTTAATAGAGACTGCCCCTGCATCTGTCTTGAATCCCATCACTAGCAAAATGACCCCAATTCCGATTAAGGCGAGAATGGTAATGACCTTTATTAAGGCAAACCAGAACTCCAATTCTCCAAAAAGCTTTACCGTTAATAGATTGAGGCCCAATAAGACGACCAAACAGACAATTGCAGGTATCCACTGTGGGATATCAAACCAATATCGTACATATACACCAACAGCAATCACATCAGCCATAGCAGTCATAATCCAGCAAAACCAATAGGTCCATCCCGTTACAAACGCGGCTCGCGGTCCAAGATAATCTTCGGCAATGTCAGTAAAAGACTGATAGCCCGCCTTAGACAGCAGGAGTTCCCCCAGCGCCCTCATCACAAAGAAACAGGCAATACCTACGATCAAATAAGCAAAGATGATGGATGGGCCAGCCAGTTGGATGGCTTTACCCGACCCTAGGAATAATCCGGTACCAATGGTGCCGCCAATTGCGATAAGTTGAACGTGCCGATTTGCTAAATTCCTCTTTAATTCTTGCTGTGCCAACCTTGACTCCTCCTTAAAGTTTAAAAAACCCAATAAAAAAAGAGATTGGATGTCCTCCAATCTCATGGTCATAAGAATAACAAATAATACTTATTAAGCTGACAATTGTCAGCATGACAAATATATATTCAGTACTCTTCTGTCCTTTTGCCTGAGATTGTGAACCCTTCGGCGCCGCGGAATCCGCGGTCTCTCCAGAAGCTGCTCCTGCTATAGTGTGATCCATAGCAATCATAGCTTGCTAATTATTAAGTTTTTTAAATAATATTGTTGAATAATTTTTAATTTTAGTAGTATTAAATTACTTTGTCAACAATAAATGACTCTTATATATTTTATTGAATCTCTGAAATTAATTTAAACCCCTGAGATAGGAATTTGAATTCGCTTTCATTAAGTTGTAATAGAAAGCCAAAGAACAGAAAAAGTATGTTATAATAATTGTCGAAATAAGTAGCTTTGTCTATAAAGAAACAGAATATATAAACGGGAAGGAACGTGAAAGAATGAGTAACGGAATTTTCAAAATCCCAACACCTGCAAATGAACCTGGCAATACTTATGCTCCAGGTACAAAAGAACGAGAAACATTAAAAGCAGAATTAACACGCCAATCTGGTATCGTAATCGATATCCCTGTGATTATTAATGGCGAAAATATAAAGACAGATACAGTGAAGCAAGTAGTTATGCCACATGATCATCAACATGTTTTAGCAAACTATTCGCAAGCCGGAGAAAAAGAGCTGCGTGATGCTGTTGAAGCGGCGATGGCTGCCAAAGAAGCATGGGCAAATATGGCCTGGGAACACCGCGCCGCTATTTTCTTAAAAGCTGCTGATTTAATCTCTGGTCCATACCGTGATGTCATGAATGCTGCGACCATGTTAGGACAGTCCAAAACAGCTGTTCAAGCTGAAATTGATTCAGCCCAAGAATTAATAGACTTCTTACGTTTTGGCGTTGATTATGCAAATCAGGTTTATCAAATTCAGCCAAGCAGCATGAAGAATGTATGGAATCGTACAGATTACCGTCCATTAGACGGGTTTGTATTGGCGATTTCTCCATTTAACTTCACTGCCATTGGCGGAAACCTGCCAGCAGCTCCTGCGATGATGGGGAACGTAGTCGTTTGGAAACCAGCAACAACTTCTATTCTAGCAAACTACTACTTTATGCGTATTTTAGAAGAAGCAGGATTACCAAAAGGCGTCATCAATTTTGTACCTTCTCGTGGTTCACAAGTATCAGAAGTTGTATTAACAGACCCACGTATGTCTGGATTCCATTTCACTGGATCCACAAGTACGTTTCAAACGATTTGGAAAACAGTCGGAGAAAACATTGCAAACTATAAATCTTATCCTCGTTTAATTGGGGAAACAGGTGGTAAGGACTTCGTATTTGCTCACGAGACGGCACAAGCAGACAAAGTTGTAGCGAACCTAGTTCGTGGCGCTTTTGAATACCAAGGTCAAAAATGTTCAGCCGCTTCTCGTGCCTACATCCCAGCAAGTTTGTGGGAAGAAGTGAAAGCCGGTTTAGTGGCAGAGACGGCAAAGCTTAAAGTTGGGGATGTCCGCGATTTTAGAAACTTCATGGGTGCAGTTATTGATAAAGCGGCTTTTGATTCAATTACAAGCTATATCGATTACGCAGCAGCTTCTGAAGAAGCAGAAATTATTGCTGGCGGTACTTATGATGATTCTGTTGGATATTTCGTTCAACCGACCATTATTGTGACTACAAATCCAAACTTCAAAACAATGGTGGAAGAAATCTTTGGACCAGTCTTAACCATCTATGTATATGAAAATGATCAATTAGAAGAAACATTGCATGCAGTTGATACAGCTTCTATGTATGCCTTAACAGGTTCGATCTTTGCCCAAGATCGCGGGGCCATTCTTCACTTAGAAAACCGCTTATCCGGCGCAGCTGGAAACTTCTATATCAATGATAAACCAACTGGTGCGATGATTAATCAACAGCCATTTGGCGGTTCTCGTGGATCTGGTACAAACGATAAAGCAGGTTCTGTATTTAACATGATTCGTTGGACAAGTCCTCGTGTCATCAAAGAAAACTTTGCACCAACTGCAGAGGTTGCTTATCCATTTATGGATGCAGAATAATAAGTAATGTAAAAAAGAGGTTGAAACCAAACGTTTCAACTTCTTTTTTATTTTTCTAGCCGGCACCAATACCTTTATACTCCCCATTATTAACCATTTAAAATAAAATACTTTTTCTCACCGAACAAACAATTGTTTTCAATCTAGGATTCGACACCTTTTACTATTACCATGACTTCCAATCAAACATATTAAAGAAACATTCGATTAAAGGCTGAAAAATACAGTTTATATCTGTATTTTTCAGCCTTTTCTATTTTACATAGATAATAGTTTTTTCTAAAAAAAGCCATCCTAAAGAAGAAAACGCTGCTTCCAAGTTCCGTGTTTTTATGAATCTTATACTACCTACAATTGAAGGGAGATTTAGCTGTGAAACTGTATCAAGTAAGAAAAGGGCAATTTGTGTATTTTAACAATGAGCTACACAAGGTATATGGTGTAAAACCAATGTATAAATTCTCCGTTCATCTTATAAAGCTAAGAGATTTAACACAGCATATAACCAATGCAGCGAGTGTGGAGAGATATATACCGAAGGAAAATGACAGTTTTATTTTTGATCATAAAGTATACACACTCCGGAACAATCAAAGACCTCAAGCTGGAGACTATATTTTAATTAATAATCCCGCCCCCGATACCCTGGATCATTATTCTTTAAATGAAATTGAAGTGGTTGAAACTGTTGATAACAAAGGGGTCATTACAAGCGATTTGGATGGTATCAAACATAACGAATATTTATTGATGGTACCTGGCCGTGCTCCCGACAGTCATCCTATCGATTATAAAGACATTGCAAATCTTGAAGAAGACTTTGATGACGCCCTCCCGCAAATTGTTCATCCATATGGGGAGCTATCAGCACAGTTGGGAGACATTTATAAAAAGAAGGATAATGATGTATTAATAGAGGCTATGGTGATTGCGATTAAAGGACAAACCATTTATCTTGGCGGCGGGTTAGAGGTGCCGCATGAAGAGTTGATGAATACAGACAAGTGGGAATTTCAATACAACCCTTTTAATAACTGACAGAGCTAAATCTATTTAAATAAGTATTCATCAATTGCCAGGAGGTTTCCATGGAAAAGTTTAAAGAAAATAGTGTATTTATTATCTCTTTATTGCTGACCCTCATTTTTATTATCTGGGGAGTTTTTTTTACAGCTAATCTTACCAAAGTTACCAACGCCGTTTATAATGGCTCGATTGATTACCTGGGTTGGGTTTATCTCGGTGCAACTCTATTCTTTGTCTTTTTTTCTATCTACTTGTTGTTTTCAAAGTATGGGAATATCCGGCTGGGAAGGAGAACTGATAAGCCTGATTTCTCTACCGCTTCTTGGCTGGCAATGCTGTTCGGTGCGGGCATGGGGGTCGGAATTGTATACTGGAGCGTCGCTGAACCAGTAACCCATTACACAGCTCCTCCGTACGGGAAAGGTTATACGATTGACGCAGCCAACACCGCAATGAAATATACATTTTTCCATTGGGGCCTGCACCCATGGGCCATCTACACTGTTATTGGGTTAGCCCTTGCTTTTTTTCAATATAATAAGAGGCTCCCTGCAGCGATCAGTTCAGCGTTCCATCCCATTTTGGGCGACAAGATTTACGGCCCGATTGGCAAAACGATTGATATCCTGTCCATCTTTGCAACAGTCTTTGGGATTGCAACCTCCTTGGGACTTGGGGCGATGCAGGTTACTGCAGGTATGCATGACATATTTGGCATTCCTAATACATTATTTATCCAGTTGATTGTCATTGTGGTCGCAACAGTCCTTTTCATTATTTCCATTAATACAGGCCTGGAAAGAGGAATTAAATACTTATCCAATGCAGCCATCATCTTTTCAGTGGCAATCCTTGTGCTGATTATGTTTGTCGGTCCAGCCCTAACCGTTATTAAAGTCTTTTTTAATACAACAGGCCTGTATTTAAGTGACTTTATACATATGAGTTTACGGTTAAGTCCTTTTGGAAAAGGTGAGAAATGGATTGCTTCGTGGACCTTGTTTTACTGGGCTTGGTGGATAGCCTGGGCGCCATTTGTCGGCATGTTTATCGCCCGGGTGTCCAGAGGGAGGACGATAAGGGAATTTGTTATTGGCGTTTTGATTGTTCCGACACTTGGAACCTGTCTTTGGATGTCCGTATTTGGCGGTTCAGCACTTGAGCTTGTTCAACATACTGGAAACCATGATTTGGCAAAACATATCGCCGAAAATGTGTCCTTGTCCATATTTATTTTCTTCGACCACCTACCATTAAGTTCCTTGTTGAGCATTTTGGGCTTCGCGGTAGTAGCTATTTATTATATAACTGTTGCCGATACCGCGACCTTTGTATTGGGGATGCTTAGTGAAGGTGGAACGTTTAATCCTTCTAACAAAATAAAAATGACATGGGGTGTCATCCAATCTGCTTTAGCTGCTGTTCTGCTGCTCGCGGGCGGTTTGGAGGTTTTGCAAACTGCTTCCATTGCGGCTGCACTTCCATTTGCCATAATCATGCTCGCCATGTGCTACTCCTTGCTGACAGGCTTAAAAAAGGAAGCTGAAATGCAACGAGGCAATAAAAGAAGCGCACAGCACTATAGCCTAAAGAACGAAAATAATTGATTAAATAATAAGCAAATTTGTTCGGCAAAAGACTCCTTCAGACCGAACTCCCCCCTATTGATTTTTCATGATAAATATCACAAAATTATCAGCACTTTTAGCGTATGCTTTAAGAAGAGGTAATGAGAGTGACTGAAGTCATCATGGATTTATAAGATTCTCAGATGCATGGTGAAGGAAGGATGAGGAGGGATTTGGCGATGGAGGCTTCGAAAGTTGTATTAAGTGCCCCGCTGCAACAATTAAAGGACGAGCATGTATCGCTTCGAGTAGATATGGACCTTATCTCTGAGATTTCTGAAGAGATAGAATTCAATTCAGGTTCTGCTGTGGTACATCTATTTGCGAAATTGTACGAGCGGGTTTTGTCTTTCCACGATAATCTGATGGAACATTCCAAACGTGAAGAGGAAGGATTGTTCCCTATGATGACCCGCCGCCTCGGGGAGAATGACAGAACAATCGAAACGATGGAATATGAACATGATAAGGCAGAGCAGCATCTAAAGGATTTTCTAACTGAAGCCGGCCTGACTGGCTTGGATATTAATGAAGACGATGCGCAATCGATTACAGTTTACGCTGTCCAAGCACTTGCTACCTTAACACAACACTTTGCTAAAGAAGAAAAAATGCTGTTTCCGTTGGCAGAGAATATACTGTCGGTTGGCGAGAAAGAGGAACTTGAACGACTGCTCCAGAGTGGCTTTTGACCAAACATGGCCCTATCCAGTTTTAATTTGGATAGGGCCTTTGATTTTACCTTTTCATGGTAATAAAAAGTGTTTTATTTTAATATGTCATCAATGGAATTTGTCACATGAATCGCCCGTGGTTTATAGTCTGAGAGATAAGTGACTGCCCCTTGACCGCCGAGGTAAAAGGCAATGTCGGTTTGCTTTTCAGCAAATTGATCCAATCTCTGCAGCAGTTGAGGATCTGTTTCAAATGGTATCGCGGTTGTAGCGGACAACAGAACGACATCCGGCTTTAACTTGCAAACCAATGATTCAATCGCACCTGGTGCAGGAGAAGCACCGAATAACTGGGTTTTCCATCCCTTCATCATGAAACGCAATAGGATCAGATGCAGTGGTACTTCATGTTGTTCAAATGGCAAACATGCGCCGAGGACGAATGGAGCATTTTCCCGATATTGATAGTTTCGTCGAATTTGTACCAAGAAATCTCGTACTACTAGACTCGATACAGATTCCTGATATTCATCCCACTCATGACTCTCCCACTTTCTTCCTACCTCTTTTAAAAAAGGTACCACAATCGTGGTTAGAAAACGCTCTAGCCCTACATGATGAAGCGCTTGTTTTAAGATGAAATTTAATTCTATTTCATCACAGTGCCTGCCTTTTTCCAGCAGCTGAAGGACATACTCATTCCATTGCTCATAATGAGGGGAATTCTCCTTTTCTATCGGTACTGGATCTTCAGCAATCTCTTTTGCAAGCATGGTTGCTTGTTTTAGCGAGTAGCCTTGTTCCGAAAGTAGTTTGATTTTTAAAAGCGTTTTGACATCCTGTTGGCTATATATTCGATAACCATTCTCTAATCGCTTCGGTTGAATAACCCCATAACGCTCTTCCCATTTTCTAATCACTTGTTTTGATAATCCGGTCATATCTGCAACTTGTTGAATGGCAAATAGTCCTTTTTCATCAGATTGATACATTCATTTCATCCCCTTAATACCTGGTCCGTCCCCTATAGCCATACTGAGTATAACGAATATCCGCACTTTGTACAACGTTACCCCATAAATGTTATACAAAGATTAAAAGATAAAAAGTTCCTTCAGTTATTATAAAACCTTGGAACATATGTATAATGATTTATTTATTTTATTATACAAACATTTGACAAAAATGGCATCTCCGTTAATAATAAAGTAAAACTGGAATTTAATACTTTCAATGAGAAAGGGAGTGACGGTGTGTTTTTAGCCTGGCAAGAAATTAAAAAAAATAAACTTCGCTTCACTTTGATTACAGGGATTTTAATGCTCGTTTCCTATCTTGTCTTTTTTCTCTCTGGACTTGCAACTGGTCTCGCTAGTCTGAATAGGGAGGCGGTTGATAAATGGAAAGCGACAGCAATTATCCTTACCGAGGAATCAGATAAAAGCTTGTACCAATCATTCATGTCAATCGACCAGCTAAACAACATTAAAGCGAAAAAAACTGCGGTAATCGGTCAGCTAAATGCAATTGCCAGCAACGGGGATAAGAAGCAAAATATATCTCTCTTTGGTATTAACAAAGAGGAATTTCTTATGCCAAATGTGACGGAAGGCAGGGCTTTTGAAAATGCAAATGAAGTGATTGCTGACGGTTCACTCAAAGACAAGGGATTCAAATTAGGTGATACATTATCCCTATCCTCCAGTGATCAACAATTAACAATTGTTGGATTTACAGACCATGCCCGATTTAATGCTGCACCTGTTCTATATGCGAATCTTGCAACCTTCCACCAAGTCAAATTTGGTGAAGCAGCCGGTCAGAAAAAAGATCAAATTAACGGAATTGTTGTTCAGGATGCTTCTATTTCAAATCTTACCCAAAATGATGATCTGAATTCTATTGAAATCGAATCATTCATTCAAAATTTACCGGGTTACACTGAACAAAAACTCACCTTAAATTTCATGATTTACTTCCTCTTTGCTATTTCTTCCGTCATTGTCGCCATTTTCTTGTATGTCTTGACCGTGCAGAAGATTAGTATGTTTGGGGTCATGAAGGCGCAGGGTATTTCCAGCTCTTATTTATCTTGGTCTGTTATAGCCCAAACCTTTATTTTAGCGTTCATTGGAACTGCGGCAGGGTTTGCCTTCACACTCATTTCAGGAGCCTTTTTACCGGCAGCGGTTCCTGTTTCATTTGACCTGACCTTGATGGTCTTCTATGGCTTCATTCTAATGGTTGTTGCTACTGCTGGTGCTGTTTTCTCAGTCTTGACGATTGTACGAATTGATCCACTGAAAGCGATAGGAGGCTAAACCATGGCAGTGTTGGAGTTACATCAAGTAAAAAAGAGTTTTGGAAGCGGCCATAAGAAAGTGGAAGCCTTAAAGGAAACAGATTTTCTTGCCAACCGAGGCGAGCTGATTGCTATTATCGGCCCGTCGGGATCTGGAAAAAGTACCTTTCTCACGATTGTCGGGGGTTTATTAACCCCAACCTCAGGGGATGTAGTCATCAATGGCCAAAATCTAACCACGTTGAATGAAAAAGCACGCTCCCAAATCCGACTCAAGGAAATCGGATTTGTGTTACAAGCGTCGAACCTAGTCCCATTCCTCTCTGTGGCCAATCAATTGAAACTATTAGACAAAGTGAAAAGGGGAAATATGTCAAAAATGGAGCGGAATCAACTGTACGAAGAGTTGGGAATTAGTGACTTACTAATGAAATATCCATCCGATTTATCCGGCGGGGAACGCCAGCGTGTAGCCATCGCTAAGGCTCTGTACAGCAACCCTTCGATTATTTTAGCTGACGAGCCGACAGCCTCCCTTGACTCAGACCGTGCCTATGAAGTCATGGAGCTACTTAAAAAAGTCACAAAGCGGAAACAAACGACAACCATCGTAGTAACGCACGATATTCGGCTTGTCGGCTATTGCGACAAAGTCTACCGAATGACGGATGGTGTCCTTTCAGCAGTTTCAGAGGAGTCCTCCAAAATGAACAAAAAGGCACAACTATAAGACTGACAAAGGCTTGGTTTTTACCAAGCCTTTCCTTTGAGATTATGACCTAATCCGAGTGCACCTATAAATCCAGTAGGTTATGCAAAATCTCGTATGTTACCCCAAGAAGACCTCAGTATTACCCAATCACGATAATCCACTATTTACCGCCAAATACAACATATAAAATTTTTTTATAACATATTATATATTTTTTGCATTTTATTTATTTTCATTATTGCCTTATGATTGGTCTGTAGCAATTGATAATTACTTCCTTAAGCCTTGGATTAAAACCTTATGAAAGCAAGGTTTAACTTAACGGAGCATATTTATAGAAGTCTCTGTCTGCAGGACAGAAATAACTTAAAAATAAGGAGAGGAATTTTTATGTGGATTATAACTCGTTATTTAGATTCAAATATTTCTATGTTTGAATTTAAAACAGAACAAGAAGCAAGAGAGACTCTCAAAAAAATGAAGGGCTATAACGTTCTTTCTGAAGTTGTATACTTCAATGATCCTTGTTTTCAGCAGGAATCAGCATAAAATTAAGGCTGGTTCATTGTAAACATATAACGAAAAGGCCAATGTTTTGAACATTGGCTTATTCGTTATCTATATAATCTCCTAATATCCAAAGCCTCATTTACTTATGATAAGGTTCCCCTCGGTTAATTCGAAATGCCCGGTAAACCTGTTCAACCAATATCAACCTCATCAACTGGTGGGGAAAGGTCATCCGTGAAAAAGACAGCTGCTCGTTCGATCTTTTTATCACCTCATCACTTAACCCCAATGATCCGCCAATTACGAAAGCTAACTTACTTTTTCCATAAGTCGCAAGTTTATCCAGAGTATCCGCCAGCTCTTCCGATGATTGCATTTTCCCTTGAATCGCCAGCGCAATCATATATGTATCCTGACTAATTTTCCCCAAAATCCGTTCGCCTTCTTTTTGCTTCACCTGCAGCATTTCCAACTCACTTAATTCTTCAGGAGCCTTTTCATCAGCAACCTCGATTAATTCAACCTTTGCATAGGCCGTTAATCTTTTTAAATACTCCTCAATTCCCTGCTTCAAATACTTTTCTTTCAGTTTACCAACCGTAATAATAGAGATATTCACAATTCACAACCCTTTAACATTTGATTACAAACAGTTTACAAACAACTTATCCACAGAAGTTATCCACATATTCACATTTTTTATCCACATCTTGTATGGAATCATTTGTTCCCCACAATATATACAGCCTGTTTTCGACAATATTCACAGGTTGTTGATAAATTATCCACATCTAATTTATTTAAAATAGGATAGGTTTCATATTCCTCCAAAATCGTATCCATTGCCTCACTCACATGTTCCTCACAACAATAAATCATTTTATTACACCATCCCGAACAATATTCAATCATCTATAGCTTTTACCAAACCAACGTGTTCAAAACAAGCTAAAATCCTCATTTATCATAGCAAAAAGAAAAAGAGAAGTGAATTTATCACTTCCCTAAATCAACAGCATTATTGAGTTTTATCGCTAGCCAATGTCATCGTTACTTCTTTGAGCCTGCCGTCCCGATAGAATTTAATCGCCATCTGCTCACCGATTTTCTTTACCTGATATAAATGCTTCCTTAAATCAATGACATCGTTGATTTTCTGTCCGTCCATTTCAACTATGACATCCAATTCCTGCAGACCGGCAACTGCCGCTGGTGAACCTGGAACTACCTGGCGAATCGCTACCCCATGCGTCACATCGCGTGGCAATTTTAATGCTTCCTGCTGGTAATAGGCAGGAATTTCATCAACCGATTTTAGATCTACACCCATATATGGCCGCTTGACGCTGCCGAATTGTTCTAAATCGTTAATAACCGGCTTAGCTGAATTTATCGGAATCGATAAGCCGATTCCTTCAACGGCCTCCTGGGAAATTTTCATCGAATTAATACCGATTACCTGTCCGGCCATATTAATTAAAGCACCGCCGCTGTTTCCTGGATTGATGGCAGCATCGGTTTGCAATACTTCTGATTGCCAATCGATGATGCCATCCTGATTGATATCAACCGGAATCGTCCGCTTCAATCCGGATATAATTCCCTGTGTGACTGAACCAGAGAAGGTAGGTCCAAGCGGGTTGCCGATGGCAATAACCGGTTCACCCATCTTTAAGCTGTCAGAATCACCGAATTCCGCAACCTTTTTAATCTTTCCAGCATCCACTTCAAGCACGGCCAAGTCTGTCCAAATATCGCTTCCTAATAGCTTGGCCGGTATCTTTGTACCATCCGAGAGACTAACCTCGAGCTTTGTAGCCCCCTCAACGACGTGGTGGTTTGTTACCACAAAAGCCCTGCTGCCAGCAGCCTTATAAATCACCCCTGATCCGGTTCCTGCCGGATCCTCTGTATTATTTTCTCCGTTATCCCAGAATCCTGATGACTGAATGTTATTAATTCCAACAACAGCATCAGCTGTTTTATCGATAGCATTGGTGATATTGGTGTTAACATCGTACGATATTTGTTTATGTACAACATTTTGCTTAGATGTATTATCTATTTCAGTCACAGTACTCTGCTGTGGCTCTACTTTGTATGGAAGTACACCGCGGTTGGCAAGAGCAGGAATGGAGACAATCACCAAAATAGCTCCCAAAACGGCTCCAACCAGGCTGGCAATAAAAATTCCACTTTTATTTCCTTTTTGCTCCCGATAGCGATTTGGAGAATGATCATCATAATAGCCCAATTTACACCATTCCTCTCTACAGAACCATTGCTAACGTTTATTTTGGCTTATATAAACAATTATACTCCAATACAAGGTATTTACTAAGAATTTGCATAATATTCCATGAAACTTCATCTTTTGTTCATACTTTTTTCATACTAAAAAAGAGAGGAGCCTTCAAAGTGAAAGCAACCTCTCTATACTGCGGTTAGCACGGTCGGTATTTTTGGATCTGTGTCATACAGGTCAAATTGTTCGCCGACTATTAAGCCGCGGCTTTCCAATGTCTGTGACACTGACATTCTCGCTAAATCCTTCATATTGTTATCTAGGCTTAAATGGGCGAGATAAATCCGTTTGGTCCGGTCACCAACGACCTCACTCATCGCAAGTGCTGCATCTTCATTGGAAACATGGCCGACATCACTTAAGATTCTTCGTTTAATGTTCCAAGGATATCTGCCCATCCGCAGCATTTGCACATCATGATTGGATTCAAAAATATATACATCGGCATCTTTGATTATGCCCTTCATCCGATCGCTTACATAACCGGTATCAGTAATTTGCACGAGTTTTTTGCCGCCGGAATGATGGAAAATATAAAACATTGGCTCAGCCGCATCGTGGGAGACCCCAAAAGATTCAATTTGAACCGAACCAAAGCTTTTTACCGATTCCATATCAAACACAAACTTCTGCTCAGTTGGGATTGCACCTACTAAACCATCCATGGCCCGCCAGGTTTTTTCATTTGCATAGACTGGCAGCTTATATTTACGCGCTAAAACGCCAATCCCTTTGATATGATCACTGTGCTCGTGGGTTACAAAAATGGCAGAAAGCTTGCTGATATCCCGGTCGATTTGCTGAAACAGTGCCTCCATTTGCTTTCCGCTTAAGCCTGCATCGACTAGAAAGGAGTGCTCTTCAGCCTCTACATATAGGGCGTTGCCTGTACTGCCGCTTGTAAGAATGCTATAACGTAAAGACATACATTTCACTCCACATTAGTTTTTTCATCGCTTTTGAATTGGATAATTTGCCCTTCAAAAGCATTCACAAATAAATTTTCCTTATCATTGACCACAAAGTGCCAGGTTGGCGCCAACACCTGGGAGGCTGCTAATTGGATACGTGTTGAGTAGCCAAGCTCCACCTTGGTAATCTTGCTTTTTGGTTTGATGTCTCCCTTTTGGTGCAACGTTTCAATCGCTTTTAACGGCGTGAGTATTTCTTCCTTCGCCGCCATCTTTTCAAAGCCCTCAAGATAAGTCTGCTGATAAGAGACTATTTGATTTTCAGAATTATACGTAAAGGTAATCATCCCATTAATATTTTTGTATAATGGAAAACTTTCATATTGTTGAAAATAGGTGATCGTACTCTTTTTCTCATTTTTCTCCCCAAATTGATACTGGTCTCCGTACAAAATATTGTCCTTTAAAAAGGAGGCCAATTCGGCAGGTTCGAACTTATTGCTTAATGCAAACGGCTTTTCAAATTCCGCTTGAAGGGTGGTACCAGGGTCCTTTAGGGTAACGGACTGCCCTTTCAGCTTTGCCGTATCACTTTTTGTAAAAACCTTCGGTTTTGCACTTAAGTACTGCGACTTTATTTTCGCTGTCGGCAGTTCTTCGTATTTAATTTCGTCAGCCTTTAGTTTCTCTTCAAAAGTAGTTTCAGTTACGAATTCATATTTATTGGCATCACGGATTTTCATAAATTGAAATAACAGATATACATCCAGGATTAAGAATGTAATGATGAAAATTGTCTTGATTTTACTCCAATCCATGTGCCGGCCCCCCTAGGTCATCCATCGTAAGCTCTCCCCATTGTTTATCGTAGCGATAGAACCAGGCAGGCTCTAAAAGGATTAACTGGTTTTCCTCCGAATCTCGATCCATTCGATACCCTAATACTAACTCCTCGAGAAGCTCTGACTTAAAATTCCTTTTATTCTCCAAGAAATTTAACACATCATGACCGGAAGCCCGTTTCACCGTTTTCATTTCGGTTGTCAGCGGCAGCTCCAAGGAAATGTTGGGCCGTATATATTTAGTAAGTTCATTTCGGCCCCATACCTCTGTAATCTCAGAAATGCCCCGTTCACTAAAAACTGGATAGCCATCACCGGTATAAAGTCGAAAAACTACAGTGGCACTGTATTCATTTTTTGAAACATAATGATAGGAATCCGTCCAACCGCCATGTTCGTTGATTAAATCAATACTGCGCTTCACCAAGTCATAGGAATTATCGACAAAGTCATCATCTGCTGTCGGATTGACGTATGAAAGTATATTCGTATCATCACTGACTGTCATTTTACTTGAGTCGCTCGTATATTCCTCCCCCGCACGAATCGGGTTCTTCTGCACATTGCTTGGGTCCCGGAACAAGGCTTCTTTAAACTTTTCCGAATTAAGCGTAACAGGCAAATACTTATACGTTTTCATATCTGTTTCGCCTTCCGGTAAAAAGATCGTTTTATTAGCTGAGGGTTTATACGCAAAATATCGCGGTAAGCGAGGTGCATTTTTGAAAACGTCCCGGTTAAATGCAGTTAAATTGGCCGGTGAAATATGACTGATATAAACCTGTTGGTTTTCCGACGAAACAAAATAGACAATTCCATTCTCATTACTGGAATTCTCCACATTGATAATCATCCTATTAAAATTAAAGGAAGGAACCTTTTTCCCCTCAATGTTTAAGACACCACGATATAAAGCGATTGGGACCTCACCTGGAAAGATTAATTCTGCGTTTCCGGGACTGTGAATAAGGTCATTTATGTTTTCAACATTGTCGGTATAGTTTTTTATATCAAAGATGGACCATTTGCTAATTTCCTTAATTACGTTGTCGATTTCATCCGGATTATTGGTCCCATAATGATCATTTCTAATATGAAACAAAATTCGGTCAGGACGAACGATTTTCTGCAGTTCTTGCTTTTCACTCACCGAGACTTCTGCCACATAGCTGTCATTTTCCATCGTGTCGAAGTTAGGCTGGTATGTCCAAAGATTCCAGGTTAAAAAAATACTGATGAAAACCAATATTGTTAAGATAATGGATTTTATATTTTCATATTTCATGACCATTCATCCTCTTCAGCACTTTCATATGGCAAGGAAAATGAAATGGTAGTTCCTTTCCCTTCCTTACTAGATGCCCAGATATTTCCGCCATGAGCACTGACAATTTCTTTAGCAATGGCCAGTCCCAAACCTGTTCCGCCCATTTTCCGCGTTCTTGCTTTATCGACTCGATAAAAACGGTCAAATATTTTTCCGATACTCTCTTTGGGAATTCCCATTCCTTGGTCTGAAACGCTGACAATAATGGTCTCATTTTTTTCTTGTATAGTGAAGGTCACCTGTCCACCTTCAGGAGAATACTTCAGAGCATTGGAAATGACGTTGTATAAGACCTGAGTCATTTTATCTTCATCCATTTCAACGAAGATGCCATGCTTAGGGAGAATTCTTTTAAATGTTACGTTTTGCTCCTTTGCCATTTCAAAACGGTCAATAATTCGGTCATAGAAATCAACAAAGTTTACCCATTCCATTGTCATTCGGTAATCAGTGCTGTCCATTTTTGACAATGTCAACAGGTCATTGACAAGGCGAATCATTCGTTCCGTTTCCTTGCTTGTCACTTCCAGAAAGTTCGGGGCAATTTCCTCGTCACGCCATGCCCCATCTGCTAGTGCCTCCAGGTAGCTTCTCATTGTTGTTAACGGGGTCCTCAGCTCATGGGAAACATTGGCCACAAACTCCCGTCTTTCGAATTCAATTTTTTCTTGCTCCGTAATATCATGCAGAACGCAAATCAATCCGTTTACAAAGCCAGTTTCTTTTTGGATAACGGAAAAATTGGCCCTAAGGATGTATCTTTCCTGCTTTGTACTATAATCCAGAATGAGCGAATCATTCTCCTCTAACAAATCTTCGAAGGTATTGGTGTCATCCAAATCTAATAAAGACACAATCGGCTGGGAGAGCACTGTTTCACGTGAAACATCCAGCATTTCCGCTGCCGGTTCATTTATAAGGATGACCCGGCCTTTTCTATCCGTAGCAATAACGCCATCGGTCATATAGGAGAGGACGGAGGATAGTTTTCTACGTTCTCCTTCCGTCATCGCCTGGGCTTCCTGCAGCTTCTTCGTTAAATTGTTAAAGGTGATCGCCAGCGTTCCGATTTCATCGTACCCATACACCTTAACCTTACGAGAAAAGTTCCCTTTGGCCATTGCCAATGCCTGCTTTTTCATATCGGCAATCGGCCTTGTAATGGTCTGGGCTAACAAGATCCCTAATACAGCTGTGATTGACATGGCAATGGCTGTCCCTGTAGCAAAAATTTTATTAATAGTTTTCATTTGTTCAAAAACACTCTCAATTTTTGCGACAAGATAAATGGCCCCGATGACCTTCTTGCCGGATTTAATCGGAGTAGAAAGGACCCAGATCCGGTTTCCCGTCTTCTTATCAATTAACAGGGCACTTTGGTCTTCTTCCAAAACCATTGATTGTTTAATGCGAAGTTCAGTTGTTCTTTGGCCCACTACCCCTTGATTGTCTGAATCAGAGGTTCCGAGAATCTTTAGTGACCTGTTTTCAATCACCCGCACCTCTGAGATATCCCCGGCATTATCAAAATCCCTAAGGATTTTATTGATATCTTCCTCAAGCGTCGGGTCTTCCGAAGTTCTTTGTTTCTCTATTTCCTCGCGGATATTATATCCTAGTAAATTCACACGCTCTTTTAAGGCCGTTTGGAAATTTGTCCTCAATGTTTCCTCCAGCTGCCGGACAAAATAAACACCGATAATCTGCATCGCAACTAAAAGGAGGAGCACATAGATAATCACAAATTTAACGTGTATCGAGCGAAAGAAGCCTACTTTTTTCACCAGTCACTACTCCTGTTCAGGATTCCGTAAGTAATAACCTACCCCGCGGCGCGTCACAATCCAGGCAGGATGACTCGGACTATCTTCAATTTTTTCACGAAGGCGGCGTACCGTAACATCGACTGTCCGAACATCGCCATAATAATCATAGCCCCAGACCGTTTGTAGTAAATGCTCACGTGTCATAACCTGCCCAATATGCTGTGCCAAGTAATAAAGCAATTCAAATTCACGATGGGTAAGCTCAATGGTTTCCCCTCGTTTAGACACGACATAGGCATCCGGATGGATGACAAGAGCGCCCACGACTATTTCATTCGTTTCATTTTCCGCATCAGGCTGTGCAATGATTTGCTGATGGCGGCGCAAATTCGCCTTCACACGCGCGATTAACTCTCTAGTACTGAACGGCTTCGTCACGTAATCATCAGCACCAAGCTCAAGTCCCAGGACTTTATCAATTTCTGAATCCTTGGCTGTCAGCATGATAATTGGCATTTCGTACTTTTTTCGTACTTCGCGGCAAACCTCCATTCCATCTCTTTGCGGAAGCATAATATCTAACAGGATTAAATCTGGTTGGATTTCTTCAACTAATTGAAGTGCTTGGTTTCCATCATAGGCGCAATAGACATCATATCCTTCCTTTTTCAGGTTAAATTGAAGGATATCAGCAATCGGTTTTTCATCATCAACAACGAGAATTTTCTTTTCCATACCATTGCTCCTTTTTGTTTTTATTGTCTATTTTTTTCTTTTTAAAGTCATAACTACTCCATTTTACTTTACCATTGTTTCGCTTGAAATTCATCTATAACAAGTATTTGGAAGACTTCTTCCAGTTAACTACTAGGGTTTCCAAAAGAAAAAGCCTCTAGTTAAAACTAGAGACTGTTATCTGCTTAGATAAGAAAGTGGGTTTACCAAGCCGCCATTTTTGTATACTTCGAAATGGAGGTGGACACCAGTTGCATCTCCGGTTGCTCCCATAACACCAATGCCTGTTCCTTTGGAAACTGTCTGGCCGGCTTTGACATTAATGGAGGACATATGTCCATAGAGGGTACGCATTCCATTTTGGTGGTCAATGATGACTTTATTTCCATATCCGCCGCTGTCCCAGCCTGCTGAAACAACTACGCCATTATCTGCTGCTTTGATTGTTAAATTGCTTGGTCTGGCAATATCGATTCCTTTATGCTTTTTGCCCCAGCGGAAGCCCATTTCACTGGATACATACCCGCCAACAGTCGGCCAAGCAAGTGTGCCTTCGCCACGGGAAGGAATGGCTTTTGTTCCTTTAATGATAATATTATTTACAGGTTGCTGCAGGATTTGCTCACTAGTAATGCTCTTTTGGGCAGCAACACCATTTTGTTCTGAAATATGGTAGGTTACTGAGCGAGACCCGTTTTGCCCCTCTTGTTGTACTTTCTTTTCACCCTTAGGAAGATTTGCGTCTTCTTCGATTTGCGTTTCAAATGGAATGGTTTCGTTTTGGTTCACTTCTTTTTCAACGATTACATCCACGTATGGCTTTAAGGCCGTAATATTGATTTCCTGGCCGATTTTTATTAATGAATCTGCTGTTAATCCTGGATTCAAGGTTAGTAGTTCTGGAACTGTCAATCCATTTTGATGGGCAATTGATTCAAGTGCATCGCCATCTTGCACAGCGTACTTCTTTTCTTCTAAAGTACCTTTTTGTAAAAGGGTAACAGCCTCAGCAGGAGTTACGATTTTTTGCAGCTCTACATTTTTCGTTTCCACAGATACATTTTTTGAAAGACTTACATTTAAAATACGTGTTTCATTTTGATTTAAAGCGGGTAATGTACTAGGGTCAGCCGACTTAAGCGCTTCAAGATCTTGCAGCTGCTGTTCAGTAACATACTGCAATTTAAGATTCTTGATTACGTCTTCTGCCGCACTCTTATTTTCCAAATAAACAACAGGTGCTCCATCGATCACAATGGCAGCCGCTTCTGCTTGAACTTGGAAGGTATTTCTTAAGTTTTGAAGAGTTTCTTGATTGTTTGCATTGGCGCTGAAAACTTGTTCAGGTACATATTGAACCTGTTCGCCAAGCTTTATGTTAAGATCTTTGATGGATTCCTTCATGGAATCCAATTTCTCTGCAACAATTTTATCGACAATTGCTTTATCCGTTACATTACCTATGTATGTACCATTGAGATAAACATGATAAACAGTCGTTAATTTTGATGAAGTAGCCATGGCCACCGGTCCGCTGCTAAATGCAATAACGGATGCCGCTACTGCTGATGCTATGGTTGTTTTTATTAATAAAAGTTTTTTAGAATTATTTTTTTTATTTAAAGAAAACATTATTTCCTCCTAAACCACGGTAAAACACAATGAAAGGGTTTCCCAGAATTTTAGCCTCTCTTACTTTACCATAGTTTTATAGAGAAGAGATTAATAGTCTCCATAATGTAACACAATTGTATAATTACTGACATTATCCTACGTCTTTTGAAATATGTCGGTCATTTTTTCCTGTTTTTTTGTGCGGGTAATAGGCGGAAATCCCTATTATATCAAGGGTTTGTCCAATATCGGGATAATTTTACAAAATAAGACAAATTTCTATGCGTTTTGTAAAAAATAGGTCCATTTATTACATTTATGTAACAAATATAATAAAAAAAGAAGTCCACAATGTGTGTGAACTTCTTTTTGGGATGGCTCAGGACGGAATCGAACCGCCGACACAAGGATTTTCAGTCCTTTGCTCTACCGACTGAGCTACTGAGCCATTCTAAATTAAGTGGCGGTCTGGACGGGACTCGAACCCGCGACCTCCTGCGTGACAGGCAGGCATTCTAACCAACTGAACTACCAGACCGATTTATAATATGGTCAGCCAGCAAGGAGACCGTCCTTGCCAGTCATTTGCCGGCCGACCAATGCCGATGACCCCTACGGGATTCGAACCCGTGTTACCGCCGTGAAAGGGCGGTGTCTTAACCGCTTGACCAAGGGGCCATTCATAAAGAATGGTGAGCCATGAAGGACTCGAACCTTCGACCCTCTGATTAAAAGTCAGATGCTCTACCGACTGAGCTAATGGCTCGTTAATTAATGTATTTCCGCCATCTCTTGGCGACGTTTTTTATAATATCATGATAGTGTATAATAGGCAATAGTTTTTCTAAAAAAACTTTTAAAAAAAGCAAAGCCCCCTGAAAAGAGGGCTTTTATTGCTTTCTAAACCTGTCTCCAAGGATTGCTCACAACGTTGGTTTGGGTGCGGTCAGGTCCGACTGAGAAGGTCGATAATGGAATGCCTGTTAATTGGGAAACGCGTGCTACATAGTGACGGGCGTTTTCAGGCAGTTCATCTAAGGATTTGCAGCCGGTAATATCTTCTGTCCAGCCTGGCAATTCTTCGTAAATTGGTTGACATTGAGAAAGAATCTTTAGGTTGGCAGGATATTCTGTAATGACTTCGCCATTATATTGATAAGCTGTACAAATTTTTAATTTCTCAATTCCGGTAAGAACATCAATGGAATTCAACGAAAGATCTGTCAAGCCGCTAACACGGCGAGCATGGCGGACCACAACACTGTCAAACCAGCCAACACGGCGTGGACGTCCTGTTGTTGTACCATATTCACGGCCAACTTCGCGGATTTGGTGGCCGATTTCATCATGTAACTCAGTTGGGAATGGACCATCACCAACACGGGAAGTATACGCTTTACATACACCAACAACATGAGTGATCTTAGTTGGGCCTACACCCGAACCAATCGTTACACCACCGGCAACCGGGTTTGAAGACGTAACAAATGGATAGGTTCCTTGGTCGATATCAAGCATGACACCCTGGGCGCCTTCGAACAATACACGACGGCCTTCATCCAAAGCATCATTTAGAACGACGGATGTATCACAGACATATTTCTTAACCTGCTGGCCGTACTCATAGTATTCATCAAGAATATCTTCGACTTTGAAGCCGCTTGTTTCATAAATGCGTTCAAATAAACGGTTTTTTTCCTCTAGATTGCGAACTAATTTTTCTTCAAAAATTTCACGGTCAAGCAAATCAGCAATGCGAATCCCGTTCCGGGCTGCCTTATCCATATATGCTGGACCAATACCCTTTTTAGTTGTACCAATTTTATTAGCGCCTTTGCGATCCTCTTCCACTTCATCCAATTTTATATGATAAGGAAGGATGACATGGGCACGATTACTGATGCGCAGGTTATCGGTTGTAATTCCTTTTTCATGTAAATAAGCAAGTTCTTGAATAAGTGCCTTTGGATCGACGACCATGCCATTTCCGATGACACAAATTTTTTCCTTATAGAAAATCCCTGAAGGAATCAAATGCAGCTTATAGGTCTCGCCATTAAACTTGATGGTATGGCCTGCATTATTTCCCCCTTGATAACGGGCAATTACTTCTGCATTTTCTGAAAGGAAATCAGTGATTTTCCCTTTTCCTTCGTCTCCCCATTGCGTACCAACAACCACTACTGATGACATGTAAGGCACCTCCGAATTTTTAGCTTTCATTAAATTAATTAATTCCCTTACATAGTTTATCAATTTTTTATGAAAAAAGTCAATTAAACACGAACGATTTATATTAAAATAGTAAAATATGTTCGTAAACTAAAAATCTACAAAAAAGGGGTCTGACCCCGCTGCAGTACAACCTTAAAGCAGCGGGAATCAGGCCCCATTACGCCCCTGGAGATTCATATCTTGTCTCCAGATTTACGAATTTATTATATTCTTTCACGAATGCCAGCGAAACCGTACCCGTCGGGCCATTACGTTGCTTAGCAATGATAATTTCGATAATATTTTTGTTTTCCGATTCCTTATCATAGTAATCATCACGGTAAAGAAAGGCAACAATATCAGCATCCTGCTCGATTGACCCAGATTCACGGATATCTGACATCATCGGCCGCTTATCCTGACGCTGCTCCACACCACGGGATAGCTGCGATAAGGCAATAACAGGTACTTGCAGCTCACGGGCTAATTGCTTAAGGGAGCGGGAAATCTCCGATACTTCCTGTTGGCGGTTTTCACCAGAGCGGCCGCTTCCTAGAATAAGCTGCAAATAGTCAATTAAAATCATTCCCAAGCCGTGCTCTTGCTTTAAACGGCGGCATTTGGAACGAATATCACCTACTCTTACCCCAGGGGTATCATCAATATAGATTCCTGTGTTTGACAAACTGCCCATTGCCATCGTCAACTTACCCCAGTCTTCCTCTGTCAGCGACCCAGTACGAAGCCTTTGGGCATCAATGTTCCCTTCGGCGCATAAAAGACGCATGACCAGCTGCTCAGCACCCATCTCTAGACTAAAGATGGCAATATTTTCGCCCGTTTTTTTCGCAACATTTTGCGCAATATTTAAGGCAAAGGCTGTTTTACCAACAGAAGGACGAGCACCGACAATAATTAAATCATTGCGCTGAAACCCTGCTGTCATCTTGTCAAGTTCAACAAATCCCGTCTCAAGGCCGGTAATCTCCCCAACACGTTTATGCATTTCCTCTATATTGTCATACGTCCGAACAAGGACATCTTTAATGTCATGGAAGGCTCCGGCATTCTTTCGCTGGGCTACTTCCATGATGCTTTTTTCAGCTTCGCTTAAAAGCGATTCGACTTCATCTTCCCGAGTATAACCATCTGTGGCGATATTAGTCGCCGTGCGGATCAATCTTCTAAGAAGGGATTTCTCTTCTACGATTCTCGCATAATATTCAATATTGGCAGCCGTCGGCACAGCGCCTGCTAGTTCACTTAAATAGCTGACACCGCCTATATCCTCGATTAATTTAGCTGCAGCCAGTTCCTCAGTAACAGTTACCAAGTCAACTGCTTTACCTTCGTCATTCAGCTTCAGCATCACATTAAAGACTTTTTGGTGGGCGGCTCGATAGAAATCCTCTGGAATTAAGATTTCCGAAGCCATCGTTAAAGAAGAAGGCTCTAAAAAAATTGCACCTAATACCGCCTGTTCTGCCTCTATATTTTGTGGAGGCATGCGGTCAGCAAACAAATCATTCATCTATTAAAACCCCTCCTAACTAGAGAGTGATTATTAAACTTATAAAAATAATCATATCTTAAAAAGAAAAAAGTGACCAGATAAACCGATCACGTCTCTAAGCTTGCTTTTTTATTTTATCATGATTCATCTAAATTTGAACTGGCAAATTTTATTCTCAACAGGCTGTCTTTTATTTTCCTTCCTTCACGTGAACGGTCAAGGTGGCTATTACGTCATGATGGAGCTTAACTGGAACCTTCGTATGTCCTAATGTCCTGATCGCATCATCGAGCTCCATTTTCCGTTTGTCGATTTTAATGCCGTGCTTCTTTTGCAGTTCCTCAGCGATTTGTTTTGAGGTGATAGAACCAAATAGACGTCCGCCCTCACCAGCCTTTGCTGTCAGCTCAACTGTAATCTTATCCAATGTTTCTTTGAGCTTTTTTGCTTCAGCAAGCTCTTCGGCCGC
>NZ_JAGYPE020000077.1 GCF_018343545.2 Neobacillus citreus | reverse complement strand
GGATCGATTAGAAGCTCAGCAAATTGATGGCCTACCTGTTTTGCAAGGTAATAAATATGTCGGTGTAGTGACCAGATATGGGATTTATGAAAATTATTTTCTTTCCAATAAACCAAAGGAAGAATATTTAACAACGACGAGTGTGAAAGACATTGCTACCCACCAAGAGATGTTTTTAGAAGGTGCGGAACTATTTGAAAGGACGATGCTTGATTTAAAAGATTTTCCTTTGCTTGCAGTAGTAGATGAGGATCGTAATTTTCTAGGGGTGATAACTCGCTCAGATGTTCTGAGCTTCTTTGAGAGTGCTTTTGGAGTCAATCGCCCCGGGGTGAGGATTGCGTTTACATCAGTTGAGACGGAAGGACGGATCGCTCGCTTGTCGGAAATCGCCCATCATTTTCACGAGCATATCATTTCGCTGGTCACCTTTGACGAAACAGATAAGCTGGTCCGAAGAATAGTCATGAAAATTGAAAAGAAAGATAACATTGATAAATTTACGAAAAAACTTGAAGAACATGGCTTTCGTATTTTAAGTATTGAAGAAGTGTAAAAATACTTAATCGTGGAAATAATACCAATCCCCCTCATACATTGTTATGGGGGGGATTTTTTGCATGCTTGCAGTAGGGAGGATTTTGTTTATCTACTTGTTCGGCTATTTATTCATTAAATGGATTTGGATTCCGAAACCATTTGTTTTGGCTGATTTTTTTATTGTTTTAATTACACACCCGCTTGAGTTTTTGGCTGCCGCCTTAGCCCTGTTCCTTGGTGTCCTTCTTACGGGTGGTCTTATCAAGGATTTCATACATAAATTAAGAGGTGCACAGAAGAAGCATATTCTCTTGAAGATTATAGAAATGGTTTTTCTGATTATCGTATTCACGATTCTTTTTCGATTTGGCTGGGAGCAGGCACTTGTTTTTTTTAGTTTAAGTATCGTTTATGGTACCATTTCATTAGAATCTTAGAGTTTTAAAGGGGTATGTGAATATGGGTTTAATCCCAATTATCTTGTTGATCGTTCTCATCATTGGGTTATGCCTGCTTTTATATATGCTGCGGGAGGCCTTTTTAAATGATGTTGTCCGGCATGAATTCCTTTTTCAGGATTTTCCTGAAACGTTTGGAAGAATGACCATCTTTTTTATTTCCGATATTCATAAACGGACAATATCTGATAAGGTCATTCAAACGGCCATAGGGAAGGCTGATTTTGTTGTAGTAGGCGGGGATTTGACAGAAAGAGATGTGCCTTTACAAAAGGTAAAGGCAAATTTAATGAAGTTAAGACAAATTGGTCCCGTTTATTTTGTATGGGGAAATAACGATTATGAGGCCAATTTGCATCAGTTACATACGGTGTTTCTGGAAACTGACATAAATGTCTTGGATAACTCAGCCGTCAGCCTGCATTCTAACCAAGGCGAAAAGATTTTTTTACTTGGAGTTGACGATGTCACTTTAGGAAGGGACCGGCTTGAGTTGGCCTTAGACAGAACAGAAGCCAATCACTTTAAAATCTTGGTCAGCCATTCCCCGGATATTATCAAGAAAGTTGGGACAAAGCAGAGTATCCGGCTGATTTTAAGCGGACATACACACGGTGGTCAAATCCGTCTTTTTGGATTCAGTCCCGGAGAAAAAGGGGGAATAAAAAGAGTTCAGCAAACAGTGCTTTTCATAAGCAACGGTTATGGAACAACTGCCATCCCCCTTAGATTGGGAGCCCCGGCACAATGCCATTTGATTACTGTTAGAAACGGAACCGATACTCCTTAGTTAGCTAATAAGAAAGTATAAACTTTTTGTCGAAAACTTTATACTTTCTTAACGCATAAATTCAACTACGCCTCATGAACCGTCCTATCGGACTCGCCAATCGGCGAGTTTTCATTTAGGGGAGACAATTCACAACCGCCTCTCTGCTTTCATAATCTAACACAAGAGATGTCTAGCAGGGGGCAAAAACATGCGCTTAGAACGCTTAGCAGCAAATAAAATAAAAATTATTTTAACGTCCGATGATTTGTTTGAAAGAGGGCTTTCCAAGGAGGATATTTGGAAAGAATCCGGCAAATGGAATCAGCTATTTCACGATATGCTTGAAGAGGCAAGTGAAGAATTCGATGTTGATATAAGGGGTTCGGTAGCGGTTGAAATTTTCTCCCTTCAAGCTCAAGGAATTATAATGATTATAACCGTCGACCATACGCGGGAAGATGAGGAAGCATTGGATGATGGTTTAATTGAAATGCAGGTAAGAGTAGGGGGCTGTGAGGACTTTTTATATGAATTTGAAGAATTAGAAGATATAATCGGTCTCGCGAAACGGCTTTCCTTATTAGGTATTTATGGTGGGAGTCTATATGTATATCGCAGCCGCTACTTTCTTTTGCTGACAAAAATAGAAACCGAACAGAACTCTATTACTGCCTCATTGATGTCGGAGTTTGGCAATGCATCCATATTAAGTCCGTATGTCTTAAAAGAATATGGAAAACTAATCGTCGGTCACGCAGCGATCGAAACCCTTCTCCACTATTTCAAATGAATAATACACATATCTAATAAGGAGGGGGTTAAACCGCTCCTTAAGTTTTTTTACAATGCTATTTGTTATTTTAAAATAGTAAATAAATGCGAATGACCGCCTTTGCATAATCACAATATATAAAAGGAAAGGTGGATTTTTGTTCTTGCATTAATTGCCTAAAGGTGTATACTTGTGACTGATAGCGGACATTAATCGTTTTAGTATTTTCTTAGGAGGTTTATAAATGTCTACCGAAAAAGGTAATGAAAAGACTAATCATGAGGGTAAGCACGATGTGTTAAAATCAACACAGACCGTTATACATAAAGCCCTTGAAAAATTAGGTTACCCTGAAGAGGTATACGAGCTCTTAAAAGAGCCGCTAAGAATGATGACAGTCAAGATTCCAGTTAGAATGGATGATGGATCTGTAAAAATATTTACTGGATACCGTGCGCAGCATAATGATGCAGTAGGCCCAACAAAGGGAGGAATCCGCTTCCATCCAGGTGTAACAGAGACAGAAGTGAAAGCCCTTTCAATTTGGATGAGCTTAAAATGCGGAATCGTTGATCTTCCATATGGCGGCGGTAAAGGCGGGATTATCTGTGACCCGCGCGATATGTCATTCCGTGAGCTTGAAAGATTAAGCCGCGGATATGTAAGGGCAATCAGCCAAATTGTCGGCCCAACAAAAGATATTCCTGCTCCAGACGTATTTACAAACTCGCAAATAATGGCCTGGATGATGGACGAGTACAGCCGGATTGATGAATTTAACAATCCTGGTTTTATCACTGGAAAACCGCTTGTACTTGGCGGTTCCCATGGTCGTGAGTCGGCAACAGCAAAAGGGGTCACCATTTGTATCCGCGAGGCAGCGAAAAAGAGAGGCATCAATATCGAAGGAGCTAGAGTCGTTGTCCAAGGTTTCGGCAACGCTGGCAGCTACTTGTCAAAATTCATGCATGATGCAGGTGCTAAAGTAGTAGGGATTTCAGATGCCTATGGTGCGCTTTATGATCCGAATGGACTAGATATCGATTACCTGCTCGACCGAAGGGACAGTTTTGGAACAGTAACAAAGCTATTCAATAACACAATTACCAATAAGGAACTGCTTGAATTGGAATGTGACATTCTCGTTCCGGCAGCAATTGAAAACCAAATTACTGAAGAGAATGCCCACAATATTCGTGCCGGGATCGTGGTTGAGGCCGCAAACGGACCTACCACATTAGAAGCTACAGAAATTTTAACCGAGCGCGGAATTCTTCTTGTACCTGACGTATTAGCTTCTGCAGGTGGAGTAACTGTTTCATATTTTGAATGGGTACAAAATAACCAGGGTTACTATTGGTCTGAGGAAGAAGTAGAAGAAAAGCTTGAAAAAGTGATGGTCAAATCCTTTAACAATATATATGATACAGCCCAAACTCGCCGAGTTGATATGCGTCTTGCTGCTTACATGGTTGGTGTAAGAAAAATGGCTGAAGCAAGCCGTTTCAGAGGCTGGATTTAAGTTGTTACCATTGAAATATATCTTCAAAACTCCTATCATTAACAGGTAGGAGTTTTTTCATTATATTAAAACAGATGCATGAATGTTTTAAGGAGTGTTCCATTGTGCAAATAGAAGACGTAATTATTATTGGCGGTGGCCCGTGTGGTATGGCGGCTGCGATCGCCTTACAGGAAATAGGGAAAAGCCCGCTTATCATCGAAAAGGGCAATATTGTAAACTCTTTATATAACTATCCAACACATCAAACCTTTTTTAGTACAAGTGAAAAATTAGAAATTGGTGATGTCGCTTTTCTAACCGAAAATTATAAACCAAAAAGAAATCAAGCTCTAGTCTATTATAGAGAGGTTGCAAAAAGAAAAAAGCTTCGTATTAATCCCTTTGAAAAAGTGACGCAAGTGACAAAAGACAATCAATTGTTTACAGTTGTAACAGAAAAAGATACTTATCGTGCCAATCATGTTGTCATAGCCACCGGCTACTATGATAACCCCAATTTTATGAAGGTACCTGGTGAGGATCTGCCTAAAGTGTTTCATTACTTTAAAGAAGCGCATCCCTATTTTGACCAGGATGTCTGTGTTATAGGTGGAAAAAATTCCAGTGTAGATGCGTCCATAGAGCTTGTAAAGGCGGGTGCAAGAGTAACTGTTTTATATCGCGGAAATGAATATTCTCCAAGTATCAAGCCATGGATTCTTCCGGAATTTGAAGCCTTGGTCCGGAATGGAGTCATCCATATGGAGTTTAATGCAAATGTCAAAGAAATAACTGAAAATGAGGTCATTTATGTAAAAGAAGGCCAAGAAAAGACCATAAAAAATGACTTTGTGTTTGCCATGACTGGCTACCACCCTGATCATCAATTCATTAAAAATATGGGAGTGATAATCGACCAAGAATCAGGAAGGCCGATTTTTAACTCTGAAACGATGGAAACAAATGTAGAAGGGATTTATATTGCAGGGGTACTAGCGGCAGGCAACAATGCAAATGAAATCTTTATCGAAAATGGAAGATTTCATGGCGGACAAATTGCAGGTTCCATCTTAGAGAAAGAATCAAAAGGGTGATATTACTATGAAAAAGGTTGTTTTGTTAACTACAGGCGGTACAATTGCAAGTAAACCAAATAAAGATTCTGGAAAACTTGCATCTGGTGCTTTAACGGGTGAAGAACTGGCTGCTATGTGCCAATTGCCAAATGATATTGAAGTCATTGTTGAATCTGTCTTTCAAAAAGCTAGTATTCATATTACTTTTGACGATTTACTTTTATTAAAATCAAAAATTGAGGGCTATTTTAAAGATGATACGGTTTGTGGAGTGGTCGTCACACACGGGACAGATACAATGGAAGAAACAGCCTACTTCCTTGATTTAACAATTGCCGATTCCCGTCCTGTTGTAGTAACCGGATCACAGCGTTCCCCAGAAGATTTGGGGAGTGATGTCTACATTAACCTCAGGCATGCCATCTATTCTGCTTGTGCTAAAGATTTGCATGATGCCGGGGCAGTTGTCGTTTTTAATGAGCGGATTTTTGCAGCAAGATACGTCAAAAAGGAACACGCATCCAATATTCAGGGGTTTAACTCCTTTGGATTTGGCTATCTAGGAATCATTGATAACGACCAGGTTCATATTTTTCAAAAGCCTATAAAACGGGAATTTTATAAGGTTCTTACAGCAATCCCCCAGGTTGAGATCATTAAATGCTATATTGGTGCCGATGGAAAATTTATTAAGGCCGCAAGAGAAGCTGGAGTAAAAGGAATCATCCTCGAGGGGGTAGGGCGCGGCCAGGTAGCCCCTAAAATGATGGAAGAAATAGAACTATCAATAAAAGCTGGAATTAAGATGGTCGTTACCACCAGCGCTGAAGAGGGTTCTGTTTATACAACCTATGATTACGAGGGCAGTGCCTATGACCTTTATAAAAAGGGAGTCATCCTTGGCAGCGATAATGACTGCAAAAAGGCAAGAATTAAACTTGCTGTTTCGCTAGCAAGCGGACTAGAAAATATTCAATATTAATGGAAGCTGGAATAAATCTTTCATTTTCCTTACGTCATTTCCATGTTAGACTTAAGAAAATGGAGTTGAAAAGAGGTTCATCATGCTGGGAATCTTATCTGCCGGGATCGCTCCCGGCTTGGCCTTGCTAAGTTATTTTTATTTAAAAGATGAATATGAATCTGAGCCTATTCCCCTTGTTCTTAGAACATTTTTGTATGGTGCGCTGTTGGTATTTCCGATTATGTTTATCCAGCATGTCCTAAAGACAGAGCAATTACTTGATTCAAGCATGATTAACGCATTTATCAGTACCGGTTTTCTTGAGGAATTTTTTAAGTGGTTTATTGTTTTTTATGCCATTTATCAACATGTTGAATTTGATGAACCGTTTGATGGAATTGTCTACGGTGCGGCAGTTTCCCTTGGTTTTGCTACCGTTGAAAATATTTTTTACCTTATTGCTAACGGCATTGAACATGCCATAACCCGGGCGCTGCTCCCGGTCTCCAGTCATGCACTCTTTGGGGTTATAATGGGATTTTATTTTGGCAAGGCAAAGTTTACCGAAGGCAATAAAGCGAAATGGCTTGCTTTGTCGTTGCTACTCCCATTTGTTCTGCACGGCTTCTACGATTTAATCCTGCTATCTTTAGAAAATTGGCTGCTTATCATTTTTCCTTTCATGATCTTTCTATGGTGGTTTGGACTTAGAAAAGTGAAAAAAGCGAAATTGTTAAGTGCTAACCATTTTAAAAAACAATATTCACTTGAAAAGACCCTTCATCATTGATGTTGGGTTTTTTCAGCTAATAAGAAAGTGTAAAATTACTCCAAATTTTATACTTTCTTAACGTATAAGTGCAACTACGCCTCATGAACCGCCCTTACAGGCTCGCCAATCGGCGAGTTTTCTTTATTTAATTGGAATAAAAACACCATTTAAACAAAAAATAGGATTAATGCAAAAAGATTTACAAATGGGGGTTAATGTTCCATGTTGAAGAAATCGATATTAATAAATCTGCTAATCTTATCCCTTTTAATAACGCCATTACCATTCGTAAAAACCAATCAGGTTCAGGCTTTTTCGGGACAGGTAATCCAGCATGGTGCGGTCGGCGCCGATGTCATTGAATTACAAGAAAGGCTCAAACATTTAGGTTTTTTCACAGGGACGGTGGATGGAGTTTTCGGCTGGCGGACCTATTGGGCATTACGGAATTTCCAGTATGAATTTGGGATGCCGATTGATGGGATGGCAGGACCGGATACAAAAGCGAAACTCGTGAAGGCGAGCAAAAACTATAAGGCGGGCAATAATTCTGCGGCAAAACCAAATGCAAAACCGCAAGCACCCACCGCCGCAAACACTCCGGCCGGTTTTTCGCAAAATGATATTCGCTTAATGGCCAATGCCGTTCATGGGGAGTCGAGAGGTGAACCATATATCGGCCAGGTAGCAGTTGCTGCAGTTATTCTAAACAGGGTACAAAGTGCGTCATTTCCAAACACGGTTTCTGGAGTTATCTTTGAACCGGGAGCATTTACGGCAGTCGCCGATGGACAGATTTGGCTGACCCCGAATGAAACTTCCAAGAAAGCAGTGATCGATGCGATAAATGGCTGGGATCCTACCGGCGAAGCCTTGTATTATTTTAATCCGGCAACGGCTACGAGCGGATGGATTTGGGGAAGACCGCAAATTAAAAAAATTGGCCAACATATTTTTTGCAAATAGAGGTGAAAACAGTTGATTAGAGGAATATTGATTGGCGTTCTCGCGGTAGCTATTGCGGGTACTGCCTACTGGGGTTACCAGGAACATCAAGAGAAAAACGCGGTGTTATTAAATGCAGAAAACAATTATCAACGGGCGTTCCATAATCTTACTTATCGAATGGACCTTTTAAATGACAAAATTGGCACAACACTTGCTATGAACTCAAAAAGTTCATTATCACCGTCGCTAATTGAAGTCTGGAGACTCACGTCACAGGCTCACAGCGATGTTGGGCAGCTTCCATTGACGCTGCTGCCATTTAATAAAACAGAGGAATTTCTTGCGAATATCGGAAACTTCAGCTATCGGACTGCTGCCAGGGATTTGGATAAGGAGCCCCTTTCTGATCAGGAATACGAAACATTGAAATCCCTTTATAAGCAATCCGGTCAAATCCAGTCAGAGCTTAGAAAAGTCCAGCATATGGTACTAAAGAACAATTTGCGCTGGATGGATGTTGAGCTTGCCCTGGCCTCAGGTAAGGAAAATACAGATAACACGATTATTGACGGTTTCAAAACGGTTGAGAAAACCGTCAGCGGCTATGAAGAAACTGCTCAGTGGCTTAGCTTTACAAACCTGCAAAAAAAGGATGAAAACTATAAAAAAATTAAAGGGAAATCCATTACAAAGCAAGAGGCTGCTGACATTGCGAAAAAATATATGAAAATTGACGGCAATGCGGATGTGAAGGTCACCAAAAATGGCAAAGGGTCTGACTACGGCTTTTACAGTGTTTCCGTAAGGAATAACAAAACTGGTCAGGAAGCTAGTATGGACATTACAAAAAAAGCCGGCCATCCCATTTGGTTTATGAACAACCGCCCGATCGATAAGCAGGCGATCAGTTTGAATGATGCCAATAATAAAGCACTTGCCTTTTTAAAAGAAACCGGCTTTAAAGACTTAGAAACTTTTGAAAGTTTTCAATATGATAATGTTGGTGTCTTTAATTTTGTCACCACTACTAATGGGGTCAGAATCTATCCGGAATCGGTAAAGGTTAAGGTTGCTCTAGATAATGGCGATATTGTCGGCGTCTCTGCGGAGGATTACTTAAAGTCCTTTCAAACAAGAAATTTAGATAAACCAACCATTACACTTGAAGATGCCAGAAAGAAAGTGAATCCAAATCTAAAGGTGATGGAGGACCGGCTTGCTGTAGTCATCAATGATTTAAATGAGGAAGTATTATGTTACGAATTTCTCGGAACAATGGGAGAAGATACTTACCGCATTTTTATTAATGCAAAAACAGGTATGGAAGAAAAAGTGGATAAACTAAAAAATGCGGAAAATATGTATGAAGGTGTTTTATAAGGAAAGACTAATGCTTTTCCTTTCTCTTTTGGCACACTACCGAGAATAAAATAACGAATCAGCCCCCATAATAGGAATAACTTGGTACCGGGGTGAATGGATTTGGAGAAAATCGAAAAAATTTTAATGAAGATAATCATCATACAGTTTCTGTTTTTACTTCTAACGCAATTTTTTCTTCATCAGCTTGACACGCTGCCAGAATTGCAGCAAATAACCAAATACGAAGGCGTCAACGAAAATTCCATCACCGAAATACTCCAGACCTTTCAAGGAAATTAAGGAAAGAGCAGGCTTGCCTGCTTTTTTTGATTTAATGGATTAAATTAAGGAAGGATTCCATTCTCTTATGGTAAAATAAATATAGACAACTTTAGATATTCATTAGGAGGATTTATGAATAGAAAAATATCCATCGCAATTGACGGTCCTGCTGCTGCCGGTAAAAGCACTGTAGCAAAAATTGTGGCAGAAAACTTATCGTATATTTACATTGATACAGGTGCCATGTATCGGGCGTTGACATATAAAGCAATTGCGAACAATCTTGATCTTGAAGATGAAGACTCCCTAGTGGAAATGCTGCTCAAAACAGAAATAGGACTCCTGCCTTCTGATAACGGGCAAATCGTTTTACTCGATAATCTGGATGTTACTAACGAAATTCGCACATCTGAAGTAACCAATTTGGTTTCCATTCCTTCCAAACACCTAAGGGTAAGGGAAGAAATGGTGAGAAGACAGCAATCGTTTGCGAAAAGCGGCGGTGTTGTCATGGATGGGCGTGACATTGGCACCCATGTTTTACCGAATGCAGAGGTAAAAGTCTTTTTACTCGCCAGTGTGGACGAAAGAGCTGAGCGGCGCCATAATGAAAATCTTCAAAAGGGATTCCCATCAGACTTGGAAAAACTAAAAGAAGAAATTGCGCGTAGAGATAAAATCGACTCTGAAAGAGAAGTAGCTCCTTTGAAAAAGGCCGAAGATGCCATCGAAATTGATACCACCTCTTTGACTATTCCGGAAGTAGTCGATAAAATTATGGCTCTTGTGCACGAAAGGATTGGATGAGTTGACGTTTTATACCTTTGCCAGATCAGTAGTAAACGCAATTTTTAAACCATGGTATCGAGTTGAAACGATTGGAGCGGAGAATATTCCAAAAGATGGCGGCGTGCTTCTTTGTTCCAATCATATTCATAATTTTGACCCCATTATTGTCGGGATTACCGGGAAAAGACCTGTCTATTTTATGGCCAAAGAGGAAATCTTCCAAGTCCCTGTCTTGGGGAACATCGTGCGGAAATGTAACGCTTTTCCTGTAAAAAGAGGAATGAGTGATCGCGAAGCACTAAGAAAAGGAATCAACATCTTAAAGGATGGGCATGTGCTTGGGCTTTTTCCAGAAGGAACGAGAAGTAAAACTGGGGAATTAGGGAAGGGCCTTGCCGGTGCTGGTTTTTTTGCCTTGAAAACAAATTGTGCTGTTGTTCCGTGTGCGATTCTTGGTCCTTACAAAAACCTGCAAAAGTTAAAGGTAGTTTATGGTAAACCTATTCAAATGGACGAACTTAGAACTTCGAAGGCATCTGCGGAAGCAGCCACTGAATTAATTATGGCTGAAATTCATAAACTTATTAAAGAGGATCGATAGGTTTCCGCTTGACAAAAGACATGATTTATAAGAAGTTAAATAATGAGATTCAATTTTGGGCAAATCAGAATTTATAGATAATTATAGATTTTGCTAGTCAATGGATTAAGGAGGATTACATATGTCTGAAGAATTAAATCAGGTAGAAGTGAAAAGCTTTGAAGTTGGCGACCAGGTAACCGGGCAAGTTACTAAAGTAGAAGAAAAGCAGGTGCTTGTAAATATCCAAGGCAGCAAACTTGATGGGATTATTCCAATCAGCGAATTATCAAGCCTGCATATTGAAAAAGCCTCAGATGCCGTTAAAGAAGGCGATGAACTAGAGCTTGAAGTAATGAAGGTTGAGGAAGAAGCATTAATTCTTTCAAAAAGAAAAGTGGACGCCAGCAAGGCTTGGGAAAGTCTTGAGCAGAAATTCCAAAGCGGCGAGGTTATTGAAACTGAAGTAAAAGATGTAGTGAAAGGCGGCCTAGTTGTCGACCTTGGAGTTCGCGGCTTTGTCCCTGCTTCCCTTGTTGAGACATATTTTGTCGAGGATTTTAGCGACTATAAGGGCAGAACGATTACTTTTAAAATTGTCGAACTTGATAAAGATAAAAATCGCTTAATCCTTTCCCACCGTGCTGTTGTTGAACAGGAAAAGGCAAAGCAAAAACTATCCCGTCTTGATGCAATCCAGCCGGGGGATATCATTGAAGGTACAGTTCAAAGGTTGACTGATTTTGGTGCTTTTGTTGATATCGGCGGAATTGACGGACTTGTCCATATTTCTCAATTATCACACGAACATGTCAATAAACCAACAGATGTTGTACATGAAGGCCAAAAGGTTAATGTAAAAGTCCTAAGCGTAGATCGGGGCAGCGAAAGAATCTCATTATCCATTAAAGAGACACTTCCTGGGCCGTGGTCAAACATCTCAGAAAAAGCTCCAAAGGGCAGTGTGTTAACTGGAACCGTTAAGCGATTGGTTTCTTATGGAGCTTTCGTTGAGGTATTCCCAGGTGTTGAAGGCCTTGTTCATATCTCCCAGATTGCCCATAAACACATCGGTACCCCTCATGAGGTGTTAAAGGAAGGACAAGAGGTATCCGTTAAAGTTTTAGATGCAAATGAAGCAGAGCAGCGCTTATCTTTGAGCATCAAGGAGCTTCTTGAAAAAGAGGTTGAGGAAACCTACGATTATGAACTTCCGGAAGAATCAAAAGGATTCCAGCTTGGTGAAATGATTGGAGATAAGTTAAAGAATCTGAGAAAATAATGGTGATAAAACGTGTCTAGATTGGAACGTAAATGGGATCACATCCGCCTAGCTATTGAAAATGGGCACACGCGTTCTTCAGCATTTGATGATATTAAATTTATTCACCAAAGCTTACCGAATATTGGTATTAGTGATGTTCGATTAAATCAAAAAATAGGCGAACTTTATTTAAGTTCGCCTATTTTTATCAATGCAATGACGGGCGGCGGCGGTGAAAAAACCTATTCGATTAATAAGGAACTGGCCATTGCTGCAAGTGAGCTTGAATTGGCGATGGCTGTCGGTTCACAAATGTCGGCTGTTAAGGATCGAACTCAAAGCTATACCTTTGAAGTGGCCCGTAAAGAGAATCCGAAGGGCGTTTTGATTGCCAATCTTGGCAGTGAGGCACAGTTGGATGATGCAAAATATGCGATTGAAATGATTGAAGCCAATGCGCTGCAAATTCATTTAAATGTAATCCAAGAGCTGACCATGCCGGAGGGGGATCGTGACTTTTCCGGAGCCTTAAAAAGAATTGAAACCATCGTAAACGGTGTAGAAGTCCCAGTGATCATAAAAGAGGTGGGCTTTGGTATGTCCCGTGAAACGATTCAAATGCTTTTCTCGATAGGGGTGCAAATTGCCGATTGTGGGGGAGCCGGAGGAACCAACTTTGCGGAGATCGAAAATAAACGCAGAGAGAAATCCCTTCCTTTTTTCACTGATTGGGGCATACCCACTCCTGTTTCTATTGCGGAAGCTTCTTCCATTTCCAACATTTCCATCCTTGGCTCTGGCGGTTTTATGAACGGTTTGGATATCGTCAAAGGAATAGCCTTGGGAGCGGATGCGATTGGGATTGCTGGTCATTTCCTGAGGATTCTTGTAGAAAAAGGGACAGAAGCATTAGTGGATGAAATGCAGGAGCTGCTTATGGAGATTACTCTTATTATGACAGCATTAGGGGTAAAATCCATTTCGGAATTGAAACGTGTTCCCTTGATTATTTCCGGAGAGACTTATCATTGGTTAACCCAAAGAGGAATTGATACTAAACAATACAGCCAGCGACAAGTTTAAAGCTCCTGCAAATTGCAGGAGCTTTTCTTTTTGTCTGGCTGCAGCGCCTAGGGGCTCGGGGTCATAAGCCAATCCGTCAAGAAGGCTAAAAAACAGCCTTCTCGCCGGCTCGTCTTATGCCTGTCGCCCCTGGTCAAGGCGCTTCCGCTTTTCTTTTAGTAATCGTCCTTCCCATCATTTAAACCTCTTGCCTCATCAGGACCTGACAGCTTCGTGGACCCCTTATAGTGCAAGGCTTGATCACGGTCTGACTCCACTCTTCTGCTTGCTTTTAGCTTTTTCTCTTGGCGGTCTTTTCCCATTTTTCTACACCTCCTCTTTATAAGATGAATCACACAGGAAATATTATTCAGTGAGTATAAAAGTTCATCAGGAATATCAATAATGATAATAATAGGAGGTGTATGTATGGAAGGTGCGACATTTTATTTGATTTTTTGGATGTTTTGGGTTTACCTTACGTTTATTTTACCTAAGGATAATCCGTATCGGCTAAGGGTTGCGGCTGCAGTATTAATCTTGATTATTTTTTCAAACCATCATTTTAGTTTCGGAATGGTTGACGTTTATGCAAGCGGGGTTATCATCTTAGGTTATTCATATTTATTTATAAGCAAAGAAAAGCAGCGGGTTATCATATACCTTCTCATTTGTTCTTTAATTATCACAATTGCCTACGTAACCTTCCATTTGTTCGAAATATTTGACCCAGTTTGGTTAATATTTAAGAAGGAATGGATGATGGGAATCGGTATCGGCTATTTGGCTATAATCCTGCAAAAAACATTAAAGGGGAGACTGCTGATTATATTTAGCGGAACCATGCAGGGAGAGTTATTGTACGCGTATATTTTAAATAAATTTCAATTTCCGCATTCAATCGGAGATTTTGCTTATTTAGATGTATGTGCGTTGATTTCCGCAGTAACGGTTGGCTGGAGCCTTTTGGAAAATGCGGGAGCAGTACTGCAAAATCATTTTCATTTTTTGGAAAAAACAAAACAAAAATCTTCTTAACAAGATTTATTCCCCCTATCCGTTGCAGGAGGAGATTAACATTTGCTAAGATAGGATAGTTAGACCTTTCTGGGGGTACCCCGAAGGGTTCTTTCATCATTTTTAGTAACTTTACATACTAAAAAAGTTTGATTAACGGATAAGAAAGGATGGCGATTTGAATGGTTAAACCTGTTATTGCCATTGTGGGAAGACCGAATGTCGGAAAATCCACTATTTTTAATAGAATTGTTGGTGAACGAATTTCCATTGTTGAAGATATCCCAGGTGTGACGAGAGACCGAATTTATAGCTCAGGCGAATGGCTCAACCATGATTTTAATATCATCGATACAGGAGGGATTGATATTGGTGATGAGCCGTTTCTGGAGCAAATCCGGCAGCAGGCCGAAGTGGCGATTGATGAAGCTGACGTCATTATCTTTTTAACGAATGGGAGAGAAGGGGTTACGGCTGCCGATGAAGAAGTAGCGAAAATTCTTTATAAAACAAAAAAACCAATTATCCTAGCGGTTAATAAGATTGATAATCCTGAAATGCGGGATATGATTTATGATTTTTACGCACTTGGGTTTGGAGAGCCAATCCCAATTTCGGGGTCTCATGGACTTGGCCTGGGGGATTTGTTGGATGCTGCTGCAAAACATTTTCCAAAGGGCGGAGAAGCAGAGTATGATGAGGATGTTATTAAGTTTTCTTTAATTGGCCGGCCAAATGTCGGAAAATCTTCTTTGGTTAACGCCATATTAAGAGAAGACCGGGTAATTGTCAGCAATATCGCCGGGACAACCCGTGATGCCATCGATTCTCCTTATACGTACGAAGGACAAGAATATGTTATCATCGATACAGCAGGAATTAGAAAAAAAGGTAAAGTATACGAAAGCACCGAAAAATATAGTGTGCTGCGGGCACTTAGGGCCATTGAACGATCAGACGTGGTTTTGGTAGTCATTAATGCGGAAGAAGGAATCATTGAACAGGATAAGAAAATCGCAGGCTATGCCCATGAAGCCGGAAGAGCGGTCGTCATAGTCGTCAATAAGTGGGATGCTATTGAAAAAGATGAAAAAACGATGAAAGAGTTTGAGCAGAAGATCAGAGATCATTTTCTGTTTCTTGATTACGCACCGATCGTTTTCTTATCTGCGAAAACGAAAAAAAGAATCCATACCTTGCTGCCAGTGATTAATTTGGCTAGTGAGAACCATTCTATGCGTGTTGAAACAAGTGTCTTAAACGATATTATTATGGATGCGGTTGCCATGAACCCGACACCAACGGATAAAGGCAAAAGATTAAAAATTTATTATGCAACACAGGTTGCCGTGAAGCCGCCAACCTTTGTCATTTTCGTAAACGAACCAGAATTATTGCATTTTTCTTATGAACGTTTTCTTGAAAACAGGATAAGGGATGCATTTGGCTTTGAGGGCACCCCTATTAAAATTTATGCAAGAGAAAGAAAATAGCCTTGAGGCGGTGATCGTAATGGAAGAGAAACAAAAGGCTGCTGCCGTCGTCGGTGCTGGATCCTGGGGGACAGCCCTGGCGATGGTACTGGCAGATAATGGACTCGGGGTCCGGTTGTGGAGCCATAATGAGGAACAAGTTAAAGAAATCAATCAGTTTCATACAAACAAAAAATATTTGCCCGGAATAGACCTTCCTGAATTAATCGTTGGCTATGCTTCCTTAAGCGATGCCTTGGCAAATATTAAGCATGTTATTTTAGCGGTTCCCACAAAGGCCATTCGCGAGGTCATTCGGAAAATTCAAGCTGTCGTAACTTCTCCGATTATGATAACACATGTAAGTAAAGGGATTGAGCCCGATACTTTGATGAGAATTTCGGAAATCATCAAGGAAGAAATGCCTGAAGAGCTGTTAGATGCTGTCGTTGTTCTTTCTGGTCCAAGCCATGCCGAGGAAGTTAGTCTCAGACACCCGACAACGGTTGCGGTTACTTCGGAAAATATGGAGGCAGCTGAAGAAATTCAGGATTTATTTATTAACCACAATTTCCGTGTCTATACGAATTCCGATGTAATTGGGGTTGAGATTGGTGGTGCCTTGAAAAACATTATTGCCTTGGCTGTAGGAATTACCGATGGTTTGGGCTATGGGGATAATGCCAAAGCTGCCCTAATGACAAGAGGATTGGCTGAAATCGCTCGGCTTGGCACAAAAATGGGAGCTAACCCGTTAACTTTCTCCGGCTTGGCAGGAATAGGCGATTTAATTGTCACCTGCACCAGTGTTCATTCAAGAAACTGGAGAGCAGGAAATTTATTAGGGAAAGGAAAAACTCTAGAGGAAGTACTTGATAGCATGGGTATGGTCGTGGAAGGTGTCAGAACCACGAAAGCTGCTTACCAGCTGGCCGAAAAATATGAAGTAAAAATGCCTATTACCCGTGTGCTCTATGATGTTTTGTTTAATGGCAAAAATGCAAAAGACGGGGTAGAGGTATTAATGGGCCGCAGCAAAACGCATGAGATGGAAGATTTGGTTAATATTTTGGATGAAAGAAATATATAACGAAAAAAATGTGCTATTTCCCTCAAAAAATAGGCATTCTTCTGATACGCTTTAACATGAAAATGCATACAATGCAACGAAGCAACGAAGCAACTTGGTAGTATGACGCTGGAGTATGGGTTATTTAGTCTTGACCTGGCTGAAGTAAAGAACTCGCCCCTCTTTACTTCAGTTTTTTATTTTTATAGGCTTTGTTAAACTGGTCTGTTGATTTCCGCTCCAATCAACAGTAAGCGTTAACTTAGCCTATTTTCAAAAGGACAAGCTATGTTATAATAACATTCGGACAAGGGGGGAATTACGTTGTCACCAGGTATGTTAAAGATGTGGATATCCGTTGGCGGAATGGCTTTAATGTTTCTCGCCATTATTACCATTTATTTGAGCAGGTATAAATTAACAGGAGTACTCCGTTTTGTTACAGCTATTCTTGCCTATCTATTTATGATTGCAGCAGGGCTGACACTGCTTATCGTATTCCTGACATGACGAAAAATATACATATAAAGGTGATTATATGAAGTGGAAGATGCTGGGCTTGTGTGCAGCTTTGGCTTTCCTGTTAACGGGATGTATGTATCCAAAGGAGGAATTGGCAAAGAATCAGATTCCCTACAAGGATCAAATACAAGCAGTTCAAACGGCTGTGGACGATTTTAGAAATGATAATGGCGGTATACTGCCAATCAAAACGAAAGAAGCGGGTACCCCTATTTATCAAAAGTATCCAATCGATTTTAAAAAGATTGCCCCCAAATATATAGCTGAACCACCCGGTAATGCGTTTGAAAACGGGGGTATATTCCAATACGTTTTGGTTGATGTGGAAACCAGTCCAACGGTGAAACTTATTGACTTAAGAATGGCTGAAACGATCCGGGATATGAAATTAAGATTAAAGGCAATGGGGTATCCGCCCTATAAAAAACAAATTGCCAAAAATGTGTTTACTCTAGACTATAAAAAATTGGGATATAAGGAGCCTCCATATGCCGTCAGTCCGTATTCCAATCAAAATTTATCCTTTGTCATCACTGGGAATGCCGAAGTATATATAGATTACAGCCCTGACCTTTATCAGGCAATTAAGAAATCAGACCAGAAGGTGAATCCTGGCGAGGATATCCGGCCTATTCTAGTCAATAACTCTATGTTCGTTCCGGCTTTTTCCCTGCCCTACACCGTAGACCCAAAAACAAATGAACCGGTATTTCTAGAAGAATAAGATTTAAAAGTCATAACCCTTTTCCTGCGAAATATATTGTAGGAGAAGGGTTTTTTTTCAATAAATAAACGCGGTACGGCGAATTCCTAATTCCATCGTATCGATGAACATAAATAGAAACCCTCCATCCATTTTGACCTTACAGGTACTGTAAATACCAGCATTACATGAAATTTTTTTTGAAGGAGGTAAAAAATTTTTAGAAAAGTGTCATAACTGGGTAGGACAACATCATAAACATATACTGTCCAAAAATACCTATATGGATGAAACTATCCCACTTTACTCTATGATCAGGAGGGGATCACTTGGAAAAGGTAGATATTTTTAAAGATATTGCCGAAAGAACGGGCGGCGATATTTATTTAGGAGTAGTCGGAGCAGTACGAACAGGAAAATCAACATTCATTAAAAAATTTATGGAGCTTGTTGTCTTACCGAATATAAACAGCGAAGCAGATAGATCGCGAGCACAGGATGAGCTTCCGCAAAGTGCAGCTGGAAAAACAATCATGACAACTGAGCCTAAATTTGTTCCAAACCAGGCCGCAACTGTTCATGTTGATGAAGGCTTGGATGTCAACATAAGACTTGTGGATTGTGTTGGCTACACAGTACCTGGAGCTAAAGGGTATGAAGATGAAAATGGCCCTAGAATGATTAATACGCCATGGTATGAAGAACCTATTCCGTTCCATGAGGCCGCTGAAATTGGCACAAGAAAGGTCATTCAGGAGCATTCTACAATAGGTGTGCTGGTTACAACAGATGGAACCATTGGAGAGATTCCAAGGAGTAATTATATCGAGGCCGAGGAAAGGGTTATTGAAGAGCTCAAAGAAGTCGGCAAGCCGTTTATTATGGTGGTGAACAGTGCCCAGCCATATCATCCAAGTACAGAGACTCTAAGGTCCAACCTGGCTGAAAAATATGACATTCCTGTCATTGCCATGAGTGTTGAGAGCATGCGGGAAAATGACTGCTTAAATGTACTCCGCGAAGCACTTTATGAATTCCCTGTTCTTGAAGTCAATGTCAATCTGCCAAGCTGGGTAATGGTTCTAAAGGAAAATCATTGGCTGAGAGAAAGCTATCAGGATGCTGTTAAGGAAACGGTAAAAGATATCAAGAGATTGAGAGATGTCGACCGGGTTGTACAGCATTTCAGTGAGTTTGAGTTTATTGACAAGGCAGGACTCGCCGGAGTGGAAATGGGGTCAGGTGTAGCTGAAATCGATTTATTTGCTCCGGATGAATTATATGATGATATTTTAAAAGAAATAGTCGGGGTAGAAATCAGAGGAAAAGACCATTTGCTAGAGCTTATGCAGGATTTTGCCCATGCAAAAGCGGAATATGATCATATTGCAGACGCCCTAAAAATGGTAAAACAGACGGGCTATGGAATTGCTAGTCCAACACTTTCAGACATGAGCCTCGAAGAGCCGGAAATAATCCGTCAGGGTTCCCGTTTCGGTGTTAGATTAAAAGCTGTTGCACCATCCATTCACATGATTAAAGTGGATGTGGAATCAGAATTTGCGCCGATTATTGGAACAGAAAAACAAAGTGAAGAGCTAGTCCGTTACCTAATGCAAGATTTTGAAGATGACCCGCTTTCTATTTGGAATTCTGATATATTTGGCCGCAGTTTGAGTTCCATCGTACGTGAAGGCATTCAGGCTAAGATTTCCTTAATGCCGGAAAATGCTAGATACAAATTAAAAGAAACACTTGAAAGAATTATCAACGAAGGCTCAGGCGGTTTGATTGCCATTATTTTATAAAATTGGACTCCTCTGGAGTCTTTTTTTTATGCGTTTCTACCCAATTATGACCAATAAAGTAGAATTTTGTAGAAGAAAAGAAAAGATTCCCATAATTTCTTGAAATCTTCTTGATATGCTGAATTGATTATGATAATCTTTTAACAGAATTACGTTAGTAGTGCATCAGTCCTTTATTTTAAAAGGTTTTTTCAAAGATTTAGAAATTGCTGCAAATGCGGTAATTTTTATAACTTTTACAATAAAACTGCGCTGTTGAACGTATAGAAATCAGAAAAAGTGTTTAGAAATGTAGATAAGTAATCTTATTTATCTCGATAAACCTTTGGGAGGAGGTGAAAGGCATGAACAAGACAGAACTTATTAATGCAGTAGCGGAAGCCAGCGAACTTTCTAAAAAGGACGCAACTAAAGCGGTTGATGCTGTTTTTGATTCGATTTTAGATGCTTTAAAGAATGGTGATAAGGTTCAACTTATCGGTTTTGGTAACTTTGAAGTACGCGAGCGCGCAGCACGTAAGGGGCGTAACCCTCAAACTGGTGATGAAATCGAAATCGCGGCAAGCAAGGTTCCTGCTTTCAAACCAGGTAAAGCGCTTAAAGACGCAGTAAAATAATTACATAAATTATTGCTTTAAGCGAATGCTTAAGAGCAAAGGCCATGGCAAACACCATGGCCTTTTTCTTTGGCACTGTTAAATTGCCTGCTAAGAAAACAATATGCTAATATGTATTTGACATCTATTAGAGGCAAATAGGAGGAGTTAACATGGCAGAGGTAAATCGTGCCCAAATTGAAGAGGCGGTACGTTTAATATTAGAAGCAGTCGGGGAAGATCCAAATCGGGAAGGACTTCTTGACACCCCTAAGCGTGTGGCAAAAATGTATGAAGAAGTTTTTAGCGGGTTAAAGGAAGATCCTAAAAAGCATTTTGAAACGATTTTCAGTGAGGATCATGAAGAATTGGTATTGGTGAAGGATATTCCGTTTTATTCGATGTGTGAACACCATCTTGTCCCATTTTTCGGGCATGCTCATGTGGCCTATATCCCGCGTAATGGCCGTGTAACGGGCTTAAGCAAGCTGGCAAGAGCCGTCGAAGCTGTTGCCAAAAGACCACAGCTGCAGGAACGAATTACTTCCACCATTGCTGATAGTATTATGGAAAAATTAGAGCCACACGGTGTAATGATTGTGGTGGAAGCAGAACATATGTGTATGACGATGCGTGGAGTGAAAAAACCGGGAGCAAAAACCGTAACAACTGCTGTTCGTGGAACACTTGCCGAGGATGTCAGCGCCCGCTCCGAAGTGCTCTCCTTAATAAAAAATTAACTTTTTCTAAAACTTTAGAGGTGATGATGATGGAAAACCGGCAGCCACAAAGTAGTGATTATATTGTCATTAAAGCAAATGATGATGGAGTTAGTGTCATTGGTCTGACGAGAGGTACTGATACAAGATTTCACCATTCTGAAAAGCTTGATAAAGGTGAGGTATTAATTGCTCAATTTACAGAGCATACTTCTGCTATTAAAATTAGAGGGAATGCCAAAATTCTTACTCAATACGGGGAAATTGAAAGTGAAATAAAAAAATAGAGGACTTTTTGGTCCTTCTGTTTTTTATAAGAGTATTCTTAGTTGATGAGAAATATAATTATTTTGTGAATTCCTGCTCATGGATGTTTATATGTGTTATAATGGTGACTGCCTTGTTTATTGGCAGAGTTTTTCTTACTTAATTATTTAACATGCATTTTCCTTTTGGATTAGGAAATAAGAATACATAATGATACTACTTCGGGGAACAAGGGTGATTAAAAATGCAGGATATTCGACAAAAGTTAATAAGCATTAAGGAAAAAGTCGAAAACCGTGTTTTTGATCCTTACTTGCTACAATTTATTGAGACCCCAATAGTTGACGAGGATAAACTCCTAATTTTAGTTTCCATCATGGACCGGATGGATTTGTCTTATCACGAAATGGAAAACTATGCCCTCTCGACTATGCTGGTACAAATCGCCCTCGATACCCATGAACATATTACCTCAACAAATGAGGAAAAAAACCGGCAGCTTACTGTTTTGGCCGGGGATTATTTTAGCGGATTGTATTATAAGTTCCTAGCCGATTCAGATGACATTTTCATGATAAAAGCACTGTCGGAAGGAATTAAGCAAGTAAATGAACATAAGACTTCAGTATATTTTACCGAGTCAGAGGATATCGAACAGCTGATGAAAAGCATGATGGTCATTGAAACCTCGCTGCTTTCGAAGCTTGCCGAATATTTTAATATCGACCTTTGGAATGATGTTCTAGCCTATTACTTGCTATTCAAACGGTTATTAAACGAAAAGGCTTTATTTCTTCAAACCGGCAGCTCCATTTTATTTGCTGCATTGAAAAAAATAATGGTACCACTCCACGACCATAACAAAGACTTGCCGGATATTCAGAACGATCAGCTTTTAAAGGTATGTGACCGGTATCTTGAACTTTCAAAGCAAATAATTGAAAAAGGGATTCCAAAGCTTCCATTTCTAAATCATTTGCTTGAAGACAGGATTTCCAATTTATTAAATCAATATCAGCCATATGCCAAAACATTTGTGGAAGAAGGGTGAAACATGCAGCAATCGAAAGAACAACGTGTTCATCAAGTGTTCGAAAAAATTTCTGATAGCTACGACAAAATGAACTCTGTTATCAGCTTTCAGCAGCATATTAGATGGCGTAAGGACACGATGAAAAGAATGAATGTACAGCCTGGCTCAAAAGCCCTGGATGTCTGCTGCGGGACAGCTGATTGGACAATTGCTATGGCAGAAGCTGTCGGTCCATCCGGAAAAGTGATTGGCTTGGATTTTAGTCAAAATATGCTAAACGTAGGTAAGGAAAAAGTCCGCGAGCTTGGGTTGAATCAAGTTGAACTCATCCATGGCAATGCAATGGAACTGCCTTTTCCTGATAATAGCTTTGATTACGTCACCATTGGCTTTGGTTTAAGGAATGTGCCGGATTACCTGCAGGTACTAAAAGAAATGCAACGGGTTGTAAAACCGGGCGGAATCGGGGTTTGCCTTGAAACATCTCAGCCAACCCTTATTGGTTACAGACAGCTGTTTTTCTTTTACTTCCGCTTTATTATGCCTTTATTCGGAAAGATGTTTGCGAAAAGCTACCAGGAATACTCTTGGCTTCAAGAGTCTGCGCGCGATTTTCCAGGGATGAGAGAGTTGGCTAGAATGTTTGAGCAGGCTGGCTTTCAAAATGTTAAATATAAGCCATACAGCGGCGGTGCGGCTGCTGTTCATATCGGACATAAGAAATAACATGGAACAAAGACAGGATGAAAAGCTAGGTGGATACAAATGAAATTAAAAATGATGTATTCATTTTTGAATTCGGATATTAGTTTAATCGAGAAAAAACTGGAGGAGACGATCAAATCAGAGTCTATCCTCCTGCAGCAAGCTTCGTTGCATACATTACAAGCCGGGGGAAAAAGAATACGTCCTGTTTTTGTTTTGCTTGCAGGAAAATTTGGCACCTATGATATAAACGTAATGAAGAATGTTGCGGTTGCATTGGAACTAATTCATATGGCCTCGCTTGTTCATGACGACGTCATCGATGATGCTGACTTAAGAAGGGGACAGCCTACTGTCAAAGCAAAATGGGATAACAAGACTGCGATGTATACGGGTGACTTCGTGTTTGCTCTTGCACTCGAATTGATGACTAATATCAAGCATCCTTTAGCCCATAAAATTTTGGCCAATGCCATAGTCGAAGTAAGCGTGGGGGAAATCCAGCAATTTAAGGATAAATATCGTTTTAATCAGAACCTTCGGGACTATCTCCGCAGAATTAAAA
>NZ_JAGYPE020000076.1 GCF_018343545.2 Neobacillus citreus | reverse complement strand
CGGGAAGAATAGACCGCTTATTTTGACCGTAGCGCTTCTTTACTAGGGCTCACGGGAAGAATAGACTGCATATTTTTACCTGTGCGAAACTTTTTTGCATTCATGGGCAAAATAGATGCCTTATTAAAAACCTTTTTGCCTTCACCTAAGGCAGTTTGTCTTACAGATGGCAAGGTAAGGAGTGTTTTTTCAGTGGTCTCGAACCGCCCCCATGCCTCACTTGTGAATAAGTTACACCTTTTCTTACCAACTTAAGTATAATATACGAATTGGAAGAAGGGGTATTATGGCGAAGTTTTGTTATCGGTCATTCACCATCGTTTCGATATGCTTGGCCATATTATTAATGTCATCGTGTAGGCAGTCACAATCAAAAGGGGTGGACAAAATGGAAAAAACTCCTCGTGAAGTTTTAGGTTTTTACACAGAACAGGAAGGAACGTTTCCAGGGTCGCAGCCTACAGTGGACTCGCAATACAAAAGTTTAAGCAGCATCGCACCCTTTTGGTATAAGCTTGACGATAAAAGTCCGGGAAGTGTTATAAGTTCCGTTCAAGCAGATCATAAGACAAAGGTTATTCAGAGTGCTCATGAAAAAAAACTAAAGGTATATATGGTTGTACATAATCTGTTTTACGAAACCGTGGAGAAAGGCAAGCAGGTTGCGAGTGATGTACTCAATAATGAAAAAAACCGCGATGTTTTCATTCAGAACTTACGCAATGAAGTCAATCAGTTTAATTATGACGGAATTAATATTGACATGGAAAATTTGAATTTGACTGATCGGGATTCCTTTAGTCTAATGGTAAAAAATTTATCTGATACACTGCATCGTGATGGAAAAGTAGTGACGGTTTCAGTCCCGGCAAACACAGGTGATTCCCGTGCTAATCCCTGGTCACCATGGTTTGATTACGAAAAGCTTGGCCAATATTCAGATGGGTTAATGATTATGACGTACGATGAACATAACCCAAGAACAAAACCCGGTTCAACCGCCTCGGTCGACTGGACAGAAGCAACGATTCGTTATGCTTTGAAACATAAAGTCCCACCAGCAAAAATTTTACTCGGCATCGCTGGTTATGGATGGGACTGGGATACAACAGCAGGCAAAGGCAAGTATAGCTCTTATGAAGAGTTAATAGCAAAGAAAACAAAATATAAAGCTAAAGTTCTATGGGACTCCCATTCGAAAACACCTCATTTCAGTTATGTGGATCAAGAACAACATAGCCATCAGGTTTGGTTTGAGAATAGCGATAGTCTGGAGTATAAGCTAGACCTTGTTGAAAAATATAACTTACGGGGAATTGGGATTTGGCGGCTCGGTTTAGAAGACCCAGAGTACTGGAAGACGATTCCCGCGAAAATAAAAGTAAAAAAGTGAATTAGGCACGTTGAGACCAATTAATTTTGATAATATTTAATAATTATGAAAAAAATAGCCATAGGAAAGGAGGGAGTGCGAATGTCTGTAAAAAAGTGGTTAGCTGGATTGGCTGTTATGTTTGCGATGGTATTAGTTGTAACAACTCCAAGCTCATTCAGTGTATTTGCCGAAACCGGCAAACTAACACAGCCTATTGAGTCAGCCAAAGCAATTGAGGTCGAGTTGAACGATGATTACTTTATGCCGAAAGACATCACTATTCCGAATGGGAGTACGACAACGTTACTATTGAAAAACAAAGGAAAGAAAAAGCACACCTTTACAGTGGAAAAACTCAAAATTGACGTTGAAGTCCTGCCGGGAACAGAAAAAACCATTACTGTGAAACCGACTATGTCCGGTACATATGATCTGATATGTCGATATCATCTACAGGAAGGAATGGCCGGGAAAGTAATAGTCAAATAACAAGCAGGGCCAATCGGGCCTTGCTTTTTTTATGGGTAATGGTAACTGAAAAGGGGATAATAAAAGCATCTGATACGAGAGAGTGAAGAAGTTGAAAGCAGCCTATCCAAGTTATGATGAAATTCAAAAAATCGAATATAAGTTAACTGAAATGAAAAATGAATATTGGCTTCATCATGATTTGTTTACATTTCAATGGTGGCTGCTTTTGATAATTTTTATTCTTCCATGGATTATATGGTGGAGGTACGTTGATAAAGCTAGATTAAAGGAAATTATACTTTTTGGCACTTTATTAATGCTTTTGGTTGGACTGTTGGATGATATTGGTGTTAATGCTCACCTGTGGTCATATCCCTATAAATTGTTACAGGTGATACCAAGATTAGTCGCAGTTGATTACGGAATACTTATCGTGGCTCATATGACTGTTTATCAATTCTGCAAAACATGGAAATCATTTATCATTGTTAACTTAGTAATGGCAACTATTTTTACCTTTATATTTGAACCTTTGTCAGTTTGGCTTAACATTTATAAATTAGAAAGCTGGAAATACATCTATTCGCTTCCAATCTATGTTGCAAAGGCTGCACTTGTAAAATGGTTAGTTCAAGTAATAAATCGAAAATCTAAATCTATGTGATGGGGTGGAAAATTCATGGTTAAACACATACCCAAAATAACATCTGCTGAAATTTCGATGTTATGGAGTACCTATATTGGTGACACCATGTCTATTTGTGTTCTAAAACATTTTTTACAAACTTGCGAAGATCCGGACGTTAAACCTATTATTAAAATTGCGCTAAAGTTTTCCCAAGACCATGTGGCACAAATATCGGATTTATTTACAAAAGAAGGTATTCCTCTTCCAAATGGATTTGGGGACCAGGATGTGAACTTGCAAGCAAAGAAGCTTTTTTCGGATATAACATATTTGCGTTACTTACAGCATATGGGTAGAACGGGATTGAATTCCTATAGTTTGGCTAAGTCAATTTCTGCCCGTAAAGATGTCCGTGACTTATTCAAACAGTTTTATTCTCAAACCGAAATGTTATATGACCGTAATGCAGAACTGATGCAGGAAAAAGGGGTTTTTATCCGATCCCCTTATATTTCTTATCCTGATAAAATTGAGTACATAACAGAGAGAAAATTTCTTGGTGGTCTTATAGGTCATCGGCGACCGCTTCTTGGAATAGAAATTGCCCATTTAGGAATTAATATTGAAGTGGCAAATGTGGCCAAAACAATACTTTTAGGATTTAGCCAAGTTGCTCAATCTAAAAAAATTAGTGACTACTTTAAAGATGGATATGAATTAGGAAAGAAAATGGTGGAAGATTTTATGATAAAACTAAAAGAAGATGATAATTCATATCCCTCTACATGGGATTCTACTATTACCAATAGCACAGACCCACCTTTTTCCGATAAACTAATGTTATTTCATACAAGTGCACAAAGTGCTATTGGTCTTGGAGATTTTGGAATTGCCATAGCTTCATCATTTCGAAAGGACTTAACGGTTAATTATGAAGGCTACATTATTAGAGTCGGGGCCTTTGCTGAGGAAGGTGCAAAACTCTTAATTGATCATGGGTGGTTTGAAAAACCCCCCCAATCGATTGATAGAGAATCACTTAGAAATCAAAATATAGTGAAAAGGTAGAATACTTTATTTTAAAAAAGAGCGTAAAAAAAAGAGCATTATGTTCAAATTAATGGTACAGTTTAGTAAGAAAATTTTAAAGATGAATAGGAGAACAACATGATTGAGATAAAAAAATCTCCACTAAGCGATGGAGAATTCGATAGAGGAGTATTTGCTAAATGTGATATCAAAAAAGGAACGCTTTTACACGAAGCACCTGTCATTGCTTATCCAAATGAGGAGCATCAACATATAGAGAAAACCTTACTTGCTGATTACACTTTTGAGTATGGGATCAATCATTCTGCGATCCTTCTAGGTTATGGAATGTTGTTTAACCATTCATACGAGCCTAATGCATTTTATGAGATTAATTTTGATAATCATACCTTTGAGTTCTACGCTTACACAGATATAAAAGCAGGGGATGAAATTCTAATTAATTATAATGGGGAAGTGGATAACAAGGATCCACTGTGGTTTAATCAGGACTAGTTATTTTGATTCATTATTTTTTGGAAGAAATAAATAGGATAGAGATGCACAAATAAAAAAGAAATGGCTCTATTTTATGAGTCATTTCTTTTTTATTTACAAAATCGCTGATAAATTAGATGCAATTATAACTGAAATTTAAAGAATCCCTTAAACTTTCTAATTACAAACCTTTTCCAATATCACGTATTGGTGCTTGCAATGGAACAGACGGTGGTGCCAAAAGTGGAGCGACAGTCTCTCCGATTGTCGTATATCCGACTGGAGTAGTTTTTGGAATCGTTGCAGCTGACCCCGTACCAATTTGCAAAATTCCCGCATTGGCGATAATCCCGATTTTCAAAAACCTGATGTCAAATGTTTGTTCGAGATAACGATCCATATCCATCACCCGCCATCATTATATGCTAATAATTTAACTTTTATTTGCCATTTAGTTGAATTTTTTGGTTGGACTTATTCTAGTAATTAAATAGACTATTAGTAACTATCTGAAAAAGGTATATAATGGTCATGTAATGTTACTAAATTTTGTAAAACTCATTGATTAGTAAAAAAGGAAGGAGAAATGAAATGAGTAAGTTAAATGAACGAGTTGCGATCATTACAGGTGGGGCAGGCGGAATTGGTAAAGAAGCGGCCAAACGGTTCTTACAGGAAGGAGCAAACGTGGTTTTAGTTGATTTGTTACTAGAATCGCTTGAGCAAACAAAAGAAGAACTAATTCAATTTGGTGATGTACATATTGTCCAAGCAGACGTCTCAAAAGAAACTGATGTACATAACTATGTTAATCAAACGGTTGAACGTTTCGGGAAAATCGATATTTTCTTTAATAATGCAGGAATTGAAGGCAAAGTTCAGTCAATCATGGAAACGACTTTGGAGGATTTTGAGAAAGTACAGCGCGTAAACGTGAATGGTGTTTTCTTAGGATTGAAACACGTTCTTCCTGTTATGACCAAACAAGGTTATGGAAGTATCATTAATACATCGTCTGTTGCAGGGCTTGGAGGCTCTCCAGGAATGGCTCCTTATGTTACAAGCAAGCATGCGGTGGTTGGGCTAACCAAAGTGGCCGCGCTTGAGGCAGCTGGCGCGAACGTTCGAGTGAACTCCATCCATCCTTCGCCAGTCAATACGAGAATGATGCGGTCTTTAGAAAGCGGAGTTAGTCCGGATAACCCTGGGGGTGCAAAAGCAAAATTTGCCAAAAGCATACCGCTTAAACGGTACGGAGAAGTCGCTGACATTGCTAATTTAGTATTATTCCTAGCTTCTGATGAGAGTGCTTTCATCACAGGTGCCCAATATCGAATCGACGGCGGCATGGGTGCATTTTAACCTGAAACAAAACCTCAAACTCATACAATAGTTTGAGGTTTTGTTTTTTGAAAAGGAGAATTGGTGCCCGGAACAGAGAAAAGTGGGCCGGTTCGGCATCAATAAAACCAAACAAACGACAGTACAGATTAAGTATCAAACAACGTCCCACTTAACGCATCAATATACCTGTCCGCTGACTTCTGTACTGCTATTTTGGCATCTTTTTTGACTATGCCATGAAAAGCATTATACAATCTGTCAAATTTCAATTTTTTTACGATATTGGCCATCTCACGCACTTTAGATGCAGGCAGTGGGATCAGATTAGGGTAACTATACATAAAGCTGACCCAGTTTTTGTCGGCGACAACTTGGATGATATCACCTGACAGTAAAATTCCCTTTTGCTCATTCCCATCCTTCCATTCTAAAACTGATCCACCTTTAAAATGTCCGCCTAGACGGTGAATAATGACCCCTTTATGCAATTCAAGGGATTCACCTGACCAGAAAAGAATCTTATCGCTTGGCCTCATGACCCATTCTTTATCATCCTCATGTATATAAATCGGCACATCGAATAGCTCTGCCCATTCAACTTGTGCAGAGTAATAATGCGGATGGGATAGTGCAATTCCCTGCAGTCCACCCAAATCCTTCATCTTTTTAATGGTACTTTCGTCAATAAAAGTGATACAATCCCATAATAAATTGAAACCCGCACTTTGGACCAAATAAGCAGTTTGACCAATTCCGAACTTTGGAATAGTGGTTATGCTGAATAGACCTTTTTCCTCAAAAGTAAACCTATTTTGATAGCCTTCATTAGCCATTTTCTCCAACGTGGTCCACGACTGCCCATTCGGATTTACATACTGCCTTTCCTCATTACAAATCGGACATTGCTCTGGTTCTGCCATTGAACTTTCATACTGAACACCACAAGTCTCGCAAATATAATTTTTCAGAGGTAATTCACCCTTTCCAAAAAAAGGATATACATAAAATTATATTTAGCGGGACTTTCGAATAGACTTTCGTGTAAATTTTTTACAGTATATTCCAATTTTGACTTCACTAGAAAAAATTAACAATAATTTTATTATGTAAACCGAAATCAGTGATAAGAAAAATACTATGAAATGAATCTGTAACATAATTAAAATATGCATGTTCTAATTTTCAGAATATAATGTAACTACAATAGTTGCTAAATGAAGTTGGTGGTTTTTAAGGACAAAACAGTGGAAAGGGGGCATGATCGATGGATATTTGTATTTCATGTGGTGAGGAATTATCAGTTATGGAGAGAAATCGTGCGGAATGCTGGGAGTGCAAAGATAAAACATCGGAAGCATATACAGAAGGAGAATGACATGGTAATGGATATTTGTGTGATGATCTAAAGCCAGTTTGCCTTTTAAAGGTGCTGGCTTTTGCTTTTCACACCTGTAATAAAGTAACTATATTGTAAAAATAAAATACTCTATTTTTCCTCCTAAACTCCTTATTCACTCATACACATGAGATAAGGAGGTATTTCCATTGAATCCGCTAAAAATCATCCCACTAAAATTTATTTATCGTTCTGTCCTAGTTGTTCTATTAATGTTCTTCACTATTTCATTGGTTGTTGTGTTAAAAGTAAATATTACTTCCCTAAAAATGAGTAATTCTATCGGAATCTTAAATGGACAGAAACTCTTTGTTGAATTTTTCAAAGCCGAGAACCATTCCTTTTTCCGAAAATTGAATACTCCTGTTTTTACCATCCCAAAAATAACAAATGTAGCATTCCAAATAGCAACCACCATCAAACCAACAGATATAAGAACGTACTTAGGCAATGAAATACCTGGATTAAGAATGCATGAAACAGAGATCGTCGTAGCCGGGGAGGGGACTAACCTAAGGAACCTTCCGAAAGAATCGGCTCCTCCAAATAAGGCTTTATTAAAGGAGAGACAAGCATCTGAAGAGAAATTAAAAGAAAATCAACGAACCGACGATGGCCAGCTTAAAAATCCCGAAAACAAAACCGTATTTATTTATCAATCCCATAGCTGGGAGTCATTCCTTCCAGTTTTAAATGATGCAAAAATACCTAACGATGCCATAAGCTCGGATGAAAGAGTAAATGTGATTGGGTTAGGAAATCGTTTAGCAAGTGATTTAATGAGTAAAGGAATCGGCGTTGAGCATGACAAATCAAATATGACGCAAGAATTATTGAAAAAAGGATGGGAATCAACAAAAGCATATACAGAATCCCGAGAGATTGTCGAAGCTGCAACAGCCAATAATCACCAATTAAAATATTTTATTGATATACACCGTGATTCGCTAGGAAAAGAAATTACGACTAAAACGATCAATGGTACAAGCTATGCAAGGCTCTATTTTGTAGTAGGAAAAGAAAACAAAAATTACCTCGAAAATCTGGAGGTGGCCAAAGAACTGAACGGAGAGTTAGAAAAAAAATATCCTGGGATCAGTAGAGGAGTATTTCTAAAAACGTATAAGGATGGGAACGGTGTATACAATCAAGATCTATCAAATAAGGCAATGCTGCTAGAAATTGGTGGAGTAGATAATAATTTGAATGAACTTCATAATACGATTGATGTATTTGCGGAGATACTTGCAAATTATTATTGGAAATCAAATGAATCCAAAGTAGTGAATGGCAGTGGTTAAGCAGTTCGAAGCCAGCAAACAGATCATCAAAATGATGGTCTGTTTTGTTATTAACTTTCTACCTTAGATTGCTCTTTTCGTTCCTGTAAAATCTCTTGGATGATTTCGATATGAACGGAAGCCCAAGATTTTTCATGAAAGTGAAGAATCACGCTCATGGTAAGGATGAATATATAGGCGAAAGCAAAGTAAATCCAAAGTACACTTCCCTCTTTGAAGAGAAATTTTTGTAATTGCTCTGAAAAGAGAAGTAGCAGCCATGGGCCAGAAGATACAAGAATAGGTATAATGCCGGAGCCATTTTTCTCTTTTATCATGCATAAATATATTTTTTTTAATGTAGGGCTATCAATAGAAATGTAAAAGTTTTGAATTTGTTCGATTTGGTCAATTTCCCTTACTGATTTAAATGATTGTTCATTGTTCAATGCCCTTTTTAGCTTCAGGTAAATTTTGTGAGCATCTCCTCGAAATGAAAACATATGAAAACATTTTCCTCCATCAACATCATTACTAGAAGGCTTTACAAATATCGTTTCGTCTATTCAGGTTCCATTACAACTATTATTTAAGCAAAAACGGAGAATCAACTAATTCTCCGTTTTTTTATTTAGAAAATACTTTTACTAAAAAAGGGAATCCTAACAAAAAGTTCGTGGAGTGAGACGGATGTCGTTTTTTTCAAAATTGAAAGGGTTGCAGCAAACCCAAAAGGAAAATAGAAAAGTTTTTTTAGGGGCGGATTTTGATGCGCGAATGGAATGGTTTAAAGAAACCTTCCATCAAAGTATTGACATCACCTTTCACGAATTAACAGCCAATCAAACGCGCTGCGGTATTGTGTTTATACAGTGTATGGTGGATCAGCAAGTCTTTGATGAGCAAGTGTTAAAATATATTGTTTCGCCGAACTTTGCTTCATCACCAAGTGAATTGATTCATAAAGTTCTGGATTTACAGTCCATTAGTACAATGTGTACCAGCGTCCTTTCTGATATGGAGGAAGCTGCAGAAACGATATTAGATGGAAAAATTATTGTCTTTTTCGAAGGTGACAGTCGGATGATCGCCTTTCCTTTAACAAACTTCGAAAAGCGGACCGGTAGTGAAACCACGAATGAAAATGTCATCAGGGGGCCAAGAGAGGCATTTTTGGAGGATATACATACGAATGTCACCATGGTTCGGAGAAGAATAAAATCCCCTGCCTTAAAAATGGAACAACTTGTCATCGGAGATTATACAAAAACAAAGGTCATTATTAGTTATATTGAAGGGCTTTGTCGAGATGATTTAATAGCAGAAGTGAAACAAAGGATAAACAGGATTAAAATCGATGGCGTTTTAGCGAGCAGCTATATTGAGGAGTGTATTGACGATCGTCCCTTATCACCGTTTCCTCAATCACAAAAAACGGAACGTCCAGATGTGGCGGCCGCAGCCTTGCTGGAAGGAAGGGTGGTTATATTTGTGGATGGTGACCCCATTCCACTTATAGCACCTGTAAATTTTTACATGTTTCTCCAAGCTGCTGAAGATTATTATCAACGATATTTTCTTACTAGTTTTATTCGCCTGCTTCGATACGGCTGGTTAATCGTTTCACTAACCTTCCCATCCTTTTATATCGCTATTACCACCTTTCATCCGGAAATGATTCCTACTAGTTTATTATTAAGTGTTGCTGCATCACGGGAAAATGTCCCGTTTCCAAGTATTGTGGAAGCGTTATTGATGGAACTGGCCTTTGAAGGTTTACGGGAAGCAGGTATTCGCACTCCAAAAGCGGTAGGGCAGGCAATTGGGATCTTAGGTGCGATTATCATCGGCCAAGCTGCAGTACAGGCAGGAATTGTTTCTGCCATTATGGTGATCATTGTTTCGATTACCGGGATTGCCTCCTTCGTTATACCTGGTTACGATTTAGGCTTTTCCGTCCGGTTGCTTCGCTTTCCACTTATGTTTTTAGCGGGCACATTTGGAATATTCGGTTTAATGATTGGTGTTATTTTAATTTATATTCATGTGGTAAGCATACGTTCGTTTGGCATGCCCTATCTTTCACCAACAGCGCCGCTTAGAACTAGCGATTTAAAGGATATTTTCATCCGCGCTCCATGGTGGAAGATGCAGCGCCGGCCCTCCTTTTCCGGGTCAAATGATCGTATTCGTTCCAATATCGAGAAATCCATATTCGAGGATGATGAAGATTAATGAAAAGACTCAAAAGCCTCATCTTATTATGCCCTTTTGTTTTAACCGGCTGCTGGTCACAATATGAACTTAATGAGCGCGCTTTTGTCGCCGGCATTTACGTTGATAAGGCCGCAAATGGCCACATGGAGATAAGCCTATCTTTTTCCCTGCCTAATCGCCTTGTCCCTAGTGATCTCGGCGGTGCCGGTACAACCGGAAAACCATATTCGCTACAATCTGCAACTGGAAAAACTTTTACAGAAGCCTATAAGAAAATACAAGCCACCCTGACCAGAAATATTAGCTGGGGGCATACGCGGATCATTATCATCAGCGAAGAAATGGCGAGGGACGGTATCAGGGATATATTGGAATTTGTTCTCCGCGAACCAAATTTGAATATCAATCAAACTTTATTAATTGCACCAGGAAAAGCAAAAGATATCGAAGAATTGACTCCGATATTTGAACGATTTCCAACCACCATTCCCATATCATTTGCCCAAAGAAAGGTGACAGTCGATACAACACCAAAAGACTTCCTTGAAACATCTAACGGCGATATGATTGTCGGCATTTTAACAAAGAAAACAATAAAAATGCTTAGTGAGGGAGGGAAAGAAGGGCTTTTTGTCAGTCCTGGGGAGATGGCTTTGTTTCATAATTATAAAATGGTCGGGAAATTAGACGCGAAAGTGGGCCGAGGGGCGTTCTGGCTTCGTAACCTGATAAAAGGTGCCGAAGTAACTATAAAAGCCCCGGCCGATCAACAGTTAATCAGTTTATTAGTCATGGACGCACATACAAAGATCCGCCCTTCTAAAAAAGATCCGTTCACTTTTAATGTGGATATAAAAGCGGAAGGGAATATTTCTGAATCTCAATCCAAAATGAGTTTAACAAATGAAAAACAAATGGCGCAACTTGAGCATGTAGCTGAAAAGCAAATCCAGAATAGAATTAAAGCCACTTTAAAGTCTTCTCAAGAGGTTAAAGCGGATGTTTTCCAATTCAGTGAATACTTATCCTGGCACAAACCAAAAATATGGAAAATGGTTAAGAAAGATTGGCCTGAATCTTATCATGAAAAAGTAAAAATGAATGTTCAGGTTGATTTGCATATTAAACGACTAGGTGCTGAAAACAATTCATTCTGGGAAAAGGAAAAGAGTTCATGATTTTAATTATCATAGGATTTCTCATTATTTTTGGTTATGAGTGGGCGTATTTAAAAAGTAAAAAACGGAAAAAAAGAACCTTTTGGATTGTCCTTTGTACCCTAGGGGCTTCCTGTATTTATTGCCTTTCTACTGTATTATTCGAGCATATGCCCAGTCCAAGTGATATGATTCAGTTCCTTTTTGAACCGATTCAACAGAAAATTTTAGGTTAGGTGGACCCCTTTGAAGACAGAACAGATCACTCAAAATCAATTAATGCTTTTTTTCATTCTTTATTTTTACTCCACATTGGTTGGTTTTGCTGCCAGTCACCTGATTTACCTATCTCAATACGATTCAGTGCTTGTTATTTGTTTAAGCGGTTTAGTAGGAATTACTTTTGCCTATTTTGTCATAAAACTGGCGAAGCGAAGGCCTAACGAATTTTTTGTCCACTATGGAAGTGAGATACTTCCCAAATGGATTCATATACCCATTATGGTGATTTTATTCGTGTCCTTCCTGCAAATGAGTGCAATGATTTTAAGAGAATACGAAGATTTTATCGTTCAGACCTATCTCCCGAGAACACCTAACTGGGCGGTCGGCTGCATGTTTGGAATGGTTGTAGCGGTCACCGCTCGATTAGGATTTGAAAATTTATTCCGAATCGCTCAAGGGCTATTCTACCTTGTTATTCTAGGTAATATTGGAAACGCTATTTTTATTGGCAAGGAATTGCAATGGGACCGATGGATCGCTTTTATTACGAACCATAGCGGACAAGGAATTTTTTTGGGCAGCTTCCAGACTGCTCCATCTTTTGGAGAAGTCATTATTTTGCTCTTTATATTTCCATATTTAACTCAAAAGCATAAAACACTAAAGTCAATTACTTGGGCGACTTTTTTTTCTGTTCTATTTATTGCACAAAATATTATTTGGCTTTTATTGCTTTTTGGTCCGAATTTATCTAGTCATCTTACTTATCCGATGTTAGAGATGATTCGTTACATTCGAATTGCAGATTTCATTCAAAACTTGGATCATTTATTAATTTCGATTTGGGCAACCATGGTTTTTATGAAGGTTACCATATTATTTACGATTTCTGTTCAAATTCTTGCCCAACTATTTCGTTTAAAAGATTACCGCCCTCTGACGTTTTCGTTAGCAGCAGTTATGGTCGCATTATCGATAAACACGGCAAGCGGAACTTCAGAACTAACTAGCTTCCTTTACTACGTATGGCCAACTTTTTCATACTGTTTAGAGTTCGTTCCTTTACTTTATTTATTAGTAGACACAATTAAACAATCCTATAAGAAAAACAAAATAGGTAACAAATTGAAGACTTAAAAGGGCAAGGAGACTGAAACGTATATGGACGGCGGTTAATGGCTCACTTCTTAAAGAATTTTCTCACGTAAGATGAAACGTCTTTAAATATGGGTTGATATAGTTTGTATGTTTTAACTGCCTCATCAACGGTTTCCATGAGCAATATAACATCTACTTGGTTAAGAAGATGGTCGATTTGGTTGTACTGGTTGTGAACCTGTGGGGGGGGTTGGGTACTGTTTGCCCCAAACAACCAAGGATCCCTTTGCGGTGCATGAGAAGGTTCATGGTGGTCTGGGAATTCTTCTGTTTGATTCGTAATATCTTCTTCGATGACTCTTCGTTTCTTCCCGAACATTAGATTTGTAAAGGGATCGGCATCATCCTGTGGAGGCTTATGTTCTTTTTCAAACTCCATAATGCTTTTATCTTCCTTTCTTACCATTTCTTCTACAATAAATTATGCTTTGTTTTCAATCGGGGTGTGGACAAATATATGGGCCTTTCACTTGTGGCTATATTACTGGTGAAAAAACAAGATATCAATTGTCGGAATTTTCGAATTTATCTATACTAATATTAGTATTAAATTCAAGGGGGAGACCAGATTGGCAACAAAAGTAGGAGACGTAATTAAGTTTGAACGGACATTCAAACAAGAAGATGTTGAAATGTTTACAAAAGTATCTATGGATAAAGGGAATCATCATATTACTCCAGATGAACAGGGGAGACTTGTTGTTCAAGGATTGTTAACTGCTACATTACCGACAAAGGTTGGCGGAGATTACAATGTGCTTGCTCGTACGATGAATTTTGAGTTTTTAAGACCAGTTTTTACGGGAGATACGATAATTTGTGAAGTAACAATTGAGCAGTTTGAAAAACAAGAGAATAATAGAACCGCCATTATGGCTACTTTCTTATGCACAAATCAGAATGAGAAACTAGTATTGAAGGGAAACTTTGCGGGCGTGATATTATAAAAATTAATCATTCTTCGCCTAAACGGCTTGAGGCTATTGGAAATTGCGGTATGATATCTAAGATTATTTAAAACAGAAAAAAAGGATGGAGTCCTGTCTAGTCTACAGGATTCCAGCCTTTTTTATTTTAATCAATCTGCGGTTAGGAAACGACCAACGTAGCTTCGAAAGGAGTATCTTCGCTGGAGGTACCAAGGTATACCGTGTATTCACCAGGCTTCACTACAAAGTCATGTTCGCAGTAGTCCCACACACTCATCGGATGATTTGTCGCGGACGGATCAATCGTAATGGTAGCCTCGTGTGACTGCTCCGGCTCGAGAAACACCTTCTGGAACCCGACCAGGCGCTTAGGCGGCTGCCCCGTGACGGGAATGCCCAAATAGACCTGGACAACCTCGGCCCCTGCGACCTTCCCAGTATTGGTCACGGTAACCTTCACCGTAATCGGGGACTTGCCGTCTACTTGAGCCGGCGTTACCGAGAATTCGGAAAGCTCAAAGGACGTGTAGGACAAGCCAAATCCGAACGGAAATAGCGGCTTGATGCCCTGAGACTGGAACCAGCGATATCCCATGTTGAGGCCCTCAGAGTAACGGATGACAGGGAAGCCATTGCCCTCGTCGGTGCCAGGATAGCGTTCAGGGTGGCCGGCGTAAATGAGATCGTTCTCGGATGCTGCGTAGGTAGTAGGCACCTTGCCAGATGGATTGACAACACCGAAAAGCAGATCGGCAACGACGTGACCATCTTCAGTACCTTGATTCCACGCTTCAAGAACCGCCTTAGCCTTGGTGATCCATGGCATCATTACGGGGCTGCTATCTTTCATGACCACAACTGTGTGCTGGTTGACATCCAGGAGTTCGGTGAGCATCTGGTTCTGATCGTTAAGCATATTCGGGCTCGGTAAATCGGCACCCTCGGATGCAACCAAGCCAGCCATCAGGATAACCAGGTCGGCTTCTTTGGCGGCTGACTTCGCCTCTTCAAGGTTCGACAGGTCTTTGGCGACGGTCACCTTGCTGACCTTCGCTTCCGAACCAAGGCCGTGCAAGACTTCCTGCATTCCCTCTACCGGTGGAATGGTGTAAAGCGGGTCAACCTTGGACGAGCCGCCGCCGCCATTGCAGGCATCGTCGACAAACTCGGATTGGCCGATGATAACGATGGTGCCGTAAGCTTTCGGGTCAAGCGGCAGCATTCCGCCTTCGTTTTTCAGAAGAACGGCTGTCTGGGAGCCGATTTTCCGGGAGATGGCACCATGGCCTTTAGCGTCGATGACGCCCGGGTTGTAAGGACGTTCGAACTGTCCGAAACGGAACATCTGGGTAAAGCGGCGAACCAACGCCCGGTTGACGGTCTGAATCTCGAGACTCGTGTCCTCGAGCGCATTCTTTACGTTGGTCTCGTTGCACCACTTGGCATCTGGCATTTCATGGTCCATGCCTGCGGTCAGCGACGCGGCAGTAGAGCGGCAGGACCAGAAATCGGACTGTATGTAGCCTTTAAAACCCCACTCGTCACGAAGAATGTCATTGAGTAAGTAGCGGTTCTCGGTGGCGTAAGTGCCACGAACGCGATTGTAGGCGCTCATGATTGCAGCAATGTCGGCGTCCTTGACCAGCATTTCGAACGGCAGCAGGTAGAGCTCTCGGAGCACATGCTCATCCACTTCGACATTGGCACGGAAGCGCTCATACTCCTGATCGTTGACCACATAATGCTTTCCCATGGCAATAACGTTGTGCGTTTGGATTGCCTTTGCTACCTCAACACCCATTACCCCAGAGAGGTACGGATCCTCAGAGAAGTACTCGAAGTTGCGGCCGGCAATCGGGGTTCTGTGAAGACAAACACCCGGACCTTCGAGCACGTGCTGCCCGAGCGTCGCGGTCTCCGAACCGATGATGTCCCCGTAATCACGGGCAAGCTCAGGATCAAAACCAGCAGCCAGACCAATAGTCATCGGCAATGCGGTAGCAGGCGGGCTCGGGTGCCCGTCACCCATGCCCACACCCACTGGGCCGTTGGTAATCCGAAAACGCGGGATACCAAGTTCCTCGATACCCTTTACATGGCGCTGCACTTGGATCTGGGCCATGAGCTTGTCATATTCCTCTGGGCTCATCGCATTCATTTCTTCCATTGACGGTAAGGCGTAGATGTTAATCGTCTCCATTGCTCCGTGAAGCTGGGCAATCTTCTGCTCCAAGGTCATTGCCGCTACAAGCTTCTCAGCACGTTCACGCGGTGACAATGACTGATCCATCCACGGAAAGTTACCATTGCGATGAGAGCTTTGTGTTGACTCATTCAGTTCAGGGTTTAAAGTATGTTCATTGTTCATGGGAGAACTCACCTCAAATAATATTTTTTCAAATAAATTAATAGTAACGTAGTACCTGAGCGACTTGATAATGCCTTAAATACAAGAACATTGCACATCTTCATAATTTTTACCATCTTGCAATTGATATATGTATTAGCGATAGAGGTTTGGGAGAATGGGCCTTAAGATCGTTACCTTCATTACGGAATACTAACTAACAAGATGAAGAAATATAAAATAGTCCGAACTTAAATGGAGGAAACATCTAATGAAAAAATTACTTTCAGTTATCTTAACAATAGGATTGTTAACTGGTTGTGGTAAAACAGCAACACAAGAGAAGAGCTCAGAGCAACCAAAGAAAGAAAAAGTAGCAATGAAAAGTGAAAAGATAAACGTGGTTAAAAAGGAACAACCAGGAGAACCAGTAGAACAGAATAAACAACCATCCAATAATAATCAAGCACAACAACCAAAGCAAGAGGAGAATAAGAAAGTTGAACAAACACCACAATTAACTCAAAAGCCTGGAAATCAACCTGTAGAAAAGCCAAAACCACAAGGAATACAAACACCACAAACAGAACAAAAACCGGAAGAGGTACAGCCGAAACCACAAGAAATTAAACAAGAACCTGAACAACCAGCTCCAGTTGAAAAGCCAGTAAAGCAAGAGCCAGTCGTTCCTCCAAAAACCCAGCAACAACAATTTAAAAAATATGTAGATAGTGGACACTGGACATTAACCACTAACACAGACTATCTCAATAATCATAAACTATATGTATACGGAGTAGAAAGCGCAGAAGAAAACTTCGTAGGAAACTACGTAAAGAGGTATATAGAACAAAACATTGCAGGTAAACCAGTAACAGTTACAACCTATCAAGTGGGGAACGGAATAAAAACCTATAAATTCTCTTGGTGATGCATGGGGACGGTTCTCGTGCATCATTATATTTAAATTCAGATGCACTAAAGCTCATGAAGGAACGAACTTGCAGCGTTGCTCAAATTACCATTATAAGTTAGAGGTAGAGTTTGTTGGAATTAAACTATATCCCAATGGAAATCATAAGCGAAAATGCGGGAAAAGGAGATTAGTTATGACCACCGATAAAGATTTAAATCCAATGAATGTGATGAAACCAATCAATTTTAGTTCATATTCATTAAATGAGAGCCAACCTTTAACGACGTTTGAAATGGGTAAACTATGGGCTACATATATGGGAAACAGTATGTCAATTCAAATCTTAAGTTATTTTCTTCAGCATTGCGAGGACGAAGAAATTAAAACGCTATTGGAAAATGGTTTAGCTTTATCAGAGGATTTCATACAAAGGATCGAAGGATTTTTTAATAAAGATAATTTCCCTATACCGATTGGATTTACAAAAGATGATGTAAATCTTGGTGCCCCACGTTTATACTTCGATGAATTTTACGTTCACTATTTAAAATATGCTGCAAAGGCAGGTATGAGCCTTTACGCAGTTGCAGTTCCATTGGTAATGAGGGAGGATATTAGAGAATTCTTTATTTATTGTAATCAATGTACAACTGTCTTGTTAGGGCAAATTAATAATGTTTTAATGGGAAAAAAACTAATTGTAAACCCTCCTATCATTCCGACACCAGATGGAATTGAAAAAATTGATAAACAAAGTTTCTTAAACGGTTATTTTGGAGAAGTCCGGCCATTACAGGCATTAGAAATTATTCATCTTTGGGATAACATTGAGACTAACACAACAAGTATGGCGTTATTATTGGGATTTCATCAGATTGTTAAAGATGAAAAAATAAAAGCTTTATTCAAGCGAGGTTTAAACATGACTGATAAAGCGGTAAAGCAGTATAAGGAAAAACTTCACATTGAACAGATTCAATCACCAGCGTACTTAGGTCATTTGGTTACAACCTCTACATATCCTCCTTTTTCCGATAAAATAATGCTGTTTCATAAAGTGGATATGTTCGCAATGAAGATAAGGGCATTTGGAAACTCATTGGCGGTAACGGCAAGAAGAGATATAGATATGTTGTATGTAAGAACTTTAATAAACATAGGCTTATTTGTTGACGACGGCATGAATATCCTAATTGAAAAAGGTTGGTTGGAATCACCGCCAAAAGCGCATGACAGGGTTTAACAATCGGAACAAATTGAACAACTTTCAAATGTAAGCTAGTCAAAAAATAAGGCGGTTTTTCCATTTAAGAAGGGGAGATTACAGTCTCCCTTGCATTGCTGGCGGTGGTAACTTGGTTAGTAATGATTGTCTTCGCCAACATTCCAAAAAGGTTTACTCTTACGGAAATAATCTTCCTATATATTGTAAGTTCCATCATGATCGTGACTTGAAAGAGTGCTTGACGGATTATAATAAAGAAAGGAGAGAAATGGATGGATTCAATATGGCTGGAGTACGCTTGGGCATTGTTAATTCTAATCGGATTAGAGGGATTGTTATCGGCTGACAATGCTCTAGTGCTAGCAGTAATTGCAAAACATTTACCGGAAGATCAGAAAAAAAGAGCTATAAATTACGGAATCATTTTAGCATTTGCTTTTCGGTTTATTGCACTTTTTGCGATTTCATTTATTGCAAATGTTTGGCAGATACAGGCGATAGGTGCAGTTTATCTTCTGTACTTAGGATTAAAGCACATCATTCAAGCACGATTCGGCAAAGAAAATGAGAACATCCACAAGGACGATGAAAAGGAATCCGCAGGCAAAGGTTTTGGGCCAACAGTTGGAAAGATTGCAATAGCTGACCTCGCTTTTGCAATAGATTCGATTCTAGCTGCGGTTGCTCTCGCTCTGGGTCTTCCAGATACACCTTTAGACAAATTCGGAGGTATGGACGGAGGTCAGTTCTTAGTTGTTCTTATTGGTGGTGTTGCTGGCCTCATCTTGATTAAGTTTGCAGCAACCTGGTTTGTGAAACTTCTTGAAAAACGTCCAGCCTTGGAAATTACAGCATATGTAATTGTTGCCTGGGTTGGTGTCAAACTGGCTGTAATCACCCTAGCACATGAAGATATGGGGTTCTTAAATCATGATTTTCCACACAGTACAGCTTGGACGCTGATTTTTTATGGAGTATTAGTCGCTATTGCCCTAATTGGTTGGTTTGCTCCTGGAAATAGATCATTACAGGCGAATGCTAAAGGAAGTAAATGAAAGATGCATGGGGACGGTTCTCGTGCATCAATAAATTTGAATCCAGAAGCACTGAAGCTCATGATGGGATGAACTTATTGATCCACAAAGACCGACCATCAATATTGGCTCCCAAATAGGGAGCCGTCTTATTATCTTAAAAGAAGAAAATTCGATTACTTATTTGTTCTTTATCTCATTATAAAGTGCAACAATAATATCAATATTATTATCAATAAAATTCAGTCGTTCTCTTGAAACCTGTGACCACTCGCTAGATAGATGGCTTGATGATAAAATATGTCTGAGGCTAAATGTATAGGTGTGATGCAATTCTGAAATCAGATAGCTAATGCCTGCATGAGGGTCCTTACTCACAATGCTTTCGACATCCTTCTTTAACCAATCTGGAGCTACCTCAACGGATTTCTTTAAAAGTAGTTCATACTCTTCATTAAACATGATTTTTCTCCTTAATATAAGTTTTCATCATGTTTTTTATCATACAATATCTTAGGTCACATTGCTAATGGTGTGTCCATTAGTTCACCACAGGGATTAATTGGTTACACTTCATCAGAACTGTTTCCCAGCTTATTATCTTAATTAATTTCTTCCATAATCTGCTGAATGTAATAGGAGGGAATGGCTGCACCAATGATTTCTTTGGTGGAAATTTCCGGGTTTTGCAATGTGGCAAAGATGACTCCGATGACTTGCCCCTCTTGATTAATCACCGGACTGCCGCTATTTCCCTTGTAAATCGGCGCCTTAATCATCATAACCGGAATATCCAATCCGTTCACTAGGACCGGACTTATGAAAGTTCCTTCATTGGCAATCTGCGTATAAGCTAAAGGATTGCCGATAAAAATAATTTTCTCGCCCGCCCAAGTCTCCCAGTCTTTTTCAGCGGCAATCGACAGGACGGGCAGTTTTTTTGCCTTTTCAATTTCAACAATGGCAAGGTCCCATTCCGGCCGTTTGGCAATGACCTTACCTGCAAAGGAATCCCCGTTGCTAAAATGCGCATTCACTCGATTCGATTTTTCAACAACATGTTCATTAGTGATAATTAACCCATCTGGAGCGATATTAAAGCCAGTTCCCTTAACACCGTCCCATTCCAGAGTGACGACGGCTTTTTTGTATTTTTTCACTTCCGGTTTCTTCGAAAGCTGATTAGACACCTTCACAAAACGAATGGCAGGCAGATTAAAGACATCAAACCACATCCCTAATCCGCTGATTAACATGGCAAACACAAGCAGTGAACTGACTATTTTAGCAGCAATTTTTCTTCGCTTTTTCCGCTTTGCTTTATCCTTTTCCCATTCTTTTGCTTCTTCTTCAGTAAAAAAAGCTTCCCAATCCGGCTGTTCTTCATGAAAATCCTGATTTTCCTTGTCCATGTGGATCCTCCATAAAAAGGTTCGGTATATTCCTATTATATCGGTTTACGTAAAGAAAATGGCGTTAAGAATGGTTTCACGATACAATAGATTGGAATGTAAGGAACAAGGAGAATGAACATGAATGGTAAAGAAATCGAAGAATTGAAAGTGGAATTAAACCGTGTAAAGGAACAAAATCAGGAGTTATTCCAAACCATAGTTGAACCAGGGTTACATAGCAAAGTTCAGGAATTTTTAGATAGCTTTGAGGATTATTTTCGTGAAAGGGGCTTTGTGATTCGAAAAAAGAACGATAAGGTTAGAGTTTCATTCGATGACCTTCATCTAAAAGCTTTTTCGGACGGCGGTCGGGATATTTTTATCATGAGAGGAAAAGAGCAGATTGCCTCTGTAACCGTTAAATTTATTGGCGAAGGTAAGAAGGGTATTCAGAGCCAAATGGATGATTCGTTGGACCAGCTGGAAAAAGAAATGGAAAAAGAAAAATCATTTACAGATAACCTGAAAAATCCCGTATTTTATTACACAGGAAGGGATTTTGGCTATAAATACGAAACTCCATTATCCGTTCTTGATAGCATTTTTGGGATATGACCAGTTGAAAACTTGAAATAATGGAACAAGTTAGAGATTAATGTGAAAGGACAACAGTCGTAATCAAACTGTTGTCCTTAAGTAACCGGCACCAATTTTTAATCCAAAATGGACGGCCCTTTATTTAACTTGATATCGCTTTTTTAAAAAGCACCCTAAATTTCTCACTATCTTCTGTAGTAAAAGGTTTTGGCCCCTTTGTCCGCTTTCCGCTTTTTCGGGCCATTGCACTTAAATAACGTGCTTGAAGTAATTGGTCAATATTTTCATTTGTATAGCTATACCCAGTATGGTGAAGGACCGTACACTTTTTTGCTAAACCTAGTGAAGCAAGACCATAATCTTGCGTAACAATGATATCTCCTTTTTCTGCTAACTTCATAATCCGATAATCCGCAGCATCTGCTCCCGAATCAACATAAATTGTTTCCACTCCTGCTGGTTTTTCCGCATTAGAAAAATGTGAAAAGCTCGTAACAAGGATCACAGGAATATCAGCCTTCGTACCTTCAGAAATAATAATATCTTTTACCGGACAAGCATCAGCATCAACATATATTTTCATCTTATCCTCCAGAGTTTTGTTCCACTTGTATCATAATTTTGGTTGCATAATGTTCCTTATGATTCATTACAACTGTATCATAAATATATTCCTCAAAAACATACTCTCCTAAGGCTAAATTTAAACGTTCCATTTCTGAAAAAAAACGCTTATAGGTTTTATGTAATGTTTTCTCATCCCCAATATGATACCCAATAAGAAAATCACCTTTCACAGCCTGGAAATAGGGATATCCAACCTTTGGATGGGGCTGCTCAATATATAAGTAGCTATAATTAGAGAATTCTCCCTTCATTACATGCTCCCGTTTTGTTATACCACCTATTGGATATCCTGAATCAAGTTGGGATATGTTCAATTCATTAATAAAATCTGAAATAACCTCTACAAATTCTTCATCCGTTATATTTTCAATGTTTCTACTTAGATAAAGTGTTGCTTCTGGTAATTGTTTAAGCGTCATTTGTTGAAAATCAAGGTGCGACGCTTCTTCCATTATGGCTATTTTAGCATCGATCATTTTTTCCTTCATTTCAATCTCCTGACGCTTTTTTACAATCTCTTGTTTTTGTTGATACATTAACGATAAAAAACTTTCAGGCGATTTATTATTCATGTATTGTTGAATATCATTTAGCGACATACCAAGATCCTTTAATAAATCAATAACAAAAAATAGCTCTATTTGGTGAATGGAGTAATAACGATAGCCTTTTTCATTTTTCCAGAGGGGAGACAAAAGTCCAATTTGATCATAATAAAAGAGTGTCTGTTTGTTTACTTTACAAAGCTTCGCAAATTCCCCAGTAGTTAAATACTTGCCATTTTTTTTATCCATTTTTTACAGCACCGCCCTTGACTATATAGTAACTATATACACTAGGATGGAAATTGTAAACAAATGATGATAAACAAAATGAAGTGGTTTGCTGTAGTTAGTTTTGTTAAGGAGAATGTAAAAAATGAAGAATAATAAGGTCACCTTAGGATTATTATTAATGAATTTATTCATAGCCTTTTTAGGAATTGGTCTTGTCATTCCAGTCTTACCGACATTGATGAATGAATTAGACATTACGGGAACAACAGTTGGTTATTTAACAGCGGCGTTTGCTATTGCTCAATTGATTGTTTCGCCATTTGCAGGGAAGGCAGCAGATCAATTCGGCAGGAAAATTATGATTGTCATTGGCTTATTTATTTTCGGCATCTCGGAATTTTTATTTGGGATTGGCAAAGACATTCAAATGCTAATTATTTCTCGTCTTTTAGGCGGAATTAGTGCTGCGTTCATCATGCCAGCTGTGACAGCTTTTATTGCTGATATTACAAATTTGGATACTCGTCCGAAGGCATTAGGCTATATGTCTGCCGCGATTAGTACAGGATTTATTATTGGGCCCGGCATTGGTGGATTTTTAGCGGAATTTGGAACACGTATCCCATTCTTCTTTGCAGGAGCACTGGGAACTATTGCAGCTATACTTTCTATCCTTTTATTATCTGAGCCTAATCGTCATGAAAATAGCCATAAACAAGTCTCAGATGGGAAGGTTGGTTTCAAACGTATTATGGACCCAAAATATTTCCTAGCGTTTCTGTTAATTTTTATTGCCTCATTTGGTTTAGCAGCTTTCGAATCGTTCTTTAGTCTATTTGTAGACCACAAATTTCAATTTAAACCATCCGATATTGCAATAGTCATCACGGGTGGTGCTGTCCTTGGTGCAGTTTCACAAGTCGTATTATTTGATAGGCTAACACGAATCTGGGGTGAAATTAAACTGATTCAATATAGCCTCATTTTATCAGCCATACTTGTCTTTTTAATGACGGTTGTTCATTCCTATTTCTCAATATTACTTGTTACATTTCTTGTTTTTGTTGGATTCGATTTATTTCGTCCGGCAGTTACTTCATATCTTTCAAATATCGCCGGGAACGAACAAGGTTTTGTCGGCGGAATGAACTCTATGTATACAAGTTTAGCAAACATAAGTGGCCCCATTCTAGGGGGGATCTTATTTGATATAGATATCAACTACCCATACTATTTTGCGACTTTGATCTTATTCCTGGGAATCGTTCTTACATTATTTTGGAAGAAGCAAGCCAATAATTCTTCAAAAGAAGTGAAGGCTAGAGTAGCTAATTAGTCGAATTGAATTAAACTTTATGTGGAAATTATTTTGTTTTCGGTTGTGACTATATAGAAGTGAGGCATTCATCATGAAAGACAAAGTTCAAAAAACTTATACATCATGATAAAAATTGTGGCGGGGTAGGGGCGAATGATATAATAAAGGTGTACAGCTGCATAGCGGGGTGAGAAGTGGCCGTGAACTTTCTTTTGTGGAAGGTGGTGGTATTAACCGACTTCCTCTGAAGGGGGGTGAGGCCGCTGATGGTTACTTTTGTTGAAGCAATGACTCTGATGTTTGGATTTGGAATGTT
>NZ_JAGYPE020000075.1:7957-24938 GCF_018343545.2 Neobacillus citreus | reverse complement strand
GCTTTTACTGCTTGAAGACCTTCGATTTTAACTACTGGTGTACCGATTTCTACGATATCAATGTAGTCTTTAACTTCTTCCACCAATTTAATTGCTTCTTCAGTATTTACAAGGTCTAGAGCTAATTGTAATTCCATTTTTTGTTCCTCCTTTAATATTTTGGTTGCTACAATGTTTATTATAATTTGCAATTTTCCAAAAACAAAGTATGCACTTTTTTTTCATATAGTGTTAAAAATGACACTGTAAAAACGTGCCGAAAAGACCTATGAACCTACTTTAAATCTTGGCACCATCTTACAAAGCAGGTGTTTTTTTTATCACTATCTAACAAAAAAGTGTGTACTTGTTAAAACTCAATCTGTACTTAATAATAAAAATAATCTTTCAATCTTTTTTATTTGTATTTGGCAAAAGCTGATTAAATCAATAATAGGGGTGAAGAAAAAGTGGAATACCATCGAATAACAAATATAGTAGATCCGTATTTTAAACAGTTGCATCAATTGATGGGAGAAGTGTTCCCGCCGGAAGAAGTACTAGAATTTAATTTGTGGAAAGAGCCTTTGGAAGACCCAGATATACGGGTTTTTGTGGCAATTGAAAATAATAAAGTAGTAGGAGCGACGGAATATCGTTATTATAAAGACTTTAATATTGCGATGACTGATTTTACGATTATTGGTCAAGCCGGGCTGGGGATTGGACCGTTTTTGGCAAATAAGAGGTTAGAAGATTTAAAGAATTTAGCAGCAGATAACGGGGAAGAGTTGTATGGTATGTTTGCCGAGGTTTATGATCCATACCAAGTAGACGATTATGGATTTGGCGGTGTTAAGCCGATGGATCCCTATGTCCGCCGCGAGGTATTGGCGCATCTCGGCTATAAACGCCTTGATTTTCCTTATGTCCACCCATCCTGGAATAATGACGGCGAGCCTGTAACCGGCCTCGATCTTTGCTTTCTTCCGACTGATGGTAATCTGAAAGAACTGCCTACAAGCCTTATTGTGAAATTCTTAAAACGATATTATACCGTTTTATCAAACAAACCAATCTCATGGTATGTTATGGTTCAGAATTTAGAAAAAAATAAACAGGTTCAGCTGCTGCCGATTTAGTTATAAGGAGATTGGCAGTAGAGGTGAAAGGATTGGGATAAAGCAATGAAATGTGTTTCGATTGATTTAGATGGCACGCTCTTAAACTCTCTGCATGAGATATCGAAAGAAAATGTTTCTGTCTTGAAGGAATTACAAAAACAGGGATATGAAGTTATTCTGAATACAGGCCGGGCCTATAAAGATATAGTAAAAATCAATGGAATACAGAATATGGAGATTCCAATTATTTGTTTAAATGGTTCTGTTCTATACTCAAAGACTGGAAACCTATTATTCGAGACATCCATACCGATTCCCGTCTATAAAGAGATATTCTCTGTTTTACAAAGGTTAGGAGTCTATGTTCTGGTCTATACGAACCATGGCGGTTTCCCTTCCACTTTACCTCCGCTGCAGCGGAAAAGTAATGAAGAATTAGCAGAACTTTTCAGTGAATTTCGTTACGATCATGTTTTAAACCAGGAAAACCTTAAAATCTATAAATTAATTGCATTGGTTCAGAGAGATCAAATAGAAAAAATTGAGGAAGTAAAAAAGAGTTTAATAAATCATTCTAAGATTGCGATGGCCTCTTCTTTTCCTAATAATGTTGAGATTACATCAAATGAAGCCCAAAAAGGGCAGGCCTTAATACGCTACCAACAGATCATGAATGTAGCTTTTGAAGAGATTTTTGCTTTTGGGGATGGCGGGAATGACCTCGCACAATTCGAAGTGGCAACGACATCCGTGGCAATGGGAAATGCACCGCTATATGTTAAAGAGAAGGCAGAGATTGTAACAAAGACAAATGACCAAGACGGTTTTGCTTATGCAGTGCGCAATCTATTACATCTAATTCAACCGCAGGAGCCATCTTCCGTCAGATGATTCTAGAGGAGCACTCTATATAAATAAATCTTAAATAGAAAGGAAGAAAAATATTTTGCCAAAACAACAGATTGGTGTAATTGGTTTAGCAGTAATGGGGAAAAATCTCGCGTTAAACATTGAAAGCCGGGGGTATTCCGTCTCAGTTTATAACCGTTCCTCGGATAAGACGGAAATTTTTTTAAGTGAAGAAGCAGCAGGAAAAAACATCATCGGCACATATAGTGTGGAAGAGTTTATTAGTTCATTAGAAAGGCCCAGAAAAATATTGTTGATGGTAAAAGCAGGTACGGCAACAGATGCAACCATCCAATCCTTACAACCTCATCTTGAGGATGGGGACATTATCATTGATGGCGGCAATACATTTTTTCAGGATACCATTAGACGGAATAAAGAATTAGCGGAGACGGGAATTCATTTTATTGGTACTGGTGTTTCAGGAGGCGAAGAAGGAGCTTTAAACGGTCCTTCCATCATGCCCGGCGGTCAGAAAGAAGCATATGAACTGGTAAAACCCATTTTGGAGGCGATCTCTGCAAAGGTCGAAGGAGATGCTTGCTGCACATATATCGGTCCTAATGGGGCAGGGCATTATGTGAAAATGGTGCATAATGGCATTGAGTATGGCGATATGCAGCTAATATCTGAAGCCTATTTCATTTTGAAGCAGCTGCTGGGTTTAACTGCGGAGGAGCTTCACGAAGTATTTTCAGAGTGGAATAAAGGGGAATTAGACAGTTATTTAATTGAGATCACTGCAAATATTTTTACAAAGGTGGACGAAGAAACCAGCAAACCGCTTGTCGATGTCATTTTGGATTCGGCCGGACAAAAAGGCACTGGCAAGTGGACAAGCCAGAATGCCCTGGATTTGGGAGTTCCGCTTCCGATTATCACTGAATCGGTATTTGCCCGGTTTATTTCCGCTATGAAAGAAGAGCGGGTGAAGGCAAGCAAATTGTTAAAGGGGCCAAAAGCAACTGCCTTTGATGGCAAAAAAGAGGATTTCATTGATGCTGTAAGGAAAGCCTTGTATATGAGCAAAATCTGTTCTTATGCACAAGGATTTGCCCAAATGCGGACTGCGTCAGAAGAATATGATTGGAACCTCCGTTATGGTGATATCGCCATGATTTTCCGAGGCGGCTGTATTATTCGGGCGCAATTCTTGCAAAAAATTAAAGAGGCGTATGACCGGAATCCAGGACTTACGAATCTATTATTAGATTCTTATTTTAAAGAGATTGTCGAAAGCTATCAATCTTCGTTACGAGAAGTAGTGGCCGTGGCCATTACGTCCGGTATTCCAGTACCCGCTTTTTCAAGCGCGATTGCCTACTATGATAGTTATCGTTCAGAAACATTGCCGGCCAATCTCCTTCAAGCACAGCGTGATTACTTTGGTGCACACACGTATCAACGTGTTGATCAAGAAGGTATTTTCCATACTGAGTGGCTGGAAAAATAAACAATTCTATTTTAAACCCTAGGCCTAGCCAAGGGTTTTTATTTTTCGAATAATTCACAATTGGCGGAAAAATAGGTGCGAATATGTGATATTCGTCATTGGTAGGGAGCAGTTAAACATGGTTTAAATAAAATAGGGATTGGAAAACTTCTTTCGCGGGTAATGATAGAATTCGACTAAAAGGGGTTAGGTAAATGGGGAAAGATAGTAATTCATTTGTTCACATTGATAGTCTCGAAGAACTGGTGGATACGATTAGCGATCTGCTTGGTTGTCCTGTTACGGTGGAGGATGTCAATTTCCGGCTTCTTGCCTATAGCTCGCATGAAAAGGTCACAGACGCCGGCAGGATTGCGACGATCATTAATCGCCAAGTACCGGAAATTATCATTAATGGTTTATGGAGGGATGGTGTCATTCAACAACTGAAAAACAGTGACAATCCCATTCGTGTTTCTCCCATCGACGAGGCCGGTTTTGGCAGCCGAATTGCGATTGCTGTAAGGAATGGAAATGACCTGTTGGGCCATATTTGGGTGATTGGGTCCGGACATGCTGATGAAGAGTGGCAGACCCAATTGCTGAAAGAGGCTGCAGAAGCAGTGGGCATCAAACTATTGCAGCTTCGGTCTAGAAGGAAAAATGAACACGAAGGATACCATAGGTTTTTCCAGCAGATTCTATCGGGTGAGATTAATACTCAGGAAAGAATCAAGGAGAGGGCGCTGCAAGTAAAGGTCTCCCTTCCTCCCGAATTTAGTGTCATTGTATTTGAATCTCCAGAAGAAATAAGTGAAAGCATGTATAGGCAAATTGCTTATTTAGCGAACACTTCCAAATCGGTGCAGGTCATAATGAGCAGTAATGAGGGCCAAAGGCTTATTTTTTTAGTCAATCCTGATGCCCGGAAAGGTACTCCTAATAAAAATTGCAGCAGTTTTATTTCAAGTGCGATTTCGCAAATGACGGAAAAACTAGGGGCTTCGGGGTTTATCGGAGGCTGTGGGTGTGTCTATTCCAATTATCGGAAAATCCAAACCAGCTACCAAGAAGCCTTAACGGTAATTGGGATTAAACGAAAGCTTCCAGAGGAAACAAAAGGTATTTTCCATTATCCTCAATTAGGATTTCTTCGGTTTATCCCCGCCATTTTAGAAAAAAATGCCGATGAAGCCTATCAGAATCAGGCGCTGCAGAAAATCGGCGAATATGACCAGCAAGGAAATTCTAATTTGCTGAAAACGCTAGAAATCTATTTAAAACATGACAATATTAAAGAAACAGCAAGTGCGCTGCATATTCATATCAATACCCTTAATTACCGCTTAAAGAGAATAGAGGAAATCGGGGAAATCGATTTAATGGATCCGATGCAAAAGTTAATTCTTTATTTTGATCTAAAAACTGAAAAATTTTTAACGTAGAGGCATTTGTGTATTTTTGCAAAAATTGCCTCTTTTTTTTCTGTATTTTATACGAAGAAAAGAACAGAGAGAATTTTTATAATTAAAACCAAGTAAGGAATTTATAAAATTAAAAAAATTGTGAAACATTCAGGGAGGAAGAGGAAAAAATGGAAAATCTGGATCTGCTGTTTAGCCCAAAACAAATTCGTCACATTGAAATCAAAAATAGGATTGCGGTTACCGCGCATGCTACCGCTTTTAACCCTACAAGTAATCCTTCTGATCAATTCATCGATTACAATGTAGCCAAAGCCCAGGGTGGTGTAGGATTGCTGATGACGATGGGATCATCTTCTGTCCATCCTACTTCTCCAAACTCCGACTGGGGTGGAATTCACAACTGGGATGATAGTGTAATTCCTTATTTCAAGAAAATGTCAGAAAAAATCAAGCCATATGGTACCGTTCTGATGGCCCAGATTTCACACCGCGGGCGCCGTACCTGGAATGATGTTACATGGCTCCCAACCTATGCGCCATCCGATATTCCGGAACCAAACCATTATCATATGCCGCATATTGTTCAGCCTGACGATATTGATTGGTTAGTGGATGCCTATGTTCAGGCAGCATTAAGACTGAAAAAAGGCGGATTTGATGGAGTTGAAATCTCGGCAGCCCACGGGCATATGATTGATAACTTCTGGTCGCCTATTTCAAACCGCCGGACCGATCAATATGGCGGCAGCTTGGAAAACCGGATGAGATTTGGCAATCAAGTGATCGACGCCGTTCGAGACGCTGTTGGGGATGACTTCCTAGTGGCGTTAAGGATTACAGGTGATGAACTGATTGAAGGCGGTCTTACCAATGAAGACATGCAGGAAATTGCGCTTCGAAGTGTGAAGAGTGGAAAAATTGACTTGCTCAATGTCATCGGGTCCGTAGGTGCGACACAATATCACACAGCATTAACGGTTCCATCGATGAACTATCCTCTTGGAATCTTTACCGGTTTTGCCGGGGCCATCCGCTCCTATTTGCAGGAAAATGGATGTGATGTACCGGTTTTAACCTGTGGAAGAATTGTCCACCCACTGCAAGCAAACCAAGTTCTTGAAGAAGGGCAAGCGGATTTTGTCGGAATGAACCGTGCCATTATCGCAGACCCTGACCTTCCTAAAAAGGCACAGGAAGGCAAAATAGATGACATCAGGATTTGTATGGGTGCCAATGAAGGCTGTATCGGCAGAATTTATATCGGTAAACCAATGGTTTGTGTCCAAAATCCTCTCATCAGCCGCGAAAGCGAATTGATGGAATGGAAGCCTGCAGAGGTTGCGAAAAAAGTATTAGTCATTGGCGGAGGCCCAGGCGGACTAGAAGCGGCACGTATGGCTGCAGAGATTGGACATAATGTAACAATTTGGGAACAAAGCGGCCAGCTGGGCGGACAAATTCGTTTGGCAGCTAAAGCCCCTAATCGTGAAGCTTGGGCAAGTTCCGTCGACTGGCTGGAAGGGCAGTGCCGCAAGTTAGGTGTTGAGGTGCAATTGGGCAAAATCGCTACAGTAGAGGATGTAGTAGCATTTGGTGCCGATTCAGTCGTTGTGGCCACTGGTTCAACAGCTAGAAGGCTCGATATTCCGGGAACGGATTTACCATTTGTTGTTACGGCCAGAGAAGCCTTGGCCGAAACCGCACAAATCGGAGAACGAGTATTGTTTATTGATGAACACCACCATCAAGAAGGTTTATCTGTAGCGGAGTTCCTTGCTGAAAGAGGCCATGTTGTTGAAGTGATTTCACGCCTTTGGGTTGTAGGGGAAGAAATTGACGGAACGATGCGTCCTGATTTATATGCCCGTTTGGATGGTCTGGGTGTACAAATTACTCCAGTAACAAATGCCAAAGAAATCAATGAGGACAAAACCGTGTTAGTTGAACATTATCTATCACACCGTGAATGGGAAATGGGACCATACGATACTGTGGTAGTTGCTGCAAAAGGAGTTGCAAATGACGGCTTATGGAAAGAACTGAAAGGAAAAGTGCCTGATCTTCACCTTGTTGGCGATGCCGTTGCTGCACGCGGTTTGAATAATGCGCTATTAGAAGGTACAAGGGTCGCTAGACAGATTTAAGTGAAAAGGGGTGGGATTTGTGCCTGAAAAAACAAGTAGCATCGAATTCGCGGAGGATTCACAGATTTGGGTGCTTGCTGAACGGACGGGAAAGCAGTGGGATACAATCACATTGGAATTACTTCAAGATGCCCAGGTGCTGGCCAAAAAGACCGGATGGAAAACACTGGCGATTGTGTTTGGAAAGTCAGAGATGATATCGGATCAAGATTGCCATCAATTAGCTGCAAATGGGGCGGATAAAGTTCTTGTTTTACAACATGCGGAATTTGGAAAACCAGGCTCAATGATGGGTTATAGTCAGGTTTTGCTCGACAGCATGAATGGTCAATCTCCCCGGCTGCTGTTGTGTCCGTCCACCCCTCTATGGGTTGAATTCGCTTGCCGTCTGATTGGTGCTTGGGATGGAGTAATCGCCCGTGATGCCATCAGTTTTAAACTTACTCCAGATAACAAGCTTGAGGTCATTCAATCCATATGGCAAAACAAAGGACAAATGACAATCAGCATGTCTGACGATCATCCATGGTGCGTATGTCTGAAGCCTGGTGTTGCCGGCCTTGGAAAAACGAAACCGCAGGCAAAGGCACAAATCCTGCGCCAGGATGTTAGCAAGAAGCAAACAGAGACTGTTCAAACGGTAGAGTTATTACCTCCAAATCCAAGCGAGCTTGATCTGGTTGAAGCAGAACGGATTGTGGCCGGCGGCCGCGGCATTCAGGGAGTGGAAGGCTTTAAAGCCCTTGAAGAACTGGCATTTCTCCTTGAGGCGGCAGTGGGGGCAAGCAGGGTAGCGGTAGATTTAGGCTGGGTTCCTTATGTTAGACAGGTGGGGCAAACGGGGAAAATTGTCAAACCCCGTTTGTATATCGCCGCTGGGATAGCGGGTGCTTCTCAGCATGTGGATGGGATGCGTGATTCTGAGGTGATCATTGCCATTAATACGGATAAGAACGCAAATATATTTAAGATCGCCCATTTAGGAATTGTCGGTGATGCCGATACCATCATAAGGGGATTAATAGCTGAACTAGAAGCGGGCGGGACATCACAGGCTGCGGACAAAAGGCCGAAAGCTGTCAGTTTGATCAATTAAGTGGGGGATGACATATGAAGGTGGCTGTATGCATCGATTCGTTCTTATCGCTGCAAAGTACGACACTGGAGACTGTGAAACAAACGTATTTCGATGAACAAACATCGGTCAAATATATGATTGAACCATCGAGTGTTGCGGCAATCCAGCTGGCAAGTTCACTCTGTGGGAAAGATGATCAATTGATTGCCGTTAGCTTTGGCGGCGAATCTAGTGAAGCGGCTTTGGAGTATGCCTTAGCTTACGGGGTTCACTCGGTTGTTCAGATTAGTAGGATTCAGGGTCTCGTAGGGCAGGATTCTACGGTTACGGCTACTATTCTCGCTAATTGGCTAAGGAAGCAGTCGTTTGATTTGATTATATGCGGTAATGCTGGCGGTACTGGAACACTGCCAGCGTTACTGGCATCTTATCTTGGAATGCCAAGTATACCGCGTGTCGATTTCGTCAAAAAACGGGATATGAAAACCTTAGAAGTAAGACAGCGCCTTCTGGGTGGCTGGCGTCAAATACTTTCGGTAAGCATGCCTGCATTGCTATCGGTCCAGGCAGGATATTTTCCTGTCAAATATGTTTCCGTCAAACGCCGAAACTGGGCCGGTCAAAATCATGTCCAGATCAAAGTGGTAAATCCGGAGTGGGATGGGCTGCCGGGAACAAAGGTAATCTCAGTGGAAGCGCCGAAACCGCGGACGAAACGGACTGCTATCGACTCAAGTCAAAGTGCGGCTGACCGCTTAAAATTTCTAAGGGGCGGCGGCCCCGCACAAACTGCAAAAGCGGGGAAGGAAGAGGATAAAAAAATGGTGGAAGCGGCACCGTCAGAGGCTGTTCGGGAGATTATTGAATTTCTGAAGAAGAAGGAACTGCTTCCTGAAAAACTTCTGTAAGACTATCTGTCTATCTATTTAGATTGAACAGCGAGGGGATGGTGAAACGAATGACTCTACAACAATTTTTAGGCCTGCTGACCATTTTGTTGGCGAGCTTTTCAATAGTATTGATGCTTCTAAGACTGAAACCTATTTTGCTGGCAATGCGCCGGAGCCGGCCTACTTACCGGATGGATCAGATAGGCAAGCGGCTTTCCTCGATGGTAGTCCAGGTATTTGGACATAAACGGCTTTTGCGCAACCGTTTGGCAGGGATCATCCATCTATTTATATTCAGCGGTTTTGTTATCCTGATGCTGGATATTATTGAAGCGATTGGGCAAGTCGTTTCCCCGACATTTTCAGTAGGGGTGGTACTTCAAGCTGTTATCGATTTGTGGGTTTTACTAGTTTTGACTGGCGTGGTTCTGGCTATTTACCAGCGCCGCGTCATCCGTCCGAAGCGCTATGAAGGGTCAGATGAGCGCGATGGAGAAACAATCCTTGGAATGATTTCCGCTATTATGATTGGCATTGTGATCCATACATCGTTTTTTCCGCTTGTCGCAGACTCGTTATACGGGATTGATGAAATGAAAGATGGCCATTTTCTTGGGGTTATGCTTTCAAAGGTTTGGATTGCCATAGGGCTGGACCAAACGATTATACCCGCTATTGGTTATACAATTGGCTATTTAATGGATATCGGAATCATCTTTGCTTTTATGATGTACCTGCCAACGTCGAAACACCTGCATGTCTTTTTTGCAGTACCGGCGATCTTCTTCCGGAAAATGGACCCGCCCGGCCAATTAGTCTCACAAGATGACTCAAATCAGTCTTTGGAGGAGATTAAAACATATGAAGACTTTACATGGAAAGACATTTTGGATTTATATACCTGTACGGAATGCGGACGCTGTCAAGACGTATGTCCTGCCCATGCAGCAGGGTCTCCCTTATCACCGAAGATGCTTATCCTAAACCTAAGGGATGCTCATCTAGAACAGCTGCATGGAAATAAGCTGGCAATGAATGAAGATTGGGCAATTGCCGGAAATGTGATTTCCGCTGAAACGCTTTGGTCATGTACCACTTGCGGCGCATGCCAGGAGGCTTGTCCGGTATTCATTGAACATGTACCAAAAATTGTCGGGCTGCGTGCTTCATTGGTAGAGAATGGATTATTAGAAGAACGGGCACAAGCAACGCTGGAAGGTCTCATTGATCACGGAAATGTATATGGAAAGGACCATAAGCTTAGACCAGCTTGGGCTGCCTCGGCTGATTACCGCTTCAAGGATGCCCGAAATGAAAAGGTTGATTGGCTGTGGTTTTTGGGAGATGTAGCATCCTTTGAGACAGACCCGGGTGTTTTAAATTCGATTCATTCAGTAAGTTCAGTGCTTAAAAAGGCCGATTTAAATGTAGGCTTGTTATTTGACAGTGAGGTAAGCTCAGGAAATGATGCACTTCGCATGGGCGAAATCGGGCTTTTTGAACAGCTGGAAAATCAAAACATGGCTTCGTTAAAAGAAGCAAACTTTGATCGGATTCTTACTACAGACCCTCATAGCTTCAACGCGCTTGCTAACGATTATCAAAAGCTTGGGCTAGATAAGCCGGTCTATCATTACAGCCAGGTTTTTTTAGAATTATTCAATGAGGGAAGACTTTCCGTTGAGTCCCCGCTTGGCATTAGGGCAACGTACCATGATCCTTGTTATATCGGGCGGTGGAATGGGATTTTCGAACAGCCGCGGGAGGTCCTAAATCGTTGCGGGGTTGAGGTTGTAGACATGCCGCGGAATCGCGGGGGAAGCTTATGCTGCGGCGCTGGCGGCGGCCGAATGTGGATGAATGAATCAGGAGTCCAAGAGCGCCCCTCAGAAAGCCGGATTAAAGAAGCCTTAACATTACCAGGAGTTACCCACTTTGTCGTAAGCTGTCCAAAAGATATGGTTATGTATACAACAGCAGTCGCTTCCCTTGGCGTAGAGGACCAGATCAAAGTGGTTGATATATCAGAGCTGGTATTGATGGCGGTAAATGCAAACGCACTTCATGCGGCGGTTTCATAAGGTAAGTGAGGCATGGGGACGGTTCTCATGCCTCATTTTGAGTGGTTCTGGGATATGGGGAAGGTTCTGCTGTGTCATTCTGTTCAAAGACAGAAAGTGAGGCATAAGAACCGTCCAACCGTCCCTATGGACCTACTCCTCAACCAATTCCTTCTCGCGTATTTTCAAGTTGAATTTTTTTAACCGACGAATGATATAAGATTGGGATACACCGAGTTTTTTTGCTGTTTTCCAAGTACTATTGGTATCATTATAAGCTTTAATTAAAATGTTTTTTTCAATCTGTTCCAAATAGATTGGTAAACTCACTTCTTCTACGTTTTGGAAGAGCATTTGTTGAGACTGGTGAAGGGGGAAGTCACTTGGTAAATCGTCTATATCGATTTTTGGTCCGGCAGAGGTAATCACTAATCGTTCCATTAGATTTTCAAGTTCACGAATATTTCCATCCCAGCTGTAATTGTATAAGGCGTCCATTATGTTTTTGGATAAAGTATGTTGACGGCCATACTTTTGATTGAATTTTTTTAAATAAAAATTCAAAAGTGGAATAATATCTTCTTTTCTTTCACGTAAGGGTGGGATTTCCATAGGAAGGATGTTTAAACGATAATATAAGTCCTTACGGAATGTTCCTTCTTTGACGCGTTCCATTATATTCACATTGGTTGCTGCAATAATTCGCACATCCGCTTGTTGGACTTGGTTATCCCCAATCATCCGATAAGTCTTGTTTTGCAGAAATTGTAGAAGCTTTGATTGTAGATGAAGAGGGAATTCCCCGATTTCGTCTAAAAACAAAGTGCCTTGATCAGCTGCTGCGATTAAACCGAGTTTTCCATTGGCATTGGCCCCTGTAAATGCCCCTTTTTTGTAGCCAAATAATTCAGATTCAATGAGGGACTCTGGAATGGCACCGCAGTCTAAATGAATAAATGGTTTATTATTGCGACTGCTCAGCTGATGAATACTGTAGGCAAAGGCCGTTTTTCCGACACCTGTTTCTCCTGTTAATAGAATCGTTGTATCGATATCCGCAACCTTTTGGGACCATTCGATAAGGTGCAGAGAAACTTTACTTTTTCCAACATAGAAATCTTCATACTGCTGATTTTTTTGTTGTAAGATTAGTTGACGAATTTGCTGTTTATATAGTTGTAGAATAGATTCGATTTTTTCTAATTCACTCGATTGATTGATAACTTGGGATAATTGTCTTGCATGGGTAACAATATATTGGATATCCCCCTTCTCGTCGGGAATATAGTCACTGGAAACTAGCAAGTGAACATTATTTTGAGTGACCTGCGTGGTGCTTACAAACTGTTTTTGTTCGATAACAAGCCTTGCAATAGAAGGGGTAAATAAACCTCGTTTTTCCATTTCTATTACGTTTTGGCCAACCAATTCATCGACTTGTAATGCTGAAAAAAAATCATAAGCTGCTTGATTAACCCACAATACATTCCCTTGGTTATCGATAATCCAAATAGGGTCTTTTAATGTATTAATAATCTTTAAGAGTAATTGCCCATCAAATTGTTGTAAGATCTTTGCAGTCAAAGTGTTTCCCCCTTTCATAAGATATTTCCTTATGCTAGAAAAGCTTTAAACCTTCAGTATTTTTGATTCGTATGCGACTCAATTTGAACCCCTATGTAAGAAACTATAGCATGTTATAAGACGTTTTCATACATTTTTCGACACGAATTGAATCTATTTAGAATCATTGAGTTAGAAATGAATTATAAATTTAGTAAATTCTTTTTTGAATGTGCTGATTTATCAGTCTTTTAAAATTGGCATGATTCTTGCAATATTACAAAGTGTACTCAAGAAAATGCATCCTAATTGGAACTTAGAAAACAAGTCGGAAACGAATTAAAGAAAAAAGGGGAAATTTTATGCAAGCTGCTAAAAAGATTGAGGAGCCAAAAAAACAATTTGGGGATCAAGGTAATGAGTTGCACCGTGGGCTTAAACGTAGACATATTACTATGATGTCCATTGGTGGAACAATTGGAACAGGGTTATTCCTTGCTTCGGGAAATGTAGTATCGAAGGCTGGTGCTCTTGGGGGCCCTATTGCATATTTAGTGATAGGAATTTTAGTTTATGTCTTAATGAAAGGTCTTGGCGAAATGTCCACCTTCATGCCGACTCCAGGTGCTTATACTACTTATTCGGGTTTGTTTGTCCACCCGGTTTTAGGTTTCATGGTCGGATGGAATTTATACATTAACGGTTTTCTCGGTCTTGGGGCTGAAATTGTAGGAGGGGGAATGATATTAAATCAATTTTTCCCAAACATTCCGCCGGTTGTATTCTGTATCGGGATTTCATTATTGATTCTGGTCTTAAACTTGATCAATGTTAAATCGTACGGAGAAGCTGAATACTGGTTTGCAGGAATTAAGGTATTCGCCATTATCATTTTCTTGATTATGGGGGTTCTAATGATCTTTGGAGTGATTGGACATCAAGGATTTATTGGATTATCCAACTGGACGAGCGAGTCCGTGTTCCCGAATGGATTTACAGCGGTCATATTAATGATGACTGGGGTAGTCTGGTCTTATTTAGGGGTTGAAACGGTTGTATCAGCAGCAGGAGAAACAGTAGACCCTCAGAAGAATGTTCCTAAAGCCATCAACACAATCTTCTTCCGGATATTAATTTTTTATGTTGGTTCGATAACAGTTATGGGTTTGGTTGTTCCTTACAAAAATGTAAGCGTTTTGAGTAATGGTTATGCTGGCTTATTTGACTTTGCCGGTATACCAGGTGCGGCTGCAATCATGAATATCGTTATTCTTACATCTTTAGCTTCTGCTGCAAACTCCATCGTATATTTACTTAGCAGAACGTTAATTGCGTTATCAAAAGAAGGAAAAGCACCGAAAGCATTAGGAAAAGTGAACAAACGCGGGATCCCAACGAATGCGGTTATTCTGACTTTATTTCTGGGCCAGATTTCTCTTATCACCAACTTCGTTTCACCGGATAAAGTGTTCATTTGGCTGACATCCATCGCTGGATTCAATACTCTGCTTGGCTGGTTCGGCAGTTTTCTCTCCCATTATCGGTTTAGAAAATGGCTGGTGGCAAACGGAGGTTCTGTAGACAAGCTAAAGTTCAAAATGGGAACTTATCCGATTCCAACGATCATCTGCTTATTGGTTTTAGTTGGTATTGCCATTTACACCGCCTACAGCCCTGATACAAGATTTTCCTTCTACATTGGAGTACCGATGCTAATATTGTACTTTATTATTGGCAGGTACCTGAATAAAAAAGGGAAGCTGCAGGAAATGAACTATGAGCCGTTCTTAAAGGCGCATATCAATGAAACAGAAATAAAATAAAGAATTTTATTTGTATCATCACGTTAAAATCATTTGATGCAATACCCTGGTAATCCTTCTGGAAAGCAGGGTTTTTGCCATTAATTCAGGGAGACAGAATGAAAATGGAAAGTAAAAATCTAGAATTAGCTATACAATTGCGACATGATTTACATCAGCATCCTGAACTTTCGAATCAGGAATTTTGGACGAAACAATACTTGATTGATTTTCTTAAAAAATATACACAGCTCGAAATTGTCGATAGAGGCTCATGGTTCTATGCAATCTATCACTCCAAGATTGGAAGAAGGAACATAGCTTTCCGCGCAGATTTCGATGCTCTTCCAATAGAGGAAACAATCAATCTCCCATACGGTTCTAAGTTCCCAGGAGTTTCTCACAAATGTGGACATGATGGACATTCTGCAACTCTTTGTGGTTTCGCTTTGGAGATTGATCAGAAAGGCTGTGACAATAACATCTTCTTCCTGTTTCAGCACGCAGAGGAAACAGGGAATGGTGCTGCCGAATGCTCTGTTTTTATCAAGGAAAACAATATTGATGAAATCTTTGGCTGGCATAATTGGAGTGGTGTTGAAAAAAATACGGTCCATGTCATTGATGGAACAGCACAATTTGCATCCAAGGGTATGTCCATCTATATGGAAGGTGTTCCTTCTCACGCCAGCGAACCAGAAAAAGGTATAAATCCATCATTTGCTATTGCAAAGATAATTGATGCTATTCCTGGATACATTTCTCCTGCAAACAATAAAGGAATCGTTCTATGCACGATCGTTCAAGTGGATATTGGTGCAAAAGCATTCGGTGTAAATGCAAGCAAGGGTGTATTAAGGATGACAATTCGAGCACGTTACGAAGAAGAGATGGTCAAACTTCAGGAGAATCTGGAAAAGGCTGCAAAGGCTGAAGCAGAAAAATATGGGCTCAAGGTGAGTTTTGAGTATCAGGAGGAGTTCCCAGAAACAGCAAACCATAAAGAGAGCTCTGACAAAATTCGTCAAGTCTGCAAAGAAAAAGGCATTCCAATGGCTGAAATGACGGAAGCGTTCCGTGCATCAGAAGATTTCGGTCACTACACGAAACTCACAAAAGGTTCTTACTGTTATATTGGAAACGGAGAAGACTACCCGAATTTGCATAGCTATGAGTATGACTTCCGAGATGACCTCATTGAAACTGGAGTGGAACTATTCAAAGGACTAGCTGAGCTATAAAAAACTATTTAAAGCAATTTTTAAGCATAAAACAAACCCTAGTTGGGGCAAACACAGGGACGGTTCCGTTGCATCATTTTTGTCCAAAGAACAAAAAACTGATGCATGAGAACCGTCCCCGTGCTTCATTATTGACTTATAGTACCTTCTACCTGATTAGCCTGCAGCCTTTGCTTCTTGGCTTTCCGGAAATGGAATAGTTCGTAGAATGTCGGAATGACAATCAGTGTCAGAAGCGTTGACACGATGAGTCCGAAAATAACTACGACGGCAAGCCCCTTGGAAACAAGATTTAGGCTCATGGCTGATTCATGTGCAAACAAGAGTGGCAGCATGGCGAATACCGTTGCAAGTGCTGTCATCAAAATTGGCCGTAAACGTACAGTTCCAGCTTCCAATATCGCTTCGCGAATACTCATTCTTTCCTCGTTATGACGGATGCGGTCAACCAGCACGATTGCATTCGTTACCACAATTCCGACGAGCATCAACATTCCGATACCAGAAGAAATATTAATGCTGGAGTTGGTGACAACCAGCCCTAACAGCGAACCAATTGCTGCAAGCGGCAGCGATATCAAGATGGCGATGCTTGCCCGGAACGACTTTAAGGTCACAAGCAAAATCATAAACACGATTCCGATTGAGAACATGGCCAGTTTAGCGAGTTCTCCTAATTGATCAGATGACTGCATGGATGAACCGGTAAGTTCGGCGCTTATACCTTTTGCAAACGTATTATCCTTGCTCCAAGTGACAAGCTGCTGCTGAATTTTGCCGGCCACATCGACCATTTTGTCAGGATTGACTTGGGCTGTGACTTGTAGATAATGATGTCCGTCCTTGGTAAAGATCGTGCCTTGCTCCTGGCTTTCTTCAACCTTCGCAATGCTGGATAAAGCAACAGGACCATTTGGTGTCATCAGCTGCAGATTTTTTAAATCGTCCGCCGTTTGAATTTCTTTTAGTGCTCCTAATTTAACGGCGGTGGTCCGTCCGTCTATTTTTATGCTTCCAATTACAGCAGGCTTAATCATCGCATAAATCGACTGGGAGATTTCCTGCGCATTTGCTACTTTTGAATCTACCTGAATGGTAACGGTTGGCTTTGTATTTTGATCGTTACTTTCTACTTTTAGGATGCCATCAATGCTGCTGATTTTTTCCTTCACCTTATCAGCGGCTTTTTTAATATCGTCATCATTCTTTCCAATGACATCAATGGAAACAGTCGTTTTGTTGGTTCCCATTAATCCAGCGGTGTCAGCTGTAAGCTCCGCATCTGGAAACTGATCTTTTGTTTTTCGGATGTCTTTCACAAATTTGGCGGAA
>NZ_JAGYPE020000075.1:0-7857 GCF_018343545.2 Neobacillus citreus | reverse complement strand
CAGCGGTGTCAGCTGTAAGCTCCGCATCTGGAAACTGATCTTTTGTTTTTCGGATGTCTTTCACAAATTTGGCGGAATCGGTTCCCTCTTTAGGAAAAACCATAAAACGCACCACATTTGCATCCTGCAGATTGCCATATTGGGCAGCGTCCTCATTGACGCCCGCGATTGTAATATGGGTTTTTACCCCATCTTTATCTGCAAGAATGTCCTCCATTTTCGCAACACCGTCTTCCATTTCGCTAAATGGAGTTCCGTTTTGATAGCGAAGACCGATTTCTATATAGGCGGAATCCTTCTGATCGACAGACCCTTTAGGCATGCTCACAAATAATCCGACAGACCCAACCACAACGAGTACTGCTATTGTGATGGGCAGCCATTTATGGTTAAGCGACCATTTCAACAGTGATGGGTAGAAGGAATTCTGCTTGTGTTCTTTCATCTTTACCTTTGACATCATCCGGCCGCTGAGTGCTGGAACCACTGTCAGCGAAACAAGCAGTGAAGCTAGTAATGAACAAGTGATTGTAATGGCGAACGGGGCAACAATATCACGTAAACCTCCAGAAACAATCAGCATTGGAAGGAATACTGCCACTGTTGTGAGAGTGGAAGACGTGATCGCCGCTCCCACTTCTTTTACCGCTTCTACCAGAAAAGCGGGGGTCAATTCATTATCTTTTTTCCTTCGGTAAATATTTTCTACTACCACGATACTGTCATCCACTAACCGTCCGACTGATACCGCAATTCCTCCGAGTGTGAGGATGTTTAAGGTAACGCCAAAGAAAGAAAGTAGAATCATCGTAATGCAAAGTGACAATGGAATGCTGACAATCGTGATCAGGGTCATCCGGAAACTGCGCAGGAATAACCAGATAATAAGCGTGGCAAATAAGGCTCCGGTCAATACTTCTCTTGTCATCGAATTGATGGAATCAAGGACTGTATCACCCAAATTCATCACTATCGTAGCTTGAAGTGTTCCCTTATAGTCTTGATTGATTTTTTTAACCGTGTCTTCGACCTCTTGCCCAAGCGTTACGGCATTGGAGGTAGAATCCTTCTGAATAACAACATCGATAAAATTCTTACCGTTTAAATGGGTAATGCTTTCGGTGTCTTTTTGCATGGAAATATCAGCAACATCCTGCAGTTTAGTGTCACCATTTAACTCGATGTTTTTCAGGTCTTCAAGTGATTCTAACTTTCCTGTTACGATAATGCTTGTAGCTTCGTTATTTAGCGTTTGCTCGCCCATTGCGACAGATGCATTTTTTCCTTGAAGAAGAGTATAAAGCTTTTCAAGCGGGAACCCGGCAGCGGCTAATTTTTCTGGATCGACTTTAATCATTACTTGTTGATTTTTCCCGCCGTTTACGATGACATTGCCGATCCCTTTTAAGTCTTGGAACATCGGCATAATCTCATTTTCTACTAGATTTAGCTCAGTATTGCCAACTTCCTTATCAAAGGTGAGTCCTAATTCTACAATTGGAATTTCAGATGTGTTGAGGTTGACTACATATGGTTTCATGACTCCATTGGGGAGATTGACCATCGAAATTCTTTCTTGTATTTGCTGTTTTGCCTCTTTTACATCAATGCTGGACTCAAAGGTGACGGTCAACTGGGTAAAGTTATTCCCGGTTTGTGCGACTACATTTTGTTTTCCTTTAACGCCGTTTATAGCTTTTTCAATTGGCTGTGTGACCTGTTCATCCATGCTGACGGCATCGACGCCGTTTCCAACGACTGAAATCGTAACGTACGGCTGATCAGCAGATGGCATTAGCTCCATTGGAATCGTAGTGTAACTGAAAATACCAAAAATCATTGAGGCAACGACAGAAAAAGCTAATGCGGCCTTATTCCGTAACGCCCACTTGGTAAACCAAGTCATAATATGTACCCCCTAGTACAAAAGTATTACAAACAGGTAAATTATACCTTTTTTGCCACATTCTGAATAGTCCGTTTTCATAAATTTACAAAAAAATAACCTTAGAGGACAATTCAGTAGGCATTTTGTATTTAACACTCTTGATTATAGGGCCACAGGGCATTTCCGATATAGTAACCAAAGTCAATAAATCTATGTGACTTTCGTCATTAATGAGGCATGGGGACGGTTCTTGTGCATCATTTTTTATGGGTCTCCTTGACAAAAATTAGGATTTTTTTGCAGCTAATAACACTAATGTCATTGAAAAAACGGTTGCGGAAGGAGGAGTCAAACGAGGTCTCTTAATTAAATGCAAGATAGTAGCAAAAAATAATATAATAGGTGGATAAGCCAAATGTGTAAGGCAGGGAATATAATGAAAGATCATCAGCAAATAGATACCCCAAATCCAAATACTAATCGAAATGGACTTACACCTGAATACATTGAAGCCGGCCATAAGTTAAGGGAAAAATTACTTTATAGAATTCAAATGGGTGATCGGGACTTGATAACTGAATTTGAAAAGGATCCATTTCTGAAGCTTAACGATGACCAATTTAACCTTTTGAACAGAGTTCCAAATAATAAAATGCGATCCTATAAAAATATTCTATTGTCGCACAATACCCTCTATAGCTATGCAGCGGAAAAGGGCGGATTAAGTCCATGGCAATGCCACTTTATCTCTGAAAAGTATGCCATTATGATTGAGCATGCCGAAACCATCGCTAAACTTGATCAGATTCATTCATATATGGTAAAAGAGTATTCCGACCGTTCAATTCGAAAATCAAATAGTGGCAGCTTAACGATTGTAGAGAAGGCGGAAAACTATATAGAAATGAACTTTGCAGAGGACATTTCAATGGAGGAAATAGCCCGAAAAATACATGTTCATCCCTCTCATTTAATGCGTACGTTTAAAAAAGAAAAAGGCATAACGATTAGTAATTACCGAAATCTGAGAAGAATGAAGGAAGCAAAGGAGCTCATCCTAAACTCAAATCTCACCATGACGGAAATTGCCATCATGGTTGGCTTCAGCAACCCGCAATATTTCTCCAAATTTTTTAAAGAGGTAGAAGGAATCACCCCATTTGAATATAAAAAGCTGAAAAAGAAATGAAGGGCGCATGAGTATTTCATGTGCTTATTTTCTGCGTTCACGGACTTTTTTAAAACAGAAATTTCGCAATTATACTATAAAAGGATGCAACTATAATATAAAAACGTTTTCAAAATCAGATATATACTTAATTTCAAGAAATAAATTAAGCGTTTGCAAAATCTACAAGAAAAAATGGGGGTTTTATATGAGAAAGTTTGGAGTAAGAGACCAGGTTGGATATGCGTTAGGAGATATTGGGGGAAGTTTTGTTAACTTATATATAGGCGGTTTTTTCTTAATCTTCTGTACCTATGTATTAGGAGTAAGCCCTTACTTTATGGGAACGATGTTTTTATTGGGTAAATTCTTTGATGCCATTTGTAATGTGATTATGGGTACTCTTCCTGACCGTTGGAAATTAGGCAAATCTGGCGATAAATTCTTGCCGTATATTAATATTTCTAAATGGATTTTAGCCGCTTCCTGCTTATTGGCTTTTGCAAACGTATCCAGTTGGGGATCCGCAGCAACTCATGTATGGGTAGTATTCGTTTATTTATTCTTCTGTGTTGCTTATACAGCCGACTCCATTCCTTATGGTTCGCTAGCATCTGTTATTACAAATGATCCTGTTGAACGCACAAAATTATCTCGTGCCCGTGCGATTGGCGGTATGGTTGTTGGTGTTGGATTCTTATCCTTCGTTCCTATGTTTATCTACGATAAATCTAAGGCTGTAGTTCCGGATGCATTCTTTCAAATTGCCATTGTATTTAGTATTTTATCGGTATTAGCTTATACAGGACTTGTAAAATTATCAACAGAACGTATCCGTGATGATCATACAGCAGGAGCCAACTCTGATTACAGTTTTAAGGATGCATTTAAGGTAGCGATTAAAAATCGACCGTTAATTGGAATGATGGTTGCATCAATAGGATCTCTTCTTATGATCAATGGGGTAAGCCAATTGGCTCCAATTGTTTTCGCGGAACGTTATGGTATGCCAGGTGCTTTCGCTATCAACTCATTTATAAGCATTGGTGTTACGCTCGTGTTATTCGTGATAGTTCCTAAACTGGTTGTAAAGTTTAATAAAAGAAATTTAGTCATAGCTACAGCGATCTTCAGTTTAGTTGCAACAGTCATAATGACATTGGTTACAATTCAAAATGTATATGTGTTTATGGTTTTATATAACTTAGCTACAATTGGTTCTGCTGTCTTCGTGATGGTTGTTTGGGCTCTAGTAACAGATTGTATAGACTATGCAGAGCTTCAAACAGGAAAGCATTACGAAGGAACACTTTATTCCCTGTATTCCTTTGCCCGTAAAGTGGGGATGGGTTTAGGTAGCGCTCTTGGCAGTTATGCATTAGGTTGGGTAGGCTTCGTTTCCGGGGCAAAATCTCAATCACCGGCAGTAGCAGAAGGTGTATTAAAAATGTACACCGGCATGCCAATCGCTGCATTCATTATAATGCTGATTGGTGTAGGGATGATCTATAACCTCAATGAAAAGAGAACAAATGAAATGTATGCTCTATTAAAAGAAAGAAGAGCAGTTTAATAAGTTTTATAGAAATTTCAAGAAAGAAGAGATTTATATGCGTACTAGATTCCTTTCAAAACTGACAAATGGGGAAGTCGAAGACTACTTAGATCGAAATGATATTATTTATGTTCCTGTTGGAGTAACGGAAACACACGGAGCCTTACCGCTGGATTCGGAAACGGTTCTTGCGGAAGCCATCGCTTTAAAAATGGCAGAAGAATCGGATGGGCTTGTATTGCACAACTTACCTTATTTCTTTCCAGGCGGAACGATTGTCGGCCGGGGCACGATTCAAATGAGCGTAAAAGACGGAATGGCTTATTTGGATAAAATTGCCAAGTCATTGCTGAATCAAGGCTTTAGACGACAAATTTATATCACCAGTCATGGCCCGGCGTATCTGACCGTAAGCGGCATGGTTCGTGATTTCTTTGATGAAACAAAAGTGCCTGCCCTGTATATGGACGTATTAAAAGCAGCGGAGGCAGCTAAATTCAATCTGATGGATTCATTTCATGGGATGACGATTGGTGCTTATAAAATTTTAGGCAGATTAGAAGATGTTCCATTGAATATGCCTGAATCTCCTTCTGTGACTTATGATGTGCAGCATATGTTAGCAGGGATGAGTAAGAATCCCGGCAATACATTAGGGAAGTATGCATACCAATCCGGAGCAGTGGGTTCTTACTTCTATGAGCCGTCTGATCATATGGCTACACCGCTTTTGAAGACAGCTGAAGAAAGAGAAGAGTATGCAGATGCAGGTGTCCAAGCCATTAATGAACTTGTGAAAGCATTGGATATGCCGGCTATCGTTGAAACCCTCCGTCAAGTGGATGATTATACAAGGGATACCATTCTTCCTAAATACGGGGCACATTTGCCAGGCGGAAAGGCATAAATTTCAATGAATAAATGAGGTTTTCAAAAAGCGATTCTTAATATAGGAGTCGCTTTTTTTTTTCAAAAACTGGTTTCTACCACCGCCAGAAAAACCATATATATAAAGTAAAAGTTCACAGAGGTAGATACATTGGACATACAAAATAGCCGATTTAGATGGGTTGTATTTGCTTCCGTACTGTTTACTTATTTAATAATGTCGAGCCAGCGGACTGCACCGGGATTGATTACGGACCAAATAATGAGGGATTTTCATGTAACAGCAACAACGATTGGTATACTGGCAAGCATTCAATTTTTTGTCTACACGGGTTTGCAAATTCCGATGGGGATTATGGCTGACCGATTTGGTCCCAATTTTTTTCTCATTATCGGTGCGATCCTTACGGGTCTCGGTACCATCATTTATAGTCTCGGCAACCATGAATTTGTCTTGTTTTTTGCCAGAATCCTTACGGGGATGGGGGATGCGACCATCTGGGTCAATATGGTGTTAATCTTGAGCCAATGGTTTAGTGCGAAAGAATTTACCCGCTTAATCGGTGTAGCGGCAATGACGGGGAGTCTTGGTTTTCTGTTGGCGACAGTTCCATTCTCCTTATGGATTGACCTGATTGGTTGGAGAGCTGCGTTTTTTTCAACAGGCCTATTATTATGTCTATGTGGCATTTTCCTTTATTTTGTGCTCGTCAAAAAGCCAAAACAAGTCCTTTCTGATAGGACTATAACAGAAAAAAATGAGATCCAACGGGAGAAAACGTTGGTATTGCTGCGAAGAATTGTTTCAAATCGCCAGGCATGGGCGTTATTCTTATGTCACTTTGGGATTGTCGGAACATATGTAGGATTTATCGGTTCATGGGCAGTGCCCTATGGGATGGATATGTATGGAATGACACGTTCCGAGGCGAGCCAGCTCATTTTGATTGGTCTGGTCGGGGCACTGATTGGTGCTCCTTTTTCTGGCTGGATTTCAAGCCGGCTAGAGATGATTAAACGACCTTATGTGGTTGTCCATTTCATACTATTATTGAGTTGGTCTACCTTTCTTTTATTTAATGGGAGTCCTCCAAATTTCTTGTTAACGGTGCTTTTCTTTGTTATTGGTCTTGCGTATGGGGCAAATGCCTTAACGTTTGCTGCCGTTCGTCAATCTTTTCCAATCATGGAATCCGGCCTTGCCTCCGGATTTGCGAATACAGGTGGATTCTTGAGTGCCGTATTGCTGCCAAGTATCTTTGGAAATGTCTTGGATCACTTTCAGACCGCTTCAGGCAGTTTAAGCGCCGGCTACTACCACGGTTTCATCACACCCGTCATCTTCTCCATAATTGGCTTAATTGGAGTAATCACACTCAAGGAATGAGGCATGGGGACGGTTCTTTTGCCTCATTTTTTATTTTTTAACTCGACAAATGTCTGCAAATAGGACAGTACCCTTTAACGTTAAACGTAACAGGAGACTGTCCCTTTTTGGGTGCTAAACTCTAGATACATTATTATGAACTTGCTCCAATTTAGTGGCGATTGCAGTAACCATATCCGTTGTTACTTTAGGAAGCTGGGACTTTAAGATTGCATTAACCACCGGCCCAATCGCGCCGCCGGCAGTGAGCTCAAGAAAGCCTGTGATCTTCGTTTTATTTTTATCCACCGCTTCTGCAAGGAAATATCCTTCTCCAGAGAGCCCCTCATTTACCCCCTTTAACTGAAAAGTAATCTTTGTCGGTTGAATCCATTCCTTTATGGTGATCATCAGACTAATTTTTTTCTTTATGAATCCGATGTTACTATTAAACTCCCAAGTAGACTGACGGTTCGTAAATTTCCGGTGTTGAATATATCCGGGGATAAGAGGAGCCCAATTATCCATATCCTTAACAAAATCCCAAACCTTATTGATTGGGATATCCACCTCAGTTTGATACATTCCGGTTGGCATTCATTTTCCTTCTTTCGTTACAATATTAAGGTCTTCTTATATTTATATGTTCCATGAATTAAAGGGAGATTTGTCCCTTATAGCTTGGGTGAAGGATTTCAATGGTTTCGAAGGTACCGGTACTTTAATTCAATAAGAATGCGGTGTTGTTTAGGGATTTAACTTAAAAAAGCAAAAAAATATATTGACGTGTTAAAAATAATCTAGTAATATAGCATTTGTCGCTAAGAGAGATAGCAACAAACATTTTATCTCTGAAAAACAGTTGACATTTAAAGTTCACTACTGTAATATTAATTACTGTTGCTGAGTCGGGTTGCTGCCTTAATTAAAAAAAGCAGTTGACTAGTTCAGAAAGAGATGGTATATTATAAATCTGTCTCTAATAAATTGTT
>NZ_JAGYPE020000074.1 GCF_018343545.2 Neobacillus citreus | reverse complement strand
TTGTGGATCATATGTACGGCGTTTCGCTGCTGGAGAGAATAGCCAGTGTACATAAAATCGGAGCGATTGGTCATTCGCTTGGCGGCTATAATGCCTACTTTTTGGCTGGAATCGATAAACGCGTGAAGGCTGTTGTCACAAGCTGCGGCTTTGCTGTGTTTGCAGGTGACCCTGAACGCGATCGTTGGGGCAGACGCAGTTGGTTCTCCCATATTCCCAAGGTCAGCGATTTCCTGGCTAAAGAAGAAGTGCCCTTTGAGTTTAATGAAATTGCCGCACTTGTGGCGCCAACGCCGTTTTTCCTGTGGATGGGCCAAAAGGATAGGATCTTCCCTCATTGGGAACCGGCCGCACAAGCTGTAGCTGATATAGACAAGTTATATACCATTTTAGATGTTGAACATCAGTTTAAAGCCCTGATTGGGAATGAGGGCCATGATTTTCCAAGCGAAATCCGCCAGTCAGCCTATACGTTTTTGGATGAAAAGCTAAATCCAGAAAACTGAGAGAGTCATAAAAATAGTATTTTGCAAAACCGATTCACCTCATTTAATATTAAATCATCAAGTTGTATAGGAGCGGTATGCGGTGTTGAAGAGACGAAGTGAATTCGAAGTTAAATATTATAAATTCTTATCTGAATTAAAGGATGAAATCATTTCAGGCAGGCTCAAGCCCGGGGAATTTATCCTGCCGGAAAACACTTTAAGTAAAGAATATGATTTAAGTAGAGTCTCCATCAGGAAAGCACTTGCAGAGCTAGTAGATGAAGGATTAATTGAAAAAATTCCTGGAAAAGGAAACCGTGTTTCCCTTCCTGAAGAAACCTCCAAGCAGACCATCACGCTTGGCTGGTACTCAGATTCTTACGAAATTGAAATTATTGAAGAAATTATTGCGCGTTTTGAACAGTTAAACCCGTTCGTCAAAGTCGATTTGCAGCTTTTCCCAGGGACGGATTATGTGTATACCTTAACGCAATTGATTGAACGCGGGCAGGGACCGGATGTATTTATGGTGTCCGATTTACATTTCCGCCAGCTGGCGGCCATTGATAAATTAGATGTGATCGAACCGTATGTGCCAGAGCACCTGCAGCCAGATAAAGATAGTTATCCAAAGCTATTTGAAATGTTCACGGTCAATCATGAGACGATTCTGACACCATTCTTATTTTCTCCGGTGATTATTTGTTATAACAAAAAAATGTTTTCGGATGCTAAAATCCCGCAACCATACAAATTGGAGAGCTGGCAGGATTTACTGGATTCTGCGAAAAAATGCACGAAGGATGAAGGCGGAAATGAGCTCGTTCAACAGTACGGCTTTTGTTTCTCGGCTTCCTCTAACCGTTTTCCTGTCTTTATGCTGCAAAATGGCGGGAAGTTTTTCGATGAAACCCGCAGTAAATCATTGTTAAATAGTAAGGAAAATATTGAAGCATTATCCTTTTGTGTGGATCTAATGTATGAAAATAAGGTTTCGCCTATCTTTTCCCATGGCAGCAATCATATGGCGGAGAATTTATTTATGCGCGAGCGGGCGTCAATGATCCTGACCACCTATTTCTTTATGAATGAGTTCCGTGACCATAAAATCAAATGGGATGTTATGCCAGCCCCTAAGAACAAAAAAAATGCAACCATATTGCTCGGCGGTTCTTTGGGAATCAATAATCAGAGCGAAATGAAGGAATCAGCCAAAGCCCTGATTAATTACATGGTGAGCACGGAGGCACAGACAACGCTAAAACGAAACGGGTGCACGATCCCGATGCTCCGGGTGGTGGCAGAGGATAATTATTTGCTGCAGCCGGGCATTCATCCGGAGAATTATAACGCTTTTAAAGAGGTTATCCCCTATGCTTATACGACCAGGGATTTGCATTTAACCCATTCCGATATTGAACTGCTCGAAAATGAATTGCAATTCCTGTGGTCTAATATGGAAAAACCGGCAGATGCCTGCAAACGGATTGAAAAACTGTTAAATGAAAAGCTGAACGGTGTAGTCCAATGACATCTAGTGGGAAAGGGGCTTTTCGATGAATCATCCAAACAGCTGGAATGTAAGAAATCATCCGCGGATATTATTCTCTGAAACAGAACTCAAACAGGTAAGAGACTCACAAATTTCGCAAGAATTTTTTGAACAGGCGAATCAATTTTTAACAGAAACGGACTTTAAGGTGAACTATCCGTCCATTCAGTTTCAAATCACGGTAACCCTTCCGCTCGTTCAGTTGGCACCGCTTCCAGAGGCGCCGGGATATGTGGATTTTCCCTATTGGACGATGTACTCGCGGGCAATTGAGGAGCGCATTACCGTTTTGTCCACAGCTTATGCGCTTACTGAAGATCGGAAATACGGGGATAAGGTGAAAGAATACCTTTTGGCCCTCGCCAAGTTTACGAGATGGTACGAGTTTCCTAACCGGGGAGCGGAGGGAAACCTTAGCAATGCCCACTTTACGTTAGCGGCCGCAATTGGCTATGATTCTATCTATTCTTTGTTGAATGAGCAGGAACGGAACATCCTGCAGCAGGCAATCCTGGCTAATGGGCTGCAGCCGTTTGAAATCGATTTTGAAAATCAGGACAGTCATAATATTATTGCCTCCAAACGGGTAGCCATGCTGATTGGCGCCTTATCGATTGCAGATGAACAGGATGTCGGCCAGTATTTAAGCAATGCATATGAGTATTTGTTTGCCTACCTGGAAGACCGGTTGACGAGTCCGGAAATTGAAGGCCTCCTTTATACAAGTGTAGCGATTCGCCATATATTAATGGCGGCAGATGCACTAAACCGGGCAACAGGCGATGCCTCATTGATTGGTCATGATTATTTTCAAACGTTTTTGCCAGAGCTATTCCTTTATATGCTCGGCAACGCCAAGAAGCAGAGCTTTGTGAACTTCTCAGACTCCTTCTACACTTTGGATATTAGCTATTTGATGGGGATGCTGGCACAGCGGAATCTGCATCCGGCTGCAAGCTGGTATTTTCAACAGGCAAAAACCAATCATTCACATGTTCTGTTACATCCTAAAAGGATGCCAGACCCGATTGCACCAGGTGAATTTTTCAATCAGCAACACTCAAAGGTTATTCCTTCAATCGGCTGGGCCGCGTTCCGGAACGGCTGGGACAAGGAAAGCCATCTGCTGGCCTTTGCTTCAAGCGGGTCCGCTAAAGGTCATAATCATTATGACCAAAATAATTTTGTCCTCCATGTACATGATGAGTGGTTAATGACAAATCCGGGGTATCAGGATTATGTTCCCGGACCGCGAAACACGTTTACAACCGGGACGGTCGGCCATAATGCCATGCTAATTAATGGCGGCGGGCAGACGGAGCTTGGGCGGAGCCGAATTGCTGATTGGTATTTATCGCCTTCCTATGATTTCTGTACGGGTGATGCCACTGATGCCTACAATGGTGCGGTAAAGCAGTGGAAGCGGGCCATTCTGCACATCGATCAGGGATATTTTCTGATTGTGGATCGTGTAGGGAAAATTAATCCCGAGGACCGTGTGTCATTTTTATTTCATACAACCTCCAGCGTCATTGCAGCAGGCAGGCAGCTCGAGCTGAACGAGTCTATTGACTCCAATCACGTTATCATTGCCGGCGGACAGGCGGGGGCTTCACTTTATTATTGTTATCCTGAACAAACGAAGAAAACGTTGGAGCAGTTTCCGGGGGCGGAAGAATACGGAACCTACATAGCTGTCGAACCGGGTGGGAATCTTCAGGAAGAATTCCTCGTGACGCTCATTGTTCCCCATGCCGACAAGAGATTGGCAGATAAACCATTAGATTATCAGGTTGATAGAAACTACGGGACAATTAGTATAAAGGTTGATAGGGAGGACTATGGGGTGACCGATTACCTCTTATTTGCCGACAGCCAAGAATCCAAGCAGATGACGTCTGAACACACCGATTTTCAGGTGAATGGGGAACAGGCATGGGTTTGTTTCAATCACAGCCTTCAACAGCCTAAAAAATGGGTGCTCATCAATGGTACGCGGCTGGATTTTGATGGCAAAGGGTATCTTAGGTCTGATAAGAATCTAACTGCAAGAATGGAAAGGGACAGGCAGGAACGAAAGTATTGGCTGGAGCTGATGGAGGAGACTGCCATTGTGATTCCATGCAGGGAATCGGATGTGGTATTGGTAAACAATCAAAGATATGAAAATAGCAAAACTGGGATTCTAGAACTGGTTTTACCTAAAGGAGAGACCGTGGTTCAAGTTATTCAGCAGGATTAACGTTAGCTGGCTTAAAGGAGATGGACATACATGATGCTGACAGGTTGGAAAGGGAAATTGAATGATTTTTTGGAATGGGCGATGAGACTTGCCTATGTAAACCTTCTATGGATTGGCGGGAGTCTGCTTGGACTTTTGGCTGCAGGCTTTTTCCCGGCGACCATTGCGATGTTTGCCGTGGTCAGGAAGTGGCTGCAAAAGGACGAGGAGATCAAAACAGCCTCCTATTTCTGGAAAATTTATAAAAGCGAAATGTTGAAGGGGAATGCGTTTGGCTATTGCTGGGTGATTCTGGGCCTGATTTTATATTTTGATTTAAGCTTTTTTCGCAGTTTTTCCAACCTGGTCAGCTTGATTTTTACCTATGTTACCTTTTTGATTGGCGCTGTCTATATCTGTTCTCTATTATTTGCCTTTCCTGTCTATGTGCATTATGATGAGCGCGTTTTCCAGACAGTAAAAAATTCAGTGCTGCTTACCTTATCGCGGCCGTTATTTGCGATTGTGCTGGCCATCGCGTTCTACCTTCCCTATTATCTGGTCTTTAGAGTGCCGGGGATGCTGCCATTTTACAGCGGCAGCTTGATTGCATACTGTTTATTGTTCGTATCTCTAAAGATATTCGATAATTTGGAACAGTTAGAAAAAGATTAAAAATTTATTGAAAACCCAGTAGGAATGTATTATTCTTATTATAAATACATGTTATATACATGTAGTTTGATGAGAGTGATGCAGAAAGGAGACGAGGGGATGGAGTTGAAATCAGTGAATGTCGATATAGATGAGCCTTTCCCGACCGCCGAAAAGACAAGTAAGTTCAGCCGGATCGGCAAAAAAATAATGAAAGACAAGTATTTGCTCCTATTGCTTCTCCCAGGCATACTGTACTTTTTAATTTACCGAATCGTACCGATGTTTGGAATTATCATCGCTTTTAAGGATTATAGTGCGTTTCGGGGACTAATGGATAGCCCATGGGTAGGACTAAAATACTTTAAATTGATTTTTGAAGATTCAGAGGTTATTAGAGTCATTTGGAATACACTGCAAATTTCGTTTTTGCAAATCTTTTTCGCCTTTCCGATTTCCATCATTTTAGCCTTGATGCTGAATGAATTAAGAAATCAAGTGTTTAAGCGGGTGGTTCAGTCGATTGTTTATTTACCACACTTCCTGTCTTGGGTTGTGGTAATCGGAATCACGGTTATTTTCCTCCGCAGCGAAGGAATCCTGAATGCGTTTCTGGTCGGCACGATGGGGATGAAACCGATTGAATTTTTAACAGACCCGACCCTTTTTAAACCGATTGTCATTCTGCAGGTCATCTGGAAGGAATCAGGCTGGGGGACAATCATTTTCCTGGCAGCCCTTGCAGGGGTTGACCCGTCACTATATGAAGCAGCCGCAATCGATGGAGCCAACCGCTGGAGACAAATCTGGCACATCACCCTGCCAGCGATTAAAAGCACCATCATTATCCTGCTGATCCTCCGCCTTGGAAACGTGATGGACTCCGGGTTTGAACAGATCTTCCTAATGCTTAATCCGTTTAATATGGATGCTGGGAATGTCTTAGATACATTTGTTTATTTTAAAGGGATTCAACAGGCAAACTACAGCTTTGCCACAGCCGTCGGATTATTTAAAGGTATAGTTGGGCTTTGTCTGGTTGTAGCAGCCAATCGTTTAGCGAAAAAATTTGGTGAAGATGGTCTGTATTAGGAAGGAAAGGAGGAAATTGAATGGACAGAAATACGTTAAGCTCTAAAATTTTTGATAAAATGAATGCTTTGCTCCTTGTGTTGATCGCTTTGACGATGGTCTTTCCTTTTTTCTATGTGTTTTCTGTTTCTTTTTCATCGGTAAGCGACTTTTTGGAAAATGACTTTCTCTTATGGCCGAAGGAATGGGTAACGGATGCCTACGAGTATATTTTAAGCTCCGACCGCTTCCTCCACTCTTTGCTTGTCACCATCTATATTACGGTGGTTGGTACAGCGGTTAACCTAATCTTTACAGCAACGATGGGCTATGCCTTGACAAGGTCAGTCATTGGCCAGCGAGCGATCCTGATGATGGTCATTTTCACCCTGTTGTTCTCGGCAGGAATGATTCCGACCTATATGATTGTCAAAGCTACCGGGTTGATTAACAGCCTTTGGGCCTTGATTATTCCGGTTGCCATCAGCCCATTTAACCTGATCATTATGAGACAGTTTTTCTTGAGCATTCCTGATGAGTTAAAGGAGGCTGCGATTATTGATGGGGCAAATGAGATCCAGATTTTCAGCAAGATTATCCTGCCGTTATCGAAGCCATCATTGGCGGCCTTTGGATTGTTTTATGCAGTCGGCCACTGGAACAGTTACTTTACTGGCGTACTTTATTTAAGTGATCCGGCAAAATGGCCGATTCAGGTTATATTAAGACAAATCGTCATTGTTAACGAACCAAATGCAGCCTTGGGAGCAAATGAAATGATGCTCGAAACACTGCCGCCGCCGGTAACCATCCAAATGGCAGCCATTCTTCTGGCGACACTTCCGATTTTGGTCGTCTATCCATTCTTACAAAAACATTTTGCTAAAGGGGTGATGCTGGGTTCAGTAAAGGGATAAGCAGTCTCAGCTCTATGGCATCTGTAAGCGCTTTAGAAAAAAATTAAACTACAGGGGGGATTAGGTTGAAGATAGGTAAGATTTCACTCACTATGCTGTTAATACCATCACTACTTCTAGCCGCATGTTCGTCAGAAACGAACCAAGCCAGCAATAAAGAAAAGGAAAAGGAAACAAAGAAAGTCGATCCATTTGATCATTCTAAAAAATATACGATTACAGGGATGACCTTCCGCTTTGGCGATCCGCCTCCAGCTTCAAGTCCCGGACTTGATATGATCAATGAGCGCTTCAATGTGGATTATAAGCCGGAAATTATACCTCAAGGTGACTACGTAGAAAAATCTTCTGCCATCGTAGCTTCAGGATCGATGCCTGATTTGGTCGGTTTCCCAGCGAATGATGCAAGATTTTACCAATGGGCTTCAGAGGGAGCATTTCTTCCTTTAGATGATTATCTAAAGCATTACGAAACATTAGGGAAAATTCCAAAGCATATTTACGATGCGTTTAAAGTGAATGGAAAAATTTACGGAATTCCACGTTATACGCCTGAGTATCCAGTCACACCGATTATCCGAAAAGATTGGCTTGATAACCTTGGCTTAGAAGTTCCGACAAGCTATGAGGAGCTCAAAAAAGTAGCAATCGCCTTTACTGAGAATGACCCAGATCAAAACGGCAAGAAAGATACTTATGGACTCGCGATTGGCGAGAACATCAATCCAAACTTCAATATGGGAACATATTGGGATTTCAGCGCCTGGTACCATCAAGATAAAGATGGAAACTATATTCCTGGGATTATCTCTAAAGGAAGAAAAGATTTAATTGGCTTCTTTGCGGATTTATATGCAAAAGGTGCAATGACGAAAGATTTTGCGGTTCTTAACTGGCAGGATACGAATGCTGAGTTCTATAAGGGCAAAGCAGGAATTTTCATCGGCGGTGTAGCTGGTATGTCCGAACCATATTTACAAGGACTACTGGACCTTAATCCTAAGGCTGAATTAGTTGCCATTCCTCCATTTAAAGCACCAGATGGTTCTGTTGGCTTTACAATGGGTTCAGGTAACTCTGGTATTCTAGCACTTAATGCCAAAATGGCTGACGATGAAGGGAAAATTTATCGTGCCCTTGAATTGGTTGATTTCGGTAAGAAGTTCTATACAAGAGAAGAAATGACCCCGCAAAATAAAGACTTTGATTTCTTCTGGGGTAAAGAGGGCGTCGGTTACAAAATGGAAAATGGAGCGCCAGTACGTGTTCCTGAATTCTCTACTGCTGGTTTAGCGCCGTCTACTTATTTCTTAGACAACCGCGGCCATTTACCTGAGGGTGGAAAGGTTCGTTTTGCGGATGACTACAAGCTTGAACCTATGAAAAACCTGGTTAATTCCCTGCAGGATATGTTTGAGGCCAACAAGCTTTATGTCAATCCTTCTAATGGCGTCATTTCTAAAACAGAGCAAGAAAAAGGTACAGATTTAACGCAGTTCATTATGAATGAGCAGGCGAAAATGATTGCCGGTCAACGTCCGATTTCCGATTGGGATAAGCTTGTAGATGAGTACATGGCCCGCGGCGGTAAGGAAATCATACAAGAAATGAATAAAGGGATTAAAGAAAAGGGCTACAAGAAAAAAGAGTGGAAATAAATAGCACCATGATTAAATAGAGGAGTGATACAGGAACTCCTCTATTTTCTTGAGGAGCCAATGCTGCGAAATCAGCAATCTATCAATCTATTAAAACTAACTCATTAAAAAGGAGGAAATAATGAAAAAGTTTCGTCCCTATTCTACGGTCATTCTTATTGTGGGCCTTATTCTGTCAATATTGTCACCAGCTTTTGACTCATTTGCAGGTGCAGCGGGCGCTCCGCCTCAGTTGTCTCTAGTTAACGGGGGATTTGAGCTCGATGACAGCGGCAATATGCCCGGCTGGCACCCCGATGGTGCTGCAGAAAAGGTATTCAGCAGCCAAGAAAAAGTTTTTGAAGGAAAAAGCAGTTTGTTAATCAAGGATGAATCCACATCTGGTGCTTACGGTGCCATCAGCGATCCGGTAAAAACAGCACCATTTGAGAACGTGGTTCTGACTGCTCAAGTATTCAAGGAGTCTGGTGCAGGGGGCAAGGCCGACCTTCGTTTCTTTAAACAGGACGGTACCCTGCTGTCAGTGGTCAGCGCCCTGGTTGATTCCTCTGTAAGTGAAACAGGGAAATGGAGCAGCCTAAGACTGGCGGCTGCTGCACCAAAGGACGCAGCTTATTTTCAAGCGGCATTCTATACACCTAACGAAAGTGTCGGCGTGTTTTATGCGGATGAAGCCAAAATTTCGACTTCAACAGCTCCGGGAACGATTACAAATCTTGGCCCTCAATCAACTAGTCTTACCATCATGACTGGAGCGTACGGTAAAGATAAACTTGGCCGTGATGTCATGTACACGGTGGCCCAGGGAGATCCGGCGCAATTTATTGTCAGCGATGTGAAAACGAAGGAAATTTACGACCAGGAGCCGTTAGTAGCCCTTGATGGCAGCAACGCAACCGCCGCATGGGCGATTACTGTTGCCACTGATGGCAAGGTATATGTTGGCAGTACACCAAATGGGACGTTATTCCAGTATGATCCAAATACACAGGCCATGCGGACAATCGGCAAGCCGGTTCCATCCGATACCGTCATTTGGGTGCTTGTCCCAGGTAAAGACGGAAAGGTATATGGAGGCACAGGCTATTCTCAATCCATTTTTGAATATGATCCGGCAACAGATAAAGCAACCGTCTTAACATCGTTTAAGACAGCTTCTAAGGAACAGCATGTCCGCTCATTGGCCTACGATGCTGAACGCAATACACTGTACGTCGGCGGTGCCGATGTGGCGAAGCTGTATAGTTATAATCTGACCACGGGAGAAAAAAAGCTGATTACAGGGTTCGGCGGCAAGACCTCTGTTTATGACCTTCAATACACTGCCGGCAAGCTGTTTATCCGTGTCGACCCGGGTCCTGTAATGTATGTTTACACCCCAGAAAACAACACCTTAATTGTCAAAAACAACCCTGAATATAACACAAGAGGATTTTCACCGGTTTCACCAGATGGCCGCGTGTTCTACACCTATTATGAGCCAAAGCCGGATGGCGGAAGCCAATGGTCCCTATACGCTTACGATGTCAATACTGGCCAATATGGTTCGCTTGGCATTGATGTAAAAGGACCGGCGATTGCGTTTCACTATGTGGAGTTAAATGATCCAAAGTTCCCTGGCGTGACTTTGGTGGGATTGGCCGGTAACAGCGGACGCGCCTTCTACTATAACTTGGAAACAGGCTATACAGAAACACCGGAACTTCCACTGCCGCCGCAATTTGTCGAACTGTTCAATATCGGCAAGAGTGTCGACGGAAAAATACTTAGCTCAGGCTTTATCTCAGGAGGCGGATTAGGCGTTTACTCTCCGACCCAGGACAAAACAACGCTTTATTCTTCACTTGGGCAGGTAGAGGGATATGCGACATTGAATGGCAAAGTGTATTTTGGTGTCTATCCTCGTGCTTCCATTTTTGAATATGACCCGGCATAGCCTTGGAATCGCCTTGATCCAAGCGAGCCGTTAAATCCGCCGCGTCTTGCACAGCTTGGACAGGATCAGGATCGCCCTGTTGCGATGGTTGGGGTCGAGGAGGAAAACAGGCTTTATATAGGAACCTATCCGATTGCCGGTAAAACCGGCGGAGCGCTGAGTATCTATAACCCAGAGACAGGAGTATTCGATGTCAAACGCAACATTATTCCGGAGCATTCCATCAATACACTTCTTTACCGTGATGGGAAACTGTATATGGGTAGTGGTGCGATGGACGGCGGCTCTGGCAAGCTGGCCATTTATGATACGGCAACAGACACAATCGAATATGAAACCATTCCGGTTGAAGGGAAAAAGACGCTGACTTCATTCATTTGGGGTCCAGACGGAAACCTTTGGGGAATGGCACTCGGAACGCTGTTTATCTTTGACCCTGATACAAAAAAGGTAATCTATAGCGATGATAAGTTTCCAACAGCAGACTATGCCCATTCCAATCCGCGTTTGATGATTGGCACAGACGGCAATGTGTATGCATCTATTTTCATTGGCTATGTTGCGGATAAAACCTATACAAGCAAATTCATTAAAATTGATGCAGCGACCAAGGAAGTATCCGTGATTCTTGAAGGAAACGTAGAAAAATTGGCACAGGACGACTTTGGAAATTTCTATTTTAAATACGGCAGTGAATTGATGAAGTACAGCGATCAAAATCTTGTTGTGAACTTAAGTGAGGTAAAGGCAGAGGTTGAAAAAGCAAGGCTGAAACCGGGCGACAAAACGTCCATTAAGTTTACAGCATTACTGGAAAAAGGACGCACCACAAAGGAACTGTCTGGTGCAGTGATCAAATACGAATCTAGTAAACCGAAAGCGGCTGAAGTCAGTGAGGATGGAACCATCACTGCCAAACAGCCTGGTAGGACAGAAATAACGGTAACCGTTACGCTGAACGGGGTAACCGTCACTTCAAAACCGATTCCTGTGCTTGTAACAGGACCGTTCCCAGAATAAAGTTGACTAAAAAATAGCGGGCTGCCTTTATCTCTTCAAAAGAGGTAAAGGTGGTCTATATTTTACTAGAATTGTATACAGGTAAAGTACAGGTTACAAAAAATCACTTTAACAGGTAAAGGGGTAATCCTAATGAAGACAGTCGAACAGCTTGAATATGTAATGACAGAGCCATCAGCAGCTTTGGTTGAAGATATGAAGAAATTGGATGGAAATATCCTCATTCTTGGTGTAGGCGGAAAAATGGGCCCGACCTTGGCGAAAATGGCCAAACGAGCCATCGATGCAGCTGGTGTGGATAAAAAGGTCATCGGTGTCTCAAGGTTTTCGTCCGGTACTTTACAAGAGGAACTAGAAATGGCCGGGATTGAGACGATTGCCTGCGATTTATTGGATGAAGAGCAATTATCTAGACTGCCCCATGAGAAAAATATTATCTATATGGCTGGAAATAAATTTGGCACAACGGGCAATGAACATTTTACATGGGCAATGAACACTTATCTACCGGGCCGGGTGGCTGAGAAATTCAAGGGCTCAAGGATTGTGGCCTTTTCAACGGGGAATGTGTATCCACTGGTTCCCGTTTCAGAAGGCGGATGTGATGAATCCCACCCAGTGAACCCTGTCGGAGAGTATGGTCAGTCATCGTTAGGAAGGGAGCGAATCTTCACTCATTTTGCACACCGTGACAATACACCGTTGACGATTTTCCGGTTGAACTATGCGATTGACATGAGATATGGCGTACTGCTGGAAATTGCCCGGGCTGTTAATGAAGGCAGGGAAATCGATGTGTCGATGGGCCATGTGAATGTCATTTGGCAGGGGGATGCCAATGAATACGCCATCCGTTCGCTGCTTATTGCTGATGTGCCGCCGCAGATTTTAAACGTAACAGGTCCTGAGCAGCTGCCGGTTCGCTGGGTTGCCAAGCAATTTGGCAAACTATTAGATAAACAGCCTATTTTTACGGGAGTAGAGCAGCCAACCGCATTATTAAATAATTCCGGAAAGGCTCACCGCCTGTTTGGTTACCCGAGGGTATCCATCAATCAATTGATTGAATGGACTGCAGAATGGGTGAAGAACGACGGTGTTACAAGCAACAAGCCGACACATTTCCAAGAGCGAAAGGGGGCCTTTTAACCATGCTTTCCCCAGCTTTAAAGAAATTTCTGCATGAGGGTGCTGCCATCCCGGCTCACCCGCTTGCCCTGAATGAAAAAAGAGAACTCGATGAAGCGGCACAACGACGGCTGACTCATTATTATATTCAGGCAGGTGCTGGAGGGATTGCGGTTGGAGTTCATACCACCCAATTTGAAATTCGTGACCCTGAACATAATCTGTTAGAACCAGTTCTTAGAATGGCTGCCGAAGAAGTGGCAAAGGCAAAGCTAGACCGGCCGTTTTTAAAAATTGCCGGTGTTTGCGGCCCGACAGAACAAGCCATTCAGGAAGCCGAACTGGCTAAATCGCTTGGCTATGATTTGGTGCTTTTGAGCAATGGAGGGCTGACGAACTTCAGCGAGGTGGAACTATTGGAACGGACGCGGCGTGTTGCCGACATCATGCCTGTGTTTGGGTTTTATTTACAGCCATCTGTTGGCGGACGCATCTTTACGTACGATTTTTGGAAGGAATTCGCCGAAATTCCAAACGTGATGGCCATTAAAATCGCTCCATTTAATCGCTATCAAACGCTCGATGTAGTAAGGGCTGTATGTGAATCATCGAGACGGGATGAAATTGCCCTTTATACCGGCAATGATGACAATATTGTTCTTGATCTGTTGACGAAATACTCATTTACGGTAGATGGAAAAGTGGTAACCAAGGAAATTGCAGGTGGGCTGCTTGGTCACTGGGCTGTCTGGACAAGAAAAGCGGTGGAACTGCTGGAGGAGTTAAAGCAGGTCCGGAGCGGCGGTTCGATTGATGCGAAGTATTTGACCCTTGCCCAGGCTGTTACCGATACGAATGCTGTATTCTTTGATGCGGCCCATCAATTTAAAGGCTGTATTGCTGGAATTAACGAAGTATTGGCGCGCCAAGGATTGCTTCAAGGCAATTGGTGCCTGTCTGATCATGAAGTCTTATCCCCGGGGCAGGCGGAGGAATTAGACAGAATCTACCGAATGTATCCGGAGCTGCATGATGATGAATTTGTAAGAAACTTTTTGGCCGAATATCAGAATCAGTAAGGCTCGTTACGGGATTATTGATAGGAGAGGTTTACATGCAAATTGGAATGATTGGCCTTGATACGTCCCATTGTGAAATTTTTACAAAGCTTTTAAACGATAAAAGCGACCCGTTCCATATACCTGGAGCAAAAGTGGTCAAAGCCATCCCGTTTTACTCTCCGGAGTTATCGATTAGTGCAGATAGGGTGGGGCATTTTACCGCCCTATTGCGGGACAATTACGATGTAGAACTTGTTGAAGAGCTCTCTGAGTTTTGCAGTGGACTTGATGGCATATAGATTACCGCTGTTGACGGCAGTACCCATCTTGATTGGCTCAAGAAGATCGCACCATTCGGACTCCCTGTGTTTATTGACAAACCGATTGCACTCTCAAGCGAGGATGTAAAGGAAATAAGGGAAGTTGCTGAAACGCACCGAATTCAAGTGATGAGTTCATCCTCCTTACGATATGCAGATGGGCTGGTAACAGCGATGAATAGTGTGAGGGATTCAAGTATCCAATCTGCCTACATATACGGACCGCTTCCAATGCAGGAGGGAATCCGGGGGTATTTCTGGTACGGCATTCATATGCTTGAGCTGGCTTTTGCCATGATGGGTAATAATGTGCAAACTGTCGAGGTGGAGAGGTTTAAACACTATGAACTGTGCCGGTTAACCTATGACGGGGGCCGCAGCGCTGTCATCCGCGGTGATTACAATATGCATGGCCGATTCGGCTTCGTTGCCCATACACCCTCCAATACCTTAAGTGCAGAGCTTTGGAAGGATGAGAAGCCATACTACGCTGGGTTATTGGAGAAGATCATTGACTTCTTCCAGACCGGAATTCCGCCGGTCAGTTTGCAAGAAACGCAAAAGTTAATTGAAATAATTGAAGATATTCATAGAAAGAGAGAGTACGGCCATGATTCAGCCTATTAGTAAATATGAAAATCCTCCAGCTGTCGACCGAGAATTTGTAGAACAAGCGATAGAGCATGTACTGGCGAAAATTGATCAAAATTTAGCCGTTTTTACAGATAAGTTTCCTGATTCCAGCAGTATCAATCAGGTCTATCAGCCCATTGATAATGTGGAGTGGACAGCGAGCTTTTGGACGGGGATGCTCTGGCTTGCTTATGAATATATAGGAGATGACAAATACCGAATAGCGGCCGAAAAGCAGGTGGAGAGTTTTAAAGAAAGGCTCGAGAAGCGGATTGAGATTGACCACCATGACCTTGGTTTTTTATACACCCTTTCCTGCGTCAGCGCCTTTAAGCTGACAGGCAATGAACAGGCAAAGGAAACCGCCATTCAGGCGGCTGACCTTTTAATCACCCGCTATTATGACAAAGCAGGGATTATCCAAGCGTGGGGGAACTTACATGACCCGAAACAGCGTGGCCGGATGATTATCGATTGCAATATGAACCTTCCACTACTTTACTGGGCTTCAGAGGTGACAGGGAAGCCCGTTTACCGTGAAGTGGCAGAGTCTCATATTAAGCAAGCGGCAAAATATATCGTCAGGCAGGATGACTCAACCTTCCATACATTTTATATGGACCCCGAGACAGGGGCTCCGCTGTATGGGAATACCCACCAAGGATACTCGGATGACTCCTGCTGGGCACGCGGTCAGGCATGGGGAATATACGGATTCCCATTAAGCTATTGCTATACGAAGGATTGGAACCTAATTGAGTTATCGAAAAAATTGACAGACTACTATTTAGCGAGACTTCCTGAAGATGATATCTGCTACTGGGATTTACTTTTTGCCAATGGGGATGAAGAGCGTGACAGCTCCGCCGCAGCTATTGCGGTTTGCGGACTGCTAGAACTGGCAAAACATTTGCCATTAACAGATCCCGACAAAAGAATCTATGAAAATGCAGCCCTAGCCATGGTTCAGTCACTGTATGAAAATTACACCACAGAGATTGATAGTCCGGCAAATGGTATCTTAAAGCATGCCGTCTACTTTAAGCCAGGCGGCAACGGTGTCGATGAAAGCTGTATTTGGGGAGATTACTACTATTTTGAAGCATTAATCAGGCTTGTGAAAGACTGGAATAGGTACTGGTAAGAAATAAAAAAATGAAGGAACTCTTCGAGAAAAATGGTCAAAAGGAGATTTGAAAAATGGAAACACGTTATGCCCATCATCCGGAGGATATGAAAAAATATACAACGGAAGAATTGCGTCGGGAATTCCTTGTAGAAACCTTGTTTGAAGCGGGTTTTGTTCATTTAACCTATACGCATGTTGACAGGATGATTTTTGGCGGAGTAACACCGGCTGAAAAAGAGTTAACCATTAAGCTCGATAAGGAATTAGGTGTGGAGTATTTCTTAGAACGCCGTGAGCTTGGCATCATCAATATTGGCGGCGGAGGCTCTGTGGTACTCGATGGGAAGGAATATGAAATGCAGCAGCGTGACGGCCTGTACGTTGGAAAAGGTACGAAAGAAGTGTTATTCCGTTCCAAGGATGCAGCCAATCCGGCGAAATTCTATATTAATTCGGCACCGGCCCATCATACGTATCCGACCGTGAAGATTGATATTAACAAAATTGATCCGCTGCAAATGGGTGCCCCTGAAACATTAAATGAGCGGAAAATTTACCAATACGTTCATCCTAATGTTTGTGAGTCCTGCCAGCTGCAAATGGGCTTAACAATGCTTGCTCCTGGTAGTGTATGGAATACGATGCCATGCCATACCCATGAACGCCGGATGGAAGTGTACTTATATTTCGATATGGAGCCCGAAACCCGCGTCTTTCACTTTATGGGAAAACCGGATGAAACAAGACATCTTGTTATGAAAAATGAACAGGCGGCCATCTCTCCAAGCTGGTCCATCCATACAGGAACAGCCACAAGCAACTACACCTTTATCTGGGGAATGTGCGGAGAAAATATCACGTATAGTGATATGGATCATGTAAAAATGGAAGATTTACGATAAAGAGAATTTTGGCCTCGACAAACAGGCGTGCTTTGTTTGTCGGGGGTGGGTCAGGACGGTCTTTTTTAGGAGGTAAAATAGAATGACAAAACAGCTGGATTTATTTTCGCTGGATTACTTCAGCCTTAAAGGGAAGACGGCGATTGTAACAGGTGCGAACAAAGGATTAGGGCAAGCATATGCGGTGGCACTTGCCAAGGCAGGTGCTGACCTTTTTGTTGTTTCAAGGAGTGGAGATTGGGAAGAAACAAGGACATTAATTGCTGGTACAGGGCAAAGGGCAGAATTTTTTCAGGCGGATTTAAGTGACCGGCAGGCGGTTAAAAAAATCGCGGCGGAGTGTCTGAAAGCTTATGGAAGGATTGATATCTTAGTCAATAATGCTGGAACCATCCTGCGTTCGCCCATTCTTTCGTATAAGGAAGAAGATTGGGATAAGGTTATGGAAGTCAATCTTCATTCCTTGTATTTGTTAAGCCAGGAAGCCGCCAAAGTGATGGTAGAACAGCAAAGTGGAAAAATCATAAATATAGCTTCGATGCTCTCATTTCAGGGCGGAAAATTTGTCCCTCCCTACACCGCAAGCAAGCATGCAGTTGCCGGGCTGACGAAAGCCTTTGCGAATGAATTGGCCGAACAGAATATTCAGGTCAATGCTATTGCTCCTGGATATATTGTCACTGATAACACTGCCGCCATTCGCGCGGATGAAAAGCGCAACACTGAAATTCTCTCCAGGATCCCTGCAGGCCGCTGGGCAGACCCATCGGATCTGATGGGCGCTGTTGTCTTTTTAGCAAGTAAAGCCTCTGACTACATGAATGGTCACATTTTAGCAGTAGACGGAGGGTGGCTGGCGCGGTAGTATTGTTTGCCGGTGAGCGGCGTTGTCTTGTTTGGTCTGCTGCAGTTAAAAAAATAATAGAAGTGTACGATGGGGTGTTTGTGCCAGCTTGGGACCCGCTGTAACGAAACATCAGCGGGTGAATTTTCTGTTCGGTATGCTGTAAACGGGTGTGGGATGTTAAAAAAAGTAAGGTACGCTGGCTGCCTATGTGGCTTTCCATAATAAATTAGATCGAGGCCGATTTCGCCCTTTTTCTGCGTATTACTGCCACGCACAAAAGGAAAATGGGTATCAGCAGCTGAACCGTTAGAAAATAATAAGGCACGGTTGTACCCATCCCCCGAATCATGTCCTCAAACGACGGGATGGACCAGATTGAAAATAGAATAATTAAAAAACCAATTGGCAAAACAAATGGTTTATAACTAGGCAATGTCAGCCATTGGGAAGTACCAAGAACGAGCATATAGAAAAAAGAGGAAAGCTGTACGAAACCACCAAGAACCCAAACGGCGATGAGAACGGACTCGATATGTTCAAAAAAAGAACCAATACTAATGAATCTTGCAGCCTCAAACACAGGGAACTGCAGGTTTGAAATAATTCCCCCAAATAAAAAAAGGTTTCCCAGATTAATAAATATCATGGTCAAGACACTGGCAATCACTGAAAACATTCCCCATTTCATGACCTTTTGTTGATTCGATAATAAAGGAATGAGGAACGACATCAATGAAAATTGGCTTAACCAGGCGTGTGGTGCAAGGGAACCTTTAAAGGAAGGCATCACCCCATCTTGCATGATTGGAAAAATATTTTTCACATTCAAGTCAGGAATTAGAAAAACATAAATCAGTACATAGAGAGCCACAACAATGGGCAAAAAAATTAAAGCACATCGTCCAACCGTTTCAATCCCGCCATGAACAGCAATGGCGCAGGAAAGGGCAATACTGGCTGTCACAAAAATCATGGGCGTTTTATGTAAAAAGGCACTTTCAATGAACTCACCGTATTCCCTAAAAGCGATTGCCGTATCATGTAATAGAAAGAACAAGTAAATGAACGCAATGATCTTTCCAAAGGCACGGCCAAGAATAAGATCACAATATTCAATGAGTGTTTTCCCAGGAAAAAGCTTTGAAAGCTTGACAATAATCAAGACGATGAGAAAGCCGCTAAAAGAACCCCAAATCGGAGACAGCCACAAGTCACGCTTTGCATGCTGTGCTGTTACATATGGAATATAAAGAATGGCTGTTGCGACAACAGTTGCATACATTATTAAGGCTAGCTCCAAGTAGGAAATTCTACCTTTTTCAATCATATTTGTTCATTCCTTTTCTAAAAGGAGTCTATTACCAAAACGGTTTAAAGGACTTATAGAGAAAATCTATGAATTGCCCAGGTCCCGGCATTTCAGGAAAGAAGACAAGTAAAACAGCTAGGCCCCAGTTCACCACCATCAATGAAAAAAAGGCTATTTTCACCTTTCTCTCATTTTTCTTCAACTTGGGCCATTGGAATAAAAGGATAAGCACGAGTATAACTGTTACCCCTAATATCCTTCCAACCTTCATCGCTCTTCACCTCAGTTATGTTTCGCAGTTCCCAAACCGGTTCTTTCAATCTTTACCTTCGTGTCAAAGGTAACGGCTACTTTCGGGAAAATTTCATTCCATTCAGCCTTCTTTTGTTTCCATATTTGTGGATACTTTCTCTCGAATTCTTCAGCAAACCCAAAAATATCGGCATTTAATTTTTTCTGTACTTCCGAAAAAGCCAACCGCTCTCTTTGTTCAACTTCCAAAACAACCTTCTCCTGGGCTTCTTTTATAATCTTTGGATCGAATAAGTTTCGTTTTGTCGTATTTTGAATGACTTCTAGGTCCGCCATTGTTTTGATGTGCATACGCCACTTGCCGCTTTTGATGGTTGGGGTCAATTCCGTTTTGCTTCTCAAAAGATTTAAGGAGATGAAGCCTTTTTCGTTTTTAAAAGAGATTGTAATGACGCCGTGTTTCATTTCATTTCTTGTCCAAAGAATGCCCCTTGTTTCCTTATCACTTAAGATTCCTGCCAGTTTGCCTTGCTTGAATATGGCTGCTCCGCTAATGATCGGAATGGTTTTTTTCGTTGTATCCATTTGCGAGTGGGGCAGGTTTACAACCCATGGCAGCACTGCTGCACCGGATGCACCGGAAAGCATCTGCGATAAATCCTTCACCGTTACTTTCACCCCTATATGGGTTTTCACGATTTTGCGCAGCTGTTTGGCTGCGTCCTGTTCCAGTTCAGGCATGGCCTTCAATACAGTCTTCGCCTCACCATTTGAAACAAACACGTCGGCACGAATCCGTGGTTCCGAGTGCCGCATCCAAAAATCAATCTGATCGCTTATTCCTTCCTTAGCTAACTTTTCGCCAATCAAAAGTACTTCATTTTGCCCCCAAAAAATCTCCCTCGTGAGTGATTCCTGAAGCCGTGCCATCGCATCTGCAATGGTTTCTCCTTCAGCTGATCTCACAAACGACCGGCCGCTGCTGCTTCCGCCCGACATCCCGGTTTCTTGTCCGCTTTGTTTGGGGCTTGGAATAAAAATAAGGGCAGAAAGTTCTATATTCTCGCTTTTGCTTTTATCCACACCAGCCGCCAAAATAAGCGCCAAATCATTTACCTCAGCACGATCCCAACATCCTGTCAGAACAATCGAGGTGAGGCCAAACAGCAGGAATAAAGTGAATAGCTTCCTTTTTTCTCGAAATTTACATCTCAACCTCCGTCGCCACCTTTGCTTGGACCAGGCTTTTGGGTACTGGACTCACGCCTTAAGTAACTAATATCTTGTGAAAAAAAGTCAGGACGAGTATTCATGGCCCACCATGGAGCCCGAATGAGGACATCCTTCAAATTGTGTATCTTAAGCGGTGCTGCTGAATTGAAATAGGGTACACCAAAGGATTTGAGCGTACACATATGGGCGACAATCGCTGTGATCCCGAGCATAACACCTAATAACCCCAGCATGCCGGATAAAATCATGATCGGAAAGCGGAGAATCCGAATCGAAATGCCAGTCGCATATCTTGGCATTAAAAACGAGGCAACTCCTGTGATGGCGACCACCATGACCATCGGTGACGAGACCAGTCCGGCTGCCGTCGCTGCTTGTCCGATGACGAGCGCTCCGACAATACTGACAGCCGCCCCGACTTGTTTTGGCAGCCTCACGCCGGCTTCCCTTAGCGCCTCAAAAGTGATTTCCATAATAAATGCCTCCACTAAGGCTGGAAAGGGGATTTGTTCACGGCTTTCGGCGATTGTTAGAAGCAAAGAGGTTGGAAGCATTTCCTGATGAAACGTTAAGATGGCCACATACGCCGATGGTGCCAGTAAAGCGATAAAAAAGAAGATATAGCGCAGCCAACGGATAAAGGTACTAATGTAAAATTGATTATAATAATCTTCAGGTGCCTGCAAGAGACTTGCAAACGTACAAGGAGCAATCAGGGTGATGGGGGTGCCGTCAATCAAAATAACAACACGTCCTTCTAAAAGGCAGGCAGCGGCGACATCCGGGCGTTCCGTTGTTAAAAGCTGCGGAAAAGGCGAAAATGGATAATCTTGAATCAACTCCTCAATATATCCGCTTTCTAAAATACCATCAATTTTGATTTGCTTTAATCTATTGGTCACCTCATCAACTAAAGTGCTGTCAGCAATTCCTTCGATAAAAGCTACGATGACTTGTGTTTCGGTGTAGCCGCCAATATCCATTTGTTTCATTTTTAATAATGGATGACGAATTTTCCTCCGTAACAGGGAGGTGTTCACTCGTAAAGTTTCAATAAAACCTTCTCTAGGGCCACGAATGACAGATTCGGCGTCTGGTTCCTTAATGCTGCGTTTTTCCCACTTCGGCAGGCCAATCGATATTCCCTTCGTTTGTTTTTCAATTAGAATAATTGGGTTGCCAATTGAAATTTGTTTAAAAACATCAGGAATTGAGTGAATTTCCTTGAGGCCGGAAACGGATATTTCCTTTTTCGTGCTCTCCAATATGGAGCTGTAATCAAGGTCTTTTATTCGTAACAGAGGCATTAACACATGCTGGTCGACCTCTTCCGTATTCGAAAGGCCATCAATGTAAAGAAGAACGGCATTGACACTGCCAGCGATACGAAATTCACGAAATACCACATCAGAGCAATCTTTATAAGCCGACTTTAGTATTTCGATATTTCTATTTAACTCCGAATCAAGAGGAATTTCCGGTAACGTATCCAACGATTCATTTAATTGTTTACTTGGAAAATCAAAATTCTTTTTTCCATTCCCCAAAAATTTCATTAACTGGTTCCCCTTGACCGTATTTACATGTATTCTTTGCAATTTTATATTGATTATGCTAATTTCTAAACCAGTTAGAATCTATGTAAACAATAAAAGGACGGACAAACATGAAGAAATATTCACAGATTTTCCAAGGGACTGCTTTTTCAAGCAAGTCCCCAAAAGAAGTACAAATTTTAAAAGATCATCTGTTCTTCGTTAACGATGACGGAGCCATTGAAAAGGTTGTCTCTCCTGACGATCAAAACTATCAAAATTTATTATCAGAACATCAAGGCGGAGCAAACTTTCATCCTTTAGCCGAAGGACAATACATCCTGCCAGGCTTCGTCGATTTGCACGTGCACGCGCCGCAGTGGGCTCAATCTGGAACGGCGCTAGATATCCCGCTCTATGAATGGCTTAACACATACACCTTCCCGATTGAGGCAAAATTTTCAGATTTAGATTTTGCGAAAAAGGTATACCAGGACGTTGTCAGCACCTTGCTTGCAAACGGCACAACCACGGCCCTTTACTTCGCAACTGTACATAAAGAAGCAAGCGTCCTGCTGGCAGAAATATGTGCGGAAAAAGGGCAGCGTGGCTTAGTCGGGAAAGTGGTCATGGATAACCCTGACCAGACACCGGAATATTATCGGGACTCGGACACAGCAACTGCCTTGGAAGATACAGAGGAATTTATCAAATCGGTAAAAGAAGTGGCGAAGCGGGCGAAACAGGGGGTATACCCAGTGGTGACACCGCGCTTTATTCCAAGCTGTACTGACGAAACTCTAAAAGGTTTAGGTGAATTGGCGGCTAAGTACGATGCACATGTCCAGTCGCACTGCAGTGAAAGCGATTGGGCGCATGGGTATGTGCAGGATCGCTTCGGTAAAAACGATGCGTTTGCCTTAAATGATTTCGGCCTGTTGCGCGAAAAGTCAGTCATGGCACATTGTAATTTTTTAAGTGATGACGATGCAGGGTTATTCGCGGAAACAGGGACGGCAATCGCTCATTGCCCTATATCTAATGCTTACTTCGCCAACAGTGTCATTCCAATTGCCCGCTTTCAGGAAAAAGGGGTTGAGATTGGGGTGGGTTCGGATATTTCTGGAGGATTCTCACCAAGCCTCTTCGACAATGTCAGGCAAGCCGTGATGTCCTCAAGGATGCTCGAAGATGGAGTGAATCCGGTTCTTCCGGCTAAAGAACGAGGAGTCCCGAATTCCCGTATCACCATTGATGAAGCATTCTATCTGGCCACTGCAGGCGGTGGAGAAAGCCTGTCTCTCCCAATCGGCCGCCTTGAGGAAAACTATGCCTGGGACGTCCAAATCATCGATACGACCTTAGAGACGGCCCGGCTGCCACTCTATAATGCTGAAGAAAATTTGCATGATATTTTCCAAAAAATCATGTACCTTGCTCGGCCGGAAAACATTCGCGAAGTTTGGGTCCAAGGGGAAAAGGTCCACGAGCGGTAAAATACTAATTACCCTGCTAAAAGCTGGCAGGGGGTTTTGTTGTTTTAAATATTTTTTACTAATTGACAAAGGAATTTCTGAATAAATAATCGAATTGGAAATAGTATTTTTTTATTTTAAAAGGACGTGTAAGGGTTGCCTAATCAGAGTGTAATTTTAAAAAATTTAAAGGCCGACTGTGAAAAATGCTTTGCATTGTGCTGTGTGGGGCTGCCTTATGCCAAGTCGGCTGATTTTGCGATTGATAAAGAAAGCGGTACTCCTTGCAAGAACTTGCAATCCGATTTTCGCTGCAAGATCCATCAAAATCTTAGAGATAAAGGTTTCCGCGGTTGTTCCGCTTATGAATGCTTTGGTGCAGGTCAACAGGTTTCTCAACTTACATATGGAGGCAAAGATTGGCGCGAGAGCCCGGAGTCAGCTAAAGAAATGTTTAATGTGTTTCCAATTATGCATCAACTTCATGAAATGCTTTATTACTTAAATGAGGCAATGAGTTATGAAGAAGCGAAAGTCATTCATCATGAACTGCATGAGGCTTTTGAAGAAACAGAAAGCTTGACCAATTTAACCCCGAAGGAAATCTTGAACCTTGATGTACCATCACACCGGTCAAAGGTAAATACGTTATTTTTACGTACAAGTGAACTAGTCCGCGCAAAGATTTTACCTGGAAAAAATAGCAACAAAATCCGCAAAGGCAGTGACTTGATTGGGGCAAAGCTTAGAGGTGCTGACCTGAGAGGAGCAAATTTAAGGGGGGCTTTGTTAATCGCAGCCGATCTTCGAGAATCGGACCTTAGGGGAGTCGATTTTATTGGAGCAGACATGAGGGATGCCGACCTAAGCGGAGCAAATCTGACAGGGAGTATCTTTCTTACGCAGGCACAAGTGAACGCAGCAAAGGGCGACCGTCACACGAAATTGCCTGCCGCAATAAAGACTCCTGAGCATTGGGCACATCACAAATAAAATAATAGGAAAAAAACGGCTTAGCATCTAGGCCGTTTTTTATGTCGAAGTTGCTTGGATGAGCTGCCATAATATCGCTGACTGATCTCGCTTAGTACCCTTATGAGGTCATTATCTCTCAGGATATTCGTATAATTTCCTGTTTTTAGAAAGAAATAATATAACAACCTCAGTCTTGATAACTTTGAATCATATTAGCCATATGAACATAGGAACCGCCAGCACGTAATGCGGAAGTAACCATAATAGCTTCTGCGAGTTCCTCGCTTGTTGCACCGAGTTGTTCGGCTTTTTTCGTATGTACGTCAATGCAATATGGACATTGACTGGCCACCCCAGAAGCAGTTGCAATTATTTCTTTAAATTTAGCAGTGAGTTTGCCTTCTTTAGTGGCGGCTGCACTAAACGCTGTATAGCCTCTGAATCCTACATGAGCAAATTTACCAAGCTTGCTTAAATTTTTCAAATTGGAACGGGCATAAAGAACGTCTGATGCATCTGCATTTTTTGCATTATGTACATGTGTACTATGGGTGACCGCACCACCTGCTTCCACAGCCGCAGCAACAAATGCAGCTTCAACTAATTCTTCTAGTGACGCTCCTGCGCTTTTTGCCTTCCTTGTATGAGCATCAATGCAATACGGACACTGAGTAACATGAGCAATTGCCACAGCAATGATTTCTTTCTCTTTAACAGTAAGAGCACCTTCTTTAAATACTGCGGCATTAAAAGCGTTAAAAGCTTTTAATTGTTCTGGTGCTAAATCTTTTAATTGAGCTAGGTTTTGAGTGTTTTCTTTTGCATATAGGTTTGTTGACATTTTTAAAAACTCCTTTTGAACTTTTTATGATTAGTTTAGCCTTAAAGGTTTATAGAATATCCAAGCAAACCAACTAAACAAACCATAATGTTCTAAATTAAAAATAGAATTATTAAATTTTCCCAAAAATGTAAGAGTTGATGGTAAACTTAAGGTAAGAACTTATAGAAAAGAGTGGTCCCTTTGATCAAGGATAAAAAGTCCTTATCTATTTCTATTATTCTATATTTAGCCGTAATCATTTTGAACCTTCCTTTCCCAGATCAAAGTCCCCTTGGCGAAACCCTTGCATCAAAGCTACATATTCCTGTAAGGTCCGCAAATGGCCTGCATTATTTTGGCATTTCTCTATTTATATTATTTATCTTGAGCCTTTATTTTCTTTCGAAATCATTGAAAAAATATAAAACAAGATTTATAGTTATTGCCTTTTTGGCGGTGAGTTTTATCCCAACTTTTCTGGCTGCTTCTATTCAAAAATACTTTGCAACAGGCATTTACTCGGTTGCCTATAATCATAATGAAGGCCGGTGCCATTTTGAAATAGCGGGTGAAAAAACATTGCACGGCGAATGTGTACTTCCATTTGAAAACTACAGCAGCAAGCCCGTTGGCTTTACCATTGAATTTTACGATACATATGACGACGAATTCTTAACCCTGATGAACGTTAATGCTCCTTACACAGTAAAGCTTGATGGGAAAGAAAGTAACCGAGTGGAGATTGAGGCCGATATTGATGTTTCGAAAATGAAAAACCACATTGATAGCGCCGATGTAAATGGCGTGAATATTATCATCAAGTCGGGCGGGAAAAGCCGAAAATTATGAGATAATAAGACTTAATTCAGGCAGTCCATTAATCGGTTACTACAGAACAATATAGGAAATAATAAAAAAGCCTAAATCATCCTGTGATTTAGGCTTCAGATTGTAGACAAAAGGCATTCGAATGAGCCCATTCGGATGCCTTTTTGTTGGATTATTACTCGTAAGAGCAA
>NZ_JAGYPE020000073.1 GCF_018343545.2 Neobacillus citreus | reverse complement strand
AAAACCCTCTAATGAAAACATTTAGAATTAAACTTCACAAAAACCCTTGACTAATCGTAAGAAGAACCGTCCCCATGTTTCATTTTTTTAATAATGGCTGCGTAATTGTTGGCAGGGTGACTTCTACGGTTGTTCCTTGGTGTACTGCGCTTGTAAATTTGATTTGGCCGCGGTGGCCTTCGACTATTTTGAAACAGGTCATTAGTCCGAGACCGGTTCCTTTTTCTTTTGTTGTATAGAATGGCTCCCCTAGTGTTCGAATCCGTTCTTCTGGTATGCCGACCCCTTCGTCGGTAATCCGGATGGATATTTTGCCTTCTTCCTTTACCCCTACCGTTACAAAGATATCGCCGCCTAGAGGCATGGATTCAATTGAATTCTTCAAGAGATTTAAAAAAACTTGCTTTAACTGATTTTCTTCACCAGATATCATCGGCAGCTCTTCAGCAATTTCAGTATAAATCTGCACATTATTAATGATAGACTGAGTATTTATTAAGGTAATAACATCATGTAACAATAGTTCAATATTCTGTTCCTTGAAAACAGCCGCGGATGGTTTGGCCAGAACCAGGAATTCGCCCACAATGGCATTAATACGTTCCAGCTCTGATAATACGATATCATAATATTCACCCTGTTCACTGTTTGCTTTGAATAATTGGATAAATCCCTTAATGGACGTAAGCGGGTTGCGGATTTCATGAGCAATTCCCGCCGCCATTTGGCCGAGCAAAGCCAATTTTTCGGATTTTTGCAGAAGTCTTTCTGTTTCCTCTCTTCGGGCTGTGACATCCTTTCCAACCACGAGGATCGCTTCTTTTTTTCCAAAAACAATCGATAAGGGAGTAACTTCAAGAAAAAATTCTGTTCCGTCGGTCCGTTTAATTTTATATTCAATAGTAGCAAGGGGGCATTTTTCTTTCTTAATTAGCTTGATTCGTTCTTCGAGCCGTTCTTTATACTCAGGCGTGATAAATTCAAAAATAGACTTCCCCAGAACTTCTGCCAAACTTTTGGCGCCAACCATACTGAGAGCTGCCCGATTTCCATAAACAATTTTCGTATCCTGATAAATAAAGATAGATTCAGGGAGTGAATCAAGTAATCTCTTATAGCTTTCTTCACTTTCACGTGCTTTTTTTTCAAAAAATCTGGCCTTATCGTATTGCCAGCCAACAAACCAAGCGATCAGGGTAAAAAGGAAAAAGTCAAATGTAAAGAAGGGTTCATGATACATAATCCTTTGGTAGGTAGTAAAAATGAGTGATAGTAGCAGCAAAATGATTTGTCCAGATTTATTCATGTCCATTCCTCTTTGTGTATGTAGGTTACCTGATTTAATTCGACGAAATCCCAAATAATCCTTTATCATTCCTCCAACTTTTTCATCTCATGGAAAAAAGGTCCAATATAAAAGGCATCTATTTTATGCCCGGGTATAAATTAATTATTCGTTTTCCAACTAGGTCATTAAGAAGAAAAAACCACCTGAAAAAAATCAGGCGGTTCTTCTTAATTACTATCCACCCAGTGCATAAATTCCCCAACAACCCGTAAAAATTCTTCCGGTTCCTCAATATATGGCATATGGGCACTGTTTTCAAATACATGAAATTTCGAGCCAGGTGTTGAACGGCTGTAATGCTCTGTTGTTTCCGGCGTAGCCTCATCGTACCGGCCACACGTATATAGTGCGGGGCAAATGATTTCCTTCAATTGTGAGGTGCAGTCAAATTCTTTTAAATTCCCCAGTACCGTAAATTCGGATGGGCCCCACATAATATTGTAAATTTCGGAGTTTCGGTATTCAGGGTGCGCTTTTAGATGCTCAGGCTTTGGAATCCGGCAGACAAATTCTTTGCTGAACACCTCGATGGCTGCCTGAAACTCTTCCGAATCCGTGGCTCCGTCTTCTTCACAGCGTTTTATGGTATCTTGGACTTCAACCGGCAGCTTTTTCAAATTCCGCTTTTGATCCTGTTCCCATAATGGCGCACTCAGGCATGGGCTTGAAAAAATGACACTTTTTACCCCGCTCGGCTTCGTTAAACAATAGGCTGCCGCTAGTGTGGTTCCCCAGGAATGCCCAAGAATATGTACTTCATCAAGGTTCAAAGCGGCGCGAATTTGTCCCAACTCCTCCACGAATCGATCCAACTGCCAAAGTGAATCATCTTGTGGCCTTTCTGACCTGCCGCAACCTAATTGATCGTATAGAATGACCGGGCGGTCTGCCGCCAACTGCTTCAACCCCTGTAAGGAAAAGCACGATGAACCTGGCCCGCCGTGCAAAATAATTACCGGTGTGTTCCCCGTTCCATGATCATATTTCTCATACCAAACTTTCCCACCGGTTACGTCTATGTATCCTTCTGTCCGCATTAGAATTTCTCCTTTAATATTTATCTTAATTCTATTTAAGACTATTTTACATCATTAATCTACAACAGAATATTAGGGACTTATGAATAATTTTAATTTTACTTCCCACTCTATAGGATGTCAGGGAGGTGAAAAACATAATGGGACAATCGCCTAGTAACAAACAGCAAAAAGGAAAATCACTGACGAACGGACAGAATTCCGGAACCCAATACCATGAGGAACACGCCGGAAATATAGAAGGGTACGGCCAGCCTCACCCCATTACTAATAGCATCGATACTAAAACGAATAACACAAAAGCATAAGAGCTGGCCAAGAGTGAATTTTTCGTTCACTCTTTTTTTAAGACATTACTATAGGAGGATAGCTGAATTATTTCCAAACTCTTCGAAGACGCATGCCCTCTTGCAAATAGCCCCACACAGATACCGGGGACATAATCATCTGATAGCACAATACGTACAAGAAGAATCCCTTACGATTTTTTCTAATGCCAAGGTTAAGTTCCTGAAAAACACCCTTTTGGTATCGATAAAGGACGTAATTTGTCAGTAAAGCTAAAGGTAGGACGAAAAGTGTCTGCGGGCCGGCAATCCAGTAGAATCCAAAGAAACTCAAGAATAACCCGGGGATCCAAACGAACGTATAAACAAAATCCAAATATGGCATCACAAGGTTCGAACCGGTTAAATACCTTGTAAATATCCTCGGCTGCTGCCATGGCTTGACCCGTTTGAGCGCCTCAATCATCCCTCGTGCCCAGCGGCTCCGCTGCCGGACGAAATGGCGAAAGTTCGTCGGTACATCCGTAAAAGCAATGGCCGTCGGTTCAAAATATACCTTATAATTTTTCTCTAAAAATGACCATGTAAGAACTATATCTTCTCCAATGGCATCAGGCCAGCCCCCCGCTTCCTTGACAACTTCTGTTTGGTAAAGGCTGTAGGCCCCTTGAGCAACGAGCGTTCCCTGATATAAGCCCTGCAGCCTTTTAATAGAAGCAATTCCTAAAAAGTAATCCCATTCCTGAATCCGGGCCAGCCAGTTTTCACGGCTGTTGCGGACAAGAACGGCTCCTGCCACCGCACAAACCTCCTGTGGTGCGGATTCCATCCGGGCTACCAGGCGCCTTACTGCTTGGGTATGAAGTAAGGTATCAGCGTCCAATGTAATCAAATATTTGGTCTCGACATTTCGGAGCGCTTGGTTTAACGCAAAATTCTTCCCAGGTTTTTTTTCAAAAAGAACTTTTATATTAAGACCCAGCTCATCACCTAATTGATTTGCCACCAGTGCTGTACGGTCTGTCGAATTGTTATCAATGACGATAATCCGGATTTCTCCTGCATAGTCCTGTTTTGCTATTTGCTGTAAGGTACTAACTATCCCTTTTTCCTCATTCCAACACGCAATTAAAATACTCACTGGTTCGGCCGGATGCAACGTATTAAATCCCGGCTGCTTGTCAAACAAAAGACTTACGACCATAAAGGCATTTAGGTATCCTGGTATATAGGCAATTCCAGTAATCAAAAGAAGCGCTACCGGGATAGTCACATAATCCCCCAGTTCCTTCACCCAAGGGATCGAAATAATAATAGACATAATCATCCAAACAAAAGCAAATCCATGGCTGATCCAAAACTTCCACAATACAGAAAGATATAATCTCCTTTGAATACGTAACGGTATATCTCTTGATGATTCTCTAAGTGAAATAGTCAAATCCGAAGTCAAACCCTCGTTTCTGTTTGAGTTATGTGAGACTATTTTATATGGAAGGCCTCATGGATACCATAGTTGTTCTGAAATTACCAATAAGATTAAAATTGAGGGAGGAATTTCCCGCAATCGGATTATAATCCCTTTTCGCAAACCTCACACTATAATTGACTGATTCGCAAAAATAACCTGATAATACAAAAAGAGATTGGGCTTTACTCCAACCTCTTTCTAGTTTTGCTATTAAAATCTGGAGGTAAGTTTTAACCTGATTTTCTGGCAATAACCTTCCCCTTCAATGAACCACTTAACACACCTGCATTCCAATACACCATCCCCATGGCAGTTAAAAGAAGGACACCGGTTACCAGGAACACACTTTGAACCGGTAATATTCCGCCTAAGAAGCCGCCAATCATCGGGCCTGTCATGCCGCCAATCTGATTGGCGGTTTGGTTTAATCCAAAGGCGCGGCCTCGGAATTCATCTGGCGTGGATTTTACGACCAAACCGTTTAACGCTGGATAAACCGCGCAGAAGAAGACGCCAAACATGAAGCGGATGATAGAAAATCCCCATATTTGCGAGACCAGTATCTGGGCTAACATGCCGATGCCGCCGCCCATCAAGCCTATGAATAACACCCGCTGAAAACCTACTTTATCGGCCCATTTTCCCCAATACGGGGCAAATAAAGCACTAGCGATGCCTGGCAGTGAAAACACGATACCGGCAATTAATGAAGCGTTATCGGATGACCCACCCAACTTTACAACATATAAAGGAAGCACTGGTTCGATCGTCATGATGGAACAACTTGTTACAACTGTTAAAATGAGCACAAGAAATAACGGCCGGTTGGTCATCGCTGTCTTAAAATCATTTCTAACAGAGCCCCCGCGCTCTTTGTTAGGCTTGAAATTTTCTTCTTTTACCCAAAAAATGATCAGCAGCGTGGCGAGGAATACAAATACTCCACCACTGGCAAAGGCAAGCCGGTTACCGACAAGATGTGCAATCCCCCCGCCTAATAGTGGACCAAGGATGCCCCCTGATGCCGATGCTGAGGAGATCATGGACAAGGCATACCCAACTTTTTCATTCGGAGTATTGGTTCCAATCAAAGCAATTGCACCTGGTATAAACCCACTGAGTAACCCCTGTAAAATCCTTAATGCTAAGATTTGGTATGGATTGGTGACAAATGCCATTAACGTATAAATAACAAAAAGGGCAATTCCAGCCCTTATAATCATAGGTTTTCTTCCATATTTATCGGCCACACGCCCCCAAAACGGTGAAGCGAAAGCACCAGCAAAGAAAGCAGCACTAAAGAGCACACCTGACCACATTTCAGCGTGATCATGCACCCCTAATTGCAACAGAAATATCGGTAAAAAAGGAATTACCATGGAAAAACTGGCTGATGTAAAGAACACGCCAACCCAAAGCACCCATAAATTTCGTTTCCACATTAGCACGTTTTCCATCTCCTAAATTGTACTTTTTTCCAAAAATTTAAATTTAATACTGTCATAATATCATAAACTAAAATTATTTTCACTCCCGAAATATCCGGTTTTTGAAATATAAATATCCCAAGTGTTTTTACTTGGGATACTTTTATCGCTATTGTAACGGAAGAATGACCTCAATAATGGTGCCCTTCTTGTCACTCCAAAAATGAACGGTGCCGTGATGGTTTTCAATGATTTGTTTTGAAATCATAATTCCGAGCCCTGTGCCATTTTCTTTGGTCGTAAAGAATGGTTCGCCAATTCGCTTCAAAATGTGCGGCGGAATGCCGTCACCCGTATCCTTAAAGAAAATCTTCACCTTGTTCTCACCGATTGCTTTCATTTCAATAATGCAGCTGCCACCATTTGGCATTGCTTCAATAGCATTTTTTAAAAAGTTGATAAAGACCTGCTTTAACTGATTTATATCGCCATTGATTGTGATTGGTCCAACAGTATTACCCACTTCAATTTCCACATTATTCATAATTGCTTGGGTATCGATCAATGTTTTAATATCTTCAATCAAGGCTGGCAAATAGACGGATTCGAACTTAACATCCTGCGGTTTGGCTAGAACTAGCAATTCACTGAGGATTAGTTCAATACGATCTATTTCCGATTCAATTATTCCAAAATAGGTTTGATCTTCCATTTTCCTTTCCATTAACTGCAAAAACCCTTTAATGGCTGTCAGTGGATTTCGGACCTCGTGGGCAATGCCTGCAGCCAATTGCCCGGCAATGGTTAACTTTTCAGAGTTTAGCAAAAGCTCCTGCGTCTTTTTACGTTCAGTAATATCCCGAATAATCACATGTTGGGCATAATGATTATTGAAAAATGTAGGAATTCCTTTTATTTCAGCATCAAATACTGACCCATCCCCGCGGATTACTTTGTAATCCCGAAAATCAACCGTTTCACCATTAGAAACGGTTTGAATCCGCTCCTTCATCTCTTGATGGTAATCAGGGTGAATAAAATAGAGAAGGTTTTTCGAAAGAACCTCTTCTGCATTGTTAACACCAAGTAAATCAATACCTGTCTCATTTACAAAAATGATCTCCTTATCCAGGACAATGAGAACAGCATCCGGAGAATGTTCCACTAATTCGCGGAAAGCCTTCTTACGACTCCACAACTCTTCTTCCGCTTTAATTCGTTCAGTAATGTCCCTGATAACTGAGACAACCTCTACTATCGTTTGTGTGTCCGGATCAATAATCGGTTTACTGAGTGCTTCCACCCATACCAACGTTCCATCTTTTCTACGAATCCGGTATTTCCCACGAATGCTTTCTGCACCTAAATAGGATAATTTTCGATCGGCATTAGCCTTTTCCCAATCTTCCTCGTGAACAATGAATGAAAGAGTGGTTCCAATCAATTCCTCGGCCTTATAACCGGATATCGTTTCGCAGGATGGAGAGATATAAATGATTTTCCCTAATAAATTTGTACAGACGATTGTATCAAGAACATTTTCCGTCAATAAGCGGTGAAACTCTTCAATTTTCCGAACTTCCGTCTTTTTTTGTTTTAATAGAGTAATATCTTTTAAGATAGTAATTACTCCGGTAAATTGGTTTTCTACACCGATAGGAACATTAGTAATATTGACTTCGAGGATTGCGCCTCTTTTGTTTTTCATTTGACAATCGAAGTTTTCCAGTTGACCTAAAGATGCTTTATGAAAATAATGAAAAACGTTGTCTAAACTATCGAGCGTGAAAAAGGTCTGAAGTTTCATTGTTAACACTTCATCAGTTGAATATCCCGCCATTTTCTCAAATGCTGAGTTCACTCTAATCAAATTCCCGGCCGAATCCATTAATATAATGGCGTCTTGGCTCCGGTCAAAGAGCGTTTCATAGTCTGGAAACCGTTCCTTCATATATTTTTTTAAAAGCTGGTTCTTTTGATTCTTAATATTTTCAACAGGACTGTTCATCTTTCTCTATCAGTTCCTTTCCTACTTTTTACCTATACAAAAAAGCCAAGATAGGTTAATGTCCCATCTTGGCTTGTGTCTAGCTCAATCAAAATTGTCTAACTCACTTCCGCCCTATGTTGTTGGAGATAAAATCAATACGATGGCACTTTTATCTAACTGAAAATCCCAATCCACAAAAATGTCAGTTACTTTCGTTTGAAGAATGCCTTCGAAATTACCTTTATTATGTAATAATCTTTTTTCAAGATTTCGTTTTGCATGCTTTAATATTTCTGAATGGCCTGTCCGGATTAACTCCTTCTCAATCGGAACAAGTATTCCCTTCCGAATCACTACCAATGTTCTATTGTTTAAGAGGTAGGAATCAATCTCCTCTGGTTCTTTTTCAGCCTGAATGCTCAAGACCCTAACTTCTTCATGAATGGAGTTTTTACCATTGTACTCCATATTATTTTCATCTTTAGTTGGATCAGAATCTATACAAACAAACATCCCGCTTTTATTATGCAAACCCCAGTCATAATAAAACTCTTTAATATCCAATCCGGTTAAGATTTTCATATATGCCTTAAATTCCGGAATAAGTGTTTCCATTAAGATATCCCTTGTACTTTGGAACAACTGTTTTTGTTTTTGTTCCAATAAAACGTTCTCAGTCGGTGAGATGAAGTTTCGCAAATAAACCGTTACAAAAGCCTGATTGACCGAAACATAAACGGATTCGGGTCCCTTTCCAAAGGCTTCACGCAGTGCTCTGCCAATATAGCTTGAAAGTTCCATTTGAAGCTGTTTGCTTTGCAATAAAACCATCCTCTTAATTGAGATAAAAGCATTTTTTCTTTTATCCCAAATTTATTGTATATTTTTTTGCTAAAATTTTCAATGATTTTCTACTATTTGCCATTGACAAATAGTAAAAGCATTTAAAAGCACATATAAATATTATTTTTTATAAAAAAATAATTATTCATTTTTTTACTGAACGGCAATCCGTTTGCATTGGTCATCCGCTGCCAACAAGCTCATCTGTTGTCGTTATTTGAAAGATGTTCAATAATACCTGCCAATCTTGAATGATTCTGCCGATATTTGGTGATAAGTTTTTTACGTTGCCTGCAGGAAAAAAACAGTCTTTTCTAAAATTTAATTAAAAAGACGAAAATCATTGTCTAACGAAATTAGTTGAAAGGTGGTTATATACTTGGATTTAACCCTACAACAAATCGTCGAAGGCTTGCCGAAGTCCCTTTTAAACGCTACTGACAGAGATTTGGAAGGTTTCCAAAAGATTATAGAAGAAGCAATTAAGTTAAGAGAAGGCCACAGAAATCTGCAAAAAATGATAAAGAACTTCTCTACCTCTACCATTCGCACCTAAAACATTTGAATGCACGAAAAATAGGAAGGTGCCAGTTTACACCTTCCTTTTGTCTTATTTACTTTTTCAAATGATATGGGACCGTCGTGACAATCACGTTTCTGCGATACAGTAAAAAGGATCGAATCAGCAAGCTGGATTGATTATGCAGAATGTTTTCCCAACTGTGCTTTGGCATAAATTGCGGAATGACGACAGTAACACGGAAATTGGCCTCGCTTGCTTTATGTTCAACAGTATCAACGAACTTCGTTAATGGATTAATGATACTCCTGTAATGAGAATGCAGCGTCACAAGGCGGATATCCGGGTGCCATTTCTTCCATTTCTCTTCGAATTTATGCTCGTCCTCTCTTTCAAACGCGACATAAACAGCAATAATTTGATCAGGCTTCAGCGATTTTGCATAATTGATCGAATTTTCGACCACATGGGTAATACCCGCCACAGGCACGACAATGACATTCCCTTCAATCGGAACAGCGGGCTCGCAATCGGAAATTCTAAGCTGGTCCCCGACTGCTTCATAATGTTTTTTAATCCTGTGGAACAGAAGGATAATCAATGGCAAAAAGATTAATATCGGCCAAACCCGTGAAAATTTTGTAACGAAAAAGATGAGTGTTACTGTAAAACTGATTAGGGCCCCAGTGGTATTAATAACAAACTTTAATCCCCAGCCATTTGGTTTTTCACGAAGCCATTTGACCATCATACCTGTTTGTGACAAGGTAAACGGTATAAACACCCCGACGGCGTAAAGCGGAATGAGATGCTCTGTCTCCGCATGAAAAGCAAGGATTAAGATCATAGACGCCGCACCAAGAATAATGATTCCATTCGAATATCCTAAGCGGTCTCCTCTAACCAGGAACATTCTCGGGATGAATTTATCTTTTGCCAAATTGACCGACAAGAGTGGAAACGCAGAATACCCTGTGTTTGCGGCCAAAATCAAGATCAAGGCTGTAGTTCCCTGTATAAAGTAGTACATGAAATTCCGCCCAAAGGTGTGCTCAGCTATTTGTGAAACAACTGTTACCTCTGCTCTAGGAGTGATGCCGTAATAATAAGCCAAAAAGACAATTCCTGAAAATAGAGCCGCAAGCAGAAGTCCCATTGCCATTAAAGTTTTGGCGGCGTTTTTGGGTGCCGGATCTTTAAAGTTTGGAATGGCATTCGAAATCGCTTCAACACCTGTTAAGGCAGAGCTTCCGGAAGCAAATGCCCTTAATAAAATAAACAAACTGATCCCAGCCACTGGCGTCCCTATCGGAGTATGTAAGGCAGGCGAAATTTGGCCAGTTATAATTTTATATAAACCTACACCTACTAAAATAAACAAAGCTAGGACAAAAAGGTATACAGGATAGGCTAAAATGGACGCAGACTCTGTTACTCCCCTTAAATTTAAAAGGGTAATGAATAAAACAAATAGAATCGCAATCCCCACATTATCGCCATGCAAATTAGGAAACGCTGAAGTGATGGCATCAGTTCCGGCGGATACACTGACTGCAACAGTTAAAATATAATCCACTAACAGAGAGCCTCCGGCCACCAGCCCGGAATTCACTCCCAAATTACTCTTCGACACCACATAGGCTCCGCCGCCGTGCGGATAAGCAAAGATGATTTGCCGATAAGACAAGATAAGTGCAGTTAACAGGATCAATACGCCGACGGCGATCGGAATGGAATACCAGAATGCGGTCGCTCCAACTGTCACGAGGACAATCAAAATCTGCTCAGGACCATAAGCCACTGACGACAACGCATCCGAAGAAAGAATCGCCAAAGCTTTTGTTTTATTAATTTTTTGTTCTCCTAGTTCATGTGATTTCAAAGGCCTCCCTATCAAGAACCTTTTTACGGAAGAAAACATTCATGTCACCGCCAAATTTCATAAGTTGTAAGTAAGTTTCCCTATTTTTCGCAAAATAAAAAGTGCCTCCAAGTCATTACGAATAGACCTGTAGACACATCATTTCTTTTGCATCACAAGCTCCGCCTTCCTTCTCAATATAACGCTTGCGAGGTTAGCTGTCGGGTTCGGGCCTTTGAGTAGCCCTGCCTGAAAGGATTCACCCCTAGGATTATTTACTAATCCAGAACAATGGTTCCCCCGCACCTATCGGTTTCAGCGATTTAGAAATTTGAAACTGTGAATATCATACTCCCCTGTTCTCCTGTTGTAAATGATTTTTTTTATAGATAAACGGTTATGTTAAGTAACGGGACAAGCGATTATTCCATAAAATAGACAAAAGGAGGATTTTCATGCGTAACGAAAAAAATCCTATTATATCTGAAGAATTTTTAAACGAGCTAGTAAAAGACATTAACGAGGAATTTGGGTGGGACACGGTTGAACAAAATGTCGAGCGTTATGACCATGAAACACATAAAAATTGAGATGTCTTATAAGAGTGAAAACAGACTACGAAGTAAAAAATCGTAGTCTGTTTATTTAACAGAAGGTAGTTATAATATTATGAGTTACTATTAGAAGCCGCGAACCGGATGAGGAACATAAGGTTCTTCCAAATATGCCACTTCTTCCGGGGTGAGTTTAATCGAGATTGCTGCCACTGCATCTTCAAGATGAGGCATTTTCGTGACCCCAATGATAGGTGCTGTAACAGGCGCTTTTTGCAGCACCCACGCAAGTGCAATTTGTGCACGGGGAACCTCCCGTTTTGCGGCTAATTCCGCTACACGTTCGACGATTTTACGGTCCGCCTCAATTGCAGATGTGTAAAGTGTTTTTCCAAATTCATCTGTCTGGGATCGGGAAGTCGTTTCTACCCAGTCGCGGGTCAGCTTCCCTCTTGCCAGCGGACTCCAAGGAATTACACCGATTTTCTCTTCCCGGCAGAGCGGCAGCATTTCGCGTTCCTCTTCACGATAAAGAAGGTTTAAGTGGTTCTGCATGGAAACGAACTTCGTCCATCCGTTCCGCTCAGCAATATTTTGTGCTTTCATAAATTGCCACGCATACATGGATGAAGCGCCTATATATCTGGCTTTACCGGCCTTCACCACATCATGCAGTGCTTCCATTGTCTCTTCAATAGGCGTCTTGTAGTCCCAGCGGTGTATCTGATACAGGTCGACATAATCAGTCCCTAGGCGCTTTAGGCTGTTATCAATTTCAGCCATAATTGCTTTTCTGGAGAGCCCTCCACCATTCGGACCTTTATGCATGCGCATGTACACTTTGGTTGCAATGACAATCTCATCCCGGTTTGCAAACTCCTTCAGGGCGCGGCCGACAATTTCCTCACTAGTTCCGTCTGAATAGGCGTTTGCCGTGTCAAAAAAGTTGATGCCATCATCAAGTGCCTTTTTAATAATCGGGCGGCTTAGTTCTTCGTTAAGCACCCACTGGTGAGTTCCTCGCTCAGGAACACCGAAACTCATGCAGCCAAGACATAACCGGGAAACATCTAACCCTGTATTACCAAGCTTAACGTAATCCATCTTGTATGTACCTTCTTTCAATTTGGTTTCAACTTAACTATAATATATTTTGGGTAATTTTTACATAATGCAATTTTCGTATTTTTAATTGATTATAAATTTTAGGAGGATTTACGAATGGGTGAATTAAATCTATTATTCCGCAAAAGAATTGGGTACCCGCAAGACGAAACTGTTACCTTTGAAAAAGTAGACACCATTCTTGATAAAACAGCAAAATCCATTCCCTTTGAAAATTTGTGCATCATCGCTAATAAAACTGCCGAAATTTCAAAAGAAAATCTAAAAAACAAAATCCTATTAAAATATGAAGGCGGACTTTGTTATGACCTTAACACCATTCTCTTTTATTTTTTAATTGAAAATGGTTTTAATGTCTCCTTAGTTCAGGGTGTAGTATACAATCATATTGGCAATCAATGGAGTTCTACCGGAAGAACTCATGTGGCGATTGTCATCACCCACAACGAGTACCGATACCTCATCGACACAGGTTTCGGGGGGAACCTGCCATTGAAGCCCGTCCCATTCAGCGGGGAAATCGTAACATCCCAAAATGGAGAATTCCGCATCGAGCAAACCAACACAGAGCAAGGAAATTACATTTTGCATATGAAACTAAATTATAAAGACCAAGATTGGAAGATGGGCTATGCTTTTGACACCAGGAAATCCGTAGATGAATCTGATTTAAATGAGGTGCAGAAAATCATCATCGAGCACCCCGAATCCTCTTTTAATAAAAAGCCATTGATCACCAGGTTCACCGACAGGGGTAACTTAATCCTTACTGACACTTCGTTAACCGAGTGGACGGATGGAAAAATGGTCAAAAAGGATATTGCCCCAGAGCAGTTCAAATTGATTGCCAAAGAACAATTTGGAATTTGAGACTAAAATAAAAAGGCATGGTCCGTGATTGGCCACGCCTTCTTATTTTGACCTTTAGATGATAATTCCATCATACCTCCCGTTCACCAATTTCATGCATATCAACAATTAGAATTTATGTAAAAAGAAGAGTATGATAATAATATCTAACTATAAGAGGGACTCAGATGTAATGCTAGCATCTAGTTAAAACAAAATAAAGGAGTCTTCAAAAAATGAGTTACATTCAACGTGGGACACGCACATTTAAAATGGTAAACCTAGCATTATTTGCAGGCGGTTTTAGTACCTTTGCCATTCTTTGGGGAACACAGCCCCTCCTGCCAGATTTTGCTCAGGAATTTCATATTTCTCCGGCGGTTTCCAGTTTAAGCTTGTCTTCCACAACGATTGCCTTATCTATCAGTCTTTTAATAGCCGGTTCTTTATCGGAGGTATTTGGACGTAAATCCATCATGACGATCGCATTATTTACCTCGTCCATCCTATCCATTTTAACGGCTTTTACACCCAATTTTCATTTACTGATTATAAGTCGGATCTTGCAAGGCATTGCGCTTGCTGGCCTGCCGGCTGTAGCGATGGCCTACTTAGGCGAGGAAATCGAAAGCAAAAGCTTAGGAATGGCAATGGGGTTATATATCAGCGGGAATTCCATTGGCGGAATGGCAGGAAGGATTATCAGCGGCGTTTTAACCGATTATTTCAGCTGGCATGTGGCCTTAATTGGCGTTGGCATTATTAGTTTACTGGCAAGCTTTGTTTTCTGGCTGATTTTGCCTAAATCTACACATTTCACACCGCAAAAATTAGCCATTAAAAAACTGGCTACTTCATTGTTCAGCCAATTTAAAGAACCGGGTCTTATTTATCTATTTATTATTGGATTTTTATTAATGGGCAGCTTTGTCTCTTTATACAACTATATTGGCTTTGAGCTCATTAAGCCGCCTTATTCATTAAGCCAAACACTGGTTGGATTTATTTTCATCGTGTATTTAGTAGGAACCTTTAGCTCCACTTGGATGGGTATGCTAGCCGACCAGCATGGGAAAAAGAAAATTTTACAGCTGTCTTTGGTCATCTTATTGGTTGGTGCCTGCATCACGCTAAACACCCATTTATGGATCAAAATCTTGGGAATCGCCATCTTTACCTACGGATTTTTCGCCGGCCATTCGATTGCCAGCGGCTGGGTCGGCAAGGCCGCCACTCACGATAAGGCACAAGCCGCATCATTATACTTATTTTTCTATTATGCTGGTTCGAGCATTGGAGGAACAGCAAGTGGAACAATGTACAGCCAATTCGGATGGCACGGGGTTGTCTACATGATTGCGATTCTTGCCATTGTTTCAATTGGAATATCGATTCGTTTAGGGATGATGGCCAACAGAAAATTAAAATTATCTTCCATTAAAGGATTAAAGCATAGCAGTTAAAAAACAACAACGTCACAGCTATTTTCATCGATTGGCCAACCGTATTTTCACCTGGTAAAGCAGATAGCTAATTACCCATGTTAAAAGAGAAAAAGTTAAGGCAATGCTGGAAAAAGCAAGCACATAGGCATTATACTCCGCCAGCTTAGTAACGGCCCGGTACGTATCAAAACCAAAGATTCCGGCCGTCAGATTCCATAGGACAAGAAGGAAAAATATCATCCCAAGTCCTCTGGCGGAGCCTTTAATGTCTGCCCAGCTTAAAGCTATATGCGAAGAAATACAAATGGCCAGCACAAAATAAACCCAAAATAACGGGTTCAGCAAATTTTCTAAGGTAAATAAATTCTTACTAAAAACGACCACGACTTCCCATACGGTCAATAGTAATGGCAAATCAACTTTTTCAAAGGTTATATGCTGTGCAATAAAAGAATCAAGTGTTGCAAAAGATTGTGGAACTAGCAAATACATTCCTAATAGCAACGACCCAATGCCGCTAAAAATTGGCCCCAACCCTATAAAAAAATTCCCCGCCTGCTGATACATACTGTTCGGGTTATATTGGTGGCGCACGAAACCAAGCGTGCCATCAGGGCTATTAAGCTGAAGCAGCTTCACCTGTGTCACCTTATGCCCCCATAAAAAGCACTGCAGCAGATGCCCAATTTCATGAATAGGAACACCAATCCACGCCGTAGCAAGCACCCCTTTTGCTCCAAATGCCCGATATAAAAATGAATTAGAGTAACGTTCAAGCACGCCTAAAATCAAGCCTACCAGGATGATGACACCGAAAAGATACGCTATTTCAAGCAAACTTATCAGCAAAATATTGAAAAAGGATGTGAGGATGCTCATATCATAGCTCCTTTAAAATCCATTATTCAATATCCATTTTATACCAATTCAAATTCATTTAAAAACACAATAAAGCTTGGGCTATTCCAAAGCTTTATTGTGTATATCAATGCACGAAATCTATAAATTCTCCTTAATAAAAGCTGCAGCATCACTGTAAATGCCGCCTTGGTTTGCGTACTTGATGTAATTTTTAATTGTTGTTAACCACTCAATCGTTGTCGGCTTCGTAACCTTGATGACATCGAGTAAATCTTCCATTGTAATTAGACGTTCGCTGCCGCCATCCATAATCTCCGATAACACCTTTTCTGCCGCCATCTCGACAACATTCTCAATATCCGCACCTGAATAGAGCGGGGTTTGATCTGCAAGGACGTCATAAACCATCCCATTTTCAATCGGCCTGCCGCGAAGTTTTAATTCAAAAATGATCTTTCTGGCTTCCTTGTCCGGTGGCGGAACAAAGACGAGCTTGTCAAATCTGCCTGGGCGCTTAAACGCATCATCCACGTCCCACGGCATATTGGTAGCCCCGATAATGAGTAATTTATCATTCGTCGATTCAACACTCTGGAGCTCATTCAGCATCGTATCCACTAGTGGACGCATCACATCGGAACGGGATTTTGAACGGCTGAAGCCAAGCGCATCCAATTCATCGAAGAACAACACAGCAGGAGCATTCCCTCGTGCCGTTTCGAAGGCATTATGCAAATTCTGCTCACTTACACCAACAAATGGATCGAGAATTTCTGAGATGTGGATCGGATAAAAATTTGCCCGACATTCCCCAGCTGTTGCTTTGGCAATAAACGTCTTTCCGCATCCCGGCGGTCCATACAACAAAATACCTCCGCCTGCCTTCTTACGAAATTTCGCAAAAAGCCCAGGATTCATAAACGGTTTGATAATTTTCATCTCGATGGCTTTCTTTAATTCATCAAGACCGCCAACTTCTTCAAAGGTAACCCTTTTCGGAATTCGATCCGAAAGGGAAACGACATTACTCTGTTTTTTCCCCTGAATGACTTTAAAGCCTTTCGTATTTTCTTGTGAAGAAGATGGAGTGAACACTTCTGTATCTGTAGGCGTAACGCTTGGTTTAACAGGTTCAAGTGTGTTCATTCTAGGGTTATCAATACCCTTGATAGCAGATAGAACCATCGCAGTAATAGTCGGATCGCCACTTTTTACCGCAAATGAAAATGCATGGAGCGCTTCCGGAAGCTGCTCGTTTTTTAGATATTCCTCCCCTAGCAAATACCGGACTTGGTAGTTCTCCGCGTCCCGTTCTAATATCGACTGGTAAATCTCTATTTTATTCATCTAAAGCCTACCTTTCACAAACCATTTATATAGTAAAAGTGCAGTCCACGAATAAATGGCATACAGAACATAGATTATAGCAATGATGATTAGCGGGATGTAAAGCTCCATCCAATTTAACAATAACGCCATCACCATAAAGGTAATCCAGACCACAGCCGGCCCGCCAATTTTATCAACAAAACGCTGGGGAGCAAATAAAGGGTGGGTTAATGAGTCGTATTCCCCAAGCAAAGCTAGAATATTTTGGTCAGCAGGATTCAGCAGAAATGCTTGCCGGTAACATTCTCTCGCCTCCTTGACTTCTCCTTTTAAAGCATGGTACATGGCAATGTTGGTCAGGTTTTGAACCTCATCTGTTGAAGTCTCCAGTACATTCCGGATGTATTCTTGCTGCTTTTTCGAGTCAGCTTTTGCGAAATAAAAATGTAAGATAAGCTGATTCACTCTATCGCTGAAAGGTTCCAATTCCCTAGCTTGTTCCAGGAGAGCAAGTGCTTTTTTATCATGGCCTGCTTGAAGCATCAAATAACCGTAGGAAGCAATCACCTCACCATTAAGCGGGTCAATTTTAAGCGCAGCCAAAAGGGCTTCTTCTGCATCTTTATACATCCCTACATGCTGATAGGTCGATCCGATGAAGTGGTATCCGATTATTTCGCTATATCCAAATTGCATTGCTTCACAACAGAGTTTCCTAGCTTCTTCAAAGTCTTCACGAGACATCTCTACCACTGCCATTTGAAACAGAGCAGTGGCGTTTTTAGGGTCTTGTCTTAGCTGGTTTTCTATGATTGGAGCCGCCGCTTCATACCTTCCTAAATGAAAATAATGCTCGATGACTGCAGCATCATTTTCTTTTATCTGAATTGTCATAGATCATCACTCCACCCTACCAGTCAGGATAAAGGCCGTAACCATGATAGCCAACTGAATGATGGCGCCAAGAATAATCCAGAGAAGCGCCTGCTTAAATAAAGGCTTAATTTCACCATTTGTAACTAAATGCTGCTGAAATGGCTTGTTCAACATATATTTGTATAGTAGAAACAAAAGAATAGAAAGAATTTGCATAGAATAACGAGGCAATCTGTTTCCTTCAGCAAAAGCTCCATCAGCATACATGTAAAAAATAACACCTTGTGCCAGCAGAACAAGAATACTAGCGGCCAGCAGCATATTAGTTTTTGCCTTGGGTATATTCAGCCACTTGGCGTTCCTAATGCCAAGCACCATCATGGGAATTGGGCCGCCGAAAAAGGCAACGAGAAAAAAGCGGTTAATATCATACGATTTAGTTTGGTTCCAGCCATCCTGAAGCGAAGGCTGAAAAAGGTCATAATTCGGTTTAGACATAGACTCCCCCTGAAAAATTTCTATATAATTCTAATACTATAATCCCAAAAATCAAAAAACTGTCAATAGTTTCTTATAGAAAATAACACCTGCCATTTATCCATCATTTTTACAATTGCCGTATGTATAGAAATGGAATAAAATGAATGAAAGAGTAAAATTTTACTAGATTATAGGGCTGGTGAGGAATTTGTACGAATTCAAGCTGCGCAATATTCTGAGACAAGTGAAAAGCCAAAATCCGCAGAAACGGTATGAAGCCCTTGGGCAGCTATTTGAATATAAACAGCAGGAAGGGCTAGAGGTACAGATTGATCTTTTGAAAAATATGATCAAAACGGCGGCATCCAAATTTCCCGAGCGCGTCGACCATTGGGATAACCCTTCCTATTTCCTCATCGATTTCGTTTGTGATTTTTCCAGACCGGAAGTTGCCGAGGGACTTATCAGGCATTTTGATAGTTTTGACATTCAGGCGAAAGAACGGGCAATTGACTTCTTAATTTTAACGGAAGACGAAGAGATCTTTTCTTTTTTGGAAGAGAAAATTGTCCAATTAATCAAGACAAATGATTTTATTATCCCTTACCGGCAATTGGCGCCCTATCCCACATTGCTAAAAGGGATTCTTGATGCCTCACTGGACATACTTGAATCCAAGCGTTTTAAATTTTCAACCTATGACATGCTGCTGTCGTTGAATGCCTCTGGTTATGAAAAGGGATATCAAAAAGACGTAGTTCTGCCCATTTTGTTAGAAGACTACGTGACGGAAAAACAGGAATATTTGAAATTTGATCCGGATTATACCACGAAATATGTGTATACCGCCTGGAAGGACAGTTATTTCATTGTTCGGAATCGTATGAGGCTGTTCTTAAATTTGATGGAATATTATTTTACTCCTGAGGTAGAAATAGAACTTCAGCAGGCTTTAAATTTCCGTGACCCATTTTTGAAAACAGAAGCTCTCCTTTTGTGCATTGTTAAAAACCTTACTTACGATGACAGTATCTTAAAGGAGTGCTCCACGTATATCGAGACGGCAGAAATGATCTACTGGGAATTGAAGGGTCGGAATATGGAGCACCTCTACCCTATTCATGAGGGCAAGCAGCCTCATTTGGCCAAGACCCGGCTTTTCACCACCATTATCCAATTACCGGAGGAAGACGATGGGATTGTCCATTATCCGGACGACATCCAGGTTCAAGATAAATTGGAGATGGAAAATTACTATGGGCAACCTGTGCGGTACTATTTAATGAGCTTTAAGGAGCATGACCGTGAGTATGTGGGTTGGGTAGGTGCGTATACCCTTGAAGATGGAGAAGATACTGCCGTCCTTTGGAACGATTCCTATACGGATTATGTGGAATTTAATTCAGCCCCGATCGAAAAGCACAAACAAGACTTTTTCAAGGAACGGGCCGAAGAAAAGCAGAATTATGATAATAGTGTATACTTCCAGAGCTCTCCTAAGCTTAGCAGAGGTGCATGGTTCTTTATCGCCCTGGCAATTGTGCATTGGATACGCGAAATATTATCCGGATTTGCGGAAAACTCCCTTTTTATTTCGATTCTCTTCACCGTGGTTGGCGGCGCACTGTGTTATTTTGAATTCTATAAAAATAAAAAGAGAAAAGTATTGATTATCGGCCAACAGCTCGTAAAGCAGGATGGTGCCAACCAACAAAGCATTGGCATTCATGAAATCAAAAAGGTGGAGTACGACAAGAAAAGTGTGCTCGTCTACAATAAGAAAAATGAGCTTGCCTTCAAATTCCCGATTAGATGGGTCCACTATGAATTGTTCTATATGTACATGAAGGAGCACTCGGGGCATTTGAAGAACCGGCCGTTTATACAGGGGTAGCTCGCTAGCCTGTAACGGGCATCTAATAACGCTTGAGGTTTTCCTCAAGCGTTTACGATTTAAATACTCAAAAAGCTCAGTATTCGGGTTTGGGATATCTTTTTATTTTCTCAATTAAATACTGTACTCAATACAATAAAAAACCGCCAATTAAACCAAAAAAAGGATTCCCTTGTGCCTTTCAGACACCGATGGGAATCCCTATATATTATGCAGGCGTAGCCTGCGGTTCTAATTTTTCAATTTCCAACGTTTTAATATGGTAGCCGTCGACTTCGAGGACTTTAAATGCAAAGTCTCCGTATTGTATTTTGTCCCCTTCGCTAACGTCAATTTTTTCGGATAGAATCCAGCCTCCGATGGTATCCATTTCTGAATCATCGAGGTCGAGTCCGAATAAATCGTTAACTTCTTCAATCAACACTTTACCATCCACGATGGTTTTGGTTTCGTTGATGTGATTGATTTCAGGCATTTCGTCAGCGTCAAATTCGTCGCGGATTTCACCGACGATTTCTTCCAAAATGTCCTCAACAGTCACCAATCCTGCTGTACCGCCATATTCGTCCATTAATATCGCCATATGAATCCGTTCTTTTTGCATTTTCACCAAAAGCTTGTCAATATCAATCGATTCAAACACCTGAATGGCAGGACGAACATATTGGTCAATCGTTGCGTCCAACTGATTACCAGAAATAAAGTCCGTTAAGACTTCCTTCATATTCACCATACCGACGATGTTGTCTTTCTCCCCATCGATCACCGGGTATCTCGTATAATTCTCATTCTTCATAATTTCGAGACATTCGGCTACAGTTTGCGATTTGTCAAATGCTGCAATTTCGGTTCTTGGTACCATGATTTCTTTGGCAATTCGATTATTGAATTCAAAAATATTGTTTACATAATGATATTCTGATTGATTAATTTCTCCGCTTCTGAAGCTTTCGGAAATGATGATTTGCAGTTCTTCTTCGGAGTGTGCCTGCTCGTGTTCTGATGCAAGCTTCAATCCAAAGAGTCCTGTAATAAAACGAGCCGATCCATTTAACGCTTTTACAAACGGGTATGCAATTTTATAAAAAAGAATCATCGGCCTTGCCAATATTAATGTAACTTTCTCAGCTTTTTGAATGGCCAATGTTTTCGGTGCAAGCTCCCCGACAACCACATGAATAAACGTGACCAATGTAAAGGCAATCACAAACGCAGCAATTGTCGTCACTGATTCCGGCAGGCTCAAGCTAATGAACAGCGGATGTAATATATGTTCCACTGTCGGTTCTCCCAACCAACCTAACCCTAAAGCTGTTACGGTAATACCCAATTGACAGGCTGATAAATATTCATCAAGATTTGAAATAATTTTTCTTGCGGCAATGGCACTTTTATTTCCCTCGGCCACAAGCTGATCAATCCGCGTGCTGCGGACTTTAACAATAGCAAATTCGTAAGCTACGAAAAATGCAGTAAAAGCTATTAAAATAGCAATTACAAATAAATTAATAATGGTCAATAGAATCCTTACTTACGAAATGTAAGCAAGGAATACACCTCCTGTTTTTTGAAAAAATTAGTTTAATAGTAATAACAAGGTTTGTGCCAACGTGACACCCTGGGGTGACAGCTTATTGACAACCATTTCTTTTTCATGTTCGTTTAATTTTTGCAGAAACGGTTCGATGATTTTTATTTCCTCTTTCAGATGCTGCATAATGTTGGCAATCTGTTCAACGTGTTTTTCTACTTTTTCCTTGTCAATGCCGCAGTCCGCTTTCATCAGTTCAATGAATGACTTGATTTCTTCAAGCGGCATATTCAAATTCTTGTAATGCTCTACTAATTTTAAGACTTGAACGCTCTCTTCTCCGTACAATCGATAATTTGAATTTGCCCGCACAGGGTTCAGTAAGCCTATTTGGGTATAGTAATCGATTGTTCGTTTGGAGAGGTTCATAACTGCTGCTAGTTCTCCAATTCGATACAACTTCCCAACTTACTCACCCCTTCCAATTTTATGTTTACTATACCACATTTTGAACTATACAGTCAACGTGATGGTTTTTAAACAAATGTTTTTGGACAAATTGGTTGAAACTACTCTTATAGTTGAAACGTAAAACATTTAAGAAATTAATCGATTTGGAGTTGATTTATTTTGACAGCAATGGACTCAGCTGATTTTTTAAAAAGTGAATTACGGAAGATTGAAAAATGGGAAAAGGATCAAAAGGGCCTATGGTTCTGGGAGAAAATCGGCCGCCTGCCGTTTGTTTTGCTTGATAAACTTACCCCTAAATCAATTCAGGAAAAGCTTGGCACAGCCATTGATGAATTGGGAGGATACATACAAACGGGCGGACAATACTTGATTAATGAGGATGGTATTTTAAAAAAGTTTGACGATGAAGTGGTAAGTTTTAATCAAGTACAAGCGGTGCCAATCAGCAAAATGGATGCAGTAGCCGAGCAAATTCGAAATTCGCGAACCAATATGGCTACTGTTCAAGGTGCCACAACCGGGATTGGCGGAATATTTACACTTGCTATCGATATTCCCTTACTAATTGGTATGTCCCTAAAGGTACTACAGGAAGTCGCTTTGTGCTATGGATATGACCCGAGGGAGAAATCGGAGCGAATCTTCATTGTGAAATGCTTGCAGTTTGCTTCCTCTGATATTGTTGGGAAAAAAGCCATTCTAGATGATCTCGCGGCATTTGAGGAGAAGAAGCAGAACGCCCAAATTTTTTCGCAATTGCAGGGCTGGCGTGAGGTTGTCATGACCTATCGGGACAACTTTGGCTGGAAAAAGCTGTTTCAAATGATTCCGATTGCCGGGATTATTTTTGGGGCATTTGTTAATAAATCACTTATTGGGGATGTTGCGGAAACTGGGATTATGCTTTATCGAAAACGGAGAATATTGGACAGAATGCATCAGTTGGAACGAGCTCATTAAGAATTTATAGAAGTTTCCCCTCTCCTTTGTGTCAAAATTTGGTATAATAAAATCAAATGGATAGGAGTGAATTTATGATTAATATTTTAGGTCAAGTTATGGTTTATGTTAACAATCAGGATGAAGCGGTAAAATTTTGGACAGAAAAGGTTGGATTTACGGTTATTTCAGAGGAAGATAACGGTCAAGGCATGCGTTGGATTGAAGTCGCCCCGACCAATCAGACTGAGACAAGCATCATTCTGCACAATAAAGAATTCGTATCTAAAATGGCACCTGAGTTAAATCTTGGCACTCCCTCTTTAATGTTTTTCACAAAAAATCTTGAACAATTACATAGCGACTTATCAAACAAAAACGTTACAGTTGGAGAAATTGTTAATATGCCTAATGGTAAGGTGTTTAATTTTGCAGACAGTGAAAATAACTACTTTGCCGTGATGGAAAGAAACAAGTAAGAATTGAGGGATATTCTCCTGGAAAAATGAAAAAGCATGGATCTGATTCCATGCTTTTTCCTTTGAATTATTTAAAATAGTCTCTTAAAAACATAGCTGTATCAATCATTTTTACTCTCATGGCATTCTCCATTCCAAAATACCCTTTAATCAGAACAGTTGTTTTTTCTTTTATTTGGCCAACAAGCGTTTGATGCAATTCATCGATAGAATGAAAATGTTTCACATTTTCATCGGCTATACCGGATTGATTTGCAGCCTCTCCTATTATTTTTGTTCCTTCCCCTACTGTATAAAGGTAATCAATTTTACAGCTAGCTGCATAACTTCCTATATCTCTATAGGCTTGTTCCTCATGAATGCCTAAGTCAAACATGCAGCCCAAAATAGCAATTTTTGTATCCTTACCAATATTGGATAAGACATTAATGGCTTCTTTCATAGCATCAGGTTTTGCATTAAAAGTATCATTAATGATGGTTATTTCATTTTTTAAATGATAGATTGTTAAGCGGCCAAACGTTTGATAAAAGTTTTCTAATCCAAGGCGTATATCATTTATGGACAATCCTAATCGATGGGAAACTGCTATAGCAAATAAAGCATTATACACATTATGTTTACCGAAAATCGGAATATAAAATGGGCAGTCCATACCCTCCATTTCAACCCGAAAATTCATTCCATTCTCAGTGTAATAAATTTCCCTCGCCTGATAGTTGGCTTTGTTTTGAATGCCTATAGAAAGAATTTCGCCCCGAAAATCCCCTTTATCCAACAATTTTGAATTCAGATCGTCCTCGTTTAAAAATAAAATCCCATCTGATTTCATTCCTTTAATCAATTCTGACTTCGCGGCTATTACACCAAATTCCTGGTCCTCAAAATTTCCAATATGGGCTATTCCGACATTGGTGATGATCCCAATATTTGGTTGAATAAGTTTGCAATGCTCCGTAATATTCCCAGCATGTGTCATCCCGTATTCTAAAACCAGCGCCTCATAAGTAGGATCAATTTGCTTCACATACTGAGATGTAAACCAAACGTCATTGCCATTTTCATATGACTTAAAAACCTTCCAGCGCCTCTGTATAATTGATGACACCATTTCTTTAGTAGTTGTTTTCCCTGAACTTCCTGTAATGGCTATAATTGGTTTTCCTATACCAATATTATCCACCTTCAATCACCCGCTTTTCACATGAGGATTAATGTATAAAACTCCTTTACAAAAATGGAGCTTTCAATTAACAGGTTATGAAAAAAGAAATAAAATTGTTATACGAAAATAGAAATCACCCCAAAAACCACACCTATTTTTGGTACAACCCCATGCGAAATATTCCAAACATAATATACTACTATAAAACTATTTGAAAAGGTGATGAAGTGTCACAGAATAATATTGTTCATATTCATTTTCTTGAGGAGAACCCAAACAGGGAACTATTAATCTCTCGGAAGTTGTGGAAGGAATTTGGTTTAAACAGGCGTAATTATTATATTCAGTTTGGTCATCGGATTATCGTATCAAAAGTTATCCCTATTGACGGCAACGAATCAGAAATTTATTTGTCCTCAATATTAATAAAAGAGTTAATGATTCCTTTCCCCTGCCAGTTAAGGGCTCATTTTGATAATGGCACACTGCGGATAGGCCCATTAGTAGGAATATTAATGGCAGATAGCTCTCACATTCAATTATTTGAATATCTACTGTCGACGCTGAAGAATGAACCAATATCCATTTTTCTTTTTACTCCTCAGGTAATCAATTGGTCGAAAAAAAACGTCACAGGTACATTTCTCGAGACGACAACAGATGGTTCAAAAAAATGGCTGGAATGCCAAGTTCCTTTCCCTAACGTGGTCTACAACCGAATCTATGGGAGGGAAAATGAACAAAAAGAGATTTTTAGCGTCTTCAAGAAGAATATCAATCTTTATACTAGCGCTAAAATGTTTAATTCTTCTTTTTTTAATAAAGACATGGTCTACCAACAACTCAATTCCGATCCTGAGATTATGAAACATATCCCTGATACATGTTTAGCCCCGTCCGTTTCAGACATACAGGACTTTTTAAACAGGTACCAAGAAATTTTTCTTAAACCAGTAACAGGAAGTTTTGGATATGGTATTTTCAAGGTAAGTTCTCAAAATGGGACAGGCTTTCTATGCCAATACCGTGAAGATTCACAAGAAGTGTTTCGGATTTATATAAGTTTAGATGACCTCGCTGATCATCACTTTAAGGATGGATTACTATCCACCTATCTTTTGCAGCAAGCCATCGATCTAGCGTGCGTTGACGAACAAACCTTTGACTTTAGAATCCATCTTAATAAAGACGGTTATAACAAATGGCAGCCAACCGCAATGGTTCCCTTCTTGAAGAATAAAAATGAATTAACTACTCATTCCGGAAAGTATACCTCAAGAGACGTTCTCAAAGAAGTATTTTGCGAGCGGAGTATCGAATTAACGAATCAAGTGAAAGATGAAGCAATCTATGCGGTCACAGCAATGGAATCTTCCCTAAATCAACTTATTGGAGAGGTTGGAATTGATATCGGTATTGATAAGAATGGTCATATTTGGATCTTTGAAATTAATTCGAAGCCTAGCCACATGATAACTATTAGCGAAAGACTTATGAATGAGTATCAGCATTCCACCCGCTGCCTAAGTGAATTTTTCCAATACTTGGCGGGCTACCGAATGAAATACGGGGACGGTTCTGCTGCATCACCTGATGCAAATTAAACGGAGTATAGGTAAATTTATATTCTGGAAACCCTTTAAAAGCCTCATAGCTTGACAAGTTGACGTCAAAAGCCGCCATAAATGAACTGCACCAAAATTGTTAGACACAAAACTAACAATGGAGGTGCAGTTTTTTATATGGCTAAATTTACATTCGAG
>NZ_JAGYPE020000072.1:14213-27429 GCF_018343545.2 Neobacillus citreus | reverse complement strand
AGAACATAAAAGGAGTAAATCGCCTTCTTCGAAAGTGATTGTTTTAATATCCATTTCGACTGTTTTTTCAGTCCCCAATGCCCTCAGCAATACATTTTTACGAGGATGATGCTCTGCATCTTCTTTGGAAATTTGCCCGGTCCTGACTAATTCATTAACAAGGGAATGGTCTTCGGTAATTTGCTTAAAACCAGATTCATTCAGAATATAACCGCGGCTGTCGCCTATATTTGCCATTGTCGCAAACAAACTCGTGGCGATAGCAGCGACAATCGTCGTCCCCATCCCGTCACATTCCGTATGGCTTAAGGCATGGTCAAAAAGAATTTCATTTACCTTTTTAATTTGCTCCTCGAGCCACGTTTCGGCCGTCTCGGCATCTATAATTCCTTTGGTTTTTTCCCATTCTTGTTTTAAATGCGATACGCTCATTTCACTTGCTACATCACCCGCACGGTGGCCGCCCATCCCATCTGCTACGATGGCAAGGCGGTCCCCGTCAAGGTTAATAAAAACTCCCCCGGCATCCTCATTGTGAAGACGCACTTTCCCTCGGTCTGTTTGAAATACTTCTTTCATACCTTTACATCGTCTCCTCTTTTCGCTCCTTTGCACGAAGCTGCCCGCATGCTGCATCAATATCATGGCCGTGCTCCCGGCGAATGGTTACATTTATACCACGCGTTTTTAGCGTCTTCTCAAAAGCAAAAATCTTTTCTCTAGGCGTGCGGACGTAATCCCTTTCCGGAACGTAGTTAACAGGTATCAGATTCACATGGCATTTTATCCCTTTTATCAGTTCTGCCAATTCCTCGGCATGCTCAACTGAATCGTTAACGCCGCCAAAGAGGCCATACTCAAAACTTATTCTTCTGCCTGTCTTATCGATATAATACCGCACTGCTTTCATTAAGTCATCAAGTTTAAAAGCTTTATTAATCGGCATTAACCTTGACCTTAATTCTGTATTAGGAGCATGCAGGGAAATGGCAAAATTAATTTGCATATTTTCATCAGCAAATTGATAGATTTTCGGGATAATACCGCTTGTTGAAACAGTGATATGACGCGCCCCGATATTTAACGCTTTTTCATGATTGATAATTTTTAGAAACGACAGCATATTATCGTAATTATCAAATGGCTCGCCAATACCCATAATGACAACGGAACTGACGCGTTCATCTGATTCATCAAGAGCTTGCTGGACCTTGACAACCTGCGCAACGATTTCACCAGCTTCTAAATGTCTTTTTAAGCCGCCAAGAGTGGAAGCACAAAAGGTACAGCCGATCCTGCAGCCAACCTGAGTCGTTACACAAACTGAGTTTCCATAATCGTGACGCATTAAAACTGTCTCAATGGAATATCCATCATGAAGTTCAAAGAGAAATTTGATAGTTCCATCCGAGGATGTTTGCTGAATAACCGTATTTAAGGTAGTAATCTGAAACGCGGCGGCCAGTTTCTCTCTTAATTCTTTGGATAAATTGCTCATATCCTCAAAAGAAATGACCCGTTTTTTATAAAGCCAGTCAAAAATTTGCTCGGCTCTGAATGGTTTTTCGCCATTCTCTTTCAGCCAATCTTTTAAATCTTGAAGCTCAAGTGAGTAAATCGATTTTTTTTTGTCCAATGCTGTATTCTTCTCTGCTGTATTTAGTTGTTCCAATCGTTACACCTTCCTTTTTAAAGCGGCTATATAAAAGCCGTCTGACCCAAAATCTTGTGGGAATATTTGTAAATCAAATCCGGTAATGAGCGGTTGAATCGCTTCTGGCATCCTGTTTTTGAATGTTAAATCTCCCTCAAACTCCGGATTGTTATCTAAAAATGTCTTTACTGTATATTCATTTTCCACTTTATCTACTGTACAGGTACTATATACAAGGGTGCCGCCTTTTTTCAGTAAAGGAGCAACCGATGTTAATAGACTTTGTTGAATACTGCTTAAACGCTCTAAATCCTTTTCGGTCTTGGTATACTTCATATCAGGCTTTCTTCTCATCACCCCAAGCCCTGAGCATGGTGCATCAAGCAGAATGTGATGAAATGATTCCTGCTTGAACTTTTCCTGCAGCAATCTTGAATCAGAGACATTTGTCTTTATATTTGATAACCCTAATCGGCGGGCATTTTCATTGATTAATCTTACTTTGTGCTGGTGAAGGTCAACGGAAATCACTTCGCCAGTATTTTGCATCTTTTCAGCAATATGCGTGCTTTTACCTCCAGGGGCTGCACAAGCATCAAGGACAAATTCATTTTTTTCAGCGCCTAATGCATAGGCTACAAGCATCGAACTTTCATCTTGGATTGTGAACATTCCATATTTAAAGGCAATGCTAGTAGCCAGATTTCCCTTTAACGACCTAATCGCCTCTGGAATAATCGGGCTTTTTTCAATTTCAAACCCCTCTTCTTCGAGCACCTGGGCACATTCATCTCGAGACATCTTGGTGAGATTGACTCTGGCAATTTGCATCGGTGCCGTCAGATTGATCTCACACATTTCTTTTGTTTTATCATATCCAAATTGGCTGACCCAGCGGCCCACAAGCCATAATGGGTGACTCGTTTCCAGTGATAATCTTTCAATTGGGTCAGAAACTTCATTTAAAGATGGAAGTCCTTCTCTTTGAATGCTTCTAAGCACGCCATTAACCAAGCCTGCAATTCCTTTATGCCCGCGTTTTTTGGCAATTTCTACTGCTTCATATATAGCAGCACGATCAGGAATTCGATCAAGATAAACCATTTGATAAACCGTGAGTCTAAGTAAATGAATAATCCAATCCGCCAATTTTTTATGGTCTTTTATAAAGGGCTTGAGAAAGAAATCTAAGGCCATTCTTCTTTGTAACGTTCCATAGGTTAATTCCGTTAATAAGCCGATATCCTTTTGAGAGATTTGATTATTATTGATTGCATGATTAAGTAGCAAATTGCTGTAGGATTGATTTTTTTCTATTGTAACAAGAAGGTCCATTGCCGCTTCCCGTACATTTGTTCTCGCTTTGGTTGTCATTTTACTCTCCTAATTTACTGCCTGTTGAAATTTTCGAACCCGCTCCCCGTAAAAATTGCTCACTGGCCATTTTTGTTTTACCAGATGGCTGCAGTTCGATAATTTTAATCGCAGTATCATCTCCGGTGCTGACCGTTAAGCCGTCCGGCTCAATGTTGATGATTGTCCCGGGTACGTTCTGCTTGGCATTTTTAATTTTCTCCGCTTGCCAAATTTTTAGCACCTGGCCATCTAACATCGTAAAAGCAACAGGCCAGGGATTTAAGCCGCGAATTTGATTATATATTTCAGCGCCTGTTTTGGCCCAATTGATTTTTTCCTGTTCTCGCTTAATATTGGGAGCAAAGGTCGCCTCGCTGTCATTCTGCGGTACTGGGTTTAATTTGCCCTCGAGAAGCCTAGGCAACGTTTCTGAAAGTAGTTTGGCACCTGCCGCACTAAGTTTTTCGTGAAGTGTACCAACGTTATCATCTTCGGCAATTGAAACTTCCACTTTTGATAGCATATCACCGGCATCTAATTTCTCGACCATATACATGATGGTAACGCCTGTTTTCTTTTTTCCCTGCATAATGGCATAGTGGATTGGCGCTCCGCCGCGTAATTCCGGAAGCAAGGAAGCATGGACATTGATACAGCCAAATTTCGGGGCATCCAGCAGCTCCTTTGGTAAAATTTGACCAAAGGCTGCCGTTACAATTAAGTCCGGCTTCAAAGCGAGGATTTTACTGAGCTCTTCTGAATGACGAATTTTTTCGGGCTGCAAGACTGGGATCCCCTGCTTTACCGCTTCTACCTTAACGGGGGGCGGCGTTAAAACCTTTTTTCTACCGACAGGTCTGTCCGGCTGGGTTACCACGCCAATTACCTCGTATCCATCTTCAATGATTTGTCGCAAAATAGGCACTGAAAAATCAGGTGTACCCATAAAAACAATTTTCGTCATTCAGCCTCTACTCCTTTTAACTCATCTTCCTCGAGATATCGCAATACCTTTGAAGTAAACAATATCCCGTCTAAATGGTCGATTTCATGCTGAATAGCCCGTGCCAGGAACCCTTCAGCCTCCACTACATATTTTCTGCCTTTTCGGTCCAAGGCCTCAATCTTCACGAAATTTGGTCTTGATACTTCCCCAAACAAATTGGGAAAGCTTAAACAGCCCTCGGGTCCTGTTTGTTCTCCGGCTGTTTCGAGAACACAAGGATTTATCATTTCGATCGTTCCTGATTCATCATCAATGTCGACGATCGCGACGCGGGCGTCTACACCAATTTGCGGAGCTGCAAGTCCCACCCCATCAAATTCAATCATGGTGTCATACATATCATCTAGCATTTTTGCCAGTTTTTTATCAAACTTTACTACCTCTTGGCATTTTGTTTCCAGTATCTCCGCAGGGTAGTTTACAATTTTACGTATTGCCAAAACGGTTCCTCCAATATTTTTCTACTAATTATTATTTCATTTTCACCCAGATTACATCAGGATAAACGGATTTACGTCAACGGACACAAGAAGCCCATTTTTCGCTTCATTTTGATGCTGATCAATGATTGTTTTCAATGTTTTTGTCAGGTTCGGTTCCCGCTTGTATTTTATCAGACATTGATAGCGATATCTATTATTAATCCTTGCGATTGGCGAGACTGAGGGGCCAAGAACAACCGCCTGATTAGAAACCTGTGATCTCAAGAAACGGGCAATTTTCTCTGTCGCGGACATGACTGTCATCAACTGCTCATGACTGACCGTAATAAGAGCAAGAAAATAAAAAGGCGGATAATGGTGCATTTTCCGGACAAACATTTCCCGCTGATAAAAAAGGTCATAGTTCTGTGTTCCGGCCAGCTCGATGCTGTAGTGTTCCGGAGTATAGGTTTGAATAATTACCTCTCCGGGCAGCTGATGACGCCCAGCCCGGCCGCTTACCTGTGTTAATAATTGAAAGGTTTTTTCTGATGACCGGAAGTCAGGCAAATGAAGCATCGTATCAGCGGAAAGCACACCCACAAGAGTAATATTAGGGAAATCCAGCCCTTTTGCAATCATTTGCGTTCCCAATAAAATATCCGCTTTGCCGTCCTGAAACTCCTTCAGCAATCTTTCATGTGAACCCTTACGGCCTGTTGTGTCCACATCCATCCGAATGACCCTGGCCTCGGGCAAAATTTTTCCAAGTTCGTCCTCAACCTTTTGCGTCCCTGTTCCAAAGTAGCGGATATATTCGCTTGAACACTCAGGGCATATCTTCGGAACCGGGCTTTCAAAACCGCAATAGTGACATTTCATTTGAACTCCGGCCCGATGGTAGGTAAGCGAGATGTCACAGTTAGGACAACTGACAACATAGCCGCAATCCCTGCACATGACAAACGAAGAATGTCCGCGTTTATTTAAAAATAAAACGGACTGCTGGTTTTTTTCGAGCCTGTCCTTAAGCATTTCAAAAAGTTTCGTGGAAAACATGGAACGGTTCCCGGCGCGTAGCTCTTCACGCATATCAATAATTTCCACGGACGGCAATGGTTGATTATTCATTCGTGTCGGCAGGGACAAAAGATGGTAAACCTTTTTTTGCGCTCTCGCAAACGATTCTAAAGACGGAGTGGCACTGCCTAACACAACCGGACAAGAATAGGTTTTCGCTCTTTCAATCGCCACATCTTTCGCATGATAGCGCGGCATTTCCTCCTGTTTATAACTTGTCTCATGCTCTTCATCGATAATGATAATGCCGATATTTTCAAACGGGGCAAAGATAGCGGATCTTGCACCAACCGCTACCTTAACCTGTTTCCGTTGGATTTTCCGCCATTCATCGTACTTTTCACCGGCCGATAAACCGCTGTGGAGCACCGCAACCTGGTCACCGAATCTTCCTTTAAACCGATTGACCATCTGCGGTGTAAGGGCAATCTCGGGAACGAGAACAATTGCTTCCTTGCCTTTTTCAATGACCTCCTGAATGGATTGCAGGTAAATTTCTGTTTTACCGCTGCCAGTAACCCCATAAAGCAGAAATACCTCATGTTGATTTCCTTCAATCGAATCAAGAATCGGTTTAATGGCTGTGGTTTGGGCCTCTGTTAAGGGCAACGGGCTGGTTCGTTCAAAGGTGCGGTTTTCATATGGGTCCCGGTAGACTTCTTTTTCCGCTTCCCAAAGCAGTTTCTTTTCAACAAGAGCTTTGACTGTAGACGAGGAGGCTTTAATTTTCTCGGTTAATTGCCGCAATTCAATTTCGCTGTCGTGTTCTATAAAATACGCCAGCACTTGCTTCTGCTTATCCGCGTTTCCAGGCAGCCTCTCCAGCTCTAGCTTCATGTCCTGCACACCTATAGCTGGGCCTATCACATGGACAAGTTTTTTCCTAACCTTTTCCTTGACTTCATAAATGACCTCAAGAAACCCTTCTGCCGAAGCACGCTGCAGATAGGGAACAAGGCCATTTTTTAATGCTATCTCCCAATTGAGCGTGCTGCTGTTAGCAAAGTATGGCTGGAGCGGCATTGGCAAATCCACGGCGGCCGCTCCAGGAGCAAGTTTTACCTTTTTTTCGTACTTAGCTTTTAAAGCCGCGGGAAGCATGACCTGAAAGGCAAAAATCTTAAAGCATAGGGTATGGTCTGTCAGCCAAGTTCCAAGCTTTAATAATTCCTGATTCAAAACCGGCACAAGGTCCATCGGTTCAATAATTTCCCTTAACTGTTTGAATTCGGACTCCCGCTTCACCTCAATAACAAACCCTTGAATATGACGCGGGCCAAACGGAACGACGACTCTCATTCCCGGTTGAATCGTCTCCTCCCATTGGGATGGAATAAGATAATCGAATGCTTTATCTGTTTGTTTAGCCGGCACATCTACAATGACACTGGCAATTTTCATTTTTTCTCCAAATCCTTAAGAAGTGCGGCAATTTCTTCAATAATTTTCCCGGCGACGTCCGCTTTAGACATCAAAGGCAAGTCAACAATTGAGCCGTCACGTTTGTATAGGGTGACGATGTTTGTATCTGTGCCAAATCCCGCTCCCTCGGACTTCACATTGTTTGCGACAATCATATCGGCATTTTTTGTTAACAATTTTTTTCGGGCATATTCATCGACATTATTTGTTTCCGCCGCAAAACCAATCAGCACCTGATTTTTCTTTCTTTGGCCAAGTTCAAACAATATATCCTTTGTCCGTTCAAGCTCTAACGCCGTTCCGCCAGGCTGTTTTTTCACCTTTTCATCGTAAGCAATTTTGGGACGGTAATCAGCAACAGCCGCTGTTTTTATCACAATATCCGCCTTATCAAAAACTTCTATACAAGCTTTATACATATCTTCCGCGCTCTCCACCTTGACTAGGTCAACACCAGAGGGAGCGGGTATTTGTACCGGACCGGAAATCAATACTACACGGGCCCCTTGCTTCCTAGCTTCTTCTGCGATGGAATAACCCATTTTTCCACTTGAATGATTGGATATAAAACGAACAGGGTCAATTTTTTCCCTTGTCGGTCCAGCCGTAATTACGACTGTTTTCCCTTTAAGCGGTTTAAATTCCTTTTTGGCAAAAAAACCTTGAATTAATTCAACAATTTTCTCAGGTTCTTCTAAGCGTCCTTTGCCAACATAGCCGCAGGCAAGATAGCCTTCGCTTGGTTCGATGAACCGATATCCGTAGTCCGCTAAAGTGTCAAGATTCTTTTTAACCGCTGGGTGGTCATACATATGAACGTTCATGGCTGGTGCAATCCAGACAGGTGCCGTTGTTGCAAGCAGCGTAGTCGTGACCATATTATCAGCAATCCCGCCCGCCAGTTTGGCGATCGTATTGGCTGTGGCTGGTGCCACGAGGACCAAATCGGCCCAGTCGGCTAAGTCGATATGGGCAATGACCTGCGGATTTTTTTCATCAAATGTATCTGTATAAACTTCATTGCGTGAAAGTGCTTGGAAGGTTAATGGGGTTACGAATTGGCTGGCTGATTCGGTAATTATAACCTTAACTTGGGCACCGGCTTGAACGAGTTTGCTTGTCAAGGCCGCTGCTTTGTAAACAGCAATTCCACCTGTTACACATAATAGTATTTTTTTATTGGTTAACATACTTTTTCCCCCGCTTTATGTAAACACTTTTTCCTCTATTATGATTGAATTTTACTTATTTTTCACCTTTTACTATTTGAATTCGACAAAATTCTATTAATGGGTCTGTTGATTTCCGCTCCAGGCGCTCGCTTTCCGCGGGCGGTACGGGGAGCCTCCTCGGCGCTTAAGCGCCTGTGGGGTCTCCCCTGCCCCGTACTCCCGCAGGAGTCGAGCGCCTTCCGCTCCAATCAACAGAAGGAAAAATGCATTATCATAAGTTTTACGAAAAATAAAAAGGCTGACTGTTATGTCAAGCCTTCATTAAATGGTTTTCTACATTTATTCAGCAGAGTTATCTGCTTTTTTGGCAACGCGGTAGGTTAGCTCGCCACTGTAAATTTCTTCAAGTGCTTTTCCAACATATTTGTAGGAAACGTATTTTGGCAGTCTCTCGTCTTTTACCTGCGACATGGCGCGGGCACGCTTAGCTGCCACGGATACCAAGGAATATTTTGAATCAATTTTTTCCAGCAATGAATCGATAGAAGGGTATAACATTCTAATCAACCTCCAGCAATTTTTTATAACGTTTTTCTACTCGTTCCCTGCGGCAATGCTCCGCAACTACAATCGCTTTAATGCGTTCGCAGGCGAGTTCCACTTGGTCATTCTCAACAACATAATCATATAATTCCATCATTTCAATTTCTTCACGGGCTGTCAGCATCCGATTATGAATAATATCTTCTGTTTCTGTTCCTCTTGTCACAATTCGGTTTTTTAATTCCGATAGACTTGGCGGCATTAGAAAAATAAATAAACCTTCAGGGAATTTTTCACGAACTTGGCGGGCACCCTTGACCTCTATCTCGAGGAAAACATCCTTGCCTTCATCTAGGGTTTGCCGGACGTAATCCACTGGCGTGCCATAATAGTTACCAACAAATTCAGCATATTCAAGCAGCTTGCCGTGCCTGATCATTTCCTCAAACTCTTCGCGGGTTCGGAAAAAATAATCCACTCCATCCACTTCTCCAGCACGAGGCTTTCGGGTTGTAACTGAAATAGAATATTCAAAGGCCGTATCAGGCTGTGAAAAAATCTCTTTTCGTACAGTTCCTTTACCAACCCCTGATGGACCGGAAAGTACAATTAACAATCCTTTTTCTGGCATATTACTAAAATCCTACCCTTCTTCAATAGTATCCTCACGGTCCGTTAAGCGGTGCGCTACTGTCTCAGGCTGAACGGCGGAAAGAATAACATGATCACTATCCATTACAATAACAGCACGAGTCCGTCTTCCGTATGTAGCATCGATTAATGACCCGCGGTCCCGGGCATCTTGGATAATTCTTTTTATAGGAGCTGATTCGGGACTTACGATAGAAATAATTCGATTTGCCGATACAATATTACCAAAACCAATATTAATTAATTTAATTGCCATGAAAATCATCCAATCATTAATAATATATTTTGACCGTGTCAATGCATTTCTAAACAAATCCTATTCGATATTTTGAACCTGCTCCTTTAGTTTCTCAAGCAAGCTTTTCATCTCAACTGCCTTCTTGGCAATTTTTGCATCATTTGCTTTTGACCCGATGGTATTGACCTCTCGATTCATCTCCTGAACAATAAAATCAAGTTTTCTTCCAATCGGTTCAGCTTCATTTAATGTTTGCACAAACTGCTCCAGATGGCTTGTCAATCTGGTAATCTCTTCATTTATATCGGCTTTTTCGGCAAAAACAGCCACTTCTGTCAAAAGCCTTGTCTCGTCCACCTGACCGCCGGTAAACTCTTGCATTCTCTTTAAGACTCGCTCCTTGTATAGCTGAACCACTTCAGGTGCATAATTTTGTAGCTCCTTTACATGGGTTTCCAACTGGGCAATAAGGGCAAGCAAGTCTTTCTTTAAAACCGCGCCTTCCGCGAGCCTCATTTGTTTCAACAGGATGACAGCTTCCTCAGTAGCGGATAGCACTAAATTTTCAAGCTCTTCATTACCGGCTTCATTTTCTTCAATATGTAATAGGTCTGCACGAAGGAGCAAATCCTGAAGGGTTACTTTTCCTTCAAATCCATATCTGCTCTTTGCCTGTTCGATAAACTGATAATATTCATCAATCAATTTCCAATCAACTTGAAGTTTTCGAGTAATTAGACCTGCACCTTCAATGTTGATATATACCTCCGACCGGCCACGGCGGATATACTGATTCAGCTTCTTCTTAATTTTATCTTCTATTTTTAATAGCTGTCTTGGCATTCGAATATTTATTTCAGTAAAGCGATGATTAACCGATTTCACTTCGGCATTCACGATAAAGAAATCCGATTCTGCCCGGCCTCTTCCAAAGCCTGTCATACTTACAACCATCTAGGCGCACATCCATTCTTTGAATTTATGCTATAAGCCAAAAAATCCAAAAGGTAATAGAATGGATTCTATTACCTTTTGGATTATAACACACTTTATTTCGTTTTTCTTAATAAAAATGAGCCTGCTAGTAAAAAAGTTGGGATGGAGGATAATCCGATAATCAACAGCCAATCCTTTGCAGCGATTGGAAGGGTGTGGAAGATCGGTTGCAGCGGCGGATAGTAGATTACTACCAACACCATTAGCAATGATGATATAACTGCCCATACAAGGTATTGGTTACCAAAAGGGTTTCTTGACAGGACAGATTTCTCACTGCGGCAATCGAAGACATGGATCAGCTGAGCCATAACAAGGGTGGCAAATGCAACAGTCTGAGCATATTGCAGCTGTGATGGGTCATTATGATAGACAATCATGAAGGCAAAAAGCGTCACCAGTCCGATTAAAAAGCCGCGGGAGACTACCTTCCAGCCAAGTCCACGTGAGAATACTCCTTCATTAGGACTTCTCGGCCCACGTTTCATAACGTTTTCCTCCGGGCGATCAAGTCCAAGTGCCATCGCCGGCAGTCCATCTGTCACCAGGTTCACCCAAAGAATCTGGATTGGCACGAGCGGCAAAGGAAGACCCAGAAGCATGGCAAACAACATTACCAAAATTTCACCGACGTTTGAAGCTAACAAGTAACGGACGAACTTGCGGATATTTTCATAAATATTTCTGCCTTCTTTAATGGCTGCTTTAATGGTTGCAAAATTATCGTCTAGTAAAACGAGTGCCGAAGCCTCTTTAGCTACATCCGTTCCGGTGATACCCATGGCTACCCCAATGTCTGCGGCTTTGATGGCAGGAGCATCATTGACGCCATCCCCTGTCATCGCTACAATATGACCTCTGTTCTGAAGGGCTTTAACAATTTTCAGTTTATGTTCTGGTGATACCCTGGCAAAAACCGAAACATCTTCCACCACATTTTCTAAATCCTCAACCGACATTTCAGATAATTGCTTACCGTCGAGCACCTTGCTTTTACTCGTTAAGATCCCCAGCTGAGCTGCAATTGCTTTAGCGGTGATGGCATGGTCGCCGGTAATCATGACAGTTTTTATGCCTGCCTCTTTACACTCTTTAACGGCTAATTTCACTTCAGGTCTTGGCGGGTCAATCATCCCTTGAACACCAATAAAGGTCAATTTGCTTTCAGCTTCTTTTTCGCTGAAAATGTACGTGTTCGCAGGAATAGGCTTAAAGGCAATCGCAATCGTCCTTAATGCCTGTGATGCCAGATTGTCAATCGCGGATTGAACCTTTTGGTTTGTTTCCTTGTTTAAATATTGGGTTCTCCCGTCCCATAGAATCGATTCACTGATGCCCAAAATAACATCCGGAGCCCCTTTTGTGATGATAAAATGCCTGCCCTGTTTATCTTTTACATGGATGCTCATCATTTTTCTTGCGGAATCGAAAGGAAATTCATTCATAATGGTAAATTCCTCAAGTAGCTTCGGACGATTAAAACCTGCCTTCATGGCACTTACCAAAAGTGCGCCTTCCGTTGGATCACCGTCAAGAATATAGTCCTCACCTTTAAGGTTTATCTCAGAATGGTTGCATAGCATCCCAAAAATCAGCATTTGCTGCAAGGCTTTTTCATCCTTAGGGTGAACCTTCTTTTCATTCCGGAAAAAATCACCCTTTGGCTGATAGCCGCCACCGTCAACTGTCCATGTTTGGCCGCCGCTCCAGAGATGGGTTACCGTCATTTTGTTTTGTGTCATGGTTCCCGTTTTATCGGAACAAATGACTGATGCACAGCCGAGGGTTTCAACTGCTCGCAGTTTGCGGACAATCGCCTTTTGCTTGATCATTTTTTGGACACCCAAGGATAAAGCTACCGTCACGATCGCCGGCAGACCCTCAGGTATTGCCGCTACTGCTAAGGAAACGCCTGCCAAAAACATTGTATAAATATCATGTCCCTGAATCACACCAACCGCTACTACTAGAAAGGTCAGAAGAAGTGCCACTGTAATTAGAATTTCCCCTAACTGTTCGAGCCTCCGCTGCAGTGGTGTTTCTTGGGATTCTGCCGTTTGCAAAAGTCCGGCAATCTGACCCATCGCTGTTTTCATACCGGTAGCTATGGCTACACCCACACCGTTGCCTCTTGTTACCATCGTTCCCATAAAGGCTGTATTTTCCATATCGCCAATGCCCGGATTTTCATTCGTCAGCTTTTCCGTAATTTTCGAAACGGGCACCGATTCACCGGTCAGCGCCGATTCCTCAATTTCCAAACTTTTCGATTCAATCAGACGAACATCCGCACCAATCCGGTCGCCGCTTGTAAATTTCATAATATCGCCCACGACGATTTCCTTTGACGGAATCTTAATCCACTTTCCATCTCTTAGCACTGAGACCTGCGGAGCAGATAACTCCTTTAATGCCTGAAGTGACTTTTCCGCTCTCCGTTCTTGGAAGAAGCCAAGAAATCCATTGATAATGACAATGGCAATGATCGCGATTGCATCGATATATTCACCAAGCAGCCCCGATATTAACGTTGCTGCAAGGAGCACCAACACCATGAAATCCTTAAATTGGCTAAAAAATAAGAGTAAAGCCGATTGCTTCTCCCCTTCTTCTAGCTCATTTAAACCATATTGCTTTACCCTTTTTTTCACTTCCTCTGCTGATAATCCAGATGAA
>NZ_JAGYPE020000072.1:0-14113 GCF_018343545.2 Neobacillus citreus | reverse complement strand
TCTCCCCTTCTTCTAGCTCATTTAAACCATATTGCTTTACCCTTTTTTTCACTTCCTCTGCTGATAATCCAGATGAAAAGTCGGTTTCTAGAGCCTTTTCAACTTGTTTTATCTCCATCTCATGGAACTTCATCCGACCATCTCACTTCCCCCTTAGCTCTAATTCTAATGACAAGCCTGTAAATCTCTGCATTAAAAAATAGTTGCAGTCAATGCATTTGCACCCACAAGCAAGAACTCTATAGACAGCTTATTCAGGGTCGTCCAAAAAAATGCTATGATAAAAGACAGATTCTCAATTGAAAGGTTATACTTATATAGAAAACTATTGTTAATAGAAAAGGATGTTCACCATGTCATTTGATGGTTTATTTACAAACGCGATTAGTCATGAACTTTCCCGTGCCCTAAAAGGCGGGCGGATTAATAAAGTTCATCAGCCTTATAAAAATGAAATTATTTTAACGATTCGCGCTGGAGGGGTTAATCACAGACTGCTTTTATCTGCCCATCCGAGCTATGCCAGGGCACAGCTTACCACCGAAACCCACGAAAACCCTAGTGAGCCGCCAATGTTTTGTATGCTGCTAAGGAAGCATATTGAGGGTCATATTTTAGAGGATTTATACCAAGTTGAAACCGACCGAATGATTATTTTTGAAATCAAAGGCCGGAATGAAATTGGCGATATCAGTTATAAGCAATTAATTATCGAAATTATGGGCAGGCACAGTAATATCATCTTAGTTGATAAAACCCGGAATATTATTTTGGACAGTATCAAACACGTGTCGTTTGCTGTTAACAGTCACAGGGCCATCCTGCCTGGGCAGCCGTTTCTGTTCCCGCCGGAGCAAAACAAGCAAAATCCATTTCTGGCAAATGAAGAGGATGTTGTAAGGGGCATCGATTTTAATGCAGGACGGCTTGACCGCCAACTCGTGGAGCAGTTCGCTGGCATTTCGCCGCTGTTTGCGAAAGAGGTCATTTTTCAAAGCGGACTTGCCAATCGGACGACTGTGCCCAAAACATTTTTAAGCCTAATTAAAAAAATTCAATCAGGGGCAATTTCACCGTCTATCATCGCTGCTCCAGAAAAGGAAGCCTTTTATTTGTTTCCGCTTGAGCACCTGAAAGGTGAGGTGAAGGGTTTTTCCAGCCTTAGCGAAACGTTGGAGCGTTATTATTTTGGCAAGGCGGAACGGGACAGGGTCAAACAGCAAGGGAATGATATTGAGAAGCTTATTACGAATGAAAAAGAAAAAAATGAAAAGAAAATAGATAAACTGGAAGCAACCCTAAAGGAAGCGGAAAAAGCCGATGAATATCAGCGTTACGGGGAATTGTTAACAGCCAATCTTTATGCCGCCAAAAAGGGAATGAAAGAAATCGAGGTTCTTGATTATTATGATGAAAACGGCGGAACGATTGTCATTCCACTTGACCCTCGGAAATCTCCTTCTGATAATGCGCAAAAATATTTTTCCAAGTATCAGAAAGCGAAAAACGCGGTTTCTATTGTCATCGAACAGATTGAAAAGGCGCGCGTTGAAGCAGCTTATTTTGACAGCCTTCTGCAGCAGGTCCAGTCTGCTTCCCCAAGAGATTTGCAGGAGATTCGCGATGAGCTTGTGGAGGGCGGATATATTCGCGACCGTAAAAAACGGAACGGCAAAAAAGTGCAAAACGCCAAGCCGGTTCTTGATTTCTATCAGTCCTCAGATGGAACTGAAATTATCGTTGGAAAAAATAATAAACAAAATGACTATCTGACTAATAAGCTTGCGGCAAGGGATGAAATTTGGCTGCATACAAAGGACATTCCCGGTTCGCATGTCGTTATTCGCAGTAAGGAGCCCTCTGATGGGACCATTCACGAAGCCGCAATGCTGGCAGCCTATTTTAGCAAGGCGAAAAATTCCAGTTCAGTTCCGGTTGATTTTACAAAAGTGCGACACGTCAAAAAGCCTAGCGGTGCTAAGCCCGGATTTGTCATTTATGACCATCAGCAGACGGTTTACGTGACGCCGGATGAAGAAATGGTACTGAAATTAAAGAAATAGAGCTATTAATGTGTTAAGCCCCGGGGCGGCCCGGGGCTTTTTTATGATTGATTAACGAAACAGCTTATTGATAATGGTTATCGACACTTTTCTGTGATATATCGACACAAATTTAAATTATATCGACAATTTTTCAGGTTATATCTACAAATTACAGTAATATATCGACAATTCTTCAAATTCTATATATATTACTCGAACCGCTTGCTCCACTCGCCAGGGTCCTTGCTCCATGCAAGCAGACTTTCTTGATCATCCTGGCTGATATAACCTTTTTCAATGGCCGTCTCAACTAGTGAAGGAAAATCAGTCAAGGAGTAACTTGTAATTCCTTCCGCAGCAAATGCTTCTTTACCTTTTTCAAGACCGTATGTAAAAATGGATACGACCCCAAGTACTTCACAGCCTGCTTCTCTAAGAGCCTCTACAGCTGTGATGACACTACCGCCGGTGGAGATTAAATCTTCAACCACAACCACTTTTTGTCCCTGCTCGACTTTTCCTTCAATTTGATTCCCTTTGCCATGGCCCTTTGCTTTAGAGCGGACATAGCACATCGGCAAATCCATCAGCTCGCTGACCCAGGCAGCGTGAGGAATACCGGCAGTTGCTGTTCCCGCCACCACTTCAGTACCAGGAAAATTCTCGGCGATTAGTTTTTGCAGCCCATTGGCAATAGCCCTGCGGACGGCAGGATAGGATAAGGTGAGCCGGTTGTCACAATAAATGGGGGAACGAAGCCCTGAAGTCCAAGTAAATGGATTTTGCGGGCTTAATCCCACCGCGTTAATGTCTAGTAATTTTTCAGCAATAGTGTGTTTCATTGATGTACTCCCTTCCATGCTTCCATCCAGTGTTCATAGCTTTTAAGAGGATCAGCCGACCTTGTGATCGAACGCCCGACAACAATCGCACTGACACCTGCTTGTCTCGCAAATTCTGGTGTTGCTACCCGTTTTTGATCCCCAACAGAATCCGAAGAAAGCCGGATTCCCGGACATACGGTCAAAAAGTCAGCGCCAACCTTTTCACGGATGGACGCTGCTTCCCATGCTGAACAAACGACTCCGTCGAGTCCTGCTTCCTTTGTCAGGGAAGCATAGTGCAGTACCGATTCCTCAAGCGAAACCCCAATCAGCTGCTCTCTCCTCATTTGCTCCTCCGATGTACTTGTCAGCTGGGTAACGGCAATGCAGTACGGCCTTTTCTTTCCGGAAACAGAACCAGCCTCCAGTCCTTCTAACGCCGCTGCCATCATTTCTTTTCCGCCTGCAGCATGTACATTGACAAGGTCACAGTTCATGCGGGCAAGCCCCTTCATCGCACTATAAACAGTATTTGGTATATCATGAAGCTTCAAATCTAAGAAAATGCGGTGACCTGATTCCTTTAAACGGTGAATAATCGAAGGCCCTTCTTGGTAAAAAAGCTCCATTCCCACTTTAACAAAAAGCTCTTTGCCGGCAAATGGTTGTAAAAATTGATCTACTTCAGCCGCATTAGCAAAATCAAGCGCGATGATAAGCGAGTTGTTCATCCTATTTCCAGCTCCTTCCCGTACATTCACTAATATGTTCAAATCCTAGTTGATTTAGAAGCACCGGCAGCTGTTCGATAATCTCGGGGCAGACAAACGGGTTCACAAAATTTGCTGTACCTACAGCGACGGCACTTGCTCCTGCATAGAAAAATTCAATGACATCCTCTGCAGATTCGATGCCGCCCATTCCGATAATCGGTATATTTACCACTTGGCTTACTTCATAGACCATTCGAATCGCAACAGGTTTTACAGCAGGGCCAGAAAGGCCGCCAGTTCGGTTCGCCAAAATTGGCTTTCCTGTTTTTAAATTCAGCCGCATCCCTACAAGCGTGTTAATCATTGTAATGCCATCAGCACCGCCATCTTCCACTGCCTTAGCCATCTCGACAATATTGGTGACGTTTGGAGATAGCTTTACATAAACCGGAACTTCGGAAACTTCCTTTACTCTTCGTGTTAATTGCTTAGCCACTTCTGGGATGGTTCCAAAGGCAATTCCACCCGTTTTAACGTTAGGGCAGGATATATTTAATTCCAGTGCATGGACGTTTGGCGCTTTTGAGATTTCCTGTGCAACCTTTACATAATCCTCTTCAAGCGACCCAGCCACATTGGCAATAATCGGTACATCATATTGGGACAGCCATGGCAGCTCTTCGGAAACAACCTTTTCTAATCCAGGGTTTTGCAGCCCGATTGCATTTAGCATCCCTGCTGAAGTTTCGGCGACCCTTGGAGTCGGGTTTCCAAACCGGGGCTCTGCCGTTGTTGCTTTGATCATGATTGCACCAAGATTGCTTAAATCGAAAAATTGGCTGTACTCGCGGCCAAACCCGAAGCAGCCTGAGGCCGGCATGATTGGATTTTTCAAGCTAAGTCCTGGCAATTCAACATGTAATCGGCTCATATTATCACCTCTCCGGCACGGAATACAGGTCCGTCACTGCATACTTTTTTATAGGAAGCTCCCGTCGGGTCATCCACCTTTTTGCATACACAGGCAAAGCAAGCCCCAACGCCGCAGCCCATCCGTTCCTCTAACGATAAGAACATTTTTTTATGAGAGTACTGCTGTTCAAGTGCTCTTAACATCGGGGTCGGCCCACAAGAATATACACAATCAAACTGTAAATCCTTTATGACATCCGTTACAAACCCTTTAATACCATAAGAACCATCCGCAGTAGCCACATACGTTTCGCCCAGTTCCGAAAATTCCTGTTCGTAGAAAACGGCTGATTCAGCTTGGAAGCCCAGGACATTGATGACTTTTACGCCTTTTGCTGTCAACTGTTTCGCAAGCTCATAAAGGGGAGGGACACCAATTCCTCCACCCACGAGCAAAGCAGTCTCACCAATATTGGCTTCATTAATAGGGAAGCCATTGCCAAGAGGTCCGAGGATATCGAGTTCCATCCCCGGCGCCATAGAGGCCAATAGCGAAGTTCCTTTTCCATCTTTTCTATAGATCATCGTAAACTGCTCTTCCGTTACATCATACGAGGAAATACTGATTGGTCTTCGCAAAAGCGGATCCAACCCATTTCCTACCCGAATATGAACAAATTGTCCAGGCTCGGTGATGTCATGAACCATCTCAGCCTTTACGGTAAGCTCATAAATATTTTCAGCAATTAACTTTTGGCTGATGATTTTACAAATTTCCTTCCGTATCATGCAAAAACAGCCTCCCTGCTTGGTACACTCATCGCTTCAGCGGAAAAGTTCATGGACTCCACCACTTTTAAGATAGCATCAGCAGTATCTAATGAGGTCAAGCATGGAACTCCATTTTCAACAGCATCACGGCGGATTCTAAAACCGTCACGCTCAGGCTGCTTCCCTTTTGTCAATGTATTAACGATTAACTGCGCTTCACCATTTTGGATAATATCCAATAACGTCCTGCCTTCTGCACCAATTTTGCCGACTACCTCAACCGGAAAACCGGCAGATTTTATTATAGCTGCTGTTCCGCTTGTGGCCACCAGACGATAGCCAATGCTGGCAAACCGTTTCGCAAGCTTAAGCGCTTCTTGTTTATCCTTATCGGCGACTGTAAACAAGACCGTCCCAAACGGCTGAATATTCATTCCTGATGCAACTAATCCCTTGTAAAGAGCCTTCTCAAGAGTGATATCCTTGCCCATAACTTCGCCAGTTGATTTCATTTCTGGTCCAAGCGTGATATCAACATCTTTTAATTTGGCAAAAGAGAATACCGGAACTTTCACATATACACCTGATTGTTCGGGCACCAGTCCGGACTGATAGCCCTGCTCAACGATTGAGACCCCAAGAATAGCTTTTGTTGCAATCTTGGCCATCGGAACATGGGTGATTTTACTTAAGAACGGTACCGTCCGGCTGGAACGTGGATTCACTTCCAGCACGTAAACCTGACCGCCCGATAACACATATTGAATGTTTAGGAGACCAACAATGTTCAAGCCCCTTGCTAATCTTTCTGTATATTCAACAAGTGTCTTCTTAACATCCTCAGATAATGTTTGCGGCGGATATACAGCGATAGAGTCACCGGAGTGCACCCCTGCCCGCTCAATATGCTCCATAATACCTGGAATCAAGACATTTTGACCATCGCAAATGGCATCTACTTCAATTTCTTTACCGGTTAGATAACGGTCAATTAAGACTGGATGATCTGGATTGATTTTGACGGCATTCTCCATATAATGGAGCAGTTCTTCCTTGCGATACACAATTTCCATCGCCCTGCCGCCAAGCACATAGGAAGGACGGACCAGGACCGGATAGCCGATTTCCTCAGCAATTATGACTGCTTCCGCGACTGAAAGAGCGGTCTTTCCAAGCGGCTGCGGAATGTTCAACAATTCAAGCGCCTGCTCAAATTTATCCCTGTTCTCCGCACGGTCTAAGTCCTCTAAGCTTGTGCCTAAAATGTTAACACCATTTTCCTCAAGCTCCGCAGCAAGGTTAATCGCTGTCTGCCCTCCAAATTGAACGACTACTCCCATCGGTTGTTCCAAATCAATGATGCTCATTACATCTTCAATTGTCAGCGGTTCAAAGTACAGCTTGTCAGAGATACTGAAATCCGTCGAGACTGTTTCCGGATTGTTGTTAATGATAATTGCCTCATAGCCTGCTTCCTTAATGGCTTTTACAGAATGGACAGTCGCATAGTCAAACTCAATCCCCTGGCCAATCCGAATTGGGCCTGATCCGAGCACGATGACACTTTTTCTATCTGACACAAGAGATTCGTTTTCTTCTTCGTAAGTTCCATAGAAATATGGAGTTTCTGACTCAAACTCCGCAGCGCATGTATCTACCATTTTATAAACTGGGATGAGGCCTAAGTCTTTCCGAAGCTTGTAAATCTCACCTTCTGTTTTATCCCAAAGCTCAGCAATTTTCTTATCGGTAAAGCCTTTTTGCTTTGCTTCTTTAAGAAGTTCGATATCAAGCTGGTTGTCAGCCAATTTTGCCTCAAGCTTGATAATGCCCTCCATTTTCTTCAAGAAAAATAAGTCAATCTTGCTCCACTCATGAATCGTATCAATCGTAATGCCGCGTTTTAACGCTTCAGCAATGTAAAAGAGGCGCTCATCACCGGCTTTTCTGATTCGTTTTTCAATTAGGTCGTTATCAATTTCAGCGGCACCGTTAAGTTGGAAATGATATACACCCGCTTCGAGGGAACGAATTGCTTTTAACAAAGATTCTTCAAATGTACGGCCAATTGCCATGACCTCACCAGTTGCCTTCATTTGTGTACCAAGCGAACGGTTTCCAGACTCAAACTTGTCAAATGGCCATCTAGGGATTTTCGTTACAACATAATCAAGGGCCGGCTCGAAGCTAGCGTATGTTTTTCCGGTAACAGGGTTCAGCATTTCATCAAGTGTCAATCCAACTGCGATTTTTGCTGCAAGCTTGGCAATCGGATATCCTGTTGCCTTCGATGCTAAGGCCGAAGAACGGCTTACCCTTGGATTTACTTCAATGACGTAATAGTTAAAGCTGTATGGATCTAGGGCAAGCTGAACATTACAGCCTCCTTCAATACCCAGCGCACGGATAATTTTTAAAGACACATTTCTTAATAATTGGTATTCTCTATCACTTAATGTCTGACTAGGCGCAACAACAATGGAATCACCCGTATGAACACCAACCGGGTCGATGTTTTCCATATTGCAGACGACGATGGCATTATCGTTGGCATCGCGCATCACTTCATATTCAATTTCTTTGTAACCAGCGATGCTTTTTTCCAATAAACATTGGTGAACAGGGCTGTTCTTAAGACCGCTTGTTACGATTTCCTCAAGCTCGGCGTCATTATGGCAAATGCCGCCGCCAGTTCCACCCAGCGTAAAGGCCGGACGGACAATGACCGGAAAACCTACCCTTTCCACAAAAACTTTGGCTTCGTTAAGTCCATGGATAATTTCGCTGTCAGGTACCGGTTGATTCAGTTCATTCATAAGAGCACGGAACAATTCACGGTCTTCTGCTTGATTAATGGCAGTAAGCTTCGTTCCCAGAATCTCAACGCCACACTCTTCAAGAACGCCTGAATTTGCCAGTTCAACAGTCAAATTCAACCCAGTCTGACCGCCTAATGTTCCTAAAACGGCGTCTGGACGCTCCTTACGGATAATTCTCGAGACAAAATCCAGTGTCAGAGGCTCAATATAAACGGCATCGGCAATTTCTGCGTCTGTCATAATGGTAGCAGGATTAGAGTTGACGAGGATCACCCGGTATCCTTCCTCCTTAAGGGCCAGACAAGCTTGAGTACCTGCGTAATCAAATTCTGCCGCTTGACCGATGACGATTGGCCCTGAGCCAATCACTAGTATGGAGTTGATATCTGTACGTTTAGGCATTTGCTGCTACCTCCTGTTTTTCAGCTTCAATCATCGCAAGAAACTGTTCAAATAATCCGTTTGCATCTTCTGGACCAGGTGAGGCCTCTGGGTGGTACTGCACGGTAAAGGCTGGGAAATCCAAATGCTTAAGGCCCTCGACGGTTCCATCATTTAAAGCGATATGGGTTACTTCTAATCTTGTATTTTTAACTGATTTTTCATCGACTGTATAACCATGATTCTGAGAAGTAATCGAAACTTTTCCAGTTGCCAAGTCCTTAACTGGATGATTGGCACCACGATGTCCGAACTTCATTTTAATGGTATCAGCACCACATGCCAGGGCAAATAATTGATGACCAAGGCAGATTCCGAAAAGAGGCACTTTTCCCAAGATGTCCTTAATCATTTGGATTCCTTCCGGAACATCCTTTGGATCCCCAGGTCCGTTGGAGAGCATAACGCCATCAGGACGCAATTTTAAGATTTCATCTGCTGTGGTATGGTACGGAACGACAACTACATCACAGCCGCGTTCATTTAACTCACGTAAAATCCCATGCTTCATGCCAAAATCGACAAGCACAATTCTTTTGCCGCGGCCAGGGCTTGGATATGGATTTCTTGTGGATACTCTTCTTACTTGGTCAATAGGAAGACGCGTCTGCCGCAGATTTCTTAACACTTCTGCTGCATCGTTTTCAATGCTGCAAATCGCACCCTTTAACGTTCCGTGCTGGCGGATAATTCTTGCCAGTTTACGAGTGTCAATCCCGGCAATTCCAGGGATTTTTTTCATTTTAAAATATTCATCAACAGTAAACTCACTTCTCCAGTTAGACGGAAAGTCGCTGACTTCTTTAACAATAAAGCCTTTTACGGCAGGAGTAATCGATTCAAAATCATCGCGGTTAATTCCGTAGTTCCCGATTAACGGGTATGTGAGCATAACGATTTGTCCGCAATAGGATGGGTCGGATAGAATCTCCTGATAGCCTGTCATTCCTGTATTAAAAACAACTTCACCAATTGTATCTACATGGCTTCCAAAGCCATCACCGATAAAAACAGTTCCATCTTCTAATATTAGCTGAGCCTTCATGCTGTAACACGTCCTTTTTCCCAAACTATTTGGCCTGAAGCAATTGTCAATACCGGCCACCCTTTGCACTTCCAGCCGGCAAATGGGGTGTTTTTCCCTTTTGATAAAAACTCATCAGGATTGATTTCTTTTTCTTCGTTTAAGTCTAATAACACGATATCCGCTGCCGCACCCTCTTCAATTCTTCCAAAAGGAAGTTCAAAGCAATCGGCAGGCTTTGTCGTCATATAAGCAATTAGCTGGTCAAGTGTGATGATGTTTTTCAAGACGAAATGGGTATAAAGAAGTGGAAAGGCAGTTTCCAGACCGACAATCCCAAATGGCGCCAGCTGCATTCCTTCAGCTTTTTCTTCGGCAGTATGCGGTGCATGGTCAGTAGCGATAAAATCAATCGTACCATCCAGCAGCCCTTCGATTAACGCCTTTTTATCGTCTTCACCCCGAAGCGGAGGGTTCATCTTAAAGTTAGCATCCAGTCCTGGAATATCATTTTCTGATAATAGAAGATGGTGCGGAGTTACTTCCGCGGTAACTTTAATGCCAGCCCGCTTTGCGTCTCGTACGGTCCTCACCGATTCCTTTGTGCTGATATGGCAGACGTGATAATGGCAGCCAGAAGCTTCAGCAAGCAGGACATCCCTGGAAATTTGAACAGATTCACAAATAGAAGGGATCCCGTTTAACCCGTGCTGCTTGGAGAAGGTACCTTCATGGACACAGCCTTTATGAATCAACGTATTTTCCTCACAATGGGCTACGATTGCCATATTTACTTCTTTTGCTTTCTGCATTGCCTGAAGCATCATATCTGCAGATTGAACACCTACACCGTCATCAGTAAAGGCAAATGCTCCAGCCTCTTTCAGCGCCGCAAAATCAGTTAATTCATGACCAAGCTGTCTTGTTGTAATGGAGGCATATGGCAAAACGCGTACGCTTGCTGTTTCCTTAATCCTGTCCATCACCCAATCCATCTGCTCCTTGGTGTCAGGCACCGGTCTCGTATTTGGCATCGCTGCTACTGTCGTAAAACCGCCTCTGGCTGCTGCCATCGTACCAGTTGCGATAGTTTCCTTTTTCTCGCCGCCAGGTTCCCTTAGGTGGACGTGAAGATCAACAAACCCTGGTGATACAAGCAATCCTTGTGCATCTACAGTTCTTTCAGCCGATTCCGTTAAACTAGGTGCCAGTTTGCTAATAATCCCATTTTCTATTAAAATATCAGATTGTTTCATTTCTCCATTAGATGCTATATATTTTGCGTTCTGAATAAGCAGTTTCATATTGATTTCCTCCTCCTAAGCTTTCAAGTGACCGCTTCAGGGCAGCCATTCTTACATAAACTCCATTTTGCATTTGTTTAAAAATTCTTGACCGTTCACATTCAACTAAGCTGTCTGCAATTTCAACGTTTCGATTTACCGGGGCCGGATGCATGATAATACTGTGCGGCTGCATTTGCTTTTCCCTCTCTAGGGTTAAGCCATATTTTTTATGGTACTCAGAGGCAGTAAAGCTTCCCATTTTCTGATGGCGTTCATGCTGCACACGCAGAAGCATGACAACATCAGCTTCTTTGATAGCCACATCAATTGGCTTAAAACGGGATGTACTTAAACTGTGATAATCAAACCATTCTTCCGGCCCTGAAAAAATGACCTCCGCCCCCAGCCTGGTCAAGGCATCTGCGTTGGAACGCGCTACCCGGCTATGACTGATGTCCCCAATTATTGCAATCTTCAAGCCTGAAAAACTGCCAAACTCCTGCTTTATCGTTAACAAATCAAGAAGGGATTGTGTCGGGTGGTGTCCGCAGCCATCGCCTCCATTTAAAATCGGAATATTGATATTTTCAACCAATTCATCAAAATAGCGATCCTGGCTGTGACGGATGACAACAGTATCAACACCGATTGATTCCAGTGTTTTTACAGTATCATATAATGTCTCACCTTTTTGAACGCTAGAGGTTTGGACTTCAAAAGGAATGACGCTTAATCCTAACCTTTTTTGAGCCATTTCAAAGCTGCTTTTCGTTCGAGTACTAGCTTCAAAAAAGAGGTTTGCTGTATACATTTGTTTTTCCGGTTTCCAAAACAGTCCTTGTGAAAACCTTTCAGCATCCTCAAGGATTTGATAAATCTCCTCAACTTTTAACTCGTTTGTTGTTAATAGGTGCTGTACCATCCTTTTTCCCCACCTTCTCTAATTGCTAAAAAAACACCCTGACTAAGTGGTCAGGGTGCCAAAAATTCAACTTAAGATATGGACACAACTGCAGCCCATATCCAAGTTAAGCAACACACCCTTCCAAGTCTCTCAGTACTTAATTTAAAAGGCATTTTTTTATGCTGTTTTTTTGTTAGTTGTATCTTCTGTTTCAAACATATTTCCACTGACTTTCGGCTTTCCAGGAAGGATCAGGTTTAATAACACTCCAGAAATTGCCGCCAGGGCCATACCTTGGATTTCGATATTAAATGGCAACTTGACAATCGCGCCACCGATACCGATGACAAGGATTACCGATGAAATCACGAGATTGCGTTTGTCTCCAAAATCAATTTTACTGTCAACCAGCATTCTTAATCCTGAGGAAGCGATAATTCCGAACAGGAGAATGGAAACTCCCCCCATTACAGGCGTTGGTATGGTTTGGATTAAAGCTGTTATTTTTCCAATAAAGCCGAAGATGATGGCTAGAACCGCGGCACCCGCTAGTACATATACACTGTAGACTCTTGTAATGGCCAAGACTCCAATATTTTCACCATAGGTGGTTTTGGGAGGTCCGCCGACTAGCGCCGAAATGATTGTGGCTGTTCCATCACCAAGGATTGAACGGTGTAAGCCCGGCTCTTTTATGTAATCACGGCCGACAACCTTGCTAAGAACAAGCTGGTGTCCAATATGCTCAGATAGTGTAACAATGGCAACAGGCACCATTAACCAGAAAATATTCCAAGTGAACTTGACATCATAGCTGACAAACGGAATTAAGAAGTCAGGAGCGGCAAACCACTTTGCCTCTAGTACTGGTTTGAAATCAACAATTCCTACAATCACGGCATATACATAGCCGACAATAATCCCGGCCAAGATAGGGATAATGCTGAGCATTTTTTTTGCGTATATTGAGAAAATAATGGTCGCTGCCAGCGTCACAAGCGCCACTGAGAAGTGAAGCATGCTATACTTTCCAGCTGGGTTGTTCATAGCCATTCCAACCGCAGTTCCGGAAATGGCGAGGCCAATTACAATAATGACCGGTCCAACAACAATTGGGGGGAGTAAGTTCATAATCCAGCGATGCCCCGCTCTGCTGATAATTAAAGCGACAATTCCATAAACAAGGCCAGCTAAAAATGTTCCGACCATCGCCGCTGCAGGTCCGCCAGAGGCTTTTGCAGCAATTACCGGTGCAATATAAGCGAAAGATGAACCAAGATAGGCAGGAACCTGAAATTTTGTAATCAATAGGAATGCCAACGTTCCGAGTCCGCTGGATATTAGTGCTATCGCTGGGTCTAAACCAACCAGGTATGGTACTAGGATTGTTGCCCCGAACATCGCAAATAAATGCTGCAAGCTTAAGGTCAGCCATTGGGCCGGTTTTGGTCTATCTTTAACATCTAGGATTGGTTTATTACTCATTTTCTGTTCTCTCCTAATTTCTATATTGTTTTCATTATTTTCTTCAATTGTTCAAATAAAAAACCCTCTTTGCCATGTAGTTGACAAAGAGGGGTGAAAGGCGCACCGGAAAATGGTCCAGATGTGCGCTTTTCCCTTTGTCAGCCTCACGGGACTGAAATTAAAAGGGTTGCTATTTATTTGTCATATATACTTACTTGATCAACTTTATCTACTTCCAGCAGTTCAACAACAATTTTTTCATTGCTTGAAGTAGGGATATTTTTCCCAACATAGTCTGCTCTGATTGGCAGTTCCCTGTGACCGCGGTCGACCAGTACCGCAAGCTGGATGGAAGCAGGACGTCCAAGGTCCATAAGGGCATCAAGTCCAGCCCTAACTGTTCTTCCTGTATAAAGAACATCATCCACAAGGACTACCTTTTTGTCACTTATGTCAAACGGTATATCTGACCCTTTTACAAGTGGTTCCTGACTTTCCGTTTTCTTTGTTAGATCATCCCGATAAAGAGTGATATCTAATTCACCGACTTGAATCGGACTTCCCTCAATTTGGGCTATTTTCAAAGCGAGTCGTTTTGCTATATAAATTCCTCTAGTCCGAATTCCTACAAGTACGCAACCTTCGATTCCTTTGTTTTTTTCGATGATTTGATGGGCAATCCTTGTTAACGCCCGCCCGATTGCCTGTTCATCCAGAACAAGTGCTTTTTGGCTCATGGTCTCACCTTCTTATTATACTAAAATAAAAAACCTCTCGCCTGTGGTGGCGAGAGGGAGACAGTTCTTCCTTAGGGAAATAACATCTTAACCGTTCCTTCTCGGCCTCACGGGACCGACTTAAAGGCTTATTAAACTATAGTAAGCATACTTTAATTTATTTATCCTGT
>NZ_JAGYPE020000071.1 GCF_018343545.2 Neobacillus citreus | reverse complement strand
AGGCTTACATGGGGGACAGTTTTGTTTAGGGAATGGATTGGCCGCTTTATTTCTGCCACTATCGTTATCGGCTATATAATTGTCGCCTTTTTACCTAAAAAACAAGGTTTGCACGACCTTTTTACTGATACGACCGTTATTCATACTGAATCATAATGCAGCCTGCCGATTCAATTCGGCAGGTTTATTTTTTTTTCTATGGGAAATAATAGCAGGTTGAAAGGTTGTGAAAACGTTGATCTGGCTGTTGGCATCCCTGATAATTCTTTTGCTCTTATTTATTCTCATCCTTTTCACTAAACTGACGATTCTGCTGACTTATTTCCATCACAATGATAATGATGACTTAAAGGTAGAGTTTAGAATCTGGTTTGGGCTTATTAGGTATAAGAAAAGCATCCCATTAATCAAGGTAGATGAAGATTCCCCGAGCATTGTTGTTAAAAGCAGCGCAGAAACAGGAAAGGCCGAAAGTTCCAAACCGAATGTGACCCAGATTACAAATAAAGACGTGAAGTCCTACTGGAAACGTACCCAGGATCTCTTAAAAAAAGTAAAGGGACTCCAAATTATCATCAGGAAATTTTTACGAAAAATAAGTATTAAAGAATTTGAATGGCAGACTATGATTGGTATAGGTGATGCAGCACAAACAGCTATTTTGACAGGAGCTCTTTGGACTTTGAAAGGATCGGTTATCGGGGTTCTCAGTCAATATTTAAAACTAAAAACAACGCCAAAATTAAGCATAACTCCCCAGTTTCAAGGAAGCGTAGTCCAAACTTATTTTCAATGTATTTTTCAGTTTCGAATCGGGTATGCTATTTTGGCAGGATTAAAACTGATTAAATTTTGGAAGGGGGGAAAACCGCCTTTCAAAAACAAATCTAATTTTTCAAATGATAGAACCAATTCAATTTGAAAGAGGAGGAGACTGCTATGTCTGATCATCCAATTCAAGGTTTAATGACGACAGCGATGGAAAGCTTAAAGGAAATGATTGATGTAAACACCATCATCGGAGATCCTGTTGAAACTCCGGATGGAAGTGTCATCCTGACTGTTTCCAGGGTAGGCTTTGGTTTTGCAGCGGGAGGCAGCGAGTTCAAAATGGATACATCACAAGGCCAAGGACAAGGCGGTCAAGGGGGCCAAAGCCAGGGCGGGATAAAGCTTCCATTTGGCGGCGGTAGTGGTGCCGGTGTATCGATTACCCCAATTGCCTTTTTAATTGTCAATTCACAAGGGGTTAAGATGCTTCATTTAGATGAAAGCACACACTTATATGAAAAAATCCTAGAGCTTGCCCCTCAGGCAGTTGACAAGATTCAGCAGATGTTCGCGAAAAAAGATGAAGCAAAACAGCAGAGCAGCCCGCAATATCAAAACAACCAGGCAAAACATGATTTTGATATATAAGTTGAAAGGTTAATCTTCCAAACCACTTTAGGAAGGTTAACTTTTTTCATGATGGAGGCTCCAAAAATGTGTTCTTTCTAAAAGTCTTAATAATTGCAAAAATAGTATTGAAAGGATATATTTACTCTGTACATATTCCAAGTGAGCAGGTTTTAGTGCCTGATTTACTTGAACTGACAAAGGAGGATGTAAAGATGGCAAATGTTACATTTAAGGGAAATCCGGTTACTCTATTAGGCAATGAGGTAAAAGTAGGAGACAAAGCTCCTAATTTCACAGTACTTGCCAATGACTTATCAGAAGTTACTTTAGACAACACCAAGGGGCAGGTTCGTTTAATTACTTCCGTTCCATCATTGGATACTGGGGTTTGTGATGCAGAAACACGCCGCTTTAACGAAGAAGCAAACAGTTTAGGTAATGTTAAAATTTTAACTGTAAGCGTGGACCTTCCATTTGCTCAAAAACGCTGGTGTGCAGCAGCTGGCATCGAAAATGTCCAAACCTTATCTGACCACCGTGACCTTTCTTTTGGAGAAGCTTACGGAGTAGCAATCGAAGGCTTAAGATTATTAACTCGTGCTGTATTTGTGGTAGATTCAAGCGATACAGTAACGTATGTTGAGTATGTAAGCGAAGCTACGAATCATCCAAATTACGAAGCGGCTCTTGAAGCAGCAAAAAGCGCTAAGTAATAATTAAATGAAGGCCTCCGCGGCAGCGGGGCCTTTTATCGTGAGGTGTAATATGAATATTTCTTCAACTGAAAAATTGTTTACAATGTTTAATGAAACAGCTTTAGTCTTACAGGAAGAATTGGATTGTTCTTTTTTGGAAGCTTTAGCGGAGACCGGCGAGAATCTTTTCCAAGCGTCTATCCTTCAGGAAGAACTAAGTGAATTAACGCTAAAAAGATTGAAAAAGCAATATGAAGAGATAGATTTGGAGAAATACTTAAATGAGGATATTCGTAAGGCATTTCAGCTGGTTATTTTAAAAGGCATGAAAGAAAATGTTCAGCCCAACCATCAAATGACTCCTGATTCCGTTGGGATGCTCATTGCGTATTTGGTTGAGCGTTTTATTAAAAAACCATCCTTCCGTTTGCTTGACCCTGCAGTTGGTACCGGGAATTTATTAATGACGATACTAAACCATGTTCATAAAGAAATTGCGGCTGTTGGGGTAGAGATTGATGATCTTTTAATAAAGCTTGCTTATGTAAATGCAAATTTACAAGAAAATCCGGTCCAGTTCTTTAATCAGGATAGCCTTGAACCATTATTTATTGAATCAGTTGATGCAGTAGTGGCGGATTTGCCGATTGGATTTTATCCAAATGATATTCGAGCAGCAGATTACCAGCTACAAGCGAAAGAGGGTCATTCCTATTCGCATCATTTGTTTATTGAGCAAAGCGTCCGCCATACGAAACCGGGGGGCTATTTATTCTTCCTGATCCCTAATGGTCTTTTTGAGAGCCCCCAAGCTGGACAACTCCATGAGTATTTAAAGGAAGAGGTAATCATTCAAGGGCTTATGCAGCTGCCGAACAGCATGTTCCGTGATAAAAATTCCGCGAAAAGCATTTTGATTGTGCAGAAAAAAGGCGAGGAGATAAAGCCGCCAAAACAGGCGTTGCTTGTCAACCTTCCAAGTCTATCCAATCGGCAGGAAATGGATAAAATTTTAGTGAACATCGAAAGATGGTTCCAGGAAAACAAAGGGTGACGTTAAAAGTCACCTTTTTTTATTTTAAGAAAAATGAGAATATAATTATTATTTTCCGAAAACGCTGCCACTTGAAATTGACCTTGAAATGTATGTTCTTCAGTGTTTAAATGTGAAATTGAGGGAGATAAACAAGAACGGTTTGCACAAAATAAAAGGGGTATATGTATATAGATCGGTTTAAAAAAGGAGCGTTTAGCAAATGGCAAAAATAATCGCAATAAATGCAGGTAGTTCCTCTTTAAAATTTCAATTATTTGAAATGCCGGAAGAGGAAGTCATTACAAAAGGGTTAATTGAAAGAATCGGATTGAATGATTCCATTTTCAATATCACTGCTAATGGTGAAAAAATTCAAGAGACACTTGATATCCCGAATCATGAAGTAGCAGTTAAAATGCTGTTAGATAAACTGACATCACTTGGTATTATCCAATCCTTAAACGAAATCGAGGGAATTGGCCACCGCGTCGTCCATGGTGGAGAAGAATTTAACGATTCTGTTATCATTACAGACGAGGTATTAAATAAAATAGAAGCATTATCGGAACTCGCTCCATTACACAATCCGGCGAATGTTACCGGAATTAAGGCATTCAAACAGGCGCTTCCAAATGTTCCCGCAGTGGCGGTGTTTGATACCGCATTTCACCAAACCATGCCTGCGAGCTCTTACCTTTATAGTCTGCCATATGAATATTACAAAAAATATGGCATCCGTAAGTATGGGTTCCATGGAACCAGCCATAAATATGTTTCACAACGGGCTGCTGAATTATTGGGCCGTCCGATTGAACAACTGCGGTTAATTTCCTGCCACTTGGGAAATGGGGCAAGTATTACAGCCATTCAAGGAGGTAAGTCGATTGATACCTCCATGGGCTTTACACCGCTTGCCGGTGTTACGATGGGGACCCGCTCAGGAAATATTGACCCTGCTCTTATTCCGTATATCATGGAGAAAACAGGGAAAACAGCTGAAGAAGTATTGGATGTATTAAATAAAAAGAGTGGAATGCTGGCCGTGTCCGGTTTTTCGAGTGACCTCCGCGATATAGAAATCGAGGCAAAGCAAGGAAATGAACGGGCGAAGCTTGCGTTGAACGTGTTTTCAAATCGAATTCATAAATACCTAGGCTCCTATGCAGCCCGTATGTACGGTGTCGATGCGATTATTTTTACAGCGGGTATCGGAGAAAATAGCGATGTAATTCGTGAAAATGTTTTAAAAGGTCTGGAGTTTATGGGAGTTTACTGGGACCCTGCACTTAACAAGGTTAGAGGCAAAGAGGCGTTTATCAACTATCCGCATTCACCGGTTAAAGTATTGGTCATCCCAACTAACGAAGAAGTTATGATAGCTAGGGACGTGCAGCGTTTAGCAGCATCTCATTAATTCATAAAAAGGCAAAGGCTAAAATAATGCGGCTTTTGCCTTTTTATCATTGAATTTTAATATGATATACTGAATAAAAAAGGCTTTCAAAGGGTGGGATGGAAGCATGCCATTAACAGACCAGGAAAGAAAAAAATTAGCCGAAATCCGGCAATGGGAAAAAAACTTATTAAGCTATGAAGCAAACGACTTTCAACTAACCTATGAAAAATATTTGGAACGGTCCTTCTCTATGATACCAGAGAATCTTCAAAGGCAGTTTTTTTCAGGTCTAGACAGCTGGCTGTTTCATTTGCACGGAATTATCCAAGGCTCACAGCTTCAAATGGATGCAAAGGATAGAATCATCACCTCCGCGAGAATTTTTAACAAGGACACCGAAAAAATAGAAGACCTAAGGCAATTGGATTTCAATCAATTGCAATACATAGCTGAACAGCAAATTGCCAAACACCGGCTATATTCGTTTATCCAGGGTGGTTTGGCAGGCACCGGCGGGAAACTTTTGCTCGGGACGGATATTCCAGCCATTGCAGTAATTAATTTAAGAGTTGTTCAATTAATTGCCATGTCCTATGGTTTTGAAGTCAACACTCCCTATGAATTGATGACTTCTTTAAAGGTATTTCATACAGCGACGCTGCCACCAAGAATGAAAAAAGATGGCTGGGCCACTTTAATGGCTGAATTGGAGCAGAATGAAAATCCTTATTTTTATGAGGGAACAGAAGAGATAACAGATATCACTTGGCTTGAGCAGCCACTTCAGCAGCTGTTTAAAGCCGTGATCATTACATTATTCAGAAAAAAACTTGTTCAAGGGGTTCCGCTAATCAGTATGGCAATTGGAGCAGGCGCCAATTATCAACTGACGAGGAAGGTGACGGAACTGGCACAGAAATATTATCAGCTTCGTTATTTAAAAGAAAAAGAGGAGTTTGGCGAATGAGTATTCAAGAACATAGAAAATCGGCCCAGATTCAAGTGAATTGTAAAGTGATTACAGTTAGTGATACACGTGACAAAGAGACGGATAAAAGCGGCAGATTGATGATTGATTTGCTTGAAGAAGCAGGCCACAAGGTTGTTGACTACTGTATTGTAAAGGATGAGGCTCTGCCCATTCAGGAGGAAATACTGAAAGGCTGTGAGCGTGAGGATATTGATGTGATCCTGACAAATGGCGGAACAGGTATTGCCAAACGGGATGTAACAATTGAAACGGTTCAAAGTCTGCTTGAAAAGGAAATGACTGGATTCGGTGAAATCTTTCGCATCCTGAGCTATCAAGAGGATATTGGTTCTGCGGCCATACTTTCAAGGGCAGTTGCAGGCGTTATTAAAAATAAAGCTGTTTTCTCAACACCAGGCTCCTCTGGCGCTGTAAAACTTGCTATGAACAAACTAATCTTGCCCGAAATCGGCCATGTCGTAAAAGAAATAAAAAAAGATTTATAGGATGATAAGGGGCCATTACCCAGCACTGCTTTAATACTACGTAGCAGTGAGGTTATGGCCCTTATCTTTTTATTGGTGAACTTTTCCTGAAACTCTTTGGTCTGCCCGGTACCAGAGCCATAAATCATTGATGATGGAAGCCAATTCGGAAATTTCTGTGTTTAATTGACAAGAGCGGGGGAAGTCATTTTCATCTGAAAGCTGTGCTTGTTTATGATTGATTTCATGTTCCAGGTCCGCAATTCGGTCGGGAATCGAGCCTCGTATCCGTTCCCAATGATAGAGAATAGCTTCTTGATTTGCTTTGCTGTACTGATTCCAATCCGCTCGTAAATCAGGTATATAAATGCCAAGACGTGAGTCGAATGTAAAGTCCTCTTTCATAGAAGCCTCCAAAAATCAATTATAGGTTGATTTCATTTTACTACACATCTATGGTGCATTCACGCAAAAAAGTTCAAAATAAAGCACGAAGCCTATCTAGCTTCGTGCAGTATGTCTTTATTCTATATCTTTTGAGGTACGGACGATGAGAACATCACATGGCGCGTAGCGGGTAATATGTTCTGAAACGCTGCCAATAAAGAATCTTTCCACCATATTCATTCCGGTTGCACCGCAAATAATTAAATCTACATTATGCTTCTTAGCCAAATCCCTCGGAATTCTTACTTTAGGAGAACCGAAATCAATTTCATACTGAACATTAGAGAGACCGGCATCCTCTGCCTGCTTTTGGTAGTTTTCAAGCATATCCTTGGCTAGTTTCTCTGCTCTTTCTCCAACAACCGTGTCATAGGCTTCAATTAAGGCAAATGATCTAGTATCAATGACATGAACTAATAGAAGGCTGGAATTGTTCCTTTTTGCGACTTCAATCCCCTTTTTAAAAGCCCAATCTGCTTCCTTCGATCCATCTATCGCGACTAAAATATGTTGATATTTAAGTCCCATGATTATCATCTCCTCACCTTGATTATACAATATTTAACAACGAATAACTGTTGCAATTTTTCGAACAATAATGAAGTAACTAACATAAAAAGGGGTGGGGTAAATGACTAAATTTGATCCGAATAAGCAATATTCATTTGAGTTTGATGAAAATGGGGCAATTGAGGTAAGTGAACAAATTATGAATTCTTATAACAGCGGTTTTATTGGCGAAGGAACGGCAATAGCGACAAATGGAGATTTTTCAGTAGTTGAGGAATAGTTAATGGCTGCTTTTAAATTGATTGTCTCTGCTAACTGGCCTGTTGATTTCCGCTCAGGGCACTCGTTTTCCGCGGGGAGGTCCTGGAGCCTCCTCGGCGCCGAAATCGCCTGTGGGGTCTCCAGTGACCTCTATATCCCGCAAGACACTGAAAAGCTTCCTTTAATCGGCCCACGCACGAAGGAAATGCGATAGCATTTTCGAGGAGTCGAGTGCCCTCCGCTCCAATCAACAGGCTGGCGGATTAACCTAATTTATCGCCACGCACCTTTTCGAACCTTGCTAAATGTGAAACCTTTATGAAGGACATTACCTTCATTGGTGCTTCGTTTTTGTCCTTCATCGGTCTTATGAGGGACATTTCCTTTATGGGTTCCTTCGATTTTGTCCTTCATAGGCTTTATGAGGGACATTTCCTGCTTGGATACCTTCGATTTGTCCCTCATTGTTCTATTGGCAAAAAATAGTTGCTTAATCTTATAAGCTAAAGTTTTTATTCAAAACAACTGACTTGTCTAATAGCCTTTAAATTAATAATGTTATACCAAATTAACAAAGTGAATTATTAAAGAAAATAACTACAAAGGCTATCGAAAGTTTTTAGACAGCCCTTATTATTTGTGCATTAGTCTATGAAATTCTTCTGGAAAGGGCATTTACCCAAGAATTTACCTCCGCGTACGCATATTCTTTAGTGAACAGAGGAGGTTAACCATGCATCACAATATGTATATGATCCCAGGCTCAATGCCTTATGACCCTAATGTTAATCGTGCAAACCATGATTCACGGCTTTTTTGGGGAGGCTTCGGCTTTAGACCATGGGGATGGGGGTTTGGAATGCCATTTTTCCCACCGTTTGGCTTTGGCTTCCCATTTGGCGGTTTTGGCTTCGGTTTTCCTTTCTTCGGAGGATTTCCATTTTTTGTTTAAAAGAGAAAATAAAAAAACGAGGAGAGAAATAAATTGAACCACGTCATGAATATTATGCCCAGTCATACCATAGTAGATATAAACCATCATATAACAGACCCAAGTGACCCGAGAATTCAACATGGGTTTGGGCACGGAGGATTTCATCATGGTGGCTATGGCCATTACGGCGGTTTTGGAGCCCCGTTCTTAACAGGGTTGGCCGCAGGAGCCTTGTTATCCCCGTATGGATACGGTTATGGTTACCCATACTATGGATATCCGTCTGGCTATTACTATTAAAATATGAATGCCTTGCCGAATATGGCAGGGCATCTTTAACAAATAGATTTGGAGGTATGGAAAATGCGAATTGGAGTACCTAAAGAAGTGAAAAACAATGAAAATCGTGTGGCCATGACTCCAGCAGGAGTAAGCAATTTGGTAAACTACGGCCATGAGGTTTACATTGAAAAAGGAGCCGGAATGGGGTCTGGATTCATCGATGATGATTATTTGGCGGCTGGGGCTAAATTAACTGAATCTGCAGACAAAGCTTGGTCAATGGACATGGTTATGAAGGTGAAAGAACCAATTCCAAGTGAATATAAATATTTTCGGGAAGGTCTGATCCTATTTACATATTTGCATCTAGCGCCTGAACCCGAATTAACAAAGGCTTTAATCGAAAACAAAGTGGTTGGTATCGCGTATGAAACGGTCCAGCTTCCAAACGGAAGCCTTCCATTGTTAACACCAATGAGTGAGGTTGCAGGAAGAATGGCGGCCCAAGTTGGTGCGCAATTTTTGGAAAAGGTATATGGAGGCAAGGGAATCCTCCTCTCAGGTGTGCCTGGTGTGCAAAGAGGAACGGTGACAATTATTGGCGGCGGTGTCGCGGGGACAAATGCGGCCAAAATGGCGATTGGATTGGGAGCAAAAGTGACAATCATTGATTTGAATCCAGACCGCCTTCGCCAATTAGATGATTTTTTTGGCTCAGAAGTCACAACGTTAATGTCAAACCCTTATAATATTGCTGAAGCAGTAAAGGAATCGGATTTAGTAATTGGGGCGGTATTAATACCCGGTGCGAGAGCCCCTAGGCTGGTAACGGAAGAAATGATTAAGACAATGAAACCTGGGAGTGTTGTGGTGGACATCGCGATTGATCAAGGCGGGATTTTTGAAACAACCGACAAAATCACCACCCACGATAACCCGACCTATATTAAACATGGTGTTGTCCATTATGCTGTTGCCAACATGCCGGGAGCTGTTCCAAGAACTTCGACCATTGCTTTAACAAATGTAACCGTTCCTTATGCCGTTCAGATTGCCAATAAAGGCTACCGGCAGGCCTGTTTAGAAAATGAAGCATTATTAAAAGGTATCAATACACTAGACGGCTATGTAACCTTTAAGGCGGTTGCGAAGGCTCAAGGACTGGAATACAGAGAAGCAAAAGGCTTACTTGGTCAGTAAGGAACAGGAAAAAAGGGAGGCCGCCAAAGCGGTTCTCCCTTTTGTATTAAAAAAATAAAACCAGCTTCATATGAAAGCTGGTGAGAAAGACCCAAATTAAGAAGCCGCATTTGCCGTACCTCATATAAGAAAGTTTTAAACCACCACTCCTCAAAGTGGGTGTTTTCAGAAGCTTTTCTGCGTGTCCTCCACGTCATATAGACAGAGGCTTGTCATTCCAGCTTCGATGTTTAAACTCCCTATAACAGCTTAAAGGTTAAAACTTTATTATTGTTACGTACAACGCAGCCTGTATTTGTATGTTACATCAAATCAATCTATAGTTCAATGTTAAAAAAATCCAAACAGGTTACTTTATTATTTGTAACTCTTTCGGGAATTTTGTTAATGCTCTCGCTCCATCGGCTGTAATATACACATCATCTTCAATGCGTACGCCTGCAACACCAGGAACGTAGATGCCCGGTTCAATAGTGTATACCATCCCTTCTTGAAGAACAAGCTGGTTTGTTTCCTTTATGGAAGGATATTCATGGATGCTAATTCCCAGTCCATGGCCAAGCCGATGTGGAAAATATTCTCCATAGCCTGCATCCCCGATGATTCTTCTGGCAGTCAAATCAACTTCCGCTGCTGTTACACCTGGCTTGCTTGCCTCTAATGCGGCTAACTGGGCTTTTAATACCGTATCATAGATTTCCTTTTGCTTATCATTAATATCCCCGTAAGCAACTGTTCTTGTAATATCAGAACAATAGCGGTCGACGATTACACCCAAATCAAATAAGATGAAATCGCCTTTTTTAATTCTGGTCATGCCTGGATTGCCGTGTGGAGAGGCGGCGTTTGCACCAGTTAACACCATAGTTGAAAACGACATTTCTGTTACGCCTTTTTGCTTTAGTGCGTATTCAAGGGCGTTAAGAACATCAAGCTCGGTTTTCCCTTCTTTAATTTCACTGGCGCCAAACTGAACTGCGTAATCTGCAAGGGCGCACGCCTCTTCAATCGCTTTTAATTCTTCTGCATCCTTAATCATGCGGAGAAGTCTTAATTTTTCTTCAGCAGAAATGAACGCTGCATTTGGGAATAATTCCGTAAGCTGTTCATAGCGTTCCACATTCATGTGTTCTTTTTCGATTGCAGCTTTTCCAACAGTAATTCCGCGCTTCTTAATCGCATTTACAATCATATCCCATGGATTGACAATGTCGTTAAAGCCAATGATTTCATGCTGCCAGCCAGCATTTTTTGCATTGTAAATCTCCATTTCCGGACAAACCAAAAACGGCTCTTCTTCTTGAAAGACAGCAAGAGCAAGCAATCGTTCATGCGGGTCTGTATAGTAGCCGCTTAAGTAAAATACATTTTCAGATGAAGTAACAAAGCTTACATGAATATCATTTTCCTTCATCCAGCTTTGCAGCTTTTCAATTCGTTGATTCATTATCAGGGTCCTCCCTTTTTAAAAGCATTTTCTATTTGAGAGTATCAATAGAAAAATAAAATGTAAACTATCTGATTTTATGATGTGCTAAAACAGGATTGATATGGGTATATTGTGGAAGGATTTCCGAAACTTTTATGGAAGTAGTTAATATAGTTTTTGAAAGGGGTAATTTAAATGAAAATTTCTTATCACGGTCATTCTGTCGTCCAAATTAACACTAATGGAAAAACGATTTTAATTGATCCGTTTATTACAGGAAATAGCTTAACAGATTTAAAGGCCGAGGAAGTACATGCAGATGTGATTGTTTTAACGCATGGGCATAATGACCATGTCGGTGATACTGTGGCAATCGCGAAAAGATGTGGATCGCTTGTTGTTGCTAATGCCGATCTGACTACATATCTTAGCTGGCAGGGCGTTGAGACACATGGAATGAATATCGGCGGCGCGTGTCATTTTGATTTTGGAACAGTTAAACTGACCCAGGCCTTTCATGGTTCAGGCTACGCAACACACAACAATGAAATCATTTATTGCGGCATGCCGACAGGAGTTTTATTTAGCAGTGAAGGCAAAACCATTTACCATGCAGGCGATACTGGATTGTTTTCCGACATGAAGTTGATTGGCGAACGTCATCCAATTGATGTGGCCTTCCTTCCAATTGGCGATAATTTTACAATGGGGCCAGAGGATGCTGCCTATGCGGCTAAGCTATTGCAGGCAAAAACAGTGGTGCCAATTCACTACAATACATTCCCGCCAATCAAGCAGAATCCTAATCTATTCATTGAATTACTTGAAGAGAAAAACGGAAAAGTGTTAAACCCGGGTGAAGCAATCGAAATTTAACTACTTTTTTTCCTCCTTATAGCATAAAAATAAAACAAGCAGTCTGTTAAGGAGGAAGGAAGATGAAAAAGAATAGATATTTACTATGTATTTTACTTGCAGCACTTATGCTGTATTTTGCGGTTCCTAGACTTTCGGTAACGGCTGAGGGGACGCAAGGAATTTTTTCAATCGCTTGGCTAGGATTTGCTCTAATGGTCATTGCCGGAAATCTTACCGCTCTTCTTTATACACCAAAAAAGCAAATCTCAAAGCAGCAATTGGGGCAATTAAAGAAGAAATCCCGCTCTTTTCATTAAGGAGCGGGATTTCTATTTAGAGAATCCGCATTGAATCAAGGCTTTTTTAACTCTATAATGAAATTGGAGACATTTTCGGATACGGATAGATTGGAATTTGATTATAAAGGGTGAAGGTCTTGGCGACAAAGCATGAACAAATTTTAGAATATATTGATGGACTGCCGATCGGGGAGAAAATCTCTGTCAGGCAAATTGCCAAAGCAATGAGTGTCAGCGAAGGAACTGCCTATCGTGCCATTAAAGAAGCCGAGAATAAAGGCTACGTCAGTACGATAGAACGGGTTGGCACGATTCGGATTGAACGGAAGAAAAAGGAAAATATTGAGAAGCTTACCTTTGCGGAAGTGGTTAACATTGTCGACGGTCAAGTATTGGGCGGAAGAACGGGACTGCATAAAACGCTCAATAAATTTGTGATCGGTGCTATGAAATTGGAAGCCATGATGCGCTACACTGAGGCAGGAAATCTGTTAATCGTCGGAAATCGGACACAGGCCCATGAGCTTGCGTTGAAAGCTGGAGCAGCCGTACTCGTTACCGGAGGCTTTGACACGGAGGAGCAAGTTAAACGACTAGCAGACGAACTTGAGCTTCCGGTTATCTCTTCAAGCTACGACACTTTTACTGTCGCTACGATGATAAATCGGGCGATTTACGACCAATTAATTAAAAAAGAAATTATTTTAGTAGAAGATATCTTAACACCCTTATCGGAGACTTATTATTTAAAAACAACCGATAAGGTTTCAAGATGGCATGAATTAAACCAGCAAACAACACATAGCCGCTATCCTGTTGTTGACCATAACATGAGAATCCAGGGGATGGTAACAAGCAAAGATGTTTTGGGTCAGGATATGGATATAACGATTGAAAAAATAATGACAAGGCAGCCTATGACTGTAAACGGTAAAACAAGTATTGCTTCAACAGCGCATATGATGGTCTGGGAAGGTATTGAAGTACTTCCTGTAGCGGACGACTCCAATCACTTAGACGGGCTGATCAGCAGGCAGGATGTCCTGAAGGCACTGCAAATGAACCAGCGGCAGCCGCAGGTGGGGGTAACTCTTGATGATATTGTCACCAATCAGATAGGAATTTTACAGGGGAAAGATAAAGGAGAAGATGCTTTTACCTGTGAAGTGACCCCGCAAATGACAAATCACCTTGGGACCATTTCCTATGGTGTATTTACGACCATCGTCTCCGATGCCGCCAACCGAGTGCTGAAAAGCTATAAAAAAGGTGATCTTGTCGTCGAAAATATGACAATTTACTTTATTAAACCGGTTCAAATGGAAAGCACATTGGAAATCTATCCAAGAGTGCTGGAAGTAGGGCGAAAGTTTGGAAAGGTAGATGTGGAAGTATTTAATGAAGGCGTTCTTGTCGGAAAAGCAATGATGATGTGCCAATTGATTGACAGATAACATGACAAATAGCCGCTTCCTTCGTATTCAGGGAGCGGCTATAGTTATGTTACTTTTCTGCCTCAAGCATTTCAGCTTCTTCAATGGCAAACCGATGGTAATGCTTATATTTTTTGAATCCTACCCAACTAAATAAGACTCCATATATAATGAATATGGCTGCAACGATATAAGCCGCAGTTGAGGTGGAAAGAAAGATGGTATTAATCCCAAACATAAGGACAAAAAGCCCGAGGGCAATATTGGACTTAGCGGAAAGCCATTTCTTTTCGACAGGACGGTTGCTCCGGATGTATTTTGTTTTATAAAATAAATAAAAAGCAAATAAAATAACGATAAGAAAAACCAAACCTAGCATCTAATGTTCCTCCAATTTTAAAAATCACCTAATATTTTACCTGTATTTGAAGGAAAATGCTACAATGTTCATAAAAGGATGGTTGAAAAGGAGAAAATATGAAAGAGAAAATACTGGAAACAATCAAACAATATGACACGATTATTATCCATCGCCACGTTCGTCCTGATCCTGATGCCTATGGTTCACAGGGCGGATTGGCAGCTATCTTAAAGGCTTCGTTTCCGGAAAAGAATATTTATGCGGTAGGGCAGGAGGAGCCGACCCTCCACTTTATGAGAAGGCTGGATGAAGTCGCAGACGAAGTTTATGAGGGCGCACTGGTGATAGTCTGCGATACGGCCAATCAAGAAAGGATTGACGATAAACGCTATACTAAGGGGGATATGCTGATTAAAATCGATCATCACCCAAATGAAGATCCGTATGGCGATTTATTGTGGGTCGATACCACTGCAAGCTCCTGCAGCGAAATGATTTATGAATTTTATTTAGATGGAAAAGAAAAAGGGCTAAAAATAAATGATGAAGCAGCAAGACTGTTATTCGGCGGCATTGTCGGGGATACCGGAAGATTTCTGTTTCCGAGTACAACGGACAAGACATTTGCCTATGCGGGAGAGTTGATCCACTTTAATTTCTCGCGTACGGAGTTGTTTGACAGAATGTATGAACTAGAACCAAATATAATTAAGTTAAATGGCTACATATTGCAGAACTTTGATATGCAAGAAAACGGCGTTGCAGCGGTTAGACTGACAAAGGAACTGCTTGAGGAATACCAAGCAAGACCTGCAGAAGCGTCATTGTTAGTCAGTACCTTAGGGGATGTAAAAGGGATTAAAGCATGGGTTTTCTTCATTGAGGAAAGTGACCAAATAAGGGTGCGGCTTCGTTCAAAGGGACCGGTCATCAATGTGGTCGCCAGGAAGTTTAACGGAGGAGGTCACCCGTTAGCAGCAGGTGCCTCCATCTATTCTTGGGATGAAGTAGATAATGTACTTAGAGAACTACATGCAGTTTGTAAATAATACGCAAAGAAACGGCCAGATGCGGCCGTTTCTTTATTCAGCTAATAGGAAAGTATAAATTTTCACAAATTTATACTTTCCTAACGCATGAATTCAACTACCTCTCATGAACCGTCCTATCGGACTCGCGAATCGACGAGTTTTCATTCAGCAAATTCCATTTCCAATTGAATGGTCAGTGTCGTATAGATAACCATTTCCTTTACCTTAAGGCGATAGCGCTTCTCGTTTAATTCATATGGTTTGTTTTCAATGATTTTTTTCAGCATGTCTTTGCTTTTAGCGACTGTTTCCAAATCTTTTGCCAGTACGATTTTGATATCATCTCTGACGGCTTCTTCTGTTTGAAAAACACTGAACTGATCTAATTTATATTTCTCCCAGTTGGTTATTCGGATATTTATTTTTTCAATCGTAATTTTTCCTAAATTTTTATTATTCAATTCAGCGTAATCTTGTTGCCAAATTTTAACGTCGTCTTTTAACTCTGCTATATCCTTCTGCTGCTTTCTGATTAATTTTGCATTGTCCTCTTGAAAAACTCCATAAATATATAAAAATATGCACCAGCTGATGGCACCGCCGACGGCCATTCCGGAAATAAAACGCTGCCACGAAGGTCTGCGGTAATAAGGCGGAATTCTCATGACGAAATATGCTCCTGGGTCAGCCAGTTAATAATCAGTGCACCTGTCTGGGCACCGCCCAAGGCCGAAAGAATTAATAGAAATTGTTTAAATAGGTCTTTCGTATCCGCGTTTAAAAAACCGCGTTCAAATGTATAAACCGTATCAAAAGTTCCTCCTATCGCCGCAACAATCGCCCAAATTCTAAGGGCGGATGATAATCGGTAAACCGTTGTTAATGGAGGCTGTCCAGTTATAAAGGAGGCAATCCCCCCAATAAGCGAACCTCCCAGCACAACTCCTAACGCAATAAAATAGCTTTCGATAAAAGCTGGAAAAAAACCAAGTTCTTTCATTCCTTCAACCGCCTTTGTCTAGCCAAATGATCTTTATACATTTATATGGACAAGTGCAATTTAATATGAGTTGGCAGTGAAAAATAGAACATATTTTCTTTTTTTCATATCAAGTTTTATAATGGAAGTAAGATAAAAGTAGAATGAGAGGTGCGACCGGATGTCTTTTATTCACCTTCATGTATATAGTGCCTATAGTTTATTGACCAGCACGGCGTCTGTATCCGATTTAGTGGAGAATGCCCGAAGCAAAGGATTTCGGACGCTGGCATTAACCGACCGGAATGTTATGTACGGAACGATTGAATTTTATAAGCTTTGCAAAAAACAACAAATAAAACCGATTATCGGACTGACGGTGGATATCGAAAGTGAACGGATGGAAGAAGGAACATATCCGCTTGTGTTGTTAGCGGAAAATGACGAAGGCTATAAGAATCTATTAAAAATATCCAGTGCCGTGCAAACTAAGGCTGAAAATGGACTTCCTCACAAATGGCTCAAGGCTTATTCTAAGGGGCTCATTGCCATTACACCGGGAATAGAAGGGGAAATTGAGCAGGCTTTATTAACAAACGAAGTAGCTTTGGCCAAAGATCTTGCTCTTGAACTTTCTGGTATTTTTGGCCGCGGCAATTTTTATCTTGCCCTTCAAGACCATCAGCTTGAACAGGAAAAAACACTTAGAGAACCGCTCCTCAGGCTTTCAAAAGAATGGAATATCCCGCTCGCGGCCACCAATCAAGTTTATTATTTGGAAAAAGAAGATATGTTTGCTCATGAATGCCTGTTAGCCATTAAAAATGGTGACAAATTGCAGGACGACCATCGTCAGCAGCTGGGCAGTGACCAATTCTATTTAAAAAGTTCCGCTGAAATGGCTGAGTGCTTTGCGGATGTCCCGGAGGCGCTGGAAAATACGCTTAGGATTGCTGAACGTTGTAATATAAACATAAATTTAGACAAAACGTACCTGCCATCCTTTCCAACGGAAAACGGCATGCCGGCGGAAGAATATCTTGAAAAACTTTGTCAAAAAGGTTTAAAGGAAAGAATTTCGGAGGAACCGTCAACGGAGTACTTGGACCGCTTGGCTTATGAATTGAATGTAATTAAGCGGATGCAGTTCAGCAATTATTTTTTAATTGTTTGGGATTTTATGAGATACGCACGGGAAAAGGGGATTTTAACCGGACCGGGCAGGGGGTCTGCTGCTGGGTCCCTAGTCGCCTATGTGTTATACATAACCGATGTTGACCCGCTTGAGCATTATCTGTTGTTTGAGAGATTTTTAAACCCTGAACGGATTTCCATGCCTGATATTGATATCGATTTTCCCGACCATCGCCGGGATGAGGTCATTGAATATGTGGCACAAAAATATGGTGAGCTGCATGTTGCGCAAATTGCTACATTTGGTACACTTGCTGCGAAAGCGGCCTTAAGGGATGTCGGAAGGGTGTTCGGTCTTAATACGAAAGAGTTGGATTATATGTCAAGGCTTATTCCTTCTCGCCCGGGTCTAACCTTAAAGGATGCCTATAAGGAATCGGAAGGTTTACGGAAGTTCATCCAGGAGACTCCTTTAAATAGCCGATTGTTTAATACAGCGCTGAAACTGGAAGGGCTGCCCCGTCACACCTCAACGCACGCTGCAGGTGTTGTCATCAGTGAGAAGCCGTTAATCGACTTAATTCCGATTCAGCAAGGATCAGGTGGGATTTTTTTAACCCAGTTTTCTATGGAATACTTAGAGGAACTGGGACTGCTCAAAATGGACTTCTTGGGGCTTAGAAATTTATCGTTAATTGAAACGATCCTGTCTTCCATCTATCGCCACACGGGAAGGAGATTGGATATTGGTTCTATACCGCTTGATGATGCAAAAACCTTCAATCTATTAGCTCAAGGCGAAACAACAGGTATTTTTCAGCTTGAATCAGAGGGAATGAGGAAGGTGTTAACACGCCTGAAGCCGACTCGTTTTGAGGATATTGTCGCTGTCAACGCTTTGTACAGGCCAGGTCCGATGGAAAATATCCCGCTTTTTATTGACAGGAAGCATGGCCTGCAGAAAATTGATTATCCGCATCCTGACCTTCAGGCGATCCTTGAGAATACGTACGGCGTCATTGTCTATCAAGAACAAATTATGCAGATTGCTTCCATCATGGCAGGATTTTCCCTTGGTGAAGCAGATCTGTTAAGAAGAGCGGTTGGGAAGAAACAAAAAGAAGTGTTGGATAAAGAGCGTCAGCATTTTGTCCAAGGCGCGCTGAAGAAGGGATACAGCGAAACCTTGGCGAATGAAATATATGATTTGATTGTCCGATTCGCCAATTATGGGTTTAATCGCAGTCATGCCGTGGCTTATAGCTTAATTGCCTATCAGCTCGCCTTTTTAAAAGCCAATTATCCGGTTCACTTTATGGCTGGCCTGCTTACCTCCGCCATTGGAAACGAGGCGAAAATCGGCCAGTATATTTTAGAAGCAAAACAAAAGGAAATTGATATCCTGTCTCCTTCCATTAATTTGAGCAGTTATTTATTTCAAGTGGAGAAAGGAAAAATCCGCTATAGTCTGGGTGCCATCCGCGGGGTTGGAGCGGCTGCTTTGAAGGAAATTTTTCAAGCGAGAAAACGAAAGAAGTTTAGCGATTTATTTGAGTTTTGTATCAGGGTATCGGGAAAGGCAATCAATCGTAAAACACTTGAATATCTAGTCCATTCCGGCAGTTTTGATGAATTCGGGGAGGACCGAGCCGTCCTCTTGGCCAGTCTGGATGTTGCGATCGAGCATGCGCAAATATTTAAAACGGATGACACAAATCAAATTGATATGTTCGAGGATGAACTGATTCCGAAACCGAAATATGTCCAGGTTGATGAAATGACCCAACAAATAAAGCTTTCCTATGAAAAAGAGGCGCTTGGTTTATATCTTTCCAATCACCCAATCTCCATTTTTGAAAAAAAGCTTAGACGGGCAGGTGCTCAAGCCTTATTTCAATTAAATAGCCAGATCAGGAAGGCGCAAGCAGGAGTCTACATTACATCCAAAAAATCAATCCGGACGAAAAAAGGGGAATCAATGGCCTTTTTAACTATAAGCGATCCAACCGGTGAAATGGAGGCAGTCGTTTTTCCTGATGCATACCGAAAATATTCCCAAAACTTAGGGGAAGGATGCTTTGCTCTGCTTGAAGGGAAAGTCGAAGAACGTGATGGAAAGCGGCAATTGATTATTCAACAAGTTACAGAAATCGAGAAATGGCTGGATGCGCATGCAGTCAGACAGACTGTGCTGTATTTAAAAATCACCCATGACAAGGAAGATGAAAGGACTCTCCAAGAATTAAACAAGCTTCTAAGTAGCAATAAGGGGAATGCAACGGTAGTCCTGCATTATGACACCACAAAGAAAACAGTAAGGTTAGGCGCGGAAAAAAATATTAACCCCCATCCGGAAATCATCCAATCCTTAAAGGATTTATTGGGTGGTCATAACGTAGTCTTGAAAGATTAAATCTTTACAACTTTGGAAGATATGTTATAGTGGTAAGGAGACATGTGTGGTCTGACCACCAATGTTAAAACGGGGAATTTATTTTATTTTTTTATTCATTTGCGGGGTGACAGTCTTGACTTTAAGAGAAGAAGCATTACATATGCATCGAATTAATAAAGGGAAATTAGAGTCGAAATCGAAGGTGCCAGTAAGAAACGCACAGGATTTAAGCTTAGCCTATTCTCCAGGGGTAGCAGAACCTTGTAAGGATATTTATGAAAAACCGGAAACTGTCTACGACTATACAATGAAAGGGAATATGGTTGCAGTTGTTTCTGACGGAACAGCCGTACTTGGACTTGGCAATATTGGCCCTGAAGCAGCGCTGCCAGTTATGGAGGGTAAAGCTGTCTTGTTTAAGAGCTTTGCCGGCGTAGATGCCTTTCCAATTTGTTTAAATACTACCGATGTAGACAAAATTGTTGAGACTGTTAAGCTTTTAGAACCTACCTTTGGCGGGGTTAATCTTGAAGATATTGCCGCCCCAAACTGCTTTGTCATTGAGGAAAGATTAAAGAAGGAAGCGAATATTCCAGTGTTCCATGATGACCAGCATGGAACAGCTATAGTAACCGTAGCAGGACTTGTCAATGCTTTAAAGCTGACAGGCAAGAAAATGACGGAAATTAAAGTCGTGGCTAACGGTGCAGGAGCAGCAGGGATTGCCATTATAAAATTATTATTTAGCTATGGTGTAAGAGATATCATCATGTGTGACACTAAAGGTGCGATATATGAAGGCCGTCCGGAAGGCATGAACAATGTGAAGGCTGAAGTGGCGAAGTATACGAACCGCGACAGCTTGGCAGGAAGCCTGAAGGATGTAATTAAGGGTGCCGATGTATTCATTGGTGTTTCCGCTGCGGGTTCGTTAACGAAAGAAATGGTTGCATCCATGAATACTGACCCGATTATTTTTGCGATGGCAAATCCAGTACCGGAAATTATGCCTGATGAAGCGAAAGAAGCAGGGGCAAAAGTTGTGGGAACAGGACGATCTGATTTTCCAAATCAGGTAAACAATGTTCTTGCATTCCCTGGGATTTTCCGCGGAGCACTTGATGTTCGGGCTACCCATATTAATGAAAAAATGAAAATTGCTGCAGTTGAAGCCATTGCCGGTTTGATTAAGGAAGAGGAAATCAATGCAGATTATGTCATTCCGGGGCCATTTGACCCGCGGGTTGCTCCAAATGTTGCCGCTGCAGTAGCAAAAGCTGCCATGGAAACAGGTGTAGCACGGATAAAAGTAGATCCTGAAGATATAAAGGAAAAAACGAAAAGGCTCGCTCTAATTGGCAAAAGTGAGTGATTCTTTCGTGAGCAATTCTAAAGTGTACCTAGAGATTTTAAAACAGCTAAGAGAAATGATAACGGATGATGGACTAAAGCAGGGGGATAAAATTCCTTCGGAACGTGAATTGTCTGAGCGCCTGAATGTCGGGCGCTCTTCCGTTAGGGAAGCACTAAGAGCTTTGGAACTGTTAGGCTTAATTGAAACACGCCGGGGTGAGGGTACTTATCTTCGTGACTTCCGGGGAAATCAATTGGTCCAGCTTCTCAGCACGTTTATTTTGCAGGATGAAAAAGCAAAACTGGATGTCTTCGAAACAAAAAACTTTATTGAAATGGATGGTCTGCGCCTCGCACTGAAAAGAATGGACCGTTCGAATATCGCTGCCGTGAAAGAATGGGTGACGGAGTCAGAAGGATTCCAGGATGATGAATTTTTTTATCAGATTTTTGAAGCAGCAGACAACCATCTTTTTTTTAAGATATGGGAAATCTTGAAGGATTACTATCATTCGTTATCTTCTTCTCCTGTAGAGTACAAGCGTGAAGACTATCTATATTTATTGGATGCAATGGCTGATAAAGACGAAATGAAGGTCCTTTTGGCCTACGGCCAATTACGAAAATTGTCATCTGTCTAACGACAGAAAGCAACAGATTTTGAACTTTTTTTATTTTATAGTAAATTATACAAGCCCCTTCATAGGGCATTTTTAAATCCTTCAGTGGTCTGGCCACCTATCGGTATATGTATGAGAAAGCCAATTGTTAGAAAGACTGCTGATAGATTATCGTCATCAGCCAAAATTCCATACAAGGAGGTTTAATTTTTGGCGCTTAAAGATTTATTTTCCAAAAACCAGACAAAAAAGAAGAAATACGCAACCATTCCTACAGAAGCGGCGAAAAGCGACGTTCCTGAAGGAATAATGACAAAATGTCCTTCATGCAAAAAAATTATGTATACAAAAGAACTTTCAAAAAACTTAAAGCTTTGTCTGCATTGCGGACATCATTTTCCTATGAATTCAAAGGAGCGTATTGAAAGTTTTCTTGATGAAGGAAGCTTCGAGGAATTCAACGAAAATATGATTTCAAAGAATCCTCTGAATTTTCCCGACTATCTAGAAAAAGTTGAAAAGGACCGCAAAAAAACCAATATAAATGAAGCGGTTGTCACTGGGGTTGGTACAGTTAACGGCCATAAAGTCGTTGTGTCCGTTATGGATTCAACCTTCCGAATGGGCAGTATGGGATCGGTTGTCGGCGAAAAAATTACCTTAGCGATTGAAAAAGCGGATGAATTGTCTGTTCCATTCGTTATTTTTACAGCATCGGGTGGAGCCAGAATGCAGGAAGGTGCACTAAGTTTGATGCAAATGGCGAAAACAAGTGTTGCCTTAAAGAAATTCAGCGACAATGGTGGTTTAATCATTTCAATTATGACCCATCCGACAACTGGCGGGGTGTCTGCTAGCTTTGCATCATTGGGGGATTATAACCTTGCCGAACCTGGAGCATTAATCGGTTTTGCGGGACGCAGGGTGATTGAGCAGTCAATCCGTGAAAAATTGCCGGAAGACTTTCAAACAGCAGAGTTTTTGTTAAAACATGGGCAGCTTGATGCCATCATTTCCCGATTAGAATTGGCAGAGAAAATCGCAACGATACTTGATATCCATCAGCCAGGGGGTGTGTTTGAATGGCAGGCGAATTAGAATTTGAACGCCCGATCAATGAACTGAGAAAAAAAATAGCTGAGCTTAAGGAATTTACAGATACCACTGATGTGGATTTGAGTTCGGAAATCAATAAATTAGAGGCCCGGTTGGAGAAGCTGGAACGGGAAATATATGAAAATATTAAACCGTGGGACCGGGTGCAAATAGCCCGCCATCCTAACAGGCCAACAACCTTGGATTACATTTCCTATCTATTTGACGATTTCTTTGAATGCCATGGGGACAGGACTTTTGGCGATGATGAAGCGATTGTTGGCGGGATTGCCAAATTTAAAGGGTTGCCTGTCACAGTAATTGGCCATCAGCGGGGAAAGGATACGAAGGAAAATATCCGCAGAAACTTTGGAATGCCACATCCTGAGGGCTACAGAAAGGCTTTGCGGTTGATGAAGCAGGCTGATAAATTCAACCGGCCGATTATTTGTTTTATTGATACGAAAGGCGCATACCCTGGTAAAGCAGCAGAAGAGCGGGGACAGAGTGAAGCAATTGCCCGTAACCTGTTTGAAATGGCAGGGTTGAAAGTACCAGTTATCTGTATTGTCATTGGTGAAGGCGGAAGCGGCGGCGCGCTTGGGCTAGGTGTTGGCAACCGGATTTACATGCTAGAAAACTCCACCTATTCAGTCATTTCGCCTGAGGGAGCGGCGGCAATTTTATGGAAGGACGCTGCCTACGCTAAAAATGCGGCAGAATCTATGAAAATCACGGCGCCTGACCTGAAGGAACTAGGAGTTATCGATGATATCGTTCCAGAAATTAAGGGCGGTGCTCACAAGAATGTGCAAGGACAAGCTGCGGAAATTGAACCTGTCCTAATCAAATCTTTGGAGGAGCTTTTGAAGCTTTCTGCTGACCAATTAATTGCTGATCGATACAAGCGTTTTAGAACAATTGGAGAGTTTGGATTGATAAATGAATACATTGGAGTAAATTAAGGAAAATGCGTGCTCATTTGGGCACGTTTTTTCGTTGAGCATTCACAAAAAGTTCATATAAAAATGGCTGTAAAATCCATGACAACGTTCTCATTATGATATGAAACGCTTTCAGTTAACGAACTATTCCGTCTATTCCAAAATGGCTATTGACATAGTTGTTATGGCTATTGCTTCGTGATATTTTATTAATATTCAAGGGTTTTATGTTAATAATAGAAGAAGGAAAACAAATGTAATTTTAAACCATCCTTCTTAAAGAGGCTTACATAGTACCTTTATCCTATTAATGAGGTGATTACCATGAAAAAAATTGGGGTGCTGACAAGCGGCGGGGATTCACCGGGAATGAACCCAGCAATCCGCGCTGTTGTCCGAAAAGCCATTTATCACAATGTTGAAGTTTATGGCATCTACGGTGGTTACTCAGGGTTAATTTGCGGCAATATAAAAAAGCTTGAGCTCGGTTCAGTTGGAGATATCATTCATCGCGGAGGAACAATGCTTCAATCGGCCCGCTGCCCGGAATTTAAAACAACAGGGGGCCAGCAAAAAGGAATGGAGCAGTTAAAGGCTCATGGTATTGAAGGACTTGTCGTCATTGGCGGTGACGGGTCATATCGTGGTGCGAAGGCATTGACAGAGCTTGGCTATCCTTGTGTTGGTGTACCGGGGACGATTGATAATGACATTCCAGGAACTGATATGACAATCGGTTTTGACACGGCATTAAATACAGTCATTGATGCAATAGATAAAATTCGCGACACGGCTACCTCGCACGAAAGAACTTTTATTATTGAGGTAATGGGGCGAGATGCCGGTGATATTGCCTTGTGGGCTGGGCTTGCCGGAGGAGCGGAAACGATTCTAATTCCAGAAGAGAATTACAACATGGACGAGATTGCTGATCGTTTGAGAAAAGGTCAAGAACGTGGGAAAAAGCATAGTATTATTGTGGTCGCCGAGGGTGTATGCAGCGGGGGTGAGTTTGCTAAGCAGCTAAAGGATGCCACCAACCTCGATACAAGGGTATCAGTATTGGGACATATTCAACGTGGGGGTTCGCCAACTGCCGCAGATCGGGTGCTTGCCAGCAGATTGGGTGCCAGAGCAGTGGAACTTCTAATTGAGGGCAAAGGCGGCCGTGCTGTCGGTGTGGAGAATAACAAGCTTGTCGACTACGACATTATTGACGCTCTTGCCAAAAAACATACATTGGATTTTGAACTATATAATCTTTCTAAAGAACTTTCGATTTAAAAAAGGGAGGGCAAGAAATGTTGCGCAAAACAAAAATTGTTTGTACGATTGGCCCTGCAAGTGAAAGTGTTGACAATTTAACACAATTAATGAATGCAGGAATGAATGTAGCACGATTAAATTTTTCTCATGGGAATTTTGAAGAACACGGCGACAGAATCAAGAATATCCGTGAAGCAGCCGGTTTAACAGGTAAAACAGTTGCCATTTTGCTTGATACAAAGGGTCCAGAAATTCGTACTCACAATATGCAAAATGGAGCTATTGAACTGAAGTCCGGAGAAGAAATTATTGTATCAATGACCGAAGTGGAGGGAACCACAGAGAAATTTTCCGTTACATACGAAGGTTTAATTGATGATGTACAAGCAGGTTCCAAAATTCTGTTGGATGACGGTTTAATTGGGCTGGAAGTTATCAACATTGATCATTCTAAGGGCGAAATTAAGACGAAAATTTTAAACAGTGGTACATTGAAAAATAAAAAAGGTGTTAATGTGCCGGGAGTTTCAGTTAACCTGCCCGGTATTACAGAGAAGGATAAACAGGATATTTTATTTGGAATTGAGCAGGGCGTTGATTTTATCGCGGCCTCATTTGTTCGCCGTTCCAAGGATGTCTTGGAAATTCGCCAGCTTTTAGAAGAAAACCATGCAACGCATATCCAAATTATCCCTAAAATTGAAAACCAAGAAGGCGTCGATAATATTGATGAAATTCTTGAGGTTTCAGACGGACTGATGGTAGCACGCGGTGACCTTGGTGTAGAAATTCCTGCAGAAGAGGTTCCATTGGTGCAAAAATCATTGATTAAGAAATGTAATGCGCTAGGTAAACCGGTTATTACTGCAACACAAATGCTTGATTCAATGCAAAGAAATCCAAGGCCAACTCGTGCGGAAGCAAGTGACGTGGCCAATGCCATTTTTGATGGAACAGATGCTATTATGCTTTCTGGAGAAACTGCTGCAGGGCTATATCCGGTTGAAGCGGTGCAAACGATGCATAATATCGCTTCACGGGCTGAGCAAGCACTGAACCATAAAGAAATCCTTTCACACCGCAGCAAGAATACAGAACACAATCTAACTGATGCGATTGGTCAATCGGTTGCTCATACAGCATTAAATTTAGAGGTAAAGTCAATTATCACGCCAACTGAAAGCGGACATACAGCTAGGATGATTTCAAAATATCGTCCGAAGGCAGCAATCGTGGCAATCACTGCGGATGAATCAACCTGCAGGCGTCTAGCACTTGTCTGGGGAGTTTATCCACGGATGGGAAGAATGTGTACCACGACGGATGAAATGCTTGAAAGCGCCGTAGAGGAAAGCTTAAACAGCGGCATTGTTAAACATGGTGAGCTGGTGGTCATTACAGCCGGTGTTCCTGTGGGAGAAGCGGGGACAACGAATTTAATGAAAATCCATGTAGTGGGCGATATTATTACGAAGGGACAAGGGATTGGACGCAAATCCGCTTTTGGAAAAGTCGTTATTGCTCATGATGCTAATGAAGCTACTGAAAAGGTAAAAACGGGTTCCATTCTTGTAACCATCGGCTCCGACCGGGAAATGGTTCCGGCCCTTGAGAAATGTGCCGCCCTTATTACAGAGGAAGGCGGCCTAACAAGCCATGCTGCTGTTGTTGGTTTAAACTTAGGTATTCCTGTTATTGTGGGAGTTGAAAATGCACTCAAACTGTTTAAGGAAGGCCAAGAAATCACGGTGGACGCATCAAGAGGCATTATTTATAACGGACATGCTAGTGTACTATAATAAAAAAACTCGCCAGCCGGCGAGTTTTTTTATGGTCTAGGAAAGTATACATTAAATCATTGTGGATAACTTGTTACCTGGATAGACACGTCCAGCTCCAGCGCCCTAGCGGCTAGTGTCCTTCGCTCTCCGCCCTACGATAAGTCAACATCGAATCGCTTACGCTCTTCGTGTTTCCTTTATCTCAGTTGGAGAGCTCCAGGCCATACGCCGCTGACCAGGGCGCTTACGCTTTTGTTCCTTTAAGCTTCTTTTCCCACGATAAACTTCCATAAATCATGAAAAACATTGGCCCTGTATAGCGTGCTTATGATGACAAGAGTTACGGGACCGACAATTAATCCAAGAAAGCCGATTAGTTTAAAACCTACGAAAAGTGCAATTAGTGTTGCCAAAGGGTCCAGTCCAATGTTTGATGAAAGGATTTTTGGCTCCATGATCTGTCTTTGAACCAACACGATTATGTAAAGGACACCAAGCCCAATGGCAAGCCCAACGTCGCCGCTTATAACTTCATAGACAATCCAAGGGACGAATACTGCTCCTGTACCAAGGTAGGGAATAATGTCGACTAGACCAGTCAAAAGGGCAATGGTAATGGCATAGTCCACACGAAGAATAAGCAATCCAACAAGAATGATAACCGTTGTTATGGAAATCAGCGTCAACTGCGCTCTAATAAAGCCGAAAAGCGCCTTTTTCAAATCAACAAATACTGTTTTTCCACTTGTTCTGGCTTTTTGTGGCAATAGCCTTCCACCCATCGCCTTTAAACGGTACCAATCCTTGCTGATGAAAAAGGTTGCCAACAAGGAGAAAATCAATACGGTTGCCGCATTTGGAATCCATGAAATAACATTAGGAATGCTGCCAAAAAAGCCTTGAATAAAGTTTCCGACAGTTGACCCTACCCTTTTGCCGATATTTTGAATATTGGTAATGATCGTGTCTTTCTGCCCGGGATTCAACTTATTAAAAACGCTAGTTAATTGATTGTACAAATCTGTAAAATAGTCTTCTAGGAATTTAATTAAAGTGTTTAAATGCTCTGGAATAACTTTAGCTAAGTAAGTTGCTCCGGTAACGATCTCGACTACCAGCAAAGTAATCAAACCGGCAAAGATGGCAAATATAATAATAAGAGCAACAAAAACAGCAAGTACTCTTGGCATTTTTGTTTTATTTTCAAAAAGATTGACTAGCGGGTTTATGGCAAGTGCTATAATAAGGCCGATTAAAAATGGATAGGTTATTTTT
>NZ_JAGYPE020000070.1 GCF_018343545.2 Neobacillus citreus | reverse complement strand
CTTTTTTAAGATGGTTAAACCATTGACCCTTATTCTAACGGGGCAGGATAGTTGAAGAGTGTCGTTTAACTTGTATTCCACAATCGGGCCATTTTCTGAGATAATATTTGATAAGTAATTTCGATAGTTTGAGGAGAATTATTCAATGAAGTATTTTGTAGATGATGACCATTGGAATGTAGTTGGCTATGCAAAGGAATTAAATAAAATATTACCCAGATTTAATAAAGAGACATCAAATTTTTTAAAAAACCATTCATTTCATGATGGTAAGGTTGTTTCTCTTACACTATTGAATCAAGAAAATGGGATAACAAAGGACCCGACCACAATTAAAATGGTCATTGAGCAATATGAAGAAGGTGCGGGGATATATGAAATACAATGGTTAAACGTTCGTAAGTTTTTAATGGATTTTGATATTACAAGAAATGTTTACGGTAATAGGCCTAATGGAATTGTCTTCGGTGGTAGAAAAGGACTTGATGATTGGGGCTATGATGAGATCCTTCCGTTGAGTAAAAGGAAAGTACAACATGAAATTTTTTTATTTTCACAAACGAAAATACTTATACATTGCTCGGATATAAAGATTAGAAAAATAAAAACTTAGAAAATAAGATAATCTTCTTCAACTAACGGATAGCGATGAGCCAATAAGGATTATCGCTTATTTTTGTTGAAGTTATTGAAGTAACGGGCAGTTTAGTGAAACAAGCACATGATAAAATATAGCTAAAATGATATATGAAGGATATTGAAAATGGATATAGGATTATTTAGAAAAGCATTAGAGAAAATTGATAAACACAATCTTATAAAAGTTGACTTTAGTTCAAGTACAAATAAATTTTTAAAGGATTATCAAATTCCCGAAGATGTAATTTCTTTTTTAAAAGAGTTTTCTTTTAAAGAAAACATAAAATTTAAACATGTTAATTTTGATATTGTAAATGAAATGCCCGAAAACAATCAATACAAACGTTGTATTGATAATGGTTTGTTTATAATTGGTTCTGGACTTAATGGTGACCTCATTGTAATAGATTTAAACACGAGAAACATAGGTTATGTTTTTCATGACGAGTTATGGGAGGATGAAGATGTAAATCCGAGAGAAATTTACATTAGCCTCGAATGTTCTATTCCTCAATTTTATTATAATTCTGTTATGATTGATGATTATCCAGTTGATGGTTATGAAGCTGAAACTTTTATGGAAAATCAATGTTAAATGATATTTCCTTATTCAACAAACGTGAAATCTAGTGGAATACCTTTATAGAGACAACTGGGATTCAAAATAAGGAACTTGTAGTTACAGAAAAAAAATGTATTGTTACTTAGGACGGTATGATATGAAAAACGATGAACTTATAGAAGAATATGTTTCTTTAATTATAGAACAAGGGAAAGCATTTGAAGATGCTAATGATAAACTTAATAATAAACTTGATTCAAGAGCAGAAAAAATCTTTGAAAAAATAAGTAAAAGCAATCAATTGAAAAAAATGATTATGTACCTCAATCACGAAAATGATTATGTCAAATTTGCAGTAGCAAGCAAAGTTTATTCCTTCGAACCTGAACTATCAAAAGAAGCATTAAAAAAGGTAGCAGATGGTGATAGTTTACTTAAAATGGTAGTGGAGATAACTTTAAACGAAATTAATAACTAAATTTAGATTGTGAAATATTACACTTAAAGTATCTGGTGCTTTAGTCAAGGAAAGTCGGGTGGATGTAAAATGAATCAACCAACTGTAAGCGATATAATAGATAGATTGAAATCAATTCTAAATGGCGAAATGACAAGGGAAGAAGTATCTGATTGGGCTTCGTACTACGTGATGGCTGATGCCCCCACTATTAATGACGAAATTGTTTGGGATTTGTTAAAAATAATTAGTGGTATAGATATATTAGATTCGCCCACTTCGTATTTACACAATGAAGAGGATATAAAAGATTGGATGAAGCAAGCAACAAAATCCTTATTGAAGTAACGGGTGCTTATGTTGAAGAAGGGTAAGCCTGTGTCACTAAATAAATTGATAGATACAGGCTTATTATTTTAATTTGTTTCCGAATATGTTGATTACTTTTACGAACCTAAGTATCCCCCCTCTATTTTTATCGTAAAAACAAAAGTCTTTTTCCGTCGTTCATTTGGGGACCAGATATAGAAATCAGTTTTCCTAATGTATATTTTTTAATCACCTGTTTGATATGAAGGTTAAGTGTGATTGCCAGCTCTAATGTTGTTATAAACCTCTCATGAAAGTCCATGAAGTTTTGAAATGGAATGCCGTTAGTACCTTCAAGGTCAAACTCACCAAATCGACCACTTTCTATCCAATGCAGAATATCTGATTTTTTAATTCCTAAAAGAAACGATATGTCTCTTAATGAGATAACTTTAGAATTTCGGCTGCTTTTAAATATCTCTTCTCGAATTTGGAAGTAGAGATTCCTTTTATCTAATATTAAATCCGAAAATTTGTTTGAATCATAGGTATACTTAATCGAACCTATTAAAATGTTTCTAATTAGCAAATGTGCATTATCTGGACCAATCCACTCAATAGCTTCATTCAGTGAAGTAGGGTTGTCAATAACTTTTATGGACCCCTGTTTAACTTTTTCTTCAAAAAAACTTATAGAAGTTTTAGGGATTACCCAGTTATATGCACTGCCGGACTTAAACCAAAAAGCTCCTTCCATTATCCCATCATTTAAAATAGCATATGTAGCCTTTGCGCTTGTTCCCCATATTTCTCTCAATCCTTCTTTGGTATAACTATTTTCAAATTTGTTCATAAAGAATTCCAATTCCCTTTTATCAATAACTGTAAGATTGGAACCTAAAATACTAAATTTATATGATTTGATTAGGCCAGTATTAATAATACTTCCATTAAACTTTGGATATAAATACTTGACTTCATCAGACCTTAAATATTGATTCCCAGTTAAATTCCCTTTTTCTAATGCTACATAATTTGTAAAGGATCTGGAAATTTCCCACAAGGATGTGTTGATAATCCTTGGAATACCATACTTAATAAAACTACGGTATGCTTCACCATTATTGTTTTCTGCTTTTTTTATAAATTCCTTAAATTCGCTTGGCCAATTATTAAAGATCTGAAAAATATAACTGTATAAACATGCTGCTTGTTCTACAGTGCGATAGTTCCTCAAATGGTTTCTCTCAAGAATGTTTCCTTTAAAATTCATATTATATGTAGGGATAGAGAGCTCTTCTGTAGGAATCATTTTCACAGCCCATAAGGCTAAAAAATCTAAAGCTTTTAGAAAGGTTGCAGAATCTTGTATCCAACCATTAAGTGGTAACAATGTATTGTCTTCGAGGATTTGATTCAATATCTGCTGATATTCGATGAACTTATTGGGGAAATTCGCTTTAATAGGTGAATTTGAGAGTTTATTGTAACAAATTGTACACTCATCAAGTATAATAGACTTAGTGTTCAAAATATTACAACATTTTTCGCAACTATCCAATAATAATGTACAGTGTTCTACACACATAATTGAATGGCAATTTATCCAAGACTTTCTCTGATGTCCCCCTTGTTTAAGACATAAAGGACAGAACCTCGTTTTCTTATATAAAAACCATACATTTTTTGATTCTTTGCGTACTTCCATGTGATTCCTCTCGAAGTGATGATAAACCGTTAACTTCTCTGCTTCACTCAGGGTAATTCCTAGAAACTCAGCTATAGATTTAAGTTCAGCTCCCATTAACCAATTTACTCTTTCAGGTGCCACATTAATTGATAATTTTTCTTCAATCAACTCGAATATCCAATCCAGATTACTCATCTCGTGTTCTCTAGCTACCCTGTAAATGAAACTTAATAGTGTTTCTTGTGAATAAGGCTTCGGAAAAAAAAGCAACATACAATTACCTACCTTTTTATCCTATATTCCCCTCGCTAGGATAAATTATGTAAATGGAGGCGGGATTTAATGGAAGCTTCAAGGAAAATTAAAGCCAGTAGCAAGCTTAGTTTTAGAGGAAAGCATAATAGTACCAAAATGCACCGAATGATTCCTTGGGAAAGTACTCTAGAAAGAGATTTTATTAAACTTCTTGATTATGATCCGACCGTCCTATCTTTTAAATTCCAGCCTGAAAAAATCAACTTTGTCTATAAAGGAAAAAAGAGAAAGTATTTTCCTGACTTCCTCGTTTTAAAAAATGATATGAAGAAGTATATTTACGAGGTTAAGGCATTTGAAAAAATTGAAGATGAAGAGAATAAAATAAAGTTTCAGGTTGGAATGAAGTTCTGTAGCGAAAGAAAAATGAAGTATGTAGTGGTGACTGAGAAGGATATTCGAAAAGGATTTTTAATAGAAAATCTAGATATATTGTCCGAAGTAAGACTAGACTCGACCAGCAGAAAAGTTATGAATGATGTTCTTAGAACACTAGAAGAGTTAGGCGGGAAAGCGAATATAGCTACTTTAAAAGAGAGTATAATACAATTTAATGATGAAGAAGTTGAAAGTAATATATATCACTTAGTGTATACAAATCAATTAAAAATTGATTTAATTTCTGCTCCAATTAGTGATGAATCTTTTGTAGAAAGGATGAGTAATTAATGGCGGGATATTATTTTTCAGCAGGCTCTAAGTTTTTAATTAGAGGGATTGAATATTTAGTAAGAAAAGAGTTAGAAAGAGATTACGAATTAGAAAATATTAATTATGAACAGACTGAGTTATGGAAAAAAGACGAGCTGCTGAAATTATGGTGGGAAGGATTATTAGTTTTCAGAAAAAAAGAAACTGAACAAGAGTATATACGAGTACAAAACATAGATGATTTGGATGAAAAGTCAAAAAATGAAGCAATCAGACGTTATAAAATTTTAGAACCCGTTATAAAAGGTGAAATATTACCCTCAGAAATTAAGGGCTATGTAGATTCATTAAATGGAGAAGTGAAAAAATCTGCTTTTTATGAATGGAAAAAAAGATGGGAATGTACAGAAGATATTAGAGCTCTTGTGGCTTTCAAGTCTGGCCCCAAGGGTCCAAAAATTTCAGAAGACATCCAAACAATCCTAGATGGTGCTATTGATCACTATTTAGAACATTATGTGTATGAAGGACTAAAATATACTATCGAAGATATTCATTCGGAATTTACTTTAAGGATAGATGAAGAAAATCTAAATAGAGAAGAAACTGAAAAGTTAAATTACGTTTCTCCTTCGAAAGTGAGAAGGAGATTTATGGAGTTAGTGGATATTTATAAAGTTGATTTACCTAAAAAAGGCACAGTATTAGCAAAATTAAAAAGAGATGGGGTTAAAGAAGAGGTTGTTGCAACAAGACCTCTCCAAAGAGTAGAAATAGACTGGACTCCAGTTGATCTCATGATGATTGATCCTGCCGACCTTAAACCTAAGAGGCCGAACTTAATATATGCCATTGATAAGTGTACTGGTATGCCATTGGGCTTTTTTGTTACTTTTAAACCAGTTGACAGCAGGGCTTTAAAACAATGCTTAATACATTTAATTATGCCTAAAACCTACTTGAAAGAATTATATCCTTTAGTTGAAAACGAGTGGGTGGCACATGGCATTCCACATACCATTGTAGTTGATAATGCTAGTGTCAATGATTCATATGAGTTTGAGGAGGCTTGCCTTCAGTTAGGTGTGAAGGAAGTTCAATTTTGCAAAATTGATGCAGGCTATCAAAAGGGAACAATTGAAAGAGCCTTTAGAAGGTTAAACACCATGTTTATACATAATCAAAAAGGTACTACCTTTTCAAACTTTATAGAAAAAGGCAGATATGATTCTCAGAAGAAAGCTTGCATTACTATTCAGGGCTTTATCTATATGGCACATCTCGGCATGGTTGATATAGTAGCAAATAGTTACGATCGAAGGCGAGGGAATTCTCCCCACAACCTATGGGTGCAAGGAATTGAAGATAATAAACGCCTTATGCTTCAGATTCCACGGAGTGTTGAATCATTAAAAATCATCCTTATGGGTGGATCAGAATTAAGAATTATTCAACAGCAAGGGGTAGTAATTCAAAATGAATATTATTATAGTCCTGAGCTAATGGAACTGAAGAATCTTTTAGAGAAATTCAAACGTGAGGAAGAAAAGGTAAGAGTTCGATTCGATTTGAGTGATATGAGAAAGGCGTATGTCTATGACCCAATAAATAATAAGTATATTACCGCTGAATTCACTGGACTAAAAAGAAAAAAAGTAAACTTAGACTTGCCAGTTCCATACCTGGCTTTGGAACTTGATTCCAAAAATAGAACGGAAACAAGAAAAACATTCAGTTCAAGTAACAGAGCAAAAACAAAACGTAAGATGGAATTAATACGTGAACAAGATGAAAGGAAAATCAAAAAATGGAAAAGAAATAAAGAACAAGTGGATTCCAATTATCAAGATTCTGATTTCATCACTGATACAGTACTAAAACCTTTAAAGGCTGAAACGAATAGCAACGCTATTATCCCCACTGAGAGTAAAATAAATACTCCTTCAATAAATGATGAAATAATAATTATTGATGAAGAGCCGGCAGTGAAACAAAAGAATAAGAAGAAATCTCAAATTGATAAAGAGGATAATTGGTATATCGAATACGAAGACACAGATGTTGAAGATCTTCCAAGTTGGGATGTAACTATGAAAAAGGACAAAAAGGAGCTGGCGTAGTATGACTGAACAATTTCCTTTCAAACGATTGAATGGTAGCCCAGCAAGCCAGGATGATGTAAGAAATAGAAGAGAGCTTGTAAAGAAAATAGTAATTACTCATCCCAATTATAGTAATTTACTTTCCGAGATTGAAGATATTCATTTCTATTCACAAGGTTCGGTAAAACCTGATTCGCTGTTCTTATCAGGAGTAGCTGGAGTTGGAAAGTCTACGGTATTGGAGGAGTACACTAACCGTTTTCCAAGGCAGATAGTTAACAATAATACTGTCATTCCTGTTCTTTACTCAACAGTGCCTGTAGGTGCCACCCCAAAATCGGTAGCATCCAAACTACTTTATTCTCTAGGAGATCCTGCTTATGAAAAGGGGACAGAGATCAGTCAAACAAGCAGATTAATGAATTTTATAAAGAAATGTCAGGTTGAATTGATTATAATAGATGAATTTCAGCATCTGTTAGATAGAGATACACAACATGTCCTAAATAAAGCATCAGAGTGGGTAAAATCCTTCTGCGACGAAGCTGGGGTACCTATTATCTTATGCGGATTTCCGGAATCGAAAAAAATATTTAAATTTAATTCTCAGCTTGATCGACGTTTCCTAATGAAGCTTACTATGGAAGGTTTTCATTACTATACACGAGAAGAGCAAATCGAGTTCAGGACATTTTTAAACAGTATAGATAAGAGGTTGCCTTTTGTAGATCAATCTTCACTGGCATCCAAGCAATTAGCTGATAAATTATATTACGCCACAAACGGGCTGCCATCACATTTAAATAAAATATTATATGAAGCAACAGGGTTAGCAGCGAAAAGCGGGAATGATTCAATTGATGAAAATCATCTCTATGATGCGTTTAATAAACTTGATATTTCTACCCGACCGTTTGTCTCAAATCCTTTTACAGTTAACAATTTCAATTTAGTAGAAGCTTTTGAAATAGAGGGGCTTAGAAATAAAGAGGCTAAATAAACTAAATAAACGAGTGTATAACACCATTGAGTGCATCAATGGTGTTTTTAGTGTATTAACTATAGGAGATGGAGCAAAAACTTTAAAAAATAAATAAAAAAATCAGTTTTTATTTAAAAATTGTAAGAGATGTTATAGAATTAAATATAGAAGGAAATAACAGGGAGTGAGGGGTAAAATGAAGAAATATCAACTTAACAAAGATGTCAGTCAAAGAATTGTGGATGGAATTCTTCAAGGTTATAAAAATTATATTCAAGAACGAACAGAAAAAAATACACAAATGAAGATTAGTACGGCATATGCATGGGTTAAAGGAAATCATATTGATGACCAGACTGCTACTATCTGTGAAGAAGTTGGCATTAAATATAGTAAAGCAAAGGCAGGGTATACTTGGGGGTATTTACAGTTCACTAATCTTGATGAAAACACGATGTTCATTATTAAAAATAGTAAGTACTTTAATGAAGAAAATTTTCCGGGTGGAACAGCGTTTACTGGAAGAAAAAGAAGGTCGTTAAACAATGAAAATTATCTGAAAAAACTTTCTAAAATTAATCAAGATATTGACTTTCCGGCCGAACTCACTCTTTTTATTGATGATATGCTGCCACGCACTATGACCCTTTTTGATGATTCGGTAATGAAATCACTCGAAGATAATGATGTAAGTAAATTACAAGCTGATTTTGATAAATTTTATATTATTACTTATGAGACAGATCAGTTTAATATGGTTTCTAGTATAAAAGTTTGGATGCCTAATCCGATAAATAATAAAGCATACCTGGTAGAAGATTTAACAGATTATATTGGGAGTAGTACCATTGATATTACTGATTTAGACACATCTGTACTTGAAAATGATTATTTAGATTTTGATTATGATTCACCTACTGCATTGGATTATGATATATTTCATGAAGATGATCTTCCTAAAGAGGATGAAGGAAACAGCAAGAGTTAACTATTATAGGAGGTTGATAATGATGTTTGTTGGTACAAATCTGACCAACATACGAATTCTTCATGGTTACACTAGGAAGCACCTTGCCCAAATGCTAGATATTACTGAACAAGCCGTTTGGCAATATGAAAATGGATATATGTCTCCTAAAATGGAAATTGTGAATGAATTAAAAAGAATTTTTAATGTAAGGAGTAAGTACTTTTATACAGAAGACTTATTGGAAGGAAATAATCAACACATTAATCATAATTATATTGCTTACAGAGCAACAATACTAAATAGTATGCCTAAGACACTTACAGAGGCAAAACATATTGAATATATTAATGCTTTCCTAAGAATGTGCGAAGAAAAATTACACTACCCTAAGAATGATATTGTGACGTTAAGAGAGAAAACAATTGCTTTAATGAACGATGATACATTCTCAAGAGATGAAAATATTAAACGTGCGGCACAATATGCTAGAGACTACTTAGAATTAAATACAGTTGGTAATGGGAATTTATTATTTATGCTAGAAAAAAAAGGTGCATTTATACTTGAAAAAGCCATCGGAGAAAAAATTGATGCTTACAGCGTATGGTCAAATAATGAAAAGCCCTATATCATTTTAGGTAATTTGAAAAAGTCTGCTGTTAGAAGAAATTTTGATTTAGCCCATGAGTTTGGCCACTTATTAATGCATTATAAAGTGGAGTTTTCTTCCTTAGATAAGAAATCACATAAAGAATATGAAAATGAGGCAAATAAATTTGCAGGAATATTTTTATTGCCTGAAGAAGATTTTAGAAATGATTTTATTAATTTACCTAAAAATTCTAATCCGGATTCGTATCTTGATTTGAAAAGGAAGTGGCTTGTTTCTATACAGGCAATTGCCTATAGAGCGTTTGCTTTAGATTTATTAAATTACCAACAATATCGATACTTTCATATGATGATTAACAAAAAGGGGTATAAGAACATTGAACCACTTGACACTGAAATCAAGATAATGAAACCTGGAAAAGTTAAAAGCATATTACAACTCTTGTTTGACAAAGGATATTTATCCTTAGGAACATTGTTAGATACTCTAAAAGTGGATTTAGATTTTTTAGTACAGTTATTAGGCATAGAGAGACAGTTTTTTGAAAAGTATAAAGAGGATGCCACTAAACAATTTTCTGTAACAGATTTGAATATTAAAGCTAAATAAATTTTAATTATTAAGGACGCTTTATTTTTTCACATAGACGTCCTTTTTGTATAAATGTTTAATATGGTTATTAATATGGACCGGTAACAAGAGGAAATATATAGGGGGAGGAGTTTTTGGAATGGAGAATCGAAGAAAAATAGTACCTAGAAAAAAGAAAAGTGAACTTCTGCAACATAATTATAAAGAAAGTAACTATGTTGATAAAGAAATTTTAGAAGAAGAACTTGAGGATCCAGATGAGGAGCAAGGTAATAATTTATCTTATATACCGGAAGAAGAAAGAGAAGTATTTATTGATAGGGCACAGCTTTCCATCTTTGAATTACACAGACGTTGTCAAAGAGGAGATATAATTTTACAACCTCATTATCAAAGAAAAAACGTATGGACAAGGCCGAAAAAATCTAAATTAATTGAATCTATTCTTAGAAGTATACCTATACCATCTATTTATTTTGCAGAGACACCAGAAGGAGATTGGGAGGTCGTAGATGGTCAACAAAGATTAACTTCATTCTTTGAATTTTTGAATAATGAATATGCTTTATCCCAGTTACCAGTATTAACACATTTTGAAAAGAAATTTTTTAAAGATCTTGATAGCTACCAGAGAAAAATAGAGGATTACCAGCTGCATATTTTTATTATAAAAAAAGAATCCCATCCTGATATTAGATTTGATATCTTTGAAAGAATAAACGAAGGTGCTACTCAACTTAATGCTCAAGAATTGCGGAACAGTATATTCAGAGGAGAAAGAATTGAGCATTTAATCAATCTTTCAAAAAACCCATATTTTGTTAAGGTTACAAAGGGGAAATTACAAGAAAAAAGATTAAAACACCAAGAGGCTGTTTTACGGTTCCTTTCGTTTTATTTAAAGAGTTACCATGAATATAATGGGAATTTAAATTCGTTTTTAAATGACACATTGGATAAACATTTAATTAATCATAGTAACATAAATCGTATCGAAGATATTCTAACTACCGTTATGAAAACAATATATGACGTGTTTGGCGAGAATGCTTTTATCAAAGCTGATGCAAGAATAAAAAAAATTAACATGTCACTATTTGACATTCTTTCACATTCTTTCTCTCTTTATGAAAGGGAATTAATTTTAAAACATAAAGCTGAAATCAAGAGAACCTTGGAAGAATTGATACAAAAAGATCATGATTTTAGAAGAGCTATCACTTCAAACACTCTTACCAAAAGAAATGTTTATTATAGATTTGAAAAATGGCTAGATAGTTTAGAACAAGTCTTAAATGGAGGTGTAAATAATTCATGATAAATCATTTCGAAATAAAAAATTTTAAGTGTCACGAAGATAATAACCATTTTCCTTTACCTGGAATAACAATAGTTTCGGGTACAAATAATTCTGGGAAATCTTCATTATTGCAGTCAATATTTTTAACAACTCAAGCAAAAGGTAGAACTTATCCAATATTAGCAGCCAATGATGAATTAAGAATTGGTAGTTTTTCAGATATTTTAAATAAGAACCAACCAAATAGTGCTACCATAGAATTTTCATTTAACTTTGATAATAAATTATTGGCCCCTTATGGGGTTGATGAATTTAATGTGAATTTAAGTTATAAAAACCCAAGTGTTTTTGAAAAATTACCTATTCCGTTTTTTGAATCTAATCCTTTTCTCTCGTCAATTGAAATAGTCCTAAAAAAAGAAAAAGAAGAGCATGAACTATATTCACTTGAGATTTTAGACGAAAAAACTAATAGTATACTTTATAAGATCGATAGTAAATATGATAATGGGTATTGTAAGGTAGAAGGAATAGTTCCAGAACCAATCATATATTCTGATGTAGAAGAAAATGAAAGGGTAATATGTTCATCTCATCTAGATATCATTAGAAGCATTCTTAAGTTGGTTAGTACTGAAAATATTAAGTATATGAAAGCTTTTAGAGTAGATAATTTCGTGGACAGTCCAAACAATAAAGTAAGTGAAATCGGTTTATCTGGCCAAAATACAGCGGAAGTGATACACAAATATAGAGAGACAATTGCTGATTTTAAATTTGAAGGCTCAGATGAAATTTTAACTTTTTCAAAAGTCTTTAATTATTGGATAGAGAAATTATTAGGCGCAAATTATAAAATAAGATCTAATTCAATTGATAAGGATAAATTTAAAGTAACCATATATGAAACTAAGACCAATATAGAATATTCATTAAATCAGGTTGGATTTGGTATTTCGCAAATTCTCCCACTTATTACATTACTTTTAACAAGTAAAAAGAATGATCTCATTCTTATCGAAAACCCAGAAGTGCATTTACATCCGAAATTACAATCGTTATTTGTTGATTTATGTATCTTTGTTTTAGAAAACGATAGAAAATTGGTAATTGAAACACATAGCGAGCATATAATTAATAGATTGAGATTTAAGATAAAAGAAAATCCTGAAATATTAAGTGAAATTAATATTCTGTTTTTTGAAAAAGATGAAGAAGGATTTGTCAAATATTCAGATATAGAATTAACAAAAGAGGGAAGATTGGCTAGTTGGCCGAAAAATTTCTTTGATCAGACATATAATGATTTATTAGGGTTGATTGATCAATGAGTATCTTTTATTTAAATCATAATGAATTAAATGGAATTAGGGACGAGGAAACAGTAAAAGCAAAACTGAAAGAAATATTGATTTTATTTACATTATTAAATCAAGAACAACTACAAATGCTTGTTTATTCCAATCTCTGGGATACTCGTGTTCTAGGAGGGACACTTAGGACATTTTTATATAACACACGGAATCGAGAAGAAGTTAAAATATTTATTTTAAGTCTTATGAATACCGGGCCTTTTTATTATAAAGAAGACCAACACATAAATTTGCTAATTAAACCTGAAGTACCCACCGAAAGTTTTGTAACAAAATTACTTTCAATATGTTTTAAAGATAAGCACCCACTGGTCCTTTCCTTAGAATCAGAAAAGCATTTAAAGGAAAGAGCTTATTCAATCAGTGATAAAAATATATTTCATGATGTTAATAATATTATAGGACTAGAAGAACTAAAGGAGTATATTAGGGATGAGGAAAATCCTGTAAGTATTACGGAGGTATTTGAAACTATACAACAGAGAAAGGAAAATATAATACTACTTGATAAGTCTATAAAAAGTGCAAGAAGCCATGACTTCCAAAAGCGATTTACTGATGTTTTAATGGCTTTTATTGCCCTAGAGGAGATTGAACTCAAACTCATTTTAGAGGGTGCTCCAGAGGACCAACGTATTAAGTTGTTTTCCGAGTATACAGGTTTAGAAATATCGAAAGAATCTACTCAAACACTAAAGGTTCCACGATACAGAAGGGAAAGGGAATTTATTGTACCTAATCTAGGAACTGTAATATTTGATTGGCATGTAAAAATAGGAAACTCGACTAGAATCCATTATTACATAGATAAGGAGAATCAAAAAGTTTATATTGGTCATTGTGGCCGACACTTGGGGACTTCTAGTTATAATTCATAGCTTTAAGATCAACTATGAATTTGGATTGGATTTCTGTAATTTTTCATTTTGGGATAATCTGAGATATACCTTGGAATAATTACAGGCTAACCTCTTGAAATATAATTAAATTATGGAGTTATTTTTTCCGATAGTTTCTGAAATAATTAAATCAATTATTCCGCTAAATAATGAAAAGATTTTAAATACTTGTTTAGGAATCCTTTATGTTCCGAAGGTTTATGAAATTAATCTCAAATAAAAGGCTTTTCTTTTAATACCCTATTCCGTTAATTTATGAAAAATAACAGTAATGCTATAAAAACGGAGAAAGCCGAGGGAAACTGAATCCCTCGGCGTTCCTTTTTCTACAAGGTCCGGTACTTCTTCAAAGCAAAGATATTCAGCACGATAAAGATGGCGGCAAAGATGACAAGTGCTGTGAGGTCTCCTGAAATATCACCTAGTCCGGCTCCTTTGTACATAACACTTTTTAAGGCGTCTCCTGCATAATACATTGGCATAATCTTGGCGATGGCCTGCAGCCAATTGGCCATTCCCTCAAGAGGGAAAATTCCGGCAAAAAACACTTGTGGGACGACGGCGATCGGGATAAATTGCATCATTTGAAACTCAGAAGAGGCAAAAGATGATAATAAAATCCCTAAGGAAAGTGCCACCAGCGCTAACAGTAAATTAATCAAAATCACATGAAAGATAGAACCGACCAGGACGATATCGAGAACATTTATAGAGTATAGGACAACAATAATGGTTTGAATGACGGCAAAAATCCCATAGCCAACCAGGTAGGCTGTAACTATTTCTGCACGGCGGATCGGTGTCGACATCAGCCGCTCCAGCGTTCCTGTTGTACGTTCGCGCAGCAAGCCGATCCCAGAAATGATAAAAACAAAAAAGAATACAAAGAAGCCAACCAGAATCGGACTCAGGACATCAAAAAAGACTGTGTCCGTATCTCCATAGACATATTTAGTTTCCATCTTTTGTCCCACTATACCCGCCAATGCCGGGTTCTGCAGAATGAGTTTGGCTTGAACAAGCGATGCGGCTGCTTGGTTGACCTTCATTTGCAAGGCCTTTGCCTTGGATGGGTCATCGTTCTGCAGTGTTAATTTCATTTTTCCATTTTTCTGTTCGAGCAGACCGTCAAGGTTATCGTCCGTAATGGTGTTTTTGGCGACTTTATCATATTCCTTTACGGTAATGTTCGCTTTTTTGAGAACTGTTACAAGACTTTCATCAATGTTGACCACACCTAATTTCGGATCAACCGTATTGCCGTTAAATAAAAAGAACATCAGGGTCAGTATTAGTAACGGGGCGACAAACATTAACCCCAGCGTCCGTTTATCACGGAGCAGCTGCTGGGCAATTCTTTTAATCAGGGCTGTAATCCTCATGACTGCTTCACCCCCGCTTTTAAGAATACTTCATCAAACCGTTCTACTTGGTATTTCTCCTTTAATTCTACCGGCGTGCCGCTAGTTAAAATTCGACCATCGCGAACCATCGCAACATAATCGCATCTTTCCGCTTCATCCATCACATGGGTGGTCACGATAATGGTTTTTCCCTCAGCGTTTTTCAACCGCAGCAGCTCATTCCAGATTGATAGTTTTAACTCTGGGTCAATCCCAACAGTCGGCTCGTCGAGGATTAAAATTTTCGGATCCTGAATCAAGGCAATCGCGAGCGACAAACGCCGCTTCATTCCCCCAGAATAAGCGGACACCCGTTTTTTTAGGTCGTCCGTCAAGTTGACCAACCCGGAAGCGTACGCAATCCGATTTTTCTGTTCATCTTTTTTTAATTTGTAGAGCGATGCGAAAAATTTCAAATTCTCTTCTCCGGTTAGCTCGACATATAATGCATCAGATTGGGCCATGTAGCCAATTTCCTGGAGGATGGCGAGATTCGGCATTTTTGTGTTCAAAACCTGGATTTCACCGTTATCGGCTTTTTCCATCCCGACAATCATTTTGACAAGTGTGGTTTTCCCTGCTCCCGATGGCCCGATGAGTCCGTATAATTGCCCTTTTTCAATGGATAGGTCTACATTCTGGAGAACTGCTTTTTTGCTAAAGCTTTTACTGACGTTTTCAACTTTTATGGCTGGATTCATCTTAATGCCCCCCCCTTAATCAACACATTGTTGAGTTTCTATATATCCATATTAAAATGCCGTCAGGGCAATTACAATGAACAATATGAGGCAAAGTGTTGATTGTTATAGAAATAGCCCTTAAAACCACGCGGGCTTGCCCCGTGGATTGAGTCAGTTTTTGATTCCGGCCACATGCCCTGGACCCAATAAAATCATTTTAGCGGCAATTAAGGCCATTTCATCTGGGGTCTTTTTCATCCCCGTTTCCAGCCAGTGCTGAATCAGCCCTAGTTGGGCGGAACTGACAAAGGCGATCAAGTATTCCGCAGGAACAAGCATATCTTCCGAATTAAGCTTTGAAGCGATATTTTGAAAAAATTGCTGTTTGATTAATTCCTTCAGTTTAACTTGAAAAGAGGCATCCCCTTTTGGACCCAAAACTACCCTCATAAATTGGGCATTCTCCTGAAAATATTCAAATAACTTCAGAATGACAGGAAATGGCTCATCCTGGCTCGTAGAGTAAAGTGCATCTTTTGGATTGATTCCGCTTGCGTTATCTTCTATTTCTTTCAGAATTTCTTCTTCACTTTGCTCCAGCAAGTCGTATTTATCCCGGTAATGCAGGTAAAAAGTGCCGCGGTTGATTTGTGCCTTTTCAGTTAAATCCCTGACTGTGACGCCTTCGAACCCTTTTTCCTCCATTAACTCTGTCAGGGCACCACGAATTAGCATTTTCGTTCGGGCAGCTCGTTTATCATGTGTTTGGTTAGCCATTTTAAGTGCCTCCAAAAAATATTTATTTAATAAATACAATATAATAAATGGTGCAGATATTAATCAACACAATGTTTATTAATTGGAAATGGATAAAAGTTTTTGGTCGGAAAGTTAACGACAAAGTGAGAAAAACATTACCAAAAAATAGGTAATATAATGGTATTTACGAATATTTAGTCGAGCCTTTGCGAACTATAAACGATGGATTTTCTAATTTAAAGAGGTGATTGCGATGCTGATTAGCATATTAAATGGTATCAATGCGCAAAATGTCCTTTTTGAAGAAGCTGCCTCCATCGTTTTTTATTTTACGATCTATTCCTTTTTCGGCTGGATGCTTGAAAACAGCTATAACTTCTTTACAAAAGGGATTTTTATCAAACCAAATTTTTTGTACGGGCCGTTTAAACCGATGTATGGCTTTACGCCTGTACTGCTAGTTTTGCTATCTAAACCAGATTCCCATTGGGTGCTCGTGCTGCTGCTATGTTTCGCGATTCCCACCGTGGTGGAATATATAAGCGGTGCCCTGCTGCAGAAATTTTTCAGACAGCAGTGGTGGGATTATTCCGGCACGCCCATGCAGCTGCACGGCCATATTTGTCTGCCATTTTCCCTTTGCTGGGGCGTGCTCTCGCTCGTGTGTCTAAAATGGATTCATCCTGCTGTTATCAAAATGTATGAGGCTTCAGAAACGCTATGGAACTGGACATGGCCTGCCCTTATGTTATACTTCATTGCCGATTTAGCACTGACAGTACGGAAGTACATACTGGGGCCTGAAACTATTAGCAATCTTGACACTGTGGAATAGCGGGTACCGTTCCCTGACATCCTTAACAGTATTGAATAACTCCAGTCGGTAGCCGGACCGCATAAGTCACACTAGCATTGTGTAAATGCTCCTTTTTTCGCAAGAAGAAGGAGTTTTTTTCATGAGTGTATAATTTTGTTTATATAGATTTTTATGATGGCTGGTGCATATGTTAATAGAATAGAAGCGGGATCGGAGAGGGGAAAAATTATGAGACTGGAAGGAAAGGAGATTTATCTTCGCTTTTTGGAGGAAAAGGATGCGAAAGCGATGACGCAGCTTACGATTAAAAACCGCCAGTTTTTTCAAGAAACTTCACCTAAGCGAAGTGAGCACTTTTACTCCTATGAGCACCAATTGAGGTCGATACGGTTTGTCATCCAGTGCCGGGAACTAGAAACGCAGTATTCATTTGGGATCTTCTTAAAAAAAACGAATGAGTTAATCGGCGATATCGAATTATTCGATATCGTTAAAGATTCATTTCAAAGCTGTTATGTCGGTTACAGCCTTGACCGTCAATACAACGGTAAAGGGTATATGACGGAAGCAGTGAAGCTGGTAGTAAATTATGCTTTCAAGGAACTCGGACTCCATCGGATTGCCGCAGGCGTCATGCCTTCCAATATTGGCTCCATCCGCGTTCTTGAAAAAGCAGGTTTTGAAAAAGAAGGTATTGCGCGGAAAAATATTAAGATTAATGGGAATTGGGAAGACCATCTTCAGATGTCGATTTTAAATGAAATTGAGTAGAAGAGAAGAATCAGACGCTTCTCTTCTTCTGTTTTTATATAAAAAACCATTTTGGAGTAAATTAACAATAATTATTGGACAATGGGAGAGTGATTCCTATTTATAAAAAACAAGAACGGATGCTAGTTTGGCTCGCCTTTGCGGTAGCAGCCATCATGGCACTATCCATCATCGGGCGGATTTTTTCAGGATAATGAAAATCCGATGGAATGGAGAACATAAGGACGTTTCGAAAAAATTCCATACCACCAAAGGATGAAACATACATAACATTTTCTTAGAAAGGTGGTCAAGTGAGGAAAATGGTTAACCAAGAAGCGGTTTTTTTCAGCCGGGTTCTAACCGAGCTGACTCTTTCCTTCCATATCATATACGCAACGATCGGCGTCGGGGTACCGCTGATGATTATGATTGCCCAATGGGTGGGAATCAAGAAACAGGATGAACACTACATTTTATTAGCAAGAAGGTGGACAAGGGGCTTTGTTATCACGGTGGCGGTGGGTGTCGTGACCGGAACGGCGATTGGTTTGCAGCTGTCGCTTCTCTGGCCGAACTTCATGGAACTGGCCGGTAATGTCATTGCCCTGCCGCTGTTCATGGAAACGTTCGCCTTTTTCTTTGAAGCCATTTTTCTCGGAATCTACATTTATACCTGGGATCGCTTTGAAAATCAGAAGAAGCACCTTCTTTTATTAATTCCTGTAGCATTGGGTGCCTCCTTTTCCGCCATATTTATTACTATCGTCAATGCTTTTATGAACGCCCCGCAAGGCTTTGACATTGTAAAAGGGCAGCTGGTGAATGTCAGCCCGCTGGTAGCGATGTTCAATCCGGCGATGCCGACAAAAGTTGCTCATGTCTTGTCGACGGCCTATATGACCTCTGCGTTTGTCCTCGCATCCATCGGGGCTTACCGCCTTCTCATAAAGGGATCTAAGCATGTGTATCACAAAAAGGCTCTTTTCTTAACGATGAAGCTCGGCTTGATCTTTTCCGTGGCCACCGCAGTAATTGGCGATTTTTCCGGAAAATACCTGGCTGAATATCAGCCGGAAAAATTAGCGGCGGCAGAGTGGCATTTTGAAACAGAAAAAGGCGCACCGCTTTATCTGTACGGAGTTCTTGATAATGGGGAAGTGAAATATGCTTTAAAAATTCCATTTGGTCTTAGTATTTTGGCACACAGCAATCCGAATGCAGAAGTAATCGGGCTCGACCGTTTCCCTGATAATGAAGAACCTCCTCTCTATATTCATTATTTATTCGACCTAATGGTCACGCTAGGGATGGGCTTGACGTTCCTGGCATTCGTCTATGTACTAGGCGTGCATCGTAAATGGCCGCTTATTTTTAAAAAATGGTTTGGCAGGCTGCTGGTGCTTAGCGGACCATTGGCGGTAATTGCTATTGAAGCAGGCTGGTGGATGACCGAAGTAGGCCGGCAGCCCTGGATTCTTCGCGGAATCATGCGGACAAGTGAGGCAGCAACGGGCAGCGGCCAGGTCGACACAATGTTAATGCTGTTTTCGCTGCTTTATCTGATCCTTGGGATTGGCAGCGTACTAGTCCTAATTCGAATGTTTCGCAAAAATCCAGTTGAACAGGAACTGGCGGACCGCGATGCGGAAAAGGCAGGTGACCTAAAATGACGCTCGAAATACTTGGAATAACGGTTCTAGGCGTATTTTTATTTGGCTATATCATCGTTGCTTCTATTGATTTTGGCGCCGGGTTTTTCAATGCCTTCAGTGTTGTCACGGGAAAAGAGCACATTTTAACCAGAGTGATTCAACGTTACCTTTCTCCTGTATGGGAAGTGACCAATGTGTTTTTAGTGTTTTTCTTTGTCGGGATGGTCGGCTTTTTTCCGAAAACAGCTTATTACTACGGTTCTACCCTGCTTGTTCCGGCTAGTATTGCGACGATACTCTTGGCGATACGCGGAGCCTATTATGCTTTTACAATCTATGGGGGCCTGAAGTACAGACGGTACACCATCCTGTACGGATTGACCGGATTATTTATTCCTGCTTCCTTGTCCATCGTGCTGGTTATTTCCGAGGGCGGCTTTGTCACAATAAGAAACGGCGGACCTGAGCTCGACTACTGGGTGTTATTTACCAGCCCATTATCGTGGAGCATTGTCGTGTTAAGTCTGACGTCGGTTTTATATATATCTGCCGTCTTTTTGACCTGGTATGCTCAAAAGGCGAAGGATTATAATGCAGCAAATCTGCTTCGAAAATATGCCCTTGCTTGGGCGGGACCGGCGATTATTACCGCATCCGGTATCATTGTGGAGATGAGGACGCATAATCCCGAACACTATGAGCGTCTCCTTGATTTATGGTGGCTGTTCGGGCTATCGGTTTTGTTTTTTGCTGGGACGGTGTATTTGCTTTGGAGAAGGATTGCCTATGGGTTCGCCTTTGTGCTATTGGCTGGGCAGTTTACGGCCGCCTTCCTCGCATACGGTATATCGCACTATCCATACCTGTTGTACCCTTACCTTACGATTTATGACAGCTTTACAAATAAAGCAATGGCTACCGCGTTGGTGACGGCCTTTATTGCCGGGCTCTGTTTGCTAATTCCATCTCTGTACCTGCTGCTCAAGCTGTTTTTGTTCAACAAGGATTATGTGCAGGGGAACCGCAATGATCATGTATAAGGGGGGGCTTCTTTTTGGAAAAATTCTTAATGTTTTACGCGCCGTTTATCGTAATATTTCTGTCTGTGGCTGCCGCGTTCTGGGCGGCCGGTAAAGATGACGTGATTAAAAAATAAATTTCATTGCCCATAAATTATGATAAAATGAACGAAAACATCCATTTACAGGGAATGAGATTTGATGAAAATAGATGAAGTAGATCGAAAAATTCTTGCCATCCTGGCTGAGAACGGCCGAGCGTCCTATGCCGATATTGGCAAGGAACTGAATTTGTCGCGGGTGGCGGTCCGCGAGCGAGTTAACCGGATGGAAGAGTCAGGCATTATTGAAAAATTCAGCGTGGTTATTAATTCTGAAGCGGTCGGGAAAAAGGTATCTGCTTTTTTTGAGGTTGACTGCGAACCGGCGTATCTCGTCTCGGTGGCGGAAAACCTCGCCAACAACCCGAATGTGGCAAGCTGCTATCAGATGACAGGCCCGAGTACGCTGCATATGCACGTTCTCGTTGAGGATTTTGCTTCGCTTGAAAAATTTATCAACCAGGAGCTTTACGCGGTGGAAGGCATCACCCGGGTCGAAAGCCAAATCATGCTGCGCCGCTTCAAAAGCCGTACCGGATTAAAACTATAATCCATGAAGGTTATCCTATCCTTCATGGATTATTTTTTTGGGGAAAATAATAGACAGTATCATAAATGTGCGTTAAAATGATGAAAAATCTAAATAATTACAATTGTTAATAATATTCATCTTTTTGGTTAACAAACGAAATGATATGGCATATATCTTTTAACAAGTAGTTTCGAGTGAAAAGGAATTGATAAGAATGAAACAGTATCTTGATTTGTTTGTGGCTTTTTTTAGGTCAGGAATGCTTGGGTTTGGCGGCGGACCCTCTGCGATTCCGCTTGTCCATAAAGAAGTCGTGGGAACTTTTAAATGGATGAATGATGAAGAGTTTGGTGACACTTTGGCTCTCGCGAACGCCCTTCCCGGTCCAATCAACACGAAAATGGCAGGATACATCGGTTATCGAGTGGCAGGAATCCTTGGGCTTTTCACAGCGATCCTTTCCTCGATTCTTCCAACCATCGCCTTAATGATTATCTTGCTGACTTCGTTGTCTGCCTTTAAAGACCAGCCGTGGGTACAGGGAATGACGAAAGCGGTCGTTCCGGTTGTGGGTGTTATGCTCGCTGTCCTGACCTGGCAGTTTTTCCAAAACGGCCAGAAGGGGATGGGCTGGAAAGGGAATTTGGCAATGGTCGTAGTGAGTTTTGTTATTATGGAAATTCTCGGGATTCACCCAGGGGTCCTTATTGCCGGCCTGCTGGCATGGGCGTTATTTGGCCGAGAGAAAAAGGCGGAAACGGAAGTCGTTGAAAAAGAGAGGAAAACGATATGATGCTTCAGTGGAAAATCTTTTTAGCGTTCTTTATCCCGGGCATTCTTGGCTATGGCGGCGGCCCTTCATCCATTCCGCTGATTGAAAACGAAGTGGTGGACCATTACGGCTGGCTGACGGTGCAGGAATTCAGCGAAGTACTGGCGCTCGGAAACTCGCTGCCCGGCCCAATTGCGACAAAGATGGCGGGGTACATCGGCTATCAGCAAGGCGGCATTCTAGGAGCAATCGTTGCTGTGTTTGCCACAGTTGCACCATCACTTATCCTGATGATTTCGCTGCTAGGTTTGTTGTATAAATTTAAAGATTCCCCGAAAGTGAAGAAAATGACTCTATACGTAAGGCCAGCAATCGCCGTTATGCTTGGGGTCATGGCTTATAACTTCTTTTCAGGCTCCTATTTTAATATCGGCATTTGGCAAACCTTGTTTCTGGTCGTTGCCAGCTATGTACTGATGGAAAAATTAAAAATCCACCCCGCATTCGTGATTATGGGGGCACTTGGTTATGGAGCGGTGTTTTTGAGTTGAATATTCCTATTTAAGGAGGGTCCTTTTTGGGCTCTTTTTTGTTTTAGTGATTGATGTGGCGGTTATCCGCCAAACACGGGATTGTATCCGCCAAATTCGGGGGGATATCCGCCAAACTTTCGAAAGTATCCGCTGAAATCCGAAAGTAATCCGCCAAACACCTTTTAAGAGCAATAATTTCATCGGAAAAGGTCATTAATTTGCTAGAATAAAGGTATCTAAGACTAGCTTGCAGAAATTTAAGTTTAATAAAAAATAGGAGAAATAACGTGATCAAGACATTAATCGAAATTTTACTTGTTTCAACAAAGTTAGGATTAACTTCATTCGGTGGTCCAATCGCGCATTTGGGGTATTTTCATGAAGAATATGTCCGGCGCCGGAAATGGCTTGATGAAAAAAGCTATGCGGATTTGGTTGCATTGTGCCAATTTCTGCCCGGTCCAGCCAGCAGCCAGGTGGGGATTGGTGTCGGCGTCATGCGCGGAGGCGTATTAGGCGGAATTTTGGCATTCATCGGATTTACCGCTCCTTCAGCGGCAGCCCTTATTCTTTTGGCTCTTTTTCTAAAAGGAATGGAAATAAATGATGCCGGCTGGATCCACGGGTTAAAAATTGTTGCGGTTGCAGTGGTTGCCCACGCCATCCTAGGAATGGCCCAAAAGCTAACGCCGGATAAACCCACAAAGACAATCGCGCTCCTGGCAATTGTAGCCGTGCTGTTATGGCAAACTGCCTATTCTCAGGTTGCGATCATAGTGATAGCCGCGCTGGCAGGGTTGATAATTTTTAAAAGTCGGGAAAACAGCCAAGGAACAGGTAATGTTGAGTTTCCCATTTCGCGGCGTTTTGCTGTGCTATGTTTAGTCAGTTTTTTCGGCTTGTTAATTGTACTTCCAATGCTAAGGGGAGTAGCCTCCTCCAGCACGCTTTCTTTATTCGACAGCTTTTACCGCTCCGGGGCGCTGGTGTTTGGCGGCGGACATGTTGTGCTACCGCTGTTAGAGCGCGAATTTGTTCCGACTGGCTGGTTATCAAAAGAAGAATTTCTAGCAGGGTATGGAGCGGCACAAGCAGTACCAGGTCCTTTGTTTACCTTCGCCGCATATATAGGGGCAGTTATCAATGGATGGAAGGGCGGCCTCATCGCAACAGTAGCTATTTTCTTGCCAGCCTTTCTGCTCGTTTTCGGGACGCTACCGTTTTGGAGCAGCTTAAGGCAGAGCCCGCGAATAAAAGGAGCCCTAACAGGAGTAAATGCCGCAGTCGTCGGTATTCTAATTGCCGCCTTTTATAATCCAATCTGGACAAGTTCGATTCATGCCCCAGAGGATTTTGCCTTTGCAGCCGTGTTATTTTCCATGTTGGCTTATTGGAAACTGCCGCCATGGATTGTGGTGGTGGCGGGAATAGCGGTCGGTTTACTATTTTCTATTATGTAAAAAGTCGTTCTTTTGGGGCGGCTTTTTTTAATGGATTGGAAAAACTAACATTCAAATTACCATTTGAATAAAAATGTTTGACACTCAAACCTGTATTTGAATATGATATATTCAAACGAATATTTGAATGAAGAAGGTGTTACTATGAAGGAACACGATGTTTGCGAGATTAATTGTGTGGATAGTGAAAAAACGGCACGAGTTCAGCAGCAGCTTGAGAACAGCTCGCATATCCTAGAAGTCACCAAGCTTTTTAAGGCATTGTCGGATGAAACACGGATGAAAATTGCCTATGCGCTTACGCTTGAAGACGAGCTTTGTGTTTGTGATGTCGCCCATATCGTCGGGGCGACGACGGCAACTGCATCGCACCATTTGCGTCATTTAAAAAGCCTTGGACTCGCCAAATACCGCAAAGAGGGCAAGTTAGTTTATTATTCCCTTGATGATGATCATGTAAAACAATTAATTCATATTGCCTTTGAGCACCAGGTAGAGGTGATGGACCGTGGATAAAGCGCTTGAAAAACAAGTTTACCGCGTTCAGGGTTTTTCCTGAACGAGCTGTGCCGCCAAGTTCGAAAAGAACGTGAAACACCTGGAGGGTGTTGTTGATGCACAGGTTAATTTCGGAGCTGCGAAGCTCACTGTCTATGGAAATGCCAGTTTGGAAGAACTGCATGAAGCTGGCGCGTTTGAAAAATTAACCATCTACCCAGAAAAAGAAAAGCGGGCACCTGCACCGAGCGAACCGTTTTGGAAGCGGTATTCGCTGCTGGGCTTGTCCGTATTGTTCCTGATTGCCGGGTACCTTTTTACAACTAACCTTTTGTTTGCCGCAGCCATTCTACTTGGAGGGTTCCCTCTTTTTAAAACAGGCTTGAAAAACCTAACTCGCCTCGAGTTTGATATGAAAACGCTGATGACGATTGCGATTATCGGGGCTGCCATCATCGGCGAATGGAGTGAAGGGGCTGTCGTCGTCATTCTGTTTGCCATCAGCGAGGTGCTCGAGGGATACTCAATGGATAAAGCGCGGGCTTCGATTCGTTCGCTGATGGAGATGGCGCCGGCAGAAGCTGTGGTTGTCCGAAACGGCCGCGAACTGACGTTAAAAGCCGAGGACATTGAAATCGACGACATCATGCTCGTCAAGCCCGGGCAAAGGATTGCCATGGATGGAGTAATTGTTGAGGGGGCGTCCTCCGTAAATCAAGCAGCTATTACTGGAGAGTCGGTCCCAGTTGAAAAGTCCGTCAATGACGAAGTGTTCGCAGGAACGCTTAATGAAGAAGGCTTTTTAAAAATAAAGGTCACCAAACTGAGCGAGGACACGACCATAGCAAAAATTATTCATTTAGTGGAGGAAGCGCACGCGGAAAAGGCGCCGTCTCAAGCATTTGTCGACCGTTTTGCGAAATACTACACGCCGGTCATTATGGCGGTTGCAGCACTGGTTGCGGTGATGCCACCGCTAATATTCGGAGCCAGCTGGCAGGAGTGGATTTACCAAGGGCTCGCCGTACTGGTAGTCGGCTGCCCGTGTGCGCTGGTGATTTCTACACCAGTTGCAATCGTAACTGCCATCGGAAATGCCGCCCGAAACGGGGTCCTTATCAAAGGTGGCAGCTTTTTAGAAGAGACAGGTGCCTTAAGGGCAATTGCCTTTGATAAAACAGGTACATTGACAAGAGGGGTTCCGGTAGTAACCGATTTTATTAATTTTAGCGGGGACGACAACCTTCTTGAAAAAGTCGCCGCACTTGAGAGCAAGTCCCAGCACCCGCTCGCGGGAGCGATTATAAAAAAAGCGGCACACACCGAATACGTGGTCGAAAACTTCTACTCGATTACTGGAAAGGGTATTAAGGGGTTAGTGGACGGCACGGAATATCTGGTCGGAAACGCAAAGCTTTTTACGGAAATTCCCGTGGAGGTTCAAAGCCACATTACCTTTTTGCAAAACCAGGGTAAGACAGTGATGATCGTCGGTACGGAAAAAGGTATTCTTGCTTTGATTGCCGTTGCTGACGAGGTCCGCGACCGCAGCCACGGTGTCATTGAGCGTCTTCATCAGCTGGGGATTAATAAGACTGTTATGCTGACCGGTGATAACCGAGCGACGGCCGAGTCGATTGGCCGGCATGCTGGGGTTAGCAGCATTGAAGCTGAACTTTTACCAGAGGATAAATTAGCTTTAATAAAAAAATTGAAGTCGCAATTTGGAAGAGTGGCGATGGTTGGTGATGGTATCAATGACGCCCCAGCCCTAGCTGCTGCGACCGTTGGAATCGCGATGGGCGGCGCCGGAACGGACACGGCGCTGGAAACAGCCGACATCGCTCTAATGAATGATGATTTGAACAAGCTGCCGTTTACGATAAATCTTAGCCGGAAAACATTGCGGATTATTAAACAAAATATTACCCTGTCTATAGTGGTAAAGCTTTTGGCTCTGCTGCTTGTCGTACCCGGCTGGTTGACCCTCTGGATTGCCATCTTCGCTGACATGGGCATGACCTTGATTGTCACATTAAATGGATTGCGGCTTTTGCGGGTTAAAGACTGAAAATGTGGTTTTTTTAGGATTCGCAGATATATTTCGAAATTCGCAGATATAATCAGGAATTAGCAGATATATTTTATAATTCGCAGATAAAATCAGAGATTCGCAGATATCTTGGGGAAATTCGCAGATATATTTTATGAGCGTCTTTACCCATTAAAAATCCACCTATAGGTTAAAAAGCTTCCCGTCTTATTAAAGAGCTATGTATCGAAAAATCAAGATCAGAAAAAACTAACCGTAATCGTAATATTTTCGTTTTAGAAAAAGAGAAATCGCAGGCCCGTATCAAAAAGGCTAATGGGGGGATAAACATGGGTCACCATCATCATCACCATCATGGACACGGTCATGGCCACTCGCATGGTCATGCACATACAAGCAATAAAAAAGCGTTATTAAGTTCCTTTATTTTAATAGCGGCTTTCATGGTTGTGGAAGTCATCGGCGGGCTTTTAACCAACAGCTTAGCGCTGCTTTCTGACGCGGGTCATATGCTCAGCGACGCCGCTGCACTAGGGTTGAGCTTTTATGCAATTAAGCTTGGAGAAAAGGCAGTTTCTCAGGAAAAAACGTATGGCTATAAACGATTTGAAATTATTGCGGCTGCATTAAACGGCTTAACATTGATTCTAATTTCGATTTATATTTTTTACGAAGCCTTCCATCGCTTTTTCAATCCTCCGGAGATCCAAAGCACAGGGATGCTGATCATTTCCGTCACAGGTCTAATCGTGAACATTATTGCTGCCTGGATTTTAATGAAAGGTGACAAGGATGAAAATTTGAACGTCCGCAGCGCATTCCTCCACGTTCTTGGCGATATGCTAGGATCTGTTGGAGCTATTATAGCGGCATTGCTCATCATGTTCCTCGGCTGGGGCATCGCCGACCCGATTGCCAGTGTGATTGTTGCTGTGCTGATTCTAATCAGCGGGTTTCGGGTCACGAAGGATTCTTTCCATATATTAATGGAAGGGGCGCCGACACAAATTGATATAAATCAGGTGAAAGAGGCTCTCGGAAAAATTCAGTATGTAAAAGAAGTCCATGACCTCCATATTTGGACTATTACCTCCGGGTACCCGGTGTTGAGTTGCCATGTCACCATTTATGATGACGGGGTTCATGATGAAATTCTTGCCCAATCGCAGAAAATTCTCCATGATGATTTTCATATTGAACACAGCACAATCCAAGTCGAAAAAGAAGCAATCGGCTGTCCGAGTCCGCATGGTACGTGTAATTAAATGAAAACTCGCCGATTGGCGAGTCTGTAAGGACGAAGACAGAGGCGTAGTTGAATTTCCTATTAGCTAAAAAAGGAGCCGCCATGAAGTGAACCAAAAAAGTTAGACAATATATATTAAGCAACCCTTTGGACCTGAGTTCTGTATTCTACTGGGCTCA
>NZ_JAGYPE020000007.1:128612-135880 GCF_018343545.2 Neobacillus citreus | reverse complement strand
TGTTTGTATTCATTATGATAATTTTGTGATTTTCCAGCTTAATCGGCGCGTACTCATATTTTAAAGTCTGGCAATCTAACAGAATTCCCGTATTTTCTTTGCCCATGCCGACAGCGAATTGGTCCATAATTCCGCTGTTAACACCAATAAATTCATTTTCCACTCGCTTGCCAATCTTAATTAACTCAAGGCGGGGAATGTCTAATTCGTACAGGCCGTTTACTAAAACTCCTGTTAGGAGCTCTATGGATGCAGATGAGGAAAGACCTGCACCATTAGGAATATTTCCTTTAATTACACATTCAAACCCGGTCGGAATCATATAGCCAGCTTCCATAATAAAGCGGATTATTCCCTTTGGGTAGTTGGCCCAATGATGATCCTTTTCGTAATCCAGTTTGTTTAAGTTAAATTCAATCATCCCTTTATCCGGAAAATTTTCCGAGTATAAACGGACGAGCTGATCTTCCCGTTTCCGAGCAGCCGCATAGGTTCCATACGTAATGGCACACGGAAATACATGACCGCCGTTATAGTCGGTATGTTCCCCGATTAAATTAATCCTTCCGGGAGCGAAGAATGCCCTTTCGGGTAACGAATGAAATAATTCTTGAAATTTATTAGATAGTACTGTGATGGTCATTTCCTTTTCCTCCAGAAGCTAAGGTTTGTTCGTAACTTCATTTTATCCCCCATAGTAAAAACAATCAATATTTTAGTAAAAATTTAACTAAAAAAATAAAAAACCCTTCCTAGAGGGAAGGGTCACTTTAATTAATATTCAATATGGCAGATTACTAGCCATTCGTCACACCAATTTACTTAATTCAACTGGCGATATTTCATTTTTCGAAAATGCTTTGAAACTTACCGCAAAGTGGAAATCTTTGTTCAACAGGCGATATTGTTCAAGCACTCCAGGTCCACAACTTGCTGATCCAAGTCCCTGCTGTTTATAATCTACATTAAATGTAATGAAGTCTTCTTTAACCAAATCATAGGTATGCTTTGCTCTCTCTAAACCATCTGTGGTGTACAAATGTGTACTAAAATCAAAGCTTGGCTTCCCTGCCGCTAATAAACCGGTCCCTGAAAGATTTGTCAAGGACACCCATCTTACCTCATGGCGGTTTCCATTTTCCTGTGGTACCACATAAGGAGTAAATAAACCATTAACCGTCGAAGACCAGATACCAAACCGTGCCGCTTGTTTACTATCGGCATACGATTCACCTGGCCCCCGTCCATACCAATCCACCTGGTCAAATGAACGTTTTAACTTCATTTGTAAGCCTATTTTCGGTAATGTGGCTGATGACACACCAAGTTTTTTACCGCACACATCGACAGACACCACACCATTATTCTTGATTTCATAGGTAATAACCGTACTAAGTCCCCAAGCATGAACAGGCGGTGCAAGTCTTGATTTTACAGTAATGGTGACTACATCCTTAGCCTGAGACAATTTATAGTCAAACGATTCAATGCGGTTTTGCATTTGGTGTAATCCATACTTTCGCCATTCAGGCTCTTCTTTTTTAACGCTAAATTCCTCTAGGCCAAGCCTGTCATTGTCGGTCGGGGCCCGCCAAATGTTCACAGTTGGACCACTTTCTAATAGTTCCATCCCATAAACCTTCCAAGAATGAAGGACACCATATACACGGTCAAATGTAAGTGAGAAGGATTCACCAGTCACGATTAACTGATGCCCAGTTTCTTCTATTAAAAGCGGACAGAAGCATCTTGGAAAAGCAACACCTTCATTACTCTTAACCGCTGAAGGCAGTTCAAATTGTACCCAAGCAACTTCATGACCCGCCCTTGCCCATTTAAGATCTTCCGCTTGAATAAAAGAAACATTTAACCAATAATCTGTATTTTTACGTTTCACACTTGGCAGTACAAAAGGAATTGATACTTCATGTGATTCACGGGGTAAAATTTCAGGCATTTTCATTGTTCCATTATCAAGAATCTTACCGTCAGACTCTACCGCCCATGATAAACTAAGATGATTTAAATGAATAAAGTCATACAGATTATGAATACGAACTACACCGTTCTCCAGGTCAACTGCCTCTACGCGAACCGGCTCAATAACCTTTTTATATTCAAGCAGGGCCGGAGAAGGGGTTCTATCAGGCATAACAAGCCCATCAATAACAAAATTGGAATCATGAGGGGTCTCACCGAAATCGCCGCCATACGCAAAATACTCTTCACCATTTTTAGCAAATTGACGGATGCCATGATCCAGCCATTCCCAAACAAATCCACCTTGTAATCTATCATATTGATAAAAGAGATCAAAATATTCTTTTATCCCCCCGGGTCCATTCCCCATTGCGTGAGCATATTCACATAGAATATGCGGCTGTTTTAAATCTGTACGTCCACCCAGTCGTTTCATTATTTCATGAGGGGTGTACATAGTTGAAAACATATCAGCAGCTTCTTGCAGTCGTGTTGGATTATGATCTGATTCCGTCATGATAAAACGCGTTTCGCCTTCGTAATGTATGAGTCTGGTAGGATCCTTTTGTTTTGTCCACTTCGCCATTTGTATATGATTTTCCCCAAATCCAGATTCATTCCCTAAGGACCAGATAATAATCGATGGATGGTTTTTATCGCGCTCCACCATCCTCTTCATCCGATCAACATAGGCTTCCTTCCACTCCGGATCTTGGCTTAACTGATGAATATTGCCAATTCTATCAAAACCATGAGTTTCCAAATCTGTCTCATCTATGACATAAAGCCCATATTCGTCACATAAATCGTAAAAACGCGGATCATTTGGATAATGGGCTGTCCGAACAGCATTAATATTATGCTGCTTCATCAACTTAATATCTTTTTCAAACCAATCTATTGGAACAGCCCGGCCTAAGTCTGGATGATGATCATGACGGTTCACACCTTTAAATAGAATCGGCACACCATTCACTTGAATCAAGCCATCCCTCAGCTCCACCTGCCTAAAACCGATTTTTGCCGGAATAACTTCGATGGCCTCACCATTTTCACCCTTTAAGGTTATCAGCAAATGGTATAAATACGGTGTTTCGGCTGTCCATTTGTTAGGGGAAGAAATCGGAATGGTGATATTTAAGCTTGATTCACCTATCCCATTCAGTACAACCTCCTGCGTTTTCTCAGTTACTTTTCGATATTCACTGTCAAGAAGTTGTACCATAAACTCAAGACGATTTATCCCGTCTCTATAGGAATGAATCCATGACTCAATCCGTAATTCAGCATCTGTATAGTCTTCATCAAGAATTGTCTTTACAAAGAAATCATGCGTATACACTTTGGGCTTTGCTTCCAAATAGACATCGCGGAAAATACCGCTTAGCCACCACATATCTTGGTCCTCAAGGTAGCTTCCATCCGACCATTGGTAGACCTGTACCGCAATCGTATTTTTTCCCTCTTTAACAAACGGCGTCACATCAAATTCTGAAGGAAGGCGGCTCCCCTTGCTGTAACCAACCTCTTGGCCATTGATCCAAAGATGGAATGCACTATCCACTCCCTCAAAACGCAAGAACAGACGCCCCTCCAGCATTTCTTTTGATAAATAGAAATCTCTTCGATAGGAGCCTGTTGGATTTTCTGTTGGAACATATGGCGGGTCTACAGGAAATGGATACTGTACATTGGTATAATGCGGTCTGCCGTATCCTTGCATCTGCCAGTTAGAAGGCACCTGCAAATCTGCCCAAGCACTTACATCATATTCATTTTTATAAAATTGATTCGGGGCTAGTTCAGGTGTTTCAGCATAATGAAATTTCCACATTCCATTCAACAATAAAAATCCGTAAGCGCGGCCGCGCTCATAGCTGATTGCATCCTCCATATTCTTATAGGACATAAAATAAGAGCGATCTTTTATTCGATTTCTATGAAGTACAGAAAGTAATTCATAATCTTTTGTTTGTCTCATTCTGAACCTCCTGCATCTTCTTATTTAAGTGCTGCTTATTTCACCGCACTTCCTAACATACCTTGGATAAAGTGCTTTTGAAGGACTAAGAAGAAAATAATAATTGGAATAGTCGCAATCATGATTCCGACATTAATTTGCCCATAGTCAATAATCGAACTTCCTCTAAGACTTGATAAAGCGACTGGGAACGTATACATCTCCTTGGATGTCGTGACAACTAACGGCCATAAGAAGTTATTCCATTGCTGCAGGAATAAAAAAATGGACGTCGCCGCAAGCGCTGGTTTCATAGAAGGCAATACAATCCGGAAGAAAATTCTCAACTCACCAGCGCCATCCATTCTAGCTGCCTCCATTAATTCGGTTGGAAACGCCATAAAGTTTTGCCTCATTAAAAAGATCGCAAACGGCGTACAAACAGACGGCAGGATAAGCGCCAAATACGTATTCAGCATATTAAAATCCGACATCATCCGAAATTGCGGTATCAACAGTGCCTGATGAGGAATCATCATCGATAACAAAAACGCCATAAAGATAAATTTATTTCCTTTAAAGTGAAACTTTGATAATGCATATGCCGCCATGGTCGAAACAATCAGCGCCAAAATCACATAGGAAATGGACACAAAAAGGGAGTTAAACAGCACCCGCCAAATCCCAATCGATGCATTTAGATTATTTAAATTCGTTAAAAATTGATCTCCCACAACCATCGTCGGCGGATTGGAAAACATTTTACTTGTGTGATTGGTGGATCCAACAAGCATCCAATAAAAGGGGAAGATTGACATCACAATACCAATGAGCAATAGGAGAGGAAGAATCACTTTTTTAATCCGAGTGGAAGCTGTCTTTTCCTGCATTATTTTCCATCCCCTGTCGTTTTCATTTGAATGATTGAAAGAATAGCTACTAAAATCACCACTACATAGGCTATTGCAGATGCATAGCTAAAGTCATAGTACTTAAATCCATTAGAATAAATCATTAACCCAAGTGTCATCGTAGCATCCCCTGGACCACCTTTTGTCAGGTTAAACGGTTCATCGAATAACTGTAAGGTGGAAATAGTTGAGATCACAGACGTAAACACGATAATCGGTTTTAATTGTGGAATTGTAATTGAAAAGAACTGTCTGATTTTCCCAGCCCCATCAATAGATGCCGCCTCATAGGTTTCTTCCGGGATGTTTTGCATTGCCGCAAGATAAATGACCATATTATAGCCTGTCCATCTCCATGTCATTGCAAGAATAATTGAAACCCTCGCCCAGAAAGAATCTTTTAACCATGGAATGGGATCAATCCCTGTCAATGTTAATAATTGATTGACAATTCCTTTATCCATCAAAATGATAGAGAACAAGATAGAATATGCTACTAACGATGTAACCGCCGGCATAAAGAATGCTGTACGATAAAGTCCTTTAAACTTTAACAGTTTACTATTTAAAAATGCTGCCAATATCAGAGCTAGTGTTAGCATAACTGGTACTTGGACTATGAAAATAATAAAGGTGTTAAATAACGCCCGATAAAATGTCGAATCGTGCAATAATCGGATATAGTTATCTAAACCTGCAAAAACATAGGCGCCGCCTTCTAACTTTTGAAAACTTAAAATGAAAGAGGAAATAATCGGATATATCGTAAAAAGAATGAAAAATATGACAGCTGGGGCTAAAAATAGATACGGCGTTATTTTTGCTTTATTTATTCGATCAATCATGCTGTTCAACCCCTTAAATGGTAATAATCGCTTTTGTGCATTACCTCACTAAAGTTTATAATTGGAACTTTGGTTAATGAATAGCTTCAGCACCCGCCTTAAAAAAAACGGGCGCATCTGCACTTTTACTTCAATCGGTTTTCAATATTCTTCTTGGTTTTTTTAATTATTTCTTCTGGATTAGCCCCATTTATAACTTCCCCTAAAGCTTTGACAATTTCATCTCGAACAATCGGGTCATTTTTTGTATACGTAATGCTAGGGATTTTATCCATTTCATCAGCAAAGAAACGCCATATTTTTTGATTTCCAAAGAACTCTACTTCTTCATCAAATAGCTTTGATTCAAACACTGGGTTATACGAAGGGAAAAGTCCGCCTTTCATGGCAATTTCCTGAGCTTCGAAGCTAGTTGTAAACCATTTTAAGAATTCATACGTTTCTTTTACATTTTTACCTGTAGACGGGATGACAAATGAACTTCCTCCCTGAAGTGATGAACGTGAGCCGCCTTCTTCGAATGCAGGCAACGGCATTACTCCCCATTTACCTTTTGTATCTGGTGCTTGCTGTTCAATGGTTCCTGTTAACCATCCGCCGGCAACTACGGATGCAGTATCAGAATTGGCTATGCTTGTAACCCATGAATCCCATCCTGTTACACCTAACAATAACCCTTTGTCGTTTAACGCCTTCATCACTTTCATGGCTTTAATGGATGCATCACTGCCAACCGTTAATTTATTGTCTTTATCAAAATATCCTTCGGCTTGTTGATTTAACAAAATCGTATAAACATTTGAATCTGCTTGGTCAAAGGCTAACATTGCTTTACCAGTTGCTTTCTTAACTTTTTCACCTGCTGCAATGAAATCATCCCATGTTTTAATTTCTTCCGGATTTACCCCCGCTTTTTTGTATAAATCTGTTCGGTAAAAGACACCTGCCGGACCAGCATCAAATGGCATCCCATATATTTTTCCATCTTTTGATACTGCGTTAATTTTAAACTCTGGGAAATCCTTTTTATAATTGTCATATCCTAATTTACTTAAGTCTTCAAATGCGTTCGGAAAAGCTTCTAATTTCCCATTAAGGTCATCATCTGATTGTAGTAATCCATCTGGCAGGCCTTTGCCCCCTGCTTGCAAACCAGTTGTGGTTTTTTGAATAATGTCTTTTCCGCCAGTTTCAATCACATTCACTTTAAAATCAGGATGATCTTTCTGATAGATTTCTGCCGCCTTTTCAAGGACCGGCACATTAATATTGTTTGCCCAAATCGTGATGGCTCCGTCTTTCGAAGCTCCATTCTCCCCGCTGGAACCGGAGCCGGAACCGCATGCTGCGAGGAGCAGAGATAATGCTGCAACTGATGAAAATAACTTTAGCTTTATTTTCATAAAATAATCACCCCTGTTTTAGTGTTTTGTTTACTAAAAAATAGTAACATGTTTTAGTTAAAATGTAAACGCTATTTTTATCAATATTTTAGTAAATTGGTATATTTCAATTGATCCCTAGGTTTAGTTTTTTACCTTCCCAGTTTGGCTATTGTTAATCTCTTCTAAA
>NZ_JAGYPE020000007.1:13930-128512 GCF_018343545.2 Neobacillus citreus | reverse complement strand
AAAAAAAAAACGAGCTGGTTTGCTCGTTTTTTTCGGTTTATTTAGCTGGAGTACTTTTGCGGAAAATCGGTGTACCTTGTATATATACCGTTTTTGCTGTGGTTCGATTCTTAAATAGTCTCTCGGTTATAAGATCTAATCCGGTTTCACACATCGTAGGAATATCAATATGGAATGTCGTTAACGGAGGCGACACATATTTGGTGACACTGATATTATTTATACTGAAAAAGGCGACCCTTTGAGGAATCGGAATCTGCTTTTCATTAAACGCCTGCAAGGCTCCGATTGCAAGTGGATCTGTCGCAACAACAAATGCCTCCGGCAGGTCATCCCCCATCTTCTCAATTGCTTGCAATCCAATCTGATAGCCATTTTTTACTGTACTAGAAGGAACAATTAATATATCTTCTTCTCTTAATTTATTTCTTTCCCTTTGATAGTTCCGAAAGGTGATTTCCCTTAATTGTGGAATTGGTTCTTTCGTTTCAACATCATAGTCCATTGCGCCAATAAAACCAATCCGTTCATAGCCGCATTCTTCAAAAAATTGAATCATATATTCTGTCATCAGTTTTAAATCTGGGAGCACCGAATCCAAATTCTGCGGATCCCTGCTTGTATTTAAAAACACACCATGGGGTGTAATTTCTTCCAAATACTTTATTTCTCGATCCGTTAATTTTCCGATCGCGATAAAAGCCGATGAATTTTTATCAATTTTCTCAATACCATCTTTTTGATGGTATCGTATTAATTCTATTTTCCTTTGTTCTGCCTGCTTTTCTAACTCTGTACGAATTCCCTTAAAATAAACATCCTCAAGCTCTTCCTCATTAGATATCCAATATAAAAAAGCAACATTATTCAATTGAGTTATCCCTTGTTTTTTCTTATAGCCCATCTCTTCTGCAATCGCTTTTATTTTCTCCCGTGTATCATCACTTACTGATAAATTGTTATCATTATTAAGAACTCTTGAAACGGTTGTGATTGAATATCCTGATTTTTTGGCAATATCCCTAATGGTTGCCATTCTCTTCCACCCCCTCTTCTTCGCTCCATTTTTATTTTATCCAAATGAGCCAGCAAAGTAAACAAGTTTACTAAACGTTTTATTCACGAATCCTACTGAGTCGCGGGATTTTTATCACAGCCTTTTTGAAAATTTCCATTCTCCTATTTTAACGGTTTATCTCCTTATCCGCCATGTTCTTAATAAAATTCAATCAAACGTTTGATTAGTTTTTTAAATAAAGGCTTCGTTATTACCGAACGTTGATTTCACTGTGTTTGAAAAATAAACGATAAAATTCCGTTTAAATTGGAAAATATCCATATTCCCTTTAAAATAAAGGAAGTTTTTCCACTTATATTATCCAAATCTTTGGATTTTGTCTTATTTAGAGCAGTTAATCGGAATATCTTCGCTTATATCTGCTTCTTAAGCTTCTTCTTTATACATTAGCCGGAAATTCTCCGCCTATGAATTTCATACCTAAACGAAAATCAACAATGAATAATAACAGAGCCTAAATAAAAAAGGTGTCAGGTATCCTCCGTGGACAAAATCCCATTTTGTCCCACGGAGGATACCTGACACCTTTCCTCATTTTATTCCATTTCCTATGCTTTCTTTTCGTTCAAGTATGCCCATGCATATTGTGCGTAGAGTTCGGCGCCGGTTGCAAGGGCGTCTTCGTCGATGTTGAATTTGCCATGGTGGTGGGCCCATTGTGTGTCTTTTTCAGGGTTGCCGCAGCCTACAAGAGCAAAGCTGCCAGGGGCCTCCATCATGTATTCACTGAAGTCTTCGCCGCCCATGGTTGGCTTTTCGAAGTAGACGGCCTCCTCGCCAAACGCTTCGGAAGCGGTCTTTTGAACAAGCTTTGCACTGTACTCATCGTTGTTGACTGCTTGGGTGCCGTGAACGTAGTCGACCTTTGCCGTCGCGCCGTAAATGGCAGCCACTTGTTCTGCATATTGCTTCAGCTGGGTTTCAATATGGTCTCTCACTGCCGGATCAAAACAGCGGACCGTTCCCTCAATGTACGCATTTTCAGCAATCACGTTAAACCGCGTCCCAACGACCATTTTTCCAACTGTTAGAACGGCGGGCTGCTGTGGATCGACGGTCCGTGAGACCACTGACTGCACATTCATCACAAAGGATGAAGCCACAACCGCGGCATCAATACAAGCTTGTGGAATGGCTCCATGACCGCCTCTGCCTTTAAAAGTGACGGTGAAAAGGTCTGCGGACGCAAAGGATGGACCAGGATTGCAGGAAACCTTTCCTGTTGGCATCTGTGACCAGATATGGATGCCGAAAACATTATCGACCCCATCCATCGCCCCTTGTTTCACCATTGCTTTCGCTCCAGTCGCCACTTCCTCTGCTGGCTGATAAATTAAACGGACATTTCCAGGCAGTTCTTCTTTTATATCATTCAGAGCCTTAGCTGCGATCAATAGCATCGCAGTATGGGCATCATGGCCGCAAGCATGCATTTTGCCATCTTCTTGGGACGCATACGGAAGTTCCTTATTTAATTCCTCCACCGTCAAGGCATCCATATCCCCCCGCAGCCCCACGGTTTTACCAGACTTCCCGCCTTCAATCGTGGCAATGACTCCCGTTGGCTCTGTCTTCCGGTATGGGATCCCAAGGTTCTCAAGATACTCGCAAATAAAGGCGGTTGTCTTATATTCTTCCCAAGACAATTCTGGTTCACGATGAAACTTTCTGCGTAATTCTACTAATTCTTCGTTATATGTTTGAATCGCTTCTTTAATTTTTGCATGAATCATAGCTATTCTGCCTCCGTTAACGTTTTTGCTGCTTCGTATAAAATCTCTACGGCATTGGCGATATCCTTACTGCTGGACCATTCTTCCGGACAATGGCTGAGTCCGTCCTTACTAGGAATAAATAACATAGCCACGTCGGTTACATCGGAAAGGACCATTGCGTCATGGCCTGCACCGCTGTTGATTGAGCAATAGGAAAGGTTCCGTTCGCTGCATTTCTGTTTTAAAAGAGAGACAATCTCTTGATTCATTACTTTCGGCGGCATGTATAATTGCTGCTGTACTGTCGTCTTAATTCCATGGCCATTATAGGACTTTACCCATTCCGTTACCTTCTCGACCGCATCAAGGACGCGTTCTTCTTTTCCGGAACGGATATCGACGGTAAAAACAACCTTATCAGGAATCACATTCGCCCCGTTCGGCCAAACGTTAAGACGGCCGGTGGTGATGACTGTTCCATCCCCTTCCTCGCAAGCGAATTCCGGGAATTTAGCAATCATTTGTGCAGCAGCTACTAAGGCGTCTGCCCTTCGGTCCATTGGGGTGGTGCCCGCATGCCCTGCACGACCTTCAACCGTTACTTCTAATTGGGTTAATCCGACAATGGCTTCGACCATGCCAATTGGAATGCCCTTTTCTTCAAGGATTGGCCCCTGTTCGATATGCAGTTCCAAAAAGGCCTTCAGAGTTTTTGGATCCCTTTTTTTCGGCAAAGACGGGTCAAGACCAATTTCCGTCATCGCTTCTACAGTGGTCTTCCCGTCTTTATCGGTAATCTTGAAAAATTCTTCCTCTGTCAATAAGCCAGTTATCCCTCTCGACCCCATCAGACCGCCGCCAAATCTAGAACCCTCTTCTTCTATTAGGGCGATCACTTCCAATGGGTATTTGGGTGTCAGGTTATTTTTCGAAAAAAGACCCGCCACCTCAAGTCCTGCCACTACTCCGGCAGGACCGTCATAGGACCCGCCGTTCGGTACGGAATCAAAGTGGGAACCGACCAAGACACTAGGTGCATCCTTTAACGTGCCTTCGAGTTTACCAAAAATATTACCTAAACCATCTTCACGAACCGAGAGTCCGTATTCCTTCATAATTTCTTTAATGTAATTACGAGCCTGCAAGTCCTCTTTGCTATAAGTCAGCCGGGTCGTCCCTTTTCCCGGTGTGGCAGTAAATTGACTCAACATCTCAATATGTTTTTCAATTCTTTGCTGTAAATCGCTCAATGTTTTCCCCTCCAATTATTTCAAGAATCCAACAAAGATGCCGGCTAGAATGACCGATACGATTGTAACTGTGATGAAACCACCCACCAGCATTGGCGGCAGCATATGGCTTGTCAGCATTTCTCTTTCTTCCTCGTCATCTGTTAACGACTTGATTACCTCATTGGTAATGATATAGTCAGCCGGAAATCCGTATAAGGCAGTCAGAGAAACGGCAAACGCCATATCTTTGCTCACCTTCAAAATCTTGCCGGCGATAAATGAGAAGATATACATACCGATGACTGCTAAAATGATGGTTCCCACCAGTGGGAATAGAATTTCCATCATCATGCCTGGTGTCGCTTGCTTTAGGCCGTCAAATATAAAAAGCATCAGCGCCATAATGGCTAAACCAAAACCGTTGGCTTTTTGAAGAACCTGTTTTTCCAAAAAGCCAGCACTTGAGGCGATAACCCCAAACAGCAAACATAGAACAAACGGACTGATCGAAACAACTGGCGCTGCCAACACTGAAACTTGGTAGGCAAGGTAAGCAACTAATGCAAGTCTAAAAAACTTAAAGAAATCGGTGTTGTATTTATCAGGTAAATTTTTAAACAGCTTTAGCTCTGGCTTGGCAACGGCGGAAGCGGCCGCTACCTCTGTTGCAGCAGTTGCCTGTTCCTTAACTGCCGCAATTTCCCCGCTGCGGTACTGCTTCAAAAGCCTTTTTCCTTCTTTTTTCAAAACGATTGAAGTGATCGGGTAACCTGCAAACCCCTGAACAACATAGATAACGATAGCAAAAACCGATAGAGTTGCAAGGCCTGCCTCCTTTGCCCCCTCAGACATGATTAACGCAGAAACCACCCCGCCAACTAATGGCGGAATCGCCACAACGACTGTCTGAAAGCCAAAAATTAGGCTGCCCACGGTCATCAACATGGCAATAATCCCAAGGATTCCAGAAAGGGCAATGACAATCGTTTTCCATTGCTTTTTCAATTCATGAAGAGATAGCAATGTACCCATATTGGTGATAAGTAAATACATCATCATCGTCGCCACAACGGGCGGTACACCGGAAATCGCTACGATATCTTTCGGAAAAAAAGTCCAATAACCAATAAGGAATAACACTGCACTGACAAATATCGAAGGTATCCATGCTTTCGTCCGTACGGCAACAAGGTCTCCTACTAATAAAATGAATACTACTATAACTAAGGCTAGCATTTGTGACATAAAATCACTTCACTTTCTCTAAGATGGAATATTAATATTTCGCGTTGCTAAATTATTGTTATTATAAGAATAATAATATAATTTTATTTTTCAGTCAATTTATAATTTTTCCAATCATCAGGTAACCGTTTTCAAAGCTTTTATCCAACTATATGCAAATTAATTGTTATTTTAGTAGTTTTATAAAATTATCCAAAAATATTTATAACCAAAAAAAATACAGCAGATGCATGATCCGCTGTATTAATAGGAGATGATATATTTTTGATCATTGGTACCTTCAGTTGAAAAAACTCGTTCTATATATTTGATTCCATTATTGGACATAAGCATAACCGTCGAACTTCTTGTCCCGTAATTCCCACTTTTGATAAACATCGGTGAAAGCATTCTTTCCATCTCTAATGACACACCCGTATTCGGCAGTCGTTCATCCGGAGCAGGATCTGCATTATTGAGGAGAGTCATAAGCTGCTCTTCGAGGTCCTTTGGGTCTTCGGTTACGATGTTTGACAGGCCTGCCCTCCCTGTTATCACCTTCGGCCACTCGGTATTAAGAAGATGGTTACTGACTCCATAAATGCCCGGCTCAAGCTTTTGAAGCTCTTGTCCAATGTTTGAATAATAATAAAGCCCCGCGTCATCTCCAGCCAGCAAGTTGTAGCCGGGATACTGCTCCTTTGTTTCTGACAGCTTTTGCATGTAGCTTTCAATGGTCCCAGTATAATTCAAGGCATCGGCCACCAGTTCCCCCCGTGACCGTTTTCCCACGGCAACCTCTTTTGGATTACGATAGTTGGTCAAGGCGGCAAACCGCCCTCCCCTGGTAACCCCCATCCAAGTTCCCATTTTCTCAAGGTCCCTTCCGGCAAGGATATCAGGCTCATCTTTCCAAAAATGGGCAGGGGCAGTCGGTCTTTTATAAAACTCATCCCGATTGGCAGCCACAATCAGCTGATGCTTAGGGTGCACTTTATACGCAAAAAGAATTAAACACACGAATTATCACAGCCTTTTTGAAAAATTTCCCTTCTCCTATTTTAACGGTTTATCACCTTATCCGCCATGTTCTTGATAAAACTCAATCAAACGTTTGATTAGTTTCGCAAAACCTTATTTATCAAGTATTCCAGCATTTCAATCAAACGTTTGGTTAGTTTTTTTCTCTCTTTCCAAAGTTTTAATCAAACGTTTAATTAGTTTTTCCATCTTATACCTAAAATCCAATCAAACGTTTGATTAGTTTCCCCAGCCCTTATGTGCCAAGCATTTCAGCGTTTCAATCAAACGTATAATTAATTTTCCCCACAAAAAAGAGACTCTCTGAATAGACAGCCCCTTATAACAATCCTTCTGACAGCGGCAGTTTAATCTCTACTACCGTTCCTTCGTTTTGTTTGCTTGAGTACGAAATACTTCCTTTATGCTGCTTGATGATCTTGTGGCAAATCATGACACCCAGTCCGGTTCCTTTTTCTTTTAAACTATAAAACGGTTCACCTAACCGCGGCAAAAGCTCTTCCGGGATCCCGCAGCCATGGTCCCTGATTTGGACAATACATTCGTCGTCATCCCCTTTACGGAGATAAATCTCGATATTTCCGCCCTGGGGCATCGCCTCCATGGCATTTTTTAAAATGTTTAGGAATACCTGCTTCAATTGGTTTTTCTCACAAATAATTGGGAACGGTGATTCCTCAAACAAAGTGTTCATTTGAAAACCGTTCATAAGAGCCTGAGGAGATAGAAATTCAATCGTATTTTCAATCAATTCCCGTAAATCTGCCTGGATGAGTTTGACCGCCTGCGGTTTACCTAACGAAAGCATCTCGCTTGTAATCGTTTCAATCCGTTCAAGTTCACCCAGCAGCAAATCACTATATTCAAGATTATTGTTACCAGCCTTATAAAGCTGAACAAAGCCCTTAATGGTCGTAAGGGGATTCCGTATTTCGTGGGCTACCCCTGCAGCCAGCTCTCCAACAATAGAAAGCTTCTCGGATTGCAAGAGAATTTCTTCTGCCTTTTTCCGTTCTGAAATATCCCTGCTGACAATGACAAGGTGCTCTATTACTTGATTTTTCCCTCTGACAGGCATACAGCGGGACTCAAACTCAATCCACCGGCCGTTCTTGTGAAGGAAGCGGATTTCCATCGACTGCGCTTCTTCTTTTTCAAACATCCTTTGAACGGTTTTTTTAAAAAACTCTACATCATCAGGGTGAATGAATTTACAAAGTTCAATTCCTTCTAATTCTGATAGCTGATATCCCAGTACCAGTTCATGTGATGGAGAAAAATACGTTATCGAATGGTCCTTCCACATTATTTTGATTAAGTCGGATGTGTTTTCCGCAATCAACCTATATTTTGACTCGCTCTCCTCGACCATCTTATACATTTCTATTAACCGTCCATTCATCCTGTAAAGCTTTAAATAGGATTCAATCAACAAAACGCCGGTTATGACACCAAGCATTACAAAAGCTACATATTGAATGTGGAAAAGAGGCTTATCTCTAAAAATATTAAATATAATTGGTACATCAATAAAATAAATAATGGCATATAGGGTAAAGAATATAACACTTCTTTTTACTGCGGTAAAGCGGGCAGTAAACACATGGGCGATGCAAAAACCGACAATAATGATTAGCCAACCAATGATAGGTGTTACCCACTGGCCCCCCACAAGAAGTCTGGCGATTATTGAACATATACCGGTAATGACTCCACCTACTGGTCCAAAATAGGCAAAACTAATAATGACTGCCGCGTAACGAATATCGTAAACATAGCCCTGCTGGTGGATGGATAAGGCAACAAGAATAGCAGCGACAATCCCTCCGTAAAGGCCCACAAACAGGCGGTAATACTTAAGCTGTTTAAACTCACTAAAGGAATTGGCAACAATCGGCAAAAATATTAATAATGCAAAGATTGCAAGATTAACAACGTAATCTAATAGAATCAACCGGCTTCCCACCTAAAAAACATGTATAATCCTATAATAAACCAGACACTGTTTCATTGGAATAGATTCCTTTAAATGGAATTCAAAAAAGTAAAGGCAGTTGTTATGTGCATATTAAGGCTGTGGGATAAGGATGGTAAACCTGCTCCCTTTCCCCAGTTCGCTATCGACTTTTATCAAGCCTCGATGAGTTTCGACAATCCATTTGGCAATCGAAAGCCCTAAACCGTGCCCTCCCATTTGCCGGGTCCGAGATTTATCAGCCCGATAAAAACGTTCAAAAATATGGGGGAGATCCTCTGATTTCATCCCAATCCCGGTGTCCTTGACCATCATCCGCAGTCCCTGCCCATCTTTTTCGAGAATAAGACTAACTTCCCCTCCATTTGGAGTGTACTTAATGGCATTGTCCAAAAGAATATATAAAAGCTGTGAAAGCCGATGGGAATCACCGATACTAGGCAAATTTTCCGGTGCCTCCATTTTAAGCGTAATTTGTTTTGCAGTAGCAAGTGCTCCGACAGATTCGATAGCCTTTTCCGCAAGCGGCCGGAAATCAAATTGCTCTGCCCGCAATTCAATCGCATTCGAGTCCGAACGGGCCAAGGTTAACAGGTCACCTACCAAATGATTCATCCGCTTGACTTCCTGCCTCATGTTCGTAAGGATCCTATCCAGAAAAGACTCCCTCTGTGGTTCCATGGTCATTTCCATGGCATCAATCGAAGACAGCAGGACGCTTAAAGGAGTCCGCAGCTCGTGGGAGGCATCCGCGGTAAACTCCTGCTGCCTTGTAAAGGCTCTGCCGATAGGCACCATGGCTTTTTTTGACATATTTGCGCTTATCAAGAGGGCTACTCCTATAAAAACAAACCCTAAGACAGCAAATACAATCAGCAGCATGTAGAACATCTGATAGGCAAATGAAATGTCTTTTCCTATATAAAGCTGGCCCACAAGCTGGCCTTTCACATAAATAGGCTGGCTTGCAGTCAGAAGACGGACATCCTGGGGCTCCTGCGAAGGGCGGAATTCACCAGGTTTTCCCCTTCCCCGGGGATTGCCTTCCACATGCAGTTTTACATGACGAATCTCGGCCGTCTTTTGAAACTTACCGCTCACCATCCGAAGCAGGTTGGGGTGAAGCCGGTAATCCGCTTCATTTCCCATGATGAGGTCTCCTTTTGAGTCAACCACATAATAAAAGGATTGCCCGGCACCAGCAAATACGATTTCTTGATTTTGAATTCCCTGTAGACTGCTTTTTCCATTCTCCCATAAATAATTTTCTATATACGCAGCTTCCTGCTTCACCAATGTTTGCAGATCTCGTTCCTGCGTTTTTAAAATGACCAGATAAAGAACGGAAAACACAATGACAATAAAGATGGCAAGAAATAGAATCAACAGCCCGCTAAAAATCCGTGCCAATTGCCCTTGTGTTTTTTTAAAAACATTCTTCTCGTTTCGGTTGGTGATAAGGCGGATAAATGAAAGGAAATTAGTGTACAATCTTATAACCTACCCCTCTTACACTTTGCAGCAGCTCCTGTTTGCCAATTGGGTCAAGCTTCTTACGGATTAATTTCACGGTGGCATCAATTGTTTTTGGCGCGACATCTGCATCATAGCCCCAAATCCGTTCCAGTATGACCTCGCGCGGCAGGACCCGTCCCTTGTTTTGCACCAATAAGTCCAAGAGCTGAAATTCACGGGGGCTGAGCTGAATTTCGCCGCCTTGGGAGCGGACGGTATGACTGTTTCGGTTCAGGACCAAATCTTGAATCCAAGTTTCCTCTTCCAGTATTGGCGCATAGTTGCGACGAGAAAGGGCCCGCAGCCTGGCTAAAAGCTCATCGATTTCAAACGGCTTCACCAAATAATCATCGGCGCCTGAATCCAAGCCTTCAATCCGATCCTGAACGGAATCTTTTGCCGTTAACATCAAAATGGCGCCCGGATAGCCTTGTTTCCGAAGACGGCGGCAAACCTCGACTCCGTCGCCGTTCGGCATCATCCAATCCAGTATTAACACATCATAGTGGGTTGCGGTTGCATAATAAAACGCATCCTCCCCTTCCTGGACCCACTCGACTTTGGCACTGGCCTTCTTTTCTAACATATAGACAACTAGTTCTCCTAGATTAAAATCATCCTCGGCTAATAAAATTTTCATTGGTAATAAGAGCCCCTTTCGAGTTTGATAGGAAGCAAATTTCTACAGCTTGAATCTACTATCGGAACCTTAACTTTTACTTAAAATCGAGCAAGGGGTTTTTTAGCATTGCGACATAAAAAAGAAGCACCCGGACTGCCTAAAGCCGAAGGTGCTTCTTTCCTGCCTGTATTATACAAGCAGTTCTTTTTCCGTTTTTAGTTTTTCGATTTCTTTATTCAGTTCATCCTCGTTAACAAAGCTATTGAACTGAGTGACGGACGGGGCAAACTGGCTGCCGGCTTGTACTTCTGCTTCCATTAAGAGAATCTTGTCCTCAGCGCGGGCAATTCCTCTTGCAATCGTGTCGGTTTGGAAGGATACCGTTGCTTTTTGAATTTGTTTCATAGACAGAGCTACATTCGCACGGGATGCCAGCACAATCTTCTTTTGCTGAAGATCGTGATAAAACTGTTGCAGCTCCTGAATTTTCCCTTTCAGAACCTCGGTCTGACCTTTCATGGCTTCATATTGCTGCTCATACAGGTTTAGCTGCTTTTCTTGGGTTAGTTTTTCCTGCACGGCCAATTTCGCCATCGTTTCCTCGCCATGCTCGATCGCAAGCTTCGCTTGGCGGGTTCTTTTTTCAACTAATGCCTTCGTGTCAAGAATTAGAGATGCAAGTTTATTTTCCGCAAAAATTTGCCGGGACAGAGCTTTTTGGGCTTTAACCAATTCTTGTTCGATTTCTCTTGAATATTCATTTAACATGGAAATTGGATCCTCAAGGCTGTCCAACAAACCATTGATATCTGCCTTCGCGATTGTTTTCATTCTTTTAAAAATACCCATTTTACTGATTCTCCTTTTTGCTAGTAAGATTTTTTTCCCATTGGTCTAAAAGACTTGCACTTTGGTTGATTAAAGGTTTATGTGAACTCATTAAAGATGTATCAATAAACTGCTGCATCGAAGAGGCTTTGCCCCGTTTTCTTAGCCATTTCACTAAGAAGAATACGACCGCTATGACGATGGCAATGAATAATAAGGCGCCAATCCAGTGAAAGCCGCCTCCGTGATGGTGGCCGTTCATAAAGTGGCCGTGTCCGAAATCACCGCGCGGATTCATTCCGCCCATGCCTTCACGTCCGCCTGGACCTCCTTGTCCCATTCCCGGTCCATGTGGTCCACGGGCCATGGCGCCAGCACCCCCAAATAGATAATGGAGGGCATTTACGGCAAACACCATCGCAGCAATGATCACACCCCAGAAAACTCCTTTTTTCACTTTCGTATTCATCAAACTCTTGCCTCCTTTCGTTCTTGATGATTGAAGTGTATAAGAGTTTGGTGAAAACTTGGTGAAAGAATGAACATGCTATAAATTTTTTTCAAAGGCTCTTTTCAAAAAGATTGTTGCTAATAAGGATTCGCAAATAAAACTCGTAAAATTGCAAATAAAAAGGGTGAATTCTTTCGCAAATAAAACTCCTAAAATTGCAAATATAAGTGCTGGATTCACAAACAAACCCTGAAGACTCTTCAAAAAAAGTGCAATTTCAAAAAATATGACTCCCCCGCAAAAAACGGAAGAGCCATTTTGTTCACTGACACCATCTCTCTTTATTCCGCAAGCTTTATATAGCCTGTTCGTTCAACTAGTTCCTGTCCTTGCGGGCCATGCATCCATTCAAGGAAGGGTTGGATGTTTGGGTTAGGGTTGTCTTTAAGTGTGATAGCATAGAGTGTGGCTGTGAATGGATACTTGCCGCTTGCAATGTTTTCGGGATTTGGATCTATCTCGTTAATCGCCAACAGTTTGATGTCCGGATTTTCTTTCATTCCCGTTGCAAAAAAGCGAAATGAGAATCCGATTGCATTTTGATAGTTTCGATAGTCGGCCACTTGTTCGATAATCCCGCCCATTCCTTCGGGACCATCCTCCTTTAGAGGCTTCATAATCTTTGTATCTCCCATTATTTTTTCCAAAAGGGTTTGGCTGCCGGAGTTTTTCGGGCGCTGGAAGGCAATGATTTTCTCGGAGTCTCCTCCAATCTCGGACCAACTTTTGATTTCTCCCGAGTAGATTCCTTTAATTTCCGAAACCCTTAAGCTATCTACCTTATTTTTCGGATTCACAAAAAACACAAACGCTTCCTTGCCAATCGGGGTCATCACTAGCTCTTTTCCAGCCTGCTTCGCCATTTCCCGTTGCTCCTTAGATGGCTCAGCCCCAAAGTAAATGTCTACTTCTCCCGATAATAAGCGTTCATAGGAATAAATGGTGTTTGTAAAGCTGACAACCTCCCTGCTTTCACCCATCACTTTTTCAATATTTTCATAAGTTGCGAGGGCAAAGGCGGAATAAACCGGAAAAGCCGCTTCCGCTCCATCAAGAACAGGCATTTCCAATGGGTTCGAAATGATAAAAGTCGATTTTGTGTTAAGCTTAGGCAATTTGTTGTTAGGATTCATTACCTCATAAGGGGTTAGGTCCGTGCTTGAATAGCCACCGGCATATTTAAAGCCGTAGGATGGCAAAACAGTTTGGCTGCGATACCATTGAACAGCTGAACCAGCTCCTATTGCCAAAAGGATCACCGCTAAAATGGAAAATATCTGCTTTCTCTTGGTGAAAACAGCAGTGAATTGTACCTTTCGAGTAGCCGCTGCTATAATCACTCCAATAGTAAATGAAAGCTCGTAGGCCAGCGGCGCCCATAAAAACAGCCGTCCCTCGCCGCCAAACATAGCGACAAAATAAATCGGTGCATAGGCAATATGTAAGATGCAATAGAACAACCATGAATTCGCCCCATAAAATCCGCCGTTAATCAGCATAAAAACGGCCCACATCACTGCAGTATAGGCAAGTGGAAGCGGGATTAGGACAATATACTCTTTTAATTGGCACAATCTTAGCAGTTTCCTGCTAGCAAAAAATCCTGTCAGACTACCGCCCGCAATCAGAACAGACAGCAGGATTTCCATTAGCATTTCAAAATTCCCCATTAACGGCAGTGCTAAGAAAGAAATCACTAGTGGCACTACACCAAAATACAAGATGACGAAAAGCAGTTTTTTCCCCATTTTAAGCCCCCTTTTATAAAATAGAACTCCCAATATATTTTAGTGTAATTTTACACTTCACTACTCCGTTTAGCAATATGGTTTTTTCCTAAAATTAACATTAAAAAAGACTCCACCACTTTCGGAAGAGTCTGTTCTTCAATACTATTTTACTTATTTAACAGCTTCAGAACCGTATCCAGAACGACATTGACCCCTTTTTCACAGTCTTCCCAGGCAGTCAGTTCTTCCTCGCAATGGCTTTTTCCATTGATGCTTGGAACAAACAGCATCGCTGTTGGGACGTAGCTTGCAATAAACTGGGCATCATGCCCAGCGCCGCTGACCATTCGCTTATGGCTATACCCGAGCGTTTCCGCGGATTGTTCCAAAGAAGCGCACAGTTCGGGCGCAAACCAGACCGTGTCGCGCTCCCAAAGTTTTGTTACCTTTACCTCACAGCCTTCGTTGAGGCCTTGGTGCGGCAGCCCTTGAACAAAATCCTTAAAGCTGTTGACGATGTCCATGTCCTTATGGCGCGCTTCAAGCGTAAAGACAACTTTATTCGGAATGACGGTATGGATGCTCGGATACACGTTAACCCTGCCGATGGTGAAAACAAGATCGGAGTCCATTGCACTTAGACGTTTACGGGTCTCATTAATTAGGTTGTTTGTGGCAAATAGAGCATCCTTGCGCATGCTCATCGGAGTTGTTCCGGCATGGTCCGATTCGCCGGTTACCTCTATTTCAAAGCAAGCCATGCCAACGACGCATTCAACGACACCGATGGTGCTGGCCTCCTTTTCAAGGATAGGGCCTTGCTCGATGTGCAGTTCCAAAAAGGCTGTTGCTTCTTTGAGACGATTTTCTTCACTGCCTTCGTATCCAATTGCCATAAGGGCTTCCACAAAGGTTATACCCTCTGAATCTTTCTTTTGCAGCATGGCAGCTTTGTCAAATTTCCCGGCGAGCACACCTGAAGCCATCAGCGAAGGCTCGAATCTTGCTCCCTCTTCGTTTGTGAAGTTTACGATTGTAATCGGGTACTTGGGTTGGATTTTATGATCAACGATTGTCCGCACGACCTCCAGTCCCGTTACGACACCCAAAACACCGTCAAACCGGCCGCCTTTTTTGACCGAATCAAGATGGGAGCCAATCAGAATAGGAGGCTTATTTTCCGTTCCGGCCAGTGTCGCGTACATACACCCCATGTCGTCGACCTTCACAGCCATCCCTAGATCCTCACAGCATTTGCGGAAATAACCTCTTGCCGCACGGTCCTCTCCCGATAAAGAAAGACGGGTGACACCATTGTTTTCCGTTCGGCCAAACTGGGCAAAACGTTCCAATTCTTCTTTAAGTCTTTCTCCATTAATCAACAGCTTTTGTTTTTGCATTTAAACACTCCCCTTATAGATTGATAACATTTTTTAAAAATCTCTTGGAGAAGAAATGCTTTTGTGTTAAAAATGCCCCTTAAACATTACAGGAATATTCAGTTATTTTAATTATAGTCCAGCTAAACAATATTTCACTAGACAGTTTCAAAAATAAAAACGGATAACCGACTAGGGCTATCCGTTCATATAAATTACTCTTCGTGAAATCCGATGAATCCCATCGAAGCATTCGAATCGTTGTCATCCCACGATTGTTTTTTCTGTTTTTGCTGGATGGATTTTAAATCGGCACAGAGTCGCGCGATGTCGACCTGCTGTTCATAATGCCATTGAAGTGCAATGGAGGTGTACAGTTCGTTCAACTGGGCATAGGAAAAGTCCTTCGATGTCGCGACGACCTCCCTTATTTCTTCCTCCGATAGGATTCGGTCCAGCTTTTTCGCCATTAAATATTGATAGCGTAGCTCTTTTGTCGGCAGTTTGATTTCATAGGCGCGGTCAAACCGTCCCGAGCGGTTCATTAGTGCCGGGTCAATTTTTTCCGGATAATTCGTCGTGCCGATTAAAAAAACACCCTCTTTAGAGGTAGCTCCATCAAGTGTATTCAAGAATACCGAGCGGACTCCAGACGGCATTGAGTCAATATCCTCAATCACCAGTACCATTGGCGCTAGCTTCAAAACAGAACTGAACACTTCTTTAATCGTATAGCTCGAGGTATATTCGGTAATTTGCCAATAAGCCACCGGAGCATTGATGCTGCTGGCAATTGATTTTACTAGTGTTGTTTTGCCATTCCCTGGACTGCCATATAAAAGAATCCCCCGTTTGTACGGGATATCATACGTCTTGAAAAACTCACCGCTATCTGAGAAGAATTCGTCAATCGACCGGAAGATTTCCTTTTTCAATGGTTCTTCAAGGAAAACGTCTTCTCTTCTTACCAAACTATTAATGCTTTCGATGTCTGTCTCCACACCATCTTCGGTATCCGTATAAACGGTCACGTAGTTTTTAATATAATCCCGCTTTCTTTTTAGAACATATTGCAGGAAAGAAACCAAGCATGCGTCATTTTCGGCAAAAATAAGATCGCGGTGGAGCTCGCCATCACTTTGAAAGGTTAGCACCCTGGATAAGGCAACCCGATAGGCTGGATAGTAGTAAAGACCATTCGCAATCCGCGGCTTTATAATAAACTCCAAGGCTTTATCCGTATGGTTGGAGGAAATCGTCCGGGTCTCACCCTCCTTATAAACATAGCTTAGAAGCCGTACCTCGGGTGATTCCACCTTCAAATCTTCTTCGAGAATCTCCCAAATCTCATTGGAGGTGTCTTCATCGGAATACATGTTGAAGTCCACGCCCACTTCCTCATGAAGACGATATTGAATCGTGGAAATAATTTTTCCATAATCGTAATAGTAAGGTAATTCTGTGCGGTCCATTTCCCCTGCATTAAAAAGTACTTTATTGTTTTTCATCCGGTTCTCCTTTTTCAAAAATCTTACAATAAATATATCTCTTAAATAGGTTAATAGTCTAGTGGATTTCTTTTCCGGATTAGGTCCTTGGGAACTATCTAGATAAGCCGATGCATGACAGCATTTTTTTCCATCCAGCATTTGATTCTTGTAATATTAGTGAATATACCTTAAAATTGGTTGCATAAAAATACACATATAATCGAAGGAGTTACATCATGTTACAGACAAAAAATGTAGATTCAGAGTTAAAGGCTTGGGCCATCGAGCAGCGCCGACATTTTCATATGAATCCGGAGCTGTCCGGGCAGGAGTACAATACCTCCGCCTATGTAAAAGAAAAATTGGCGGAATTCGGCATCCCTTTGGATGACAAATTTTCAGGCCCAAGCGTAGTGGCTTTTTTTAAAGGAACGGAAGGCAACAAGACGATTGCCTTAAGGGCCGACATGGATGCACTGCCACTCCAAGAGGAAGGGGACAAGCCTTATATTTCCAAGGTTCCAGGCGTCATGCACGGCTGCGGCCACGACGGCCATACAGCGGTTTTGCTAGCAGCGGCAAAATGGATGAGCAACAATCCTGATTTGGTGAAAAATAATATCCGCTTGATTTTTCAAAGCTCAGAGGAGGCCTCGCCAAGCGGCGCCCAGAAGCTTGTGAAAGAAGGAGTGCTGGACGGGATTGACGCGATTTATGGAATCCATCTGATATCACGCATGCCTATGGGAAAGGTTGGCTTTGCCACCGGCTATGCGATGGCTTCCTGTAATGATTTTGATATTAAAATTGAAGGTAAAGGCGGACATGCCGGCTATCCACATGATACGGTCGACCCGATTTATATTGCCAGCCACTTGATTCAGGCTTTCCAATCCGTTGTCAGCAGGAATTTGCATCCATTGCATGCAGGCGTTATTTCATTTGGTGGGATGCAGGCAGGAAATTCCTACAATGTCATTCCTCACGAGGTGACGTTGAAGGGGACAATCCGGGCGTTGACCTTTGAGGCAGCCGAGCTCATGCATGAGAAAACGGCCCAGTTGACAGAGTCCATCTGCGCAAGCTTTGGGGCTAAAGGACATTATCAATTTATCGAGGGAACCCCTCCGTTGTACAATCACCCGGAGGCATGTGAATTTGCTCGCAGTGTCATCGAAAACACCTTCGGAGCAGATGCTTTCTTGCCAATAGATCCTGTATTAGGAGCCGAGGATTTCTCCTATTACCTGAAAGATAAAGTCGGGGCCTTCATCAACGTCGGGATGCAAAGTGATAAAAGCCAGTATCCGCACCACCACCCGAAATTCGATATTGACGAAGACGCTATCCCAACCGCTATCGAACTCATGATTCAACTGGCGCTGCAAGCGTAGATTAGAGAGGTTTAATAAGGAATAAAAGAAGCCGAACCCCAACCATAACATTTGGGGCTCGGCTTTTTATATTAGGTGTCCACCCTAGGCGGACAAATGCCCACGAGCGTTGCCTGACACCTGTGCTTATGCTTCAACGATATCCGGCTGTTTGTAGGTGTCAGCATCGAATTCACCTGTTGCTTTGCTAGTGAGAACGCCAGCTGTCATGGCGCCGCTGACGTTTAGGGCGGTACGGCCCATATCAATGAGCGGCTCAACGGAGATGAGCAGTCCGACGATGGCGATTGGCAGGTTCATCACGGATAGCACGATGAGAGCTGCGAAGGTCGCACCGCCGCCAACACCGGCAACACCGAAAGAACTAATTGCGACGACAAGAATAAGGGTCAGAATAAAGCTTAGACTCGTCGGATCGACCCCGGCAGCCGGTGCAACCATGACCGCTAGCATTGCTGGATAAATCCCGGCACAGCCATTTTGCCCAATGGTCAGTCCGAAGGAGCCGGCAAAGTTTGCAATCCCTTCTGATACACCCAAATCCTTCGACTGGGTTTTAATCGTCATCGGCAGCGTTCCCGCACTCGTTCGTGAAGTGAACGCAAAGGTTAACGTTGGCAATGCTTTTTTCACATAGTTATATGGGCTTAATTTCGCCGCCATTAAAAGCAATAGATGCACAATAAACATAATGATGAGTGCTACATAGGATGCGATCACAAACGTCCCCAATTTCACAATCGCGTCGTAATCGCTTGTTGCAGCCACCCTCGTGATAATCGCAAGAATCCCATATGGTGTCAGCCGGAGAACCAGGGTGACCACTCTCATAACGATCGAATAGACGGTATCAATGATTTTTGCAAAGAATTCCGCATGATCCGGTTCTTTTCGTTTTACCCCGAGATAGGCAATCCCGATAAAGGCGGCAAAGATGACCACCGCGATTGTTGAGGTTGCTCGGGCGCCTGTAAGGTCTTGAAACGGATTACTTGGGATGAAATCAACGATTTGCTGCGGCAATGTCATATTTTCCACGGTCGGAACCCGTTCCTCCAATTGTGCGATACGGGCCTTCTCTGCATCGCCTTGGGTCAACTGAGCGCCGTCTAAATTAAATCCTAGGGCAGAGCCAATTCCGATGGCTGCCGCAATCGCCGTCGTCCCCAGCAGGATACCAATGACAAGGACACTGATTTTGCCAATGTTTTTGGATAGTTTCAGTTTCGTAAATGCCCCGACAATCGAGACAAAGATCAACGGCATAACTACCATTTGCAGTAGTTTGACATAACCGTTTCCGGCAATATTAAACCATTCAATGGAACGGGCCAGCACTTCAGATGTCGTACCGTAGATGGCATGAAGAATAATTCCAAAAATAATACCTAAGCCAAGCGCCGTGAAAACACGCTTCGAAAACGAGACATGCTTCCTTTGCATTTGGAACAACCCGAACATGAGCAACAACAGAACAACAATGTTTACAATGATCAGAATGGTATTCATGTTAGTCCTCCCTTATAAAGTTGTTGGGAAACGCTACTCACACATTCCAATGCGCCAAGTCGGAATTCCGTTTTACATCATCAAACGTTTGATATTACATAAATATGTCTAGAAGAATATTAAAATTCCATTACAGAAACGGTGTAATGGAATAAATTTTTGAAGAAAAAAACTGACCTGCCGCGAAGCAAGTCAGTTAAATAGAATGTTCTTAAAGTGGATTTATATCGTTACTCGTTGCGCTGAGTTTCTCCAACTTCTTATTTCTAAAGTAATAGAACAAATAGCAAATTAATAAGAAGCCTAGTCCAATCAGGAGCCCGGTCAGCTGGGTTGGGTCAAAGGCCAGGAATATTAATATGGATACACAGAAGATGATGCAAACGAGCGGAACTAGTGGATAGTAGCGAACCTTAAATTGCAGGTCTTCCAATTTTCCGCCTGCTTGCAAGAATTTGCGCCGGAACATGAACTGGGACAAAGCGATCCCAATCCACGAGATGGTCACAGAAATACCGGCAATGGACATGAGCAGCACAAACACTGTATCTGCCGCCAACACGCTTGTAAGCAGCGACAATAATGAGAAAATCATCGTAAACACAAGGGCTGCGAACGGCACTTTCCGTTTTGATAATTTTCCGAAATACTTAGGCGCCATATCGTCATGGGCCATCGCCCAAAGCAATCGGGTGGAAGCATAAATACAGGAGTTCCCCACCGAAAGAATTGCAGTTAAAATAACAAAGTTCATAATATCAGGAGCAAATGGGATTCCCGCCATATCCATCAGCGTAACGAACGGGCTTTCCAGCAGGCCAAGTTCCTTTGTTGGAAAAATAGCCGATAAGATAATAATAGAAGCGATATAAAAGATGATAATTCTAAAAAGGACATTTCGAATGGCACGAGGTATATTCTTTTGAGGTTCTTCACTTTCGCCGGCGGCAATGCCGATTAATTCTGAGCCTTGGTAGGAAAAAATAACATTCATCATGGTGACAAAAATAATTGTCAGCCCTGCTGGAAACAGCCCTTTGGGAGCGAGGTTTTCCATAAATGGTGCTGGTCTGTCTTCAAGCGGAATAATGCCAAAAATCGCCGCTGCCCCAATAATGATAAAGAAAATAACGGCTACAACCTTAATACCTGCAAACCAATATTCGGCCTCTGCAAAGCCCCTTGTGGTCAGCGCATTTAGGACAAATAACAAGGCGATGAAAATGGCGCACCAAATCCACACTGAAACACCCGGAAACCACCGCTGCATCAGGATACCCGCAGCTGTAAATTCCACACCCGCAGTGGTAGCGGAACCAATGAAATACATCCATCCTAACGAGAAACCGGCTGCTGGATTAATAAATTTGCTGGCGTATGTTTGAAAAGAACCTGTAACCGGCATATAGACCGCAAGCTCTCCCAGGCACACCATTACTAAATATAAAATAAGGCCGCCAAATAAATACCCTATTAACGCCCCGCCTGCTCCTGCCTGGTTAATCGTGTAGCCCGCATTTAAAAATAACCCGGTGCCAATGACACCACCTAGCGAAAGCATAAACAAATGACGCCGTTTCATTGACCTGCTTAACTGGTTCTTTTGACCTTCTTGTTCCATCTTTACCCACCCCTTTTTTAGCGGTGTCCAACCCCACGTGGACAAAACACCCATTTGTCCACGCGCGGTGCCTGACACCAATTCCAATAACATTCATTAATTTCTAGCAGCGAACCTTTTTCTCCACCAGCATTTTGACCATGCCTTCGACGAGGGCTGGCACTTCTTCGAAGGCGTTTTTGATGTGAAGGCGTTCGGTTCGTTTGTGGGCATCTTTGCCGAATGGTCCGACGTTTAGAACCGGTGCATGGAGCTGGGTCATTTCATCGAATGGGATGCTGTAGCTTGTTCCCCAAGTAGGTGTATTTTCTTTATAGACGGTCCAGCCTTCGCCGGCATCCTGGTAATTGACATAGCTTAAATCGCTGATTCCATTAAAATAGTGGACTTGATTGACAGGAAGCCCAAACTTTTCAAAACCGTGTTCCTTCACGTAGGCAATGCACTTTTTCACCAATTCATTTTCCGACGAGTTTACAGCAGGATAATAAGGTGGTGCATATAAGAGGACAATCGCTGGTGCAAGCTCCTGACACTCAATGATTAAGGCATCCGCAATACGGAAAGATTTTTCACGGTCATCCCACTCCTCCCTTTTATGAACGGAGGCTTTGATCCCCGCAACAAAATCTGCACCAAATTTTCGAAGCGCATGCTTTTCCAGTTCATCATAGCGCAGCACCCGTACCTGCCCTACCGGAGTAACCGACTGGGCTTTGCAAATCTCATAATAGGCCTGGTTGCAGGATTTAGCTGCATCTAATGCGACCGTTTCAAACATATTCATAATTTCTTCCGCATTCCGCTGCATTAAAAATACGTTATACAAAGCGGCTGAACGGTATGGTGTTTGAACAGAGTACTCTAGCCGTAAATCCTTTTGCTGCAGTGTCACTGGAAGGGGCGTTCTTTCTCCCATCACTGTTTCCTGCAAGCTTAAATTCCACTCCATCCTCTGTGTTAAAAATGAAGCAATGTACGGTCCGGTAATTCCGCTAAGCGGTTCCCCTACATGGGTCTCTTTTCCGTAAAAAAGGGCAGACGGCATAATCTTGCCGATTGAACCTGAATACACATAAAAGTTTCGGTCGCCCGGCTCCTGGGTAAAGACCGGCTCACCGTTTAGGAAAAGCTTAAAGGTTAGCTGATGCTTTTCCTTTAATTCTAATAATTTTGGAACCGCTGCCCGCATTCCCGAAGAATTCACTTCTTCATCCGGAACCGTCAGGAGCAAGAGATTAATCGGCCATTGCTCGACCGAAGCTTTTTCAATCAGCCCCATATGCATGACCAGACCCATTTTCATATCCATCGTGCCCCTGCCAAATAGGTACTCTCCTGATAAAAGATCTTCCCGGGCCTCTGCCGGCAATTCCTCGATTCGAGAATGGAGAAGCTTGGTTAATTCCTCTGGACGGTATGCATACTCCTGAAGGTCTCCGTATTCTTCGGTATTCACCGTATCAAAATGACTAATCAATACAACCGTTTCCGCGGCACTCGGGTGTTTATATAAAGCGGTTACAAAACGGCGGCCCAGATCGGCATCATGAAGACCCAAGTGTTCTGGATTTTCTTGAAAATATGCCAAATCTTTAAGCTTCGCCATCAACTTGGAAGGAAATTCACGCTCTCCCTCCGTCAGCGTCATACTTTTCCAGCTTACTACTTCGCATAATAGCTCCCGCAAAGCTTTCGGTGTTCCCCACTTAAGCTGTGTCATTGCTTCCAAACTCCTTCACACACAATTTTTAAAATCTTAGTGACAAGCAGCTCAAACCGCCGTCTAATTTCCTGAATTCCGATGTATCCAGCTCAATCGTCTGATAGCCGGCTTCCTCAATTCTTTGTTTAGTTTGCGGATAGCCTGTCGGGATTATAACGTAGTCGTTTATGCGAATACAGTTCGCTGCATACTCCTCTTCCGGAGGCACGATAATTTTTTTGTAGGAATTGAAATCAGGGTGATCCACAAATTCACCGGCTGCAACAATTAATTGATTTCCTAAATACGCGATACCGGTTTTTAAATGGAAGAACTTCTGAAGCGGTACAATAGTAGCTTTATAGTTTTCAGATTCTAAAATTGCTTTGAGCTGCTCGGCGCCTTCCTGGTTTGTCCGGGCGGAAATGCCGATATAAAAATGGTCTTCAGCTTGTAAAATATCGCCGCCATCGAGTGTACCTGGCGCTTTAATATAGTAAATTTTATCGTAGAAGGATTTGATAGCCGGCTCCATGTCATGGATCTCTCCGTTTCTTGACTTAGCGCCCGGATTGGAAATAACCGCAAATTCCGGGGTTAAAACAGCTGTATCTTCCACAAAGGTGGAGTCCGGAAACTGGTCATTGCTTGGCAGGACAGTTACTTCAGTGCCGCACTTTTTAAGTGCTTCAATATAAGCATCGTGCTGCTCAAATGCTGTTTCCAAAATCGGTTTGCCAAGGTCTGAGGTAGTTAAGCCATTAACGTAAGTCGCTCCAGGTCTTTTGACAATTGTATGATGGAACAATTTTGTTCCTTCTGTTGATTTCAATGCAGATTCTTTTAACATTTTTTCATCCTCCAATTTCTTATTCTCGTTCCACTGGGCATGTCAGGCAGGTCGGGCCGCCCGTCCCTAAATAAGAGATTTCGTTTCCGTCATATTCATAGACAGTTGCTCCGGCATCGATTAATTGCTGTTTCGTGAAGGGGTTTCCAGAAACCATCATACAAACCCGAGGTGCCAGCGCGAGCACGTTGCAGCCAAGTCTTAGGTACTCATCTTCGGGTACCTCAACCAGCCGGAAGCCCCGTTTAATCAGCATTTGTCTGAGAAAGACAGGCATCAATCTTGAATAGACTACTGCCAAATCTTTGTCCACGATACTGATTATGGACATTAGGTGCAGACACTCGTTCTCCCCTTGGTCATGTGGCAGCTGCACGACAATGACCTCTTCGACTTGATCTGCGACCATCTCTTTAATTTGCCGGATGGCTTCATCATTTGTCCGGTAGCCGCGTCCGATTAACAGTGTGCGGTCATCAAGCCAGACAAGGTCTCCCCCATCGGCAACTGCCTCGCCCGTCAATTCTCCTACTATCGGAATCTCTTTTTCTTGTAAAAAATCTTTGTAAACCTCTGCCTCCAGCTGCCGCAATGTTTTTCCTGATTTCAAAATGATGGCGCCCTTTGGCGTAAATTTAACGGGATCATGGGCATAGAGTGAATCCAATCCAACCAGTTCCGAGACAGGCAAAAACTCAATATTTCCCACATGCTCCTTAATGATGGCAATAAACTGCTCATATTCATGCTGAGCCTTTAGAAAATCCGGTTCATTAATATAGTTGAATCTTTTCCATTCCCTACCTAAATGTTCTTGACTGATAAAAGCGTCTTTCGGATGTTTGACGATGACTCTGTTGAGCTTCTTATACATGGACGTCAGCAAAAAATCTCCTCCATTTTCCGCATAGTGGAATGTGTTTCCTGTGACAGGAAAACTTATAATATGATATTATAATCTTAGAAATTACATGTCAATATTTTTTGAATTTACAGAATATATACAATATCTTCCAGTAGTTTAATAAAGGCAGGGAATAGCTATATGCAAACAATCGATCGAGCAATGCAGGTTATTAAGGTTCTTGCAGGAAGTGATACAAAAAGATGGTTCGCCATTTCTGAATTATCGAAGGAATGTGGACTGCCTGTCAGTACTCTTCACCGGCTTTTGCAATCCATGAAGCAGCACGGTCTTATTCAACAGGATTCCGATTCAAAATTCTATTCAATGGGGACTGCCTGGCTTGAGTATGGCCTGCAAATGTACGATACCTTTGATTTTGTGGCGCTGATCCGGCCGGAATTGGAAAAATTAATGCATGAAGTAGAGGAAAGCGTTTATTTCAGTAAACCCATTGGTTTAGAGTCTTTAGTTGTGGAGAGAATCGATTGCCTGAATAACCCGATTCGAATTTATGATCAGCTTGGAATACGGATTCCGTTGAACATTGGCGCGGCTAATAAAGTGATGCTTGCTCACATGCCTCCAAAAGAAAAGCTAAAAATTGTTTCTTCTTTAGTACCTGAAAATGAACACGAGGCATTTTTACAATTATTGCGGGATGTTCAAAAGCTTGGGTATGGAGAGAGTCACGGGGAAAGGACACCTGGTACGTCATCCGTCGCCGCTCCGATTTACAACCACCAAAACGAGCTCATCGGCGCCATCAGCATTGGTTATGTCAATTTCAATGTAACGGAGGAAAGGAAAAGCTTTTTGATTGAAAAAGTAATGGAATTTGGGCTGCGCATCTCCGGAAAATTAGGAGCAAAATAATCGAAACGGTGTCAGGCACCGCAAAAAAAAGCAAATGTCCACCCTGGGTGGACATTTGCTCAGTATTGTTGTTTGTTTGGTTTGTTGACCCAAGCAGTGAAGGGCTGATAAGTGTTGTTTGTGAGAAGCCGTATAAAAGGAATGGTGCGTTTTTCAGGAGGCACTTTAAGCTGTTCGTAAATAAATTGGTCGTCGAACCCGATTTTCGCGGCATCTTCATGTGTACAGGAATAATACACCTTCTCTAATCTGGACCAATAGATGGCGCCGAAACACATGGGGCAGGGCTCACAGCTTGTATATAGTTCACAGCCGGTTAATTGGAAACTATTTAAAACCTTGCAGGCTGCCCTAATCGCCTGCATCTCAGCATGGGCAGTCGGGTCAGTCTTCACGGTTACCTGATTACGGCCAACACTTATAATCTGGCCATTCTTCACGATAACCGCCCCAAACGGACCGCCGCCAAAACGGAGTACATTATCAAGCGCTACATCAACGGCCATTTTCATAAACCTCTCGTCCCTCATAAATTCCCCCCAACACTAAGACATTATCTCTTCCCTTCAATTTATTATCCTTCCTATGAAAAAAGAATGATGACTTATTTTCCCACTTAAAATTGAGGCAGGATATTTTTTTAAAAAATGTAGGTTATATAATAGAAATTTTGTAAAATATGATTATCCACTCGCTTGGCCAATTATCATTCTTTTTTAATAAATCGGCAATTTCATTGCCTCTTCTTTGAAACCTGTTGGAAGGACTGACAATCATGCATAAAGCCAAGCTTTACGAGATTTCCTTATTTACCGCTGCTCTTTTGGCAGCTTTAAGTTCTTCCGGTATTTTAGTGGACCATTCCATTTTTTTTAAAATATTAATTGTATACTGGTTCTTCTCCATTCTTTACTTCCGCCTTCGGGTGTTCTTTAAAAATGGCAATACCAATATTGAGTATGGGATTAGCTACGACCTATCCTTTGTCCTATTTGCCGGGCCGCTCGGCTTATTTATATTTGAGACGATTTACCGTTTTTCTGTTTATATTTATCGGAAATGGACAAAAAAAGCAGACCCGACCGAGTTTTTTGATGCCTTTTATAATACCGGAACCTTTGTGATCACTAACTCGGCAGCCTACCTGTTATTTCATTACCTCCATGAAAGCTTTCAAGCCATTCCCTTTGGGTATTGGATTCTAATCTTTCTAATTGTTTGCATTACCTCTTACCTTTCCGGTACCACGATGGTCATCCTGTTTCTATTTTTGGGTGAAAAAATATCCTTTAAGAAGGCCATCGATTTTATTTTTAAAGACATCAGCATGCTGGATTATGGGAAAGTTTCCATATCAAACGGCCTTCTTTTCCATTTCCTTCAGGATCAAAAGTGGGAAATGTTAATCATTGTCTTTATTTTGAATTACATCGTCAGCCATTCCTTCTATTTAAAATCGCAAAACATTCAAACGAAATTGGAGCGTGACCAATTCGAGCAAATGGCCTATACAGACTTTTTGACAGGGGCCTTCAACCGGACCTTTATGGACAAAAAATTGGCCGAGCTCAGTCGATCTAATGAAAATATCGGGATTGTCGTAACCGATATTGATAAATTCAAAGGAATAAACGATAGCTATAACCACGCTGTGGGTGATAAAGTCATTCAGCAGTTTGCCGCCACTTTAAAGAGTTATCTTGGACCGGAGGATTATCTGTTTAGGAGCGGCGGAGAGGAATTTACACTTTGCCTCCGAAATCGGAATTTCCAACAAACCGTTGATTTGGTTAACGATATTCGCAATGGGATTGAAAAAGGGTCAGTAAATGCGGAATACAACGGGGAAAACATTCTGATTTTTTATACCGCATCTTTCGGACTTTACTACTATAAGGTTAATGAATATGTATCAATGGAAAAGGCCTATATCCTTGCCGACGAATTAATGTTCGAATCCAAGCAGCTCGGAAAAAACCATGTATCCTTTCTAAACGGTCTTATAAACAAAGAAGCGGCAGTAACCTAACAATAGGTACTGCCGCTTCTTTGTTTTGGTGTGGTGCCATTTTTGGTGACAGGCAACACAAAAGACATTTGTCCACATGGGGTGGACATTTCAAGATGCCCGCTTAGTCTTTTACCTTAGGATGCCCGCTTCAGGTTTTTGAATTGTCCCTTAGAGAGGACGGTTTTTTCTAGACGGTGGGCCATGATGCCGGCAAATACGGACAGGATGATATCTTTCGGAAGCGGCGGTACCATCCATAACCAGGCCATTTTATAGGTGAAGCCTTCCGGCGCTGCAGCCCAAAGCTTGTAGGCATAATACATCCAGTTGGTTCCAAACAGGTAATTGACCGTCATTCCAATTAAAGCCGCTATAATAAAAGCAGGCAGGCTTTTTTTCTTTTCGACGATTTTCCCAATGATAAAAGCTGCAAAAATATAAGAAATAATAAAGCCGAAGGTTGGACGAAGGATTATTCCGAGTCCTCCAAAAAAGCCGGCAAAAACAGGTACTCCGATCATGCCAACTAACGTATAAACAATCATCGCAATGGCTCCCAATCTGCTTCCTAAAATTAACCCTGCTAAAATAGCAAAAAAGGTCTGCAGCGTGATTGGTACTCCGCCAACCTGCAAAAATGGTGCAATCGTCGTAATGTTTGCCCCGACCGCCATCAGGGCCACGAACATCCCGACAAGCGTGATGTCCAGCGCTCTTAACTTTCTCATTTTCTCCCCACCCTAAATTAAATTCTGATATCTGATAGTTTAAAAATAATGGGCGGGTGGTTATTTGTCAACCAAAATATGATTTAAGTTAACAAAAATAACTGATTTCTACCATAATTAATGAGATATCTCCCTATTCCGCTTTATTGGCTCACTACGGAATTGATCTATCCGCATTAATATAGCCTTCGCCGTAAATCGCGTTCTCGCGGTCCTTCCATAAATCTGTGTTATTCTTCAATAGATCTTTCACTTGCTGCGGTGTTGCTCCAGGCACGCGTTGTTTAATCAATGCACATATACCCGCACAAATAGGTGTTGCCATGGAAGTACCTGATAAAACAAAGTAATCATTATCTACCCTTGCAGATTTTTGCAGCTTGTCTAAATAGGAATTAGGGGATCTTAGTGAAATGATATTCACCCCTGGCGCTAAAATATCCGGCTTATTTAGCTCATCTTTAACATCCTTTGCCCCTCTGCTGGAAAAGCTGGCCACATCGTCATCGCCACGGCCTACTGTATTTTTATCATCAAGAGCCCCAACGGTAATTACTTTTTGACTAATACCAGGACTTGCGATGGTTCCATAATTTGGACCTTCATTCCCAGCTGCCACTACCACGACAATCCCTGCTGCCCAGGCCTTTTCAACCGCCTTAACCATTAGATCTTCACCCGGCTGAGCTGTGCTACCTAATGACATGCTGATGATATCAATTTTCTCAGGCGGATTACCGGCATTGTAATTAATGCACCAATCCACCCCTTCCATGACGGTATCCAAGGACCCCGAGCCCAATTTATCCAACACCTTTACGCCAATCAGATGAGCTCCTGGGGCTGGTCCTGCATAGGGACCATTGGCAGCCGCATCACCAGCACAGTGCGTGCCATGGCCATTATCATCATAAGGGTCTATTTCATTATTGACGAGGTCAACAAAGCCTTTAATTCTATCCCCTAGATCCTTGTGTGGATAAATGCCAGTGTCGATAATCGCGATTGTTACTCCTTCCCCTGTTAGTACAGTGTTATTTCTTTTGATATTTTTGGCATTAGCAGCAGGGACAGCAATATCAAGCAAAGCCTTCACTTCCCTGTTTAAATAAACCTTTTTGACATGATGGCAGCTTGACAGGATCCCTTCTAACCCATTTGGCGTCAAGTCTGCACTATGGCAGGAAACACTTGATAAACTTCGTTTCATGCTATTTCGGGCATGCTGTTTCATTACTTCGGATACCTGATGGCAGCCTTTTTCAAAACAGCCTTCCTCAAATTCAATAATAACGGACATTTTGCGGCCCCATTTAAGGAATCCCTCGAAATGTTTATGCAAAAAGCATGGTGTCCATGTAAACGGCTTGTACAGGTTTAAAACTTCTTCCCGCAAATGTCTGTCCAATTTATGGGCATGAGTACGCACCATTTGAACCATTGAATAACCAAACAATTATTTTCTCACCCTTTCATAGCTTTTTAAATAAGTTATGAAACTTTAAAAAAATGGTAACGGTACTTGTCCAATTTTCAAGTAAATAGACGTACCTTTAAGGTTTCTGAAAAATAACCGTTTGTTTTGTAAGGGTGTCAGGCACCGTTCGTGGACATTGTCCACCTCAGGAGGACAAATTCTCACCATTGTTGATTGGCTTAAAAAGGAATATTTGGCTTGGGGGCGAATATAAAACATAGTGGGACATATTTTGTTAGTCCAATTTAGGGGGAATGTTTATGATAGAATTGGAGGCTCTACGCGAAAGGCTGGCAGAGGCTCGCCAGCAGTTGATGAACGAGATCCAAACGCTCAGTTTTGCAGATTTAAACAAATTACCCGGAGAAAATTCCTGGAGTGTTGCTCAAGTCTGCCACCATCTTTATTTAGCTGAAAAGTCCTTTACTAGTGCGCTACTTTATGGCCTTAACTCCGAAAAGAGTAAAAAGGCAGAAGCAAAACCGTTACACCTATATTTATTAGACCGTTCCAAGAAAGTAGATGCCCCGAGTATCGTTGCCCCTTCAGCGGAGTCTATCGAGCTGGAGGAAATTCTCAATTTGCTAGATGAATCAAGAACATTTTTACTCGAGGTTATGGATGGAATAAAGGACGAAACCATTCTGACAGAGAAATCTGCTAAACATCCTCTTTTTGGTTATCTGCCTCTTTACCAATGGATTGAAAACGTCTATTTGCACGATCAACGGCATATTGAGCAAATAAAGGAAATTAAATCTGAAATTCTCTAAAGCCCATCCTTAGAATCATTTCAATCGCTGCACGCCAATCCTTACTTTTCCATAAGCTAGAGTAATAACATCAAAGAATTGAAGGGAAAGATGTGGTGGATTCATGATGGTAAATCCCAGGCCTGCAGGCCATACATTTAAAAATCTTCAAGAGAGCAAAATGGCATTTGAACAGGTTTTCGAGCGAATAACTGAATTTATGAAGTGTGATCCACGCGGGAATTACCGCTTAATGGTGGGAACGGATTCTCAGGTTCACAGGTCACATACCATTTTCATTACCGGCATTGTCATTCAAAATATGGGGAATGGCGTATGGGCGTGTATTAAAAAGGTGATTGTTCCAAGAAAAATGACTCAGCTGCACGAGCGGATTTCACTGGAATTATCATTAACGGAGGAAGTCGTCTCCCTGTTTACAGAGGAAAAGAAAAATGAATTAATCAATATTGTTCTGCCTAATGTCTATCAAGGGGCTACTTTTACGATAGAGGGCCATATCGACATCGGGGCGGGAATTAGAAACAAAACGAGTGAGTTTGTGAAAGAAATGGTCATGAGAATGGAATCCATGGGCGTAGAACCAAAAATAAAACCTGATGCCTTCGTCGCCTCAAGCTATGCCAACCGTTATACAAAATAATGCTGCAAACAGCAAAAAAGTGTCCACCCCTGGTGGACAAATTGCCCATTTGTCCACGAGCGGTGCCTGACACCTTTTTTAAATATGTTCCAATTCCACTTTTACTGTTTTGCCATGGCCGATTTGACTTTCGATTTTCATGGTGGCTGGTGTTCTTAGATAGTTTTATTGCTGACAGATAGGCCAAGCCCGATTCCTTTGTCCTTTGTGGCATAGAATGGGGTTCCGAGGGTCAGGCCCCCGGCGCTTTAGTGCGTCGCCGCATTGGCGGAAGCTTCATATAGGTGATTGCCCGCCAAATCCATTCGAGCGGGCCGTATTGGAAGAATCGCAGCCAAATGACACTAAATGTCATTTGAATAACGTAAATAGCCAGACATATATAAAGAGTTTCTATGTAAGAAACCCTTCCGAACAGGTTAAAGGTATAGCCTGCCAGATAGATAAACATAGTTTGCAATAGATAATTCGTCAGTGCCATCCTTCCGTAGCTTTTTAAAGGTGACAGCAGCTTTTGGATAATCTGAATCTGCAGCAACAGCACTAAAAGACCGGTATAAAAAGCCGAAACAATCGGACCTATTGTTATGCCAATATTAATAAACCTCGATGCCTCTCTTCCAAATAATACACCCTCGGATAAAACCAGTGCATATTGGTATTGATAAAGCAGTCCTATTGCGCTTAACCCGAACATAATCACAGTGAAAACGGCAACCTGCTTTATCCTTTTGGACACAACCTCAAACAAACCGAACTGACCTGCTGCAATCCCTAACAGCATAACCGGAATAACCATTAAAATTTTTATGGCGGAAATGCCAATAATGACTAACAAACCAATCCCTATGATGAGATTAACCGCTTTATTAATCTTATAAAAAGGCAAAAGTATCAATCCACAGGCTGCATAAACGGTTAATGCCTCTCCCGGATGAAACTGTACATGAATCAAGCCAAAGAGGAATAGTACAGCAATTCGTCTCAAGAATAAGACATATCCGTTCTTGCCCTTTGCGTTGGCCCGTGTAATAAAAATATAGAATCCGACGCCAAACAAAAAGGTGAAAATGGTATAAAACCGGCCTTCCACTAATAAATATAAAAATCGCCAATAGGAAGCGTCCAATGAGTGAGGCGCGGGGGTTTTAGCAGACAGCAATGGTCCAATATTCACTAGAATGATTCCCAACAAAGCAAAACCGCGCAAATAATCAATTACATCAATTCGTTTATTTAACTCCATTGTACTCTCCTTAAATTGGTCCCTGACACCAGATCATTCTACTCCCACACACGCTTAATACTGACATTCTGATTGCAAAAGGTCAAAAGGTAGACATCTGGGTTACTTAGGTCGCCAAAAATTCAGCCAATTCCTTCGCCTGCTTTCGCCCCTTCTCTGTTAACTGCGCACCCTTTAGCTGTCCCTCCGCCTCACAATGCCTAATCACGTACACCTTTTTTTCCATTAAACATCCCCCCTTAAAAACAAACACTTCTTTTATTTCGCCGCTCTCCTGATATCTCCTCCATATAAAAAAGGGAAATAACCAGTCACCAGGTTGATTCCCTTTTTTCAATCATTTATTTTCATCATTTATTCCTTTTTAGCCAATTTATCATGATCTTCAAATTGTGGCGGCTGTTCCATCCATCTTCTTTCAATCATTAAATTCAAACCATCCTCGCCAAACGTTCCCGTTTTGGCGATAAAGCCGGTGTACATGGCACTTATGTCCCTGCGCATTGTCGCTGATAACGCAGTGCCATAGGCTGCAATGCCTAGATTAGAAAGAATCCCCACGATATATATCATTAATTGATCCGAAAATGGTGCAACTGTTGAGTCGGTTACACTTGTATCCCACGACATCGCCGCTGGGACATCACTTTCTATTAACACATCATGGATGGAACTTAGGATATGCTTGCAGACGTGTTTTCCTCGGAGAAAGTACTCTCTAACCTCCTGGTCTTGGGCTACCTGAGAAAATCCAGCACAAATTGCCCTTCCAACTTCATTCTGAATGGCATTGACCATTAAATGGGTTACTTCAATACCTAACAGAGGACGCCTTCTGCCAAACCACCCAGTTAAAAAACTTTCTTTATTTACAAAGTCAATTTTAGTTGGATAGTTCATATATGGCATTCTTACAAAAATCCCTTTTTCTTGCATACAATTTACAACCTTATTATAGAGATAAGAAACATCATCAAATAGCCCTTTAAACAATATCCGAACATCTTCCCGAGCCGCAAGAATCATTCCAGCAGTATGAGAGGTAATCCCAAACATTGCAATATGAAGGATCGAATGGATATAAAACATATCGGAAAAAAGTTTTGGTGCGCGGGGGATGACATGCTTCTCCACCTTGAAGCCTTCAGGTATAGCAATTTTCTCTGCATTAAATAAATCTTCTATCAGCTTCAAATGTTTTTTGGCACAATGTTGACACTCTTCAAGAAGAGCAAGAATTTCAGGGTCATTACATGTTTCTTCAAAGTGTGTTGATAGGCAGTTTGCCACACCGATGTTTATATATGAAGACCATAACGAGGATATTTCACTACTAGTTAGCTTGATCACATTTTTATTCATTTTTTATCCCTCCATCATCTAAATTCCCCCAAACTTCAATTAGATATGTTTTTTCAAACAAAAAACTAAAGGTGAGCCCTAGAATACATGGCTCACCTTTAGCTTTTCTATATAATATTTTAGACCGTTTCCAGTACAGGCTGCAGCATGGTACCATTCGCAGCGAAATTGGTATGCCAGGAAAATGCTTTTTCCAATACATGAGGGGTTTGTCCGCCTCTTGTGAGAGCTTCCTGGTAATATTCGCGCAGCTGCTGACGGTACATTGGATGAGCGCAGCGCTCGATGATCAATTCTACTCGCTGCCTCGGTGCAAGTCCCCGTAAGTCTGCATACCCCTGTTCCGTCACAATGACATCGACATCATGCTCGGTATGGTCGACGTGGGAAACGAAAGGGACGATGCTTGATATCTTACCGCCCTTAGCGATGGATTTCGTTACAAAAATCGCAAGGCGGGCATTGCGAGCGAAATCCCCGGAACCGCCGATTCCGTTCATCATCTTTGTTCCAAGTACATGAGTGGAGTTGACATTGCCGTAAATGTCTAATTCCAGCGCGGTGTTAATGGAAATTAATCCAAGACGGCGGATAATTTCCGGATGATTGGAAATCTCCTGCGGCCGCATGATAAGCAGATCGCGGTATTTTTCAAAATTGCCATAAACCTCTTTCATCTTCTGCTCTGACAATGTAATCGAGCAGCATGAAGCATACTTAACCTTCCCAGCATCAATTAAATCAAACACGGCATCCTGCAATACTTCAGAGTATACTTCAAGGTCTTCAAACTCTGAATCCAAGAGGCCATGAAGAACTGCATTCGCAACCGAACCAATCCCTGACTGAAGCGGCGCAAGCCGGTTTGTGAGACGGCCCGTTTGCACTTCGGTACGTAAGAAATCAATTAAATGGTTGGCCATGATGACCGTTTCCTCGTCTGGAGGAACAATCGTTGAAGGTGAGTCTAGCTGGTTGGTAAACACAATCCCTCTTACCTTATCAATATCAACCGGTATTCCAATCGTTCCGATTCGGTCTTTTACCCCCGTCAATGGAATCGGTCCGCGCTCTCCCTGCTTCCCAGGCTCATATAAATCATGCAAGCCTTCCAGGTTCACCTGATGGGCCAAATTGATCTCAATAATAATCGATTTTGCATTCAGGGCAAACGATAGAGAATTGCCCACTGAAGTGGTCGGAATCACCATTCCATCCTCAGTAACTGAGAACGCTTCCAATATAGCGTAATCGACAGGATCCATTACACCAGCGCGAACTAGTTCCGAAGTGTGTGATAAATGCTGATCTACAAACAACATCTCACCGTTATTGATTTTTCCGCGCATCGTCGGGTCTGCTTGGAAAGGCAGCCTTTTCCCAATAATTCCAGCCTCTGCAAACAGCTTGTCAACGTCTGAGCCCAATGATGCTCCCGTATAAACATTTACCTTAAACGATTCATGCTCGGCACGTTTCACCAATGCAAAGGGAACCGCTTTCACATCACCGGCACGTGTAAAGCCGCTTAATCCCAGCGTCATACCGTCTTGAATCCAAGATGCTGCCTCTTCTGGTGACACTACACGGTCCCAAAGTCGTGAATCTTTAATCCGTTCGTATCTGCTATCCAACATTTCATCCCACTCCCCAATGGAATTTTATTTTAATTGTAACCGATAAAGGTTTTCAGTCAGAGAAATTGGGGACTAGTTACGAAATTTTCGGATAAAACAGAAAATCTACTGACTAAAGCAGAATTTTTTTCTAAAATCCTAACAATCTACGAAAATAGCTCGAATAAGATTGGCTGACCTGCACCCTGTCGCCATTTTTCATCGTTAAAATAAAGGTTGAATGGGTGTCAGGGTGGATCTCCTTTATATGATTGACATTCACAAGAAACGAGCGGTGGCAGCGGATAAAGTTATCCTTTGGCAGCAGAAATTCAAATTCCTGCAGCGAATATTTATGGGTGCCGCTATGCTCCTCGGCGTAAACAAAGGTCTTCTTTTCCTTAGCCTCGAGGTAGATCACCTGTGAAAACGGAACTGGAATCCAGCCATCTTCTGATTTAATGGTGACGACTAACTTGCCGCTTGTCAGTGACGGAAATATTGCTGTCACACAGCCTTCAATGTTCCCATCATGAAAAAATGGCACAGCCATCCCGTGGTATGGTATCCCAAAAACGTCACGGTCGATAAACTCCGAAACCTTCTGCCCAGTATTCACTGCCTTATAGGCAATCGTGCCATCCTTCAAAGGATCGCCACTCCGAATCTTCAAATCAATCCGCTTGCTCGGCCGGTAATAAATATACTCACTAGTGTTGGAAACCGCAATCGAAATCTCATCCGAAAACAACTCACTAATTACATCTAACAGCGAAACAACCGTAATACTCTCCATTCAAAATCACCTCCAAATTAGGTCAGGCACCGTCCGAGGACACTTCAGCTAATTTCAATACCTTTTATTATACTGGAATAAACATATGGACCAAGAATATGACTAGAAATATCATCGCGGCGGTGAGGTGGAACCTGCGGCGGAATCCGGATGCCTTTTTGTGCCTTAGCCAGCCCGCAAACAACACGACTGCCAGCGTCACCATTGCCAATACGCCGCTCCATAATTTTACATGTCCCCAGCCAAGGAGTGGGGCAATCGCATATAAATTGATCGCAGCATGGCCAATAATCGTTGACGTACCCAATACCGCAATCGGGATATGCCATTTCATAAAATAGCGTGAAAACTTGGCAAGCCGGATTTTCACCTTTCGTATCGACGTCTTCCGAATCACTAAAAAGATGAAATACATATTGATATTGACTATAAACAATAGCATTGCCAACTGAGCCAAGAGTTGCGCCAGAACTACTAGTGAATTATCATGAGGACTGAATAACCAAATATAGACGATAGAAATCAAGGCTAAACATCCATTTAAAAAAATCCATAAACGGTGGTACAACCATATCCCTCCCGGTGAATCCTAACGCTGCCCGTACAGTTTCTCTAATATCCCAGCCTATAAATTAAAAATCGCTCGTTTTGATTATGACGATAAACATACGGCAACTTTACTTCCTCCTGCAGTTCAAGGGCCGTTTGGTTTTCCAGAAAATAGATATAATCCTCAGATGGGTAATATAAAATCACATCAATTTCCCGCGGGTGTTCTTCCAGTGAAACTAAGATATTATTAATAACCTTTTGAAAGACCTGAACCGAAAACGGATTGAAAAAATAAAACCGATTATCCCGAGGAGCTACCGGATATTCTTCAGCCAGGCAGCAACGAAACTCAACTTTGCCGCTGCGATTCTTTGTTTTTCTAATATAACTTTCGTGATTTGCCAAAGCTGCCTGAAACAGCCCCTCATCCATTTCAACTCCAACCACTGATGCATGAAAAAAATAGTCGATATAAAAGTTCAGCCGCCCCCGTCCGCAGCCAAAGTCCACAACCCGGTCGTCCGGTTTCAGCTCATAGGTTTTAAATAATTCTTCCAGCCCGCTATAGGGAGTTGGCTCATAGCGGTGGTAATGCATGGACTGGTGAAATCCCTGCTGCTCCGCTCTTGTCTTTATATTTAATAGCTTATCATAATAATGTTCTTTCATGTCTATCAGCCCATCCCCGTCCATCTTAACCCTTTTGGGAAATGGTTTTTCAAAATATGATCTGACAGCTTGCCCCAGCCAATGGAATAGCCGTCTACCTCCAACAAGTACCAGCCTTTCGGGCCTTCTGCCGCCAAAGACTCTCCTTTCAAATAAGCGAGCATTTCTCGGGAATCCTTATTGAGATTCCATTTATGCTTCACTTGTTCCCCGGTTAAACCTAAAGCGAAGGCATGTGACGGCTCAAAGCGGTTCTTTTTAATCGTTCCCAGATGCCATCCTGGCCGGACTACCTTCAAACTTTCCAATGACAGCATCTCTTTCGGCAGCAAGTACAACTGCTCGCCAAATAAAAGAAATTCCCCTTTTGGCGTCTCAAGTAAAGTCTCCTCCGCAAACTGATAATAGCTTTTTAAAACTTTCTGGTCGGACAAAGTTTTGGCGTACTTCAGCCTGCCGCCCGCCTCGTCACCATCCGTTTTTCTTAGAACGGCCATGTAGTGGCCCTCACCCTGTAATTGATGCGGCCAAATCCTGACCGTCTTTCTAAGATCAGAAGCACCATCCGAAATCCAGTCAGGTCTGCCCTTTCCAAAGCCCTCATAAACCTGAACGTCCTCTATCTCAAAGGTAGGGTTATCTTTTAAAAAATTACTAATGACACCTTCATTTTCTTCAGGTGAAAATGTACAGGTCGAGTAAACGATCCTGCCCCCCGGGCGAAGCATCGTCCCAGCGTGTCTGAGAATATCAAACTGCCGAGCGGCACATACCGCTACATTCTCAGGACTCCATTCAGTACAGGCATCAGGGTCCTTGCGAAACATTCCCTCTCCAGAGCACGGTGCATCGACCATAATCCGGTCAAAATAACCCGGAAACCGCTGGGCCAGTCTCGCCGGGGTTTCATTGGTTACAACGGCGTTCCTAATCCCCATCCGCTCCACATTTTGCGAAAGAATTTTGGCACGTGCAGGGTGGATTTCGTTCGTGAGCAAAAATCCCTGCTGCTGCATCTTACCCGCAATATGAGTGGTTTTCCCACCAGGCGCTGCACATAAATCCAAGACACGCTCACCCGGTTGCGGGTCAACTAGCTCCCCTGCTGCCATCGCGCTTGGCTCCTGAATATAGTACAAGCCCGCCTCATGAAACGGGTGCTTCCCGGGCCGGTCCTCTGTTCCATAGAAAAATCCCTCTTTCACCCATGGAATTTTTTCCAGATTAAAAGGGCTGACTTTTTTAAATTCCTCAACTGAGATTTTTAAAGGGTTTACCCGAAACCCTTGCGCTCTATTCTCGTGATAACTTTTTACAAAATCCTCATATTCCTCATCTAAAAGGCCCTTCATTTTTTCGAGAAAATCCTTTGGCAACTCCATGTTGATCACCCATCTGCTGATTAAAATAATGTTTACGATAAATTTACCACTTTTTTTTAAAAAATAAAACGGCAGTTCCCCGTTTCCGGGTTACTGCCGTTAATCTTGTGATCCACTTTTAATAACATCTTTTAGAAAATCCGCGACTATTGAAGAAACGATATGAATCGAGTCCCATTCCCCGCCCGAAACAGTAATAAGCGGGTATTTTTTTGGAAACAGCTTTTCATTAATCTCTGCTACAGAAAGCCCGCTTCTATAAAGATGCTCCACTTCCCCGCTAAGATTCTCGAGATTGTCTAATTTTTGCTTCAGCGTATCTTTTCCATTCGGTATGTAACCTGCATGGGCGCAAAACATCGAACCAAAATCATAATTTAATAGAGTCCGTAACGAATCCATAATGACTGGAATCGATTCGCTCGACATAATCACCTTTGTTTTGGGAGCAACAAATAAATCTCCGGAAAAAAGCCGTCCAGTTTCCATATCTAGAAGCGCAACATGGTCATCGGCATGGCCCGGGGTGTAAATCACTTTCCAAGTTGATTTGTGCGATTGAATTGATTCTCCCAGCGGCAATGCCTGAAACTCCCTTCGTACCCCCCAGGTAATTTGGCGGTATTTCGGATAAGGAGCAAACTCCGCACAAACGCCGACCCCTTTTGGATGGACATAAATTGGAATATCGCGATTCTCCTGAATCCACGGTGCGGTTCCGGAATGATCCTCGTGGCTGTGGGTTAAAACAGCCTTATCAAATGAATGTTCTTTATAGAAAGAAATAAAATCCTCTTCAAGGGATTGAGGACCCGTATCAACTAACATGCCGTCTACTAAATAGGCAAAAATTTTGCGGCCAAACCTTTCCACGGTCCCCTCGACACAGACAACATCCTCTTTTGAGCACACTTCAATCATTATTAAATCACCTCTTTATCTTCCAGTCATCTACTTCTACACTGCCATTAAACATCCCTCTTTATTTGCCTAAAAACAGCCGCCCGGAATCACTCCAAGCGGCTGCATTTCTATTATTCATATTTCGTCCGGTCCGTAAAGGTAATATATATCAAGTATATAACTATACAAATTGCCGTAGTCAAGAAGCCCCAGCCTAGCGTGATTTGCTCGATAACCAAGTAGTTATTGCATAACTGGACAGGCGCATCAATATAAAGCCAGCCCACCACCAGGAACAAAATGGTGAAGAAGATGAAAAAAATATTTTTACCAAGAGAATTTAACTTTTTCCAGCTGTCCCTCAAGGGAATTCCAGCTAAAAGTGATAAACTCAAAAACTTAAATACCTCTACGCTTTGTTCAGTTAAAGCATCATCCATCGAACGCGGCAGAGTCCAGAAGCCTATAATTATGACAAACAATAAAATTCCCGGAACGCCATTCCCGTTCCATTTTTCAAAAAATCTCGGAAAGCGGTCCATAAAAAGTCGTGCCATCAGGAATCCCGCAAACACCACCATTGGCATTTGCATATGCATATGGATAATCATCACGGATTCCATAAAATGAGCAATAGGCGGAATAGCTAGGGCAATAAGTAACAATAATCCATATATAAATTGTTGCATTGATTATTCCCCCGCTTCCTGATTCAGAATCTTGACAACCTTATCGGATGCCTCATCTATTTTTTTATAGTCCATCACATCTTGAAGAATGCCTTTTGGGTCCACTAAATAAAATGCTGAATTATGCGTGAAATTCCCGTATCCGTCAGGAATGACAGTCACTCCAAATTCTTTTAGCAATGCATCCAATTCATTCTTGTCCGGAACCCTTGCCATCCGCCAGGTTTCCCCATCACTTTTAAAATAAGTGCGGTATTTTTCCAGCGTCTGTGGAGTGTCTCTGGATGGGTCAAAGCTAATGCTTAAAAATACAATATCTTTTCCCAAATATTTTTTTGGAATCTGCTCGTAAACCTTTGACATGTTCATTTCTAACTGTGGACAGACAGATGTACAAGACGTATAAAGAAAGGTAATAAATACGTACTTCCCTTTGAATTCAGAAATGGAATACTCCCGTTGCTTACTGTCCTCCAACGTTATTTTAGGAAATTTCGGCTTCTCGTCCAGCAGCCTGTTCACCCTGGCCGTTTCCGCCGTAAAGGCCCGAAACCCGTCTGTACCTGTATAAAATAAAACAAATCCAAACACAAATACGACTAATAGTGAAATTACCTGATGCCGATTTTTGATCATAACGACCACTTCCCAAACCTATTTTTAAAAAAGTTCTCTCTCTTTTAGCAGAAAGAGATAGCCCAGCAAACGAGCTATCTCTTTTGTTATCAATTCTGTCCAGCTTCAGCGCCTAGGGGCTCGGGGTCATAAGCCCCTGTGCAAGGCGCTTCCGCTTTTCTAATTACCAAGTTTTGAATCCAGGTGATCCTGGAGGTGCATTAACAATAAATTCTGTTATTGGAACGACATATGCCATTGCAACGACTAACAGCATAACCACAATCCATAGTCCCCAGCGCTCTGTCCAATAAGGAGTTGGAGAGGCATTTTCTTCTGCTTCCGCAATTGGGAATTCTGTTTCTCCTTTTGGTGCAAAGAACATCATATTAATTACCGCATACACTTGAAGAATAACACCGATGATTAACAAAGTACCACCGACAGCCATTGCCATCATATATGGGCTCCAGCCTAACGCTGTTGCATGATCGCCATATGTTGTAAATGAAGTTCTTCGTGGTGAGCCAAATAATCCGACTGTGTGCATGGCACCTGACATAAAGATCATGCCGATTGTCCAGATCCAAGTTTGGATAACACCTAATTTATTGATTTGTGGTGTTAGAACACGTCCTGAAATATATGGAACTAACCAATAACTAATCCCAAAGAATGCCAATGCGACCGTCACACCAAGTGTTAAGTGGAAGTGACCGACAATCCACATCGTGTTATGAACAACTGTGTCCAATTGGTTTGTTGTTTGCGCAATACCACCGGCACCCGCTGGAGCAAAGGAAGCCATACTGATAAATAGCGCTAGGAAACGAACATCGCCCCATGGCATTTTTTTATACCAGCCGATTAGTCCTTTTCCGCCTTGCTTTCTTGCAGTCTTTTCAAATACTGCAAACATTGCCCAAGCGGTCATTAATGATGGGAAACCAATTGCTAAACTCATAAATACGTGCATCATTTTAACTGGTAAAGAAATTCCTGGGTCAATGATTTGGTGATGGAATCCACCGGTAATGTTCATGATTACCAAAGCGATAATAACGACGCGGGTTAATGTGTCGCTCCAGCGTCTGCCGCCGATTAATTTCGGTGCAATGACATACCATGCAGAAGTAGCTGTTAAATACCAGATATTTACGAGCGTATGTCCAAAGGCCCAGAATAATGTACGAGAAACCATAACATTAACGGTCTTAACCCAGCCTAAAGACCAAGGAATTAGATATAAAACTTCGATTGCTACAGGAATAAGTGCAAAAAACATTAGAACGTTAATACCAGTTGCAAAGTAAGAGAAGATTGGAACATGCTTTCCTTTATTATTTTTCCGCCAATTGGCTACTTGGATAAATGCGCCAACGTTGCACAGCCACATACCCACTGCGAAGAATACCAACCCGATATAAAACATTGGGTGTGCTTTTAAAGGAGGATAGAATGTGTACATTACTGATGCTTCATTCATGAGGATTGGAATAACAACCAATACCGCGCCAATAATCTTGGATGCAAACGCAGTCCAGACAATCTTTCTAACCTTTGGAAGAAGCCCTCCCAGTTCATGTGAAAGACCTGCATACAGATAGCCGAATGTAAAGAAAGTAGTGAAGGCAAGAAGCATGAACACACCGTGCATCGTAAGAACCTGATAATAGTTTAACCACGATGGCAGTTCTAGAAGACCGGCACGGTTTAATCCTTGCGCTAACCCTAAAAATCCACCAACTAACAAGATGACAAATGATACAAATAAATATGTTTTCGAAATTTTTGCGTCTGCTTTATTAACACCTAGTAATTTAGTTGCTTTTGTTTTATACGTTTGATTTATTGCTGTTTCCATTAGCCTTTCCCCCCTTTACTTAACCGTAATTGTCGTGCTCATCATTTGGTGACCGGCACCGCAATATTCGTTACATAACACTAAATAACTTCCCGGTTTATCAAACTTTTGGGTAACTCTTGAGATATAACCTGGTGTTACCATTGCGTTAGCGTTAGTTTCGGCAATTTCAAAACCGTGGACAACATCTTTTGAAGTTAAGATAAAATGTACTGTTGATCCAGCTGGAACTTCAATATTTCCAGGATTAAAGCTAAATACTTGCAATGTCATGACTACTTCGTATTCATGATCGCCAATCTGTTTAATTCCAGGCTTATCAAAAGGCGCTGTTTGATCTACTTTTTGCGAATCGATTGTTTGGACATTACTTGGCGGTGCCATTCCTTCAGCAACAGCCTGATAGCCCGTGATTAACATGAAAATCATCATTATACCGAAGCTTAATGCCAGCCATATTTTTTCATCAAGATGCATTTTCATTTCTTTCCCCCCTATACTCTAGTCATATAAAGCCCATATAAAGTTAAATAAGTAACGAGAATAACGACGCCAACCACACCTACGGAAATCCATGTACCTTTTAACGGTTCTTCGTGCTGCTTGCCTGGCTTATTATTGCGATTTGCTTTTGCAGATGCCATTTGTGAATCCCCCTTTTGATTTATTCTGTTTTCTTACTTCTATCATAGTTAGGAACGATTCTCAGCGAAGTGAACTGCGTCACATTTCATAAGTGATTTTGGTCGTAAGAAAAAAGGGAATATTATTGTACTTTTTGTCCAAAATCCGAATGTTTATGAAAAAGAGTACGGAAAATAGCTGTATTTCCACTGTTTTTAACTTGTTAATCGAATAATTTTTATTGTGGAATAGAAAAAAATGGCGGGAAAAGGGGAAGAAATCAAAAATGACAAATTTGTGAATTAAAGTAAAATCATCTTAAAAAAACAAAAAAGCCGCCCTTATTTTTCATAAGGACAGCTGCTAAATAGCCTATTTAAATATTGGCAATGTTACCACAATCATCATAAGAAACAGGATGGTGATATAGTTTACGGAGTACAGAAAATTAATCTGGGCCCATTTCAGGTCATCTTTTGTAAAAAATCCGCTGATGCTGACAATTAGCCAGCCAAGGTTCATCACTGTCGCAATGACAACAAAGGTAAGCCCAAGCGATCCTAGATAAAACGGCAATGGCAATAGGCAGGCGATATAGACCACCATCTGCCGCTTCGTCATTTCAAACCCATGTACCACAGGCAGCATCGCTACCTTCGCCGCACGATATTCCTCGCACTTCTTCATCGCGATGGCAAAGGTATGCGGCATTTGGAAAACAAAGATAATCAGAAATAACATAATCGGAACAATATGAGTCCCTGACTCAATTGCCGTCCAGCCAATTAGCGGGGTAACAGCACCTGAAACGGCACCAATCACGGTGTTAAGTGTATACCTCCGTTTGGACCACATTGTATATAAGATGACATAAGTAAACCAGCCTACGAAGGCATAAATCACTGCCTCCCATCTTGTAAAAGACAAAAGAATGAAGCCTAGTACTGTGAGGACAATTCCTATCGTTAATACTACTTTTAGAGGAATATGCCCTGTTACGGTCGGCCGATGCTTCGTTCTATCCATGACAGTATCGATGTCAACATCATACCAGTTATTGATGACAAGTGCTCCGCCCATGACCAGCGTACTGCCGATGATGGTCAGCAAAAATACATTCAAGTAATCAGAAAAAGAGGCGCCGGTAAAATAAAGGGCCAGCCAAAACCCAGTAAATACTGGCAGAACATTGGCTATTAAGACAGGTCCTTTAAAAAGAGCTTTTATATCAGCCATAAGGCCGGAACGATTATTTGAAATAGCAGCACTTTTGCCTTTCAGTGCGGAAGGTATTCCATTTTGACTCATCCTTACAACCTCCCCAAAAAGTGGTTATTACTATCTACAACTTAAGTACATGATTCCATATTACCATACTTTATCATGGAACACTCTTGTAGAAAAATTGGCAAAAAAAAAGACGGGGGATGGCCCCCGAAACTTAATTATTCTTTAAATTTACTTATTACTACTCTCCCCGGAAAACAGGTTTCCGTTTCTCGGCAAAAGCTTTTACCCCTTCTTGGACGTCTTTTGTTCCAAAACAAACTTTAATTGAAGCTAATTCTTGTTTTAGAATTGTTGTAAGATCCGTGTCAGGGCTTGCGGCGAGCAATCTTTTGGAAAGTGTCAGCGCAACAGGCGGTCCTTCCGCTAACTCCTTAGCAAAATTCATAACCCTATCTTGGAATTCTTCATCTGGGAATATTCCATTAACCAAACCAATCCGTTCTGCTTCTTCAGGATAGATATCGCGACCCGTATATATCAACTCCGTTGCTTTTCCCTGTCCTACCAAACGTGGTAAGAAATAGGTCATTCCCGCATCCGGATTAAGACCGCGGCGAATGTATCCAGCAGTTACCCTTGCACCAGCAGACATAAAGCGCAGATCACAGGCAAGAGCCAGAGCGAGTCCTGCACCAGCTGCAATTCCGTTAATCGCGGCGATGACAGGTTTATCACAATGAACGATTCCTAACGCCTGATGACCAACCCAGCCCAGGTTATCTAATGTTTTATGACGAGAATCAGCGGATTTATCTCTCTTCGCAAACTCAGTCAGGTCAAGACCTGCACAAAAACCTTTTCCGCTCCCGGTTATCACAATGACACGGACTTCATCGTCAGCAGATGCCTCTGAAATAGCCTGAATAATCTCAGCACTAAGTTTATCATTGACAGCATTGAGACGCTCTGGCCTGTTTAGTGTTAAGGTGCGAACCCCATTCTGCGTTTCTACTAAAATATGTTCCATTTTACTCCTCCTATTCTATTAATTTAAATTTTCTGATTAATAAAAACATAGCATATCCAAGATGGTTTGTACATGCGAGTTACTTATTTTGGAAAAATATAATCACCTATGATTTATGTTAGTCCAACGAAATCTTCACAACATCATCCAAATATTTCGTAGTGCTATACCCATAAATCTCCAGTCTTTTAGGGATCACTTTGTCATCAGCGTTGTTACTGTGTAATCTTATTCTTTGAACGGTAAAAAAATTGCGAGGCTGTTCGATTTCTTCATATGGTATATGAATTTTACTCATATCGTATTCTACTCCGTCTTTATCAACGAGCACTCCTTCTGAATCCATCTCCATTGAACTAATTTCATTTTCATCCTCACCCACAATATTGAAGTTAAGCGACTCATATGCCCGATTCTTAATTTCATGATTGCTTATGATAACATTGGTAGGCTGTCCAACTTCCACCTGGTCGATAGAGATTGTACTGCCTGCATACTCAAAAGTTTGAGGATATTCCTTAGCAGCGTCCAGTTCAATGGTTTTGTGGTCTTCAAACGTTAAAAGAACAGATTTGAATTGAACGCTGATCTTTTTAGGCTTTTCTCCAAAAAGAGAGTCAAAATGTGTTTGAAAAGTAGTCCAATTCATGTCTTGCTGTATATCCAAAAATTTGCTGCCATACATATCAGCTTTCATTTTTTTATCGTTCACTTCTAGATTGTCAAAATTAAGAAAATCCACCCGTTTCTCTGTCTGTTCATTATTAATAGCATATTGCAGAATCGTTGCTGTTGGAGCAATCGTTAGTTTATCAAATCGAATTGGGATCCCGTCGATGTCAGTCTCTTCATTCAACGCATATTCGATAGATGGCTGTTTTGTTACAGGAATCTCGAAGTTCCACTCCCCCGCTTTATTCTCCATGTTCCCGTAAGGCCTAAAACTATTCTGGTCAGAGGCATCACGAATCAATTTCTGAAGCTTGGTGATCTTGAGTTTGATTGTCCCGTTATCCGTTGTGAGTGGCAGCAGACTAATCTTTCCATGATACACATTCTTTTCTCTATTATTTTCAGCCGATTTAAGGTCAGGAGGATAGTACCTTGGATATGTATCACGGCTCATGATGTCTTGTTCGTTCTCTACAAAAAAACCTTCATTATAATCCATTACATATTGATTGTCTTCTTCTGTATCTTCTATTTCATAAAGGATAAGCGTCTGAACATCATCAGCAATCGCGCTCTTGATCTTAATTTTCACCCCCGCGCTTTCCGCTTCCAGGTTCAGCCTTTCACCCAGGCCCTGTTGCAGAAAGGCACGCAACTCTTGATCTTCTTCTGTCCATGTGTAGTAAAGGTTGGTAAAAGATCCTGTAAAAACTTCTATACCCATTAATAATGCTAAAACACTTGCAAAAACAAGGCCCACTCTTTTACGTTTGTTATTCTTCTGTTGTCTTTGCTTTTCCCTTTCTGCCAGCCTAGCTTTGACGTTCTCCATGAAATCAGATGGCACACGGAAATCCTTCATCCTTTCAGTAAGATTTACCATAGTTAACATGACATCCTGAAAGGGACCCAAATCCTTCTGACAGTCTTGACAATGATAAATATGCACCTCGAAATCAATCTTTTCCGACCGATCCATGGTTCTTTCCAAGTAATCGATATAATTCTTTTGGTACTCCTTACAACCATTAAAGGATGACCCGTACCCCATTTCTTTTCTAACTGACTGGATACCGGAAAACAGAAGCTCTTTCAGCTTTTCCATTGAAACTTGGAGAAGATGTGCCGTTTCCTCCTTAGAGATTCCTTTTACATATGTAAGGGCCACCGCTACTTTCTCATCCTCTTTCAACCGATCAAGTGCTTTAAATAAATCCTTATGTTGTTCACTTTCCTCTGAGTCTTGTAAACTTCTATCTTTAGAAAGTTCTCGGCAGTTATGTATAAAAATAGATGTAACCCCCGTTTCGTATGTTGTTTCACTTTTAAAACGAGGTAATTCCTTGTGCACTTTTATAATAGACCGGTAAAAAAGCTCTTCCATTTGCTGCTGAGTCCTAAGATAAGACCAGCCCAGAGTATAGAACGATTGTTTATGTTGGTCAAACCAATCAACGATGGACTCGAGGCTTTTTTCCCTTATTGGAGTGATAGATAAAGGATCTATTTTTGCTGGGATCATAAACGTGTTCCCCCTAATATTCACCTTTAATTACAAAAAACGAGCCACGAATTGTTCCAGCTAGTTTAGACTTCTGCCTAGCAAACTTAAACTTCCCTTCTAACTCCTCTGGTACCTCCATCCCCTCAGAAAGCTTAAAACCAACAGCCCGCTTCTTAGGATTATCAACTGTATACAGGACGTTGACCGAAAGACCATCCTCATAAAAGACATAAGTCCAATCGATATTTTCCACTTGAAAACGCGACGTCTCTAAAGGTTTAGCGGCAAACTCAATATCACGTTCTTCTTTCAAAATTCGGTTCACATAATCAAGGGTCTCCCCGCTTTCGCTAGCTGGTACGACCGTAAATTCATGCTTGTATTTGTTCATAAAGTAACGGGCTTCATTAGCACGTAAACCAGCAAGCGCTTCTGCTACCGGTGAGGACTCTAAACCCACTGTAGACACATTTTTAAAATCAACGATATAGGACATTTTCATCTCTCCTTTAATCTCTTATTTCCTAACAACAGGATACCACATTTCACCAAAAACTAATCCGTTTCACTGCCATATCTCAACCTTTTTGAATTAATCATAACCGGTGAAATTTAGTTAGAAATAGAAAAAAGGCAACTCCCCAGGTTAGTTGCCTTTCTTTAAAATGAGTTGCGCCCCACATTCTACATGTGTCGACCACTGATTGTAGATACGTTTGATAATGCAGCAAGGGGAGTTACCAACCAACTCTAATCCTATTTTCCCTCCATTGCTTTTAGTGCCTTTCTTTTAAATCCACATTCCTCCATGGCTGAAGTAAGCTCTGCTCTTAATTTCATTAGATCAAAATTTACTAATTGTTTTTCTGCCACAACTTGCTTTCCATCGATGAATACATCTCTTACATTTCCGGCATTTGCAGAGTACACCAAAACACTATACGGATCAAAAATAGGAAACATATTGACTGAATCAACTTCTACCAGAATGAAGTCAGCTTGTTTCCCTGCCTCGATAGAGCCAATTTGCTCCTTCATACCTAAAACCTTCGCTCCCCCGATCGTCGCTAACTTCACAATCTCTTCCGCTGGGAAGGCACCGCGATCCTGTAAAATAGTTTTATGGAAATTCGCAAACAAGCGCATTTGGCTGAATAAATCGAGCGTATTCCCACTGCTTGGGCCATCTGTTCCCAACCCAACTGTCACACCCGCAGACAATAAATCCTGGACACGGGCCACACCTTTAGCCGATTTTGTATTGGCGCCGATACAATGAGCAACCTTTACATCATACCGCTTCAGCAATTCAATATCATGATCAGACAAATGAATACAGTGGGCAGCTACCAGCCTTGAGCTTAGCACACCGATCTCTTCTAAAAATTCAATCGGCGTTTGATTGCGTTCTTTACGATACTTCTCCATTTCAAAATCCATTTCACTGACATGCATCATCCACGGCACATTGTACCTTTGAGACAAAGCATCCGCTTGCTGGAGCACTTCAATGGTGTTCGTGTAAGGGGCATGCGGTGCTACCGTTGCCCGAATCCTGATATTTCCATGCCATCTTGGCAGAAACCCTTCGGCGTATTGCAAGCCGCCCATTGGCACCGGCACATCGACCGTTACGGAGTCAATGACTGTTTCAGCCAAAAGGCCGCGGCTATGCATTTCTTCTGCGGCTTCTGCCAATTGCTGCTCAAAATAATACATATCAAAGAAGGTTGTTACACCTGCAAGCTGCATTTCGGCAATCGCATATTTTCCGCTCGTATAGGCAAGCTGTTCATTCATACATTCATTTTCTAACGGAAATAAGAAACGGCGCAGCCGGTCATGATAGTCATCACCTAAGGAACGAAACGGAATCATCCCGATATGAGTATGCGTATTGACCATACCCGGCAGTAAAATCGCCCCTCTGGCATCAAAACCTTGGTCGAAAGCCAGCCCCTTTGGCAGTAAATTCATTGGACCAACCTCTATAATTTTACCATCGTCTACTACTAAATAGCCGTCTTGAAACTGCTCCATCTTTTCATTCATTGTTAATATCCAAGCGTTTTTAATAACTATCTTCAATTTCTCAATCCTCCACCAATGGGATCATCATTTGCGAACGTACATTCATCATCCCTTTGTCAGTAATTTTGATAGCAGGTGAAACCGGCAAAGACAAAGTTGAAAAAGACATGATCTCATTACTGTTGCGATAGCCTAAGGTAATCATTGCTTGACGTACTTCCTTTAGTCGCTGACCTAATTCTTGAATCGGTGCATCGCTGATAATCCCACCGACTGGCAATGGGCATACCGCTTTCACCTGTCCCGCTTGTGTCACGACGTATCCGCCTTGCATGTCCAATAATTGTTTCTGTGCTGCAAGTATATCTGACGCACTCGTCCCCATTACCATCAAATTATGATGATCATGTGCCCAAGTAGTGGCTACAGCTCCTTTTTCAGATAAAGCATTCTCAACAAATCCATAGGCGATGTTCCCTGTTTTCCCATACCGTTCCATTACTACAATTAAGGCCAGCCCGCTATTCTCCCAATCTAAATAGCCATCTTTAACAGCCATCTCCCGTTGTACATGTTCGGTAAAGGTACCCACTTCGGAAATTTGCATCACGTTGACGACAGCCTTTTCAGCCGAATTCACCTTGATCCGCAAATCCTCTAAAGTCAGTTCCCGACAATGTATGGATTGATAGAAGTGCTCAGGAAAAGCAGGTTCCACTGCTGGATACTTGATTGCATTTCCCCGCTCGTGTACCAATTTTCCATCCTTATAAACTGCCGCAATATCCAGGGTTTCCACATCATCTACTAATAGAAAATCGGCTTTAAACCCCGGGACAATAGCACCGCGGTCCTGGAATCCCATCCGTCTTGCAGGGGTATAGGTAGCACAGTATAGCGCCTGTTCTGCCGGCATGCCGCATGAAATGGCTAAACGTACGTTTGCATCCAAATGTCCTTCAAGCAAGTCGTCCGCCATCACATCATCTGTAATGATAGCCATATATTCATAGAATTGATTTTCCACAATAACACGCATATTTTCCGGCGTTATTGATTTCTTTTGAAATTCTAAAAACATCCCGCCGGTGATTTTCTCATAAATCGATTGGGGCGACTGATGGGTGTGGTCAGCGGTAATGCCCGCATATAAAAATTTGGCCAATTCCAAATCCGAAACACGCGGCACATGTCCTTCCAAAGGCATAGCTGGCCTCTCCGTTTGAACAACGCGTAAAATCTGCCGAATCAAGGAATCCTGTTGATTGACAATGCCATTGAAGTCCATTGCTTCCCCTAAAGCGATTACTTTCGGATGCTTGAGGAGCTGCTTCACTTCTTCAACACCAATATAACCGCCAGTCGTTTCCAGCTCTGGGGTCGTCGAAGGAACAGAGGAAGGAATCGCATAGAAAATATCCATGACACTCGGCTGGGCAAAAAACGCCTCCAGCCCTTCCATGCCAAACACATTGGCAATCTCGTGAGCATCAGCCACAACGGTTGTCACTCCATGGGTTAGGACAGCCTCTGAAAAAATGGCAGGGGACGTCATAGAGCTTTCAATGTGCATATGAATATCCATTAAGCCTGGGACCAAATACTGACCTCTTGCATCGACTACATCACCAGCCTGGAAATTCTCCACTTCGTCAGCTGTCAAATAATAAAATTTATCCTTAACAATGTACACATTTTTCTGTTCAAACTTTTTCGTAAACGTGTTAAAAACTTGTCCATTTATAATGACTAAATCAGCTTTCATTTCCCATTCCCTCCTTTAGATCAACCGCTAAAGAAAAAGGGCCAAGATGATCCTCAGCCCTTTTCCTAACCCAAACTATTTGTTCAAAATTCTATTCCACTGATTGATCCAAGATTCAAGGTTCTTATTGACTAATAGTGAATCCACTTTCTTTGTACGAGCTGCCACATCACCATATGTTTTATTTTTTGCTGTTTCTTCGTTTAGCTCTACCTTTTTATTGGTTGGCGCTTCATTTAGAGAAACGGCAGTTTTTTCTTGAACTTCCTGGCTTAATCTCCAGTTGATATACTTATAAGCTAAATCTTTATTTTTAGAATTTTTGTTGATATTGATAGTGTTAAAGTTGGCGTAAGTCCCAGATTGCGGTACAACATAAGCGACATCTGGATTAGATTCGGTAATCATCGGAACAGCAAAGTCGCCGACAACCGCTGCTGTGATTTCTCCTGATTGGAACATGTTGGCCAAATCGGATGATTTGCTATACGTTTTTACCACGTTTGGTGCTATATCAGTAATCCCTTTAAGCGCTGCCTTACCATTATCCTTTGAAATCTCAGTATTTTCGTGATTACTTCCTAAATAAAGCATGGCCGGGCCAAAGGTAGTCGCAATGTCAGGAATGGAAATTTTCCCTTTCAAAGAAGGATCCCATAAATCATTCCATTCTTTGATTTCTTTCCCTGCTGTCTTCTTATTATAGACAATTCCGATACTGTTTAACGTGTAAGCAGGACCAGAACCATCTGCAGCTAATTCTTTTGCACTATCGATTAAGTTGTCCATATTTGGCACCTTGGAGCTGTCTACTTTTTCAAAAAGACCTGCTGCTACACCGTCAGCCGCATTGGATTGGGACAATTCAATTACATCCACCGTTGAGTTTGGATTGCTTTTAAGCTTTGTTAAACGCTCAGAGCTTGTACCTGTTTCTAACACAATGTCTACATTATATTTTTTCTCAAATGGTTTGAAGACATCTTCCTGCATCTTATCTTCTTCCAAACCAAAAGTTGAGATTACTAATGTTTTTGGTTTTTCCTTGCTTGCAGTGCTGCCGCCGCCGCATGCAGCCAGTACACTAGCAGCCGCAAGAGTTAAACCTACTAAACCTATTGTCTTTTTCATTTTTCATGTCCCCATTTCTTAGATGTATTTTTATTAATAATTTTATTGTCTATTAAACTATGATTAGCTTGTGAGCAGGGATGGATAATGTAACTGTGTCTCCAACTTGGTAGATGACATCATCCGCTTTATTTGCCCGTAATGTTCCAATCGGGGTTTCTACCTCATATTGGTAGGACTTGCCCAGGAACGTCCGGACCTTTATCTTTCCTGATACCGCATTGTTGGTATTTGGCGCGGTACCTTCCCCAATCTCAATATCATCTGGACGAATGGTTCCTGTACCTTTTGCTGGTCTCCATTGGCGGGTGGTTTCGAAGACCGTTCCATCAACTGCTTTATACTTCCAGTCTTCGGTAGGCACTAGCTTAAAGAAGTTCTCAAACCCGATAAAGCGGGCCACAAACTCCGTTTTTGGGTTTTTATAAATTTCTTCAGGTGTGTCGAACTGCTCGATCACGCCTTTATTCATAACGGCCACCTTGTCCGAAATCGAAAAACACTCCTCTTGGTCATGCGTGACAAACACGGATGTAATCCCCAATTGGCTTTGGATCCGTTTAATTTCAATCCGCATCTGCAGGCGCAATTTTGCATCCAGGTTGCTGAGTGGTTCATCTAATAATAATAATTTCGGTTCAATCACTAAGGCTCGAGCTAAGGCTACACGCTGTCTTTGCCCGCCTGAGAGCTGCTTAGGATAACGATTGCCTAGCTCTTCTAATCCCGTAATCGCTAAAATATCACTTACTTTTTTTTCAATATTTTGCTTTTTTTCCTTGCGTAATTTCAACCCGAATGCAACATTTTCTTTAATTGTTAGATGGGGAAACAAGGCGTAGCTTTGGAAGACCATTCCAAATTCCCGCTTGTGAACGGGCACTTTCGTTAAGTTTTGATTATCAACCACGAACTCGCCGTCATTTGGCTCAATTAGGCCGGCAATTACCCTTAAAGTGGTTGTTTTCCCGCATCCGGATGGTCCTAATAAAGAGACCAATTCTCCTTTTTCAATCGATAAATTTAAATCTTTTAATATGTCAGCTTTGTTATCATAACTGACACGAATATCTTTTAATTCAACATAGGACATTATGCTGTTCTACCCCCGTCGCTGTTGTATTCTGTCTGTTCCTATGAAATACTGGCTAACCCTAATGTTTTTTCAATAATGAACATTAAAACAATCGTCCCTAGCATTAAAACAACGGATAATGCCGAAACCGATGGGTCGTAGTTGTATTCAATATAATTCATTAAGCTGGTTGGCAGCATCGTAACACCTGGTCCTGATAAAAACTGCGAAACAGGAATATTGTTAAAGGAGTTAATGAACGCAAGCATAAAGGAAGCAAAAATTCCCGAAGTAATGTTTGGCAGCACTACTTTGATAAACGTCTGTAATTTTGTACAGCCTAACGTCCATGAAACCTCTTCAATTGAAAAATCTAACTGCTCAATCGTTGAGCCGACAACCCGGATTACGTATGGCAGGCAAATTAGGAAATGGCCTAACAATAATCCTTGGATAATCGGGAATTGGAACTTAATCACAATAAATTGATACATCGCATATCCAACGACCAAACCAGGCACGATTGTTGGCGAAAGGAAGAAGCTCTTAATCCAATTTCGTCCAAAAACCTTATGACGCGCCAAAGAATAGGCAGCTGGCACGCCAATAATCAATGCCAAGAGTGTCGCAATAAAAGCTACTTTTAGACTGAGAAAAAAGCTGTCCATAAAGGCTTCATTACTAAACACCTTGCCGTACCAATCAAGGGTAAAACCTTTAATTGGAAATTGAATGGTTGAATTCGTTCCAAAAGAAGTCACGATAATGATCAGCAAAGGTACTAGCAAAAACGCAAAAACCAAACCCGCAAAGACTTTTAAACCAACATTTTTACGCACTTGCCTCACCTCTCTTATCCATGCGGCCCGCAACCCAGTTGAACAGCTTCATCACGATCAAAGTCGCAACAATCATAATCAAAGCAATAACACTGGCACCCTGCCAGTTTCCTAACGCAGTCGCATTTTGATATAAGAAAGTTGCTAGCATGATGTTCCGGTTTCCGCCTAATAATTGCGGGGTAGTATAAGCGGTCATGCTTCCAGTGAAAACCAATATACTCCCAACAATAATTCCGGGCACACTTAACGGCAGAATAACCTTCATAAAAGCAACCAAACGATTGGCGCCTAACGTTTCTGCAGCTTCCATAATTTCTGAATCAATGTTCTCTAATATCCCCACTAAAGTAATGACCATTAAAGGCAAGAAGAGATACACAGAGCCAATCACAATGGCGAATTCCGTATAAAGCAGGGTAAGTGGTTTTGATATTAACCCCAAGCCCTTTAACGCATTATTTAGAATACCGTCTTGTCCCAAAATGGTGATCCATGCAAAACTTCGCACAACCGAATTCGTTAACAATGGAAACAATGTAATCGACATTAACAGGCCACGCCATTTTTTTGGACTTTTCGAAATATAGTAGGCAGTCGGAACTCCTAGCACTACACAAATCAATGTTGCAATCAGTGAAATTTTTATCGTCCGCCAAAAAATACCAAAATTATAATCATCCAAGAAGAACGAAGTATAATTCGCCAAGGTGAATCCTCCATCAAAGAAGGTTGGGTAAATGGCGGTAATAAGCGGTAACACCAAGAATAAAATCAAAAGAATCAATCCTGGAGCCAAGATGATGTATGGGATTCTTCGCTGTGTCATATCTGGCCTCACTTTCAAAAAGGGTTATTCATGCTGGTAAACAAGTATAAGTTGTATTCCTTCCATGAGTATTATAATTTATTAATTTCTCTTTGGCAATATAAAATACGAATGATATATATTATATTTAAGTTTAATGTTCGTGAATTGTATTTTTAAATATAATATTGCGTAATCAGACGATTAATTTTACCCTCATTCACGAAGATTATCAACAAAAAACCACTCCCTATTTTTTATAAGGAGTGGTTTTTTGGTATAGAAATAAAACCTTTCACGGTTAGAATTATAATTGTTGGTTAATTGTCTTACTTTTGTGCCGTTAAAAAATACACCCTACATTTTTCCCCCACTCAAACCCGCATTCCACCGTTTGCTGTTAAAATAAAGTCTTTCCTTTTCTCCCGCTTTTCACCCTTTTTCTCTTCAAAAACCATCAGTTTTTCGGGATTTTTTCACGCTTTTTTTCACGTTTTTTATCGAGTTAAAATAAAGATTTTCCTTCTGACTTTTTTCTCGAATGTTGATAGGACAGCCCTGACGGGCTGTTTGCTCATGCTTTTCGGTACAGACTTTATTTTCACTGGCGGTTGCAGGTGGTAGCGAGTTTATTATAACGTGTAGCTTTTATTTTACGGTGTCACATAGTAGTTATAAGTGTTAAGGAAATGGTATCAGACTTTATCAATCCAATAATGTGAAATCTAAATTCACAATCATTTCTTTAATATCAATGTTCCCCCACAAACAATAATTAACTAAATCATTAAATACTTCCCAATGCTTAGTCCAGTATCCAAGTATATCATGCTCTGTACCATTATCATCGGCAGAAGAAATATAATCCCTATCATACAAGATCCTAAGTTCTTCAAAGAGTTTACTTTGTTCTATCCTCAAATACTTTCTAATCTCCACATGATTAAAGTGGATACCTCTTTCATCGATCAAATTTCTCTTATTAATTATGGCATAAACAATTTCTCTTGTATTATCATCTAACTGCATGAAATCATTAATAAATAACTTTATATCTCCTACTATATCCTTGGCTTCAATACTATTAGAAACATCTAAATATCTTAAATAACTCGCACAATTATTTGGAATTTTAGCTACACTCATCTTAATTCCAGAAAGATAACTTGGTTGACGAGTTTCAAGGTCAACATTTTCCTCCAAATATTCAAGAATTTCTCGAATCCTCTTATTTCTAAGATTGGAGATATCTTTTACTAAATCTTTTAAATCAATGACATTCTTATCAATATCAAACTCAATAGTTCCATTAGTATCAATGTCACTTTTCTTATAATTCTTTTTAGATCCTAAAATCAAGATATTTAGCTCATTAAAATCTTCATAAAGTTTGTTTTCTACGAACTTTTCAACAGTTTCAACTATCTTTTTTCTTCCATTCGAAGATGTAACTTGAAAACATACACCTTCACTATAATCTCCTAAGTCAACAGCAGGGAAATTGACTTTAATTTTATTCAGATTTTCTAACTCCAAATCATATACTTTATTCAACAACTCACAAAAGAAGTTTTCACAGTACTTATTTATATCAAAGTACCCCGAACTATTTTGAAATTCAATGTAATTAGTAAGTATCGAAAAGTATTTATTTACTTCTTCCAATTGCTTTTGACCTTTTAGCAAAACACACTCCTCCAATTTGTTCCAAAAACATTTACTAATTCTGATTAATTAAACCATACAATTCCATAATCAAGTAAAATTTAACGGTTAAAAACCTTTTGGAAATTTAAAGTTAATTAAATTTTCTTTATCCTTAGTTGATAATATAGAATCAGGGGAGGCATCGCAATCTTTTATCCAATTTGATTTATTCATACCCCAATTATATTCATCTGAGTTTTTATGTAATTCAGATTCAACATAATTTTTGACTAATTGAGAATAGAAAAATTCTATTGATTTCTTTATTAATCCCTCGGTACGTTGGTATTCCCTATCATGTTGATCCTTTAAGATGGCTCTTTGTTCTTCTTCTCGTCTTTTTTTCTCTTCTGCAACTTTATGTTTTTCCGTTTCTTCATCAATTTTTTGAGGTAGTGAGAAAATATAAAGAAACACTTTCTTTAACAGATCATCAAATGTTTCTTTTTTTGTTTGTGTAATCAGCTTTTCATTTTGACTCCACTTATACCATTCGAGGTAATATCCTACTTCAACATTCATTTTCCCAGTAGCAACATATTTATAAGTGTTATATCTTGAATAATCTTTATCATCAGGAGATAATTTTACTTTATTAGAAGGAAGTTTAAAATTCAGTATAAAAGTATAGCTTTTGTATATTACCTGAGTTTCCTTGTTTGTAATGCTTATTTTTGCTCCTACTTTTTCAAGAGATTTGAATAAACAGTCGATAAAAGGCAGAGTTTCAGGAATAACTGTTCCAGACGATGAATTTATCTTTAACTTTGCTTCCCTATCATAATATGAAATGCTATCTTTTTTCTTTTGCTGATATTTTAGGATTTCTTTATGTGGCTTTGATGATATAGTTTTGTTTACTTTCAATGAATTATATATCTGAGCAAACAATATTTGTTCGTCTTTGGTGAAATAAATGAAATATCCATGTTGACTTGGTATATCACTATTTGAAGAAATGAATTCGGTATTAATTGTGGATTCAGAGTTATCATTTTTTAATGTTATTTTTTGTGGAGTGCCTTTTTTTGCTTTTACTACTTCGATTGTAATGATTGGATTTTGATTTGGATTTGGAAGAAATAATTGTGTAGGTTTTTCCTTCCCCATATGTAAACTACTCCAATATGATGCCGTTGGTAAAGGTATATCATTAGACAGACAAGCATTTTTTAATTTATTATATGGAATATTTAACTCTATGGCCGTTTTTGTGATTCCGATAGACCAGAGTTTTGAATAAAGGTCTTTTCGAGATATTGATACCATAACTTTCGACTCCTTCTATATGTAACTCCTATGAAAGTTATTCTATTATGCATTTAATAACCTTTAATAATCTGCTTCCATTTTTAATACTACTGCATATTTACTACAGATTCATTTGTATTAGTAAATCGTATAACTGTACTGTATTGAGATTCTTTTCATCTAATAAATCTTGTAAGGTATGATTTTTATTATTAAAATGCTTGTTTGAGAGATACATTGCAAATTCACCTGAACTTCTGAATACTTCAGAATTTGCTTTTTTCCTACTATTTTCTTTACATAAAGTTATACAAGCTAATTTTGCATTTTGAGAGCAACTGATATTATGGATGGTATTGCTAAAACGCCCAGTTCTTGTCTTCATTGGTTCACCATTATTGTTAATCTTTATTGTCGTATAATGGATATAATTTTTCTCCTTATCTTCATTTTTGCTAATATCTTTGAGACGTTTCAATTTTGCTTGGGATTGTTCAACCCAATTGTCATCTGCCCTGGCATCGTCTATCTTCAACTCAAAAATAGCTTCGATTTTATTACTCTTTCTTTCGATTACAACTATATCTGGCCGAATTGACTTGCTTTCTCCATGTAATTTAGTAGAAAAACTTACGTCAATTAAGTACAAATAATTCTTTTCTAAATAGATTGTATATAGAAGCTGAGCAAATCTATCTTCAACAATGTTAGATAAAGTGGGGTTATTACCCCTTATCATCGAATCTCCAATAATTCCTTTTAACTTGTTTTTAAAGTTTTTATCAAATTCTCTTTTTATGTCTTTAACAAACCCTTTAATATAATTCTCAAACTCTGCTTTATTCATTTTTTACCACCAACCTTTTTCCGATAACTTTTTACATCATCACATCTTCTAAGTCATCCAAACTTGTGTCACCAAAATCTTCCCAATTTGTAACAGCAACATCATTAGCTAAATTAGCTTCAAACCAATACATGCTTTCCAACTTTCCAGGAATAAGCAAACTTTGCATATTTGTTAAATTATCTTTTACAATAAATTTTGTCTCTATCCCATACTCACCATTCCATTTAAGTAATGTATATCTTTTCAGTAGTTCATGTTCCTTTCTTTGGGCAAAAACCCTCTGTTTATATAACTCAACGAGTTCATTCAATATTAATGGTCTTTGAGTTGGTATTAGCGGACAAGGATGGTAGTACTCATTTTTCTTTGCATGCTTTTTTCCGAAGGTAGGAATCTTTGATTCTACAATCCGTTCTCTCCATCTCCCCTTAATATGTTGAAGGTTTTTCCATCGTATTTCTTGTTTGACTCCCCATCCAAGAAGAATCCATGGATGCAATACTAATTCATCTAAAGCCACTAAAGACTCATTAATATCATATTCACCAGATGATACAAGCTCTTCAAATTGATCAATTGCATTTTCGGATTTGGTATTTTGAAGATTGAATAAATTATAGATGTGTAACCTGCCTGAAATTAGTTGATTCTTTTCATGAGTTTTTTCGATAAATGAGATTAATTGCTCCATCGTTGGATCTTCTGTTTTTATCCATCCACTGGCTGAACCTACCGTATCAAGTGAATAAATTAAATCTTTATCAAGTGTGGCTGAGCCTGGATTGAGTAAGAGACAAGCCCCGATAGATTTTTCTGAGTTTCCCCACTGAATGTAAGCTGATGTTCGATAAATATTGTCTCCTCTTTTAACGAAAGTGCCATAAGCCTTTGGTTTACTCATTTTTTAAATACACACTCCTCATCGTATGCATAGGAAAATCCCATTTTCCTTTAATACATCAGTACCTAATTAGATTTAATCTTCATAATCATACTGACAAGACATTTTTAGCCAAATTTCCTCATAGAATTTCTCAATATCTTTTAAAGTTTCAGATTCTCCTCTATACGAAACCGTAAAGGATTCTTTATAATCATTTCTAAAAAATGAGCCTTCAAAGCTGTATTTTGGAAACCCAAATTTCCCTAATTTCCCAATATCATATTCGATAATTTCTATAGTAAACTTTTTACCTTTTTCGTCTTCAATTAATTTTGTCCACGTACAAACATACCAATCGTTATGGATTTTCGACTCCTTCACTTCTCTGATATATTTATTTCTTTTTAGAGAACTCTCTGATATTTTCATAACATCCTCCTAACTCCTTTGTCTAAATGTTTCTCCCATGATATAAGGATCAATTTTATTCTTTAGTTTTGGAACAAGTCTTTTCTCAACAAATTTTAATAGTTTCTCATTATTTGGATATGTAAATTTCTTATTTTCGCACTCCATATTTAAAAGAGTCATTCCATTTACATCACCTTTATAAACATGAACAGTTCCAGTAAACATAAAACCGTTCATACCAAAACCAATATTAATATATTCATGTTCATACTCATTATTTTTATAAATTCGATCCTTTACAGAAATGATTTTCGGATAAGTAGGGTTAAATTCAAGCAGTTTTATATCGTATTTTCTACTTTTAGCAAACTGTTTCCACAAATCAAGTCTTCTATAATCAGAGATAATGAGACTTGACCACATGTTTAAGTCCAAACAAGTTTGGCAAAGTTTGTTATCCTTTTGGACTGAAAAGGAATAGCTTCTTCCATTTTCAATTTTGGTAGAAGTAGTTGTGAACAATTCTCCTTCTTTTCCACATTCAGAGCATTTTCCAATTGTCATATTACCCTCCGATTCTCTTATTTTGAACAAGAAAATTAAAAAAGTAGTAAATTCTATTCGTATAAAGAGCATGAACTAATCAAATTTTCTGCCCAAGCAACCACTTTTGGATTACTACTAATAAACATTTCTTGATCTCCTCTTCCGTTTGTTTGCATTTCCACACATTTATTTTGAAGTACATTCCATATTTTTAACGAGTGTGTAAAATTAGATTGTTCTCGTTTGAAACAAGGTGGCAACTCCCACAAGGATTTAGTTTTTGCTCCCTCCTTTGTAAGTACAAGTTGAGGACTATATTTGAAACTCCCCCATCCTGGTTTATTGGGGTTAGTCGAAAATGTTTCAGTTGCCATGTAAACACTATTACGTTGTTCTCCATACTCTCTTCTTCTCTTGATATGAGGGTGGTATTTTGTCCAAGTGGGAACAGAATCTCTCGCTTGTATATCTAAGACTCTATCAACTTCTAAGTATCCGTAAATCGCATGAATATCAGGAGCATTATTTGAATATTTCCATACACCATTTACTTTACTTGCTTCTTTAAACCAACCAAAGAACAGAAATATGTCACCTTCGCCTACATTTCGATTGTGCAACGTACCTTGTGAAATTCCACTCTGTCCAAATAAACCACGCCAATTTTCTGGTCTTTCATTTAGAATCGACTTTTGTAAATCAGGATCTAAGTGAGCTTCCGAATACAGCTTTATTCCTAAGTCCTTCATTACCTTTAGATAGCTTTCTGTCGGAGAAAATATTAGGCTTTTATAAAAATCTCCTGAATCAGCCCTTGGAATAGGTAAGGAAACAAATTTATTATCTATAATCGGACTTGGTTTACCACCTGTAGTACTATCAAATCCTTTTCTACTTAGAATTACTTTTCTTACCATCTTAAAGCTCCTCTCAACACTAAGAATACCAATGCTTAGAAATCGTTGAACTGTATCTTTTATACTCGAATAGTAACCAATTGCCTCTCAATAATATTAAGATTAGTAAATTTCTCCTTATAACTTTTCTCTAATGGAGGGCATGCAATACACAATAAATCCTCTGCTCTGCTCATGGCCACATAGAGTATTCGTGTATCATCATTCACTTCCGAATCAATTTCTGGTGTAAGTAAATTTTCTATTTCCTTAATGTCATTAAGATAGATAAGTACAGATTCAAATTCTGTACCTTTTGCTTTATGAATTGTTCTTATTTCTGTAGATTTTTCTTCAGGTAAAATTAAGTTATCGAGTAACTCTTGAATAGTAGAACGTTCGGAAGTTGTTTTAAATTTTCCATTTGCTACTTTTTTTAATCTATATCCCTTTGATTGGAGGAAATTAAGTAAAGATTCATAGAAAACAAATAATGTAAAATTTAGAGATTGATTTATTTCATTTAGTAAAAATTCAAGCAAATCAACAGCAATGCTTCTTTTAGAAATATCATCAATATACTGATTATCCTGAAATGGTGGTTTAATTAATCTGTTTTTATCCGTTCTTAATGATCGAATAACCTCTTTTACGGCAAGTTCATTTCGACCATCTACAACTAACTTATATGCCGTTAATAGTCCCTTTAAGAGCCTTTCTCTGTTCTGATCAGCCTCATTTAAAGTTATCCAAATATCTGTAAGTTCCGTATTTTTGAGTTTCTTCACTGATTCATTATTACGAGTCAATACGCAATAATTATTTTTCAAGCCTAATTCACTTCTCAACTTGTGAAAATTTGAAAGTGTTTGAGATAAATCATCAGAACACTCAATGTAATGAACATAGTAATCACTTTCATTACGAACAGACCGTTGAATTAATTCATCATTCTTCCTGACATGATTCAGTAGATCAACTATCTTTTTTCCACACCTTCTGTTATTTTCAATCTTATAATCTTTTTGGTTTGGAAGATAGAAGTTTACAAAATCAGTCCTGGAAGCACCTTGAAAACTATAAATAGATTGGGCTGGATCACCTATTACACCAACTACTGTTCCAGCTTTGGCTAACCATTTTATTATTTCCGCCTGTATTGGGTTTGTATCTTGAAATTCATCCAGAAACATATAAGGGTATTTTGCACTTATATGTTCAAGAATTAACGGGTGTTCCTTTAGAATTTTGTATGAAAAATACAAGACATCTTCATGATGAATAATTCCCTCAGCCCAATAAAGCTGTTTATAAATAGGAAAGTCTTCTATCTTGATGCTATATTTTCCTATTTTTCTTAGATAATCTTTTCTTGGTTTTAGAGTGAAATCCCCATCTTCTAAAATCCAATCTAAATTTTCCAAACACTTTTTTATCTTTTTTTTGTCACTTATAAAACGAGCATTATTAACTTGTTTTTGCCATGTATAGATTTTCCCCTGAGTTGCTATATTCTCAAAATGTCCTTCCATATCTTCGACATTAACAATCATATTTCCTGAACTATCTTTTAGAAGATGTACGTATGGCTTTACAATATTGGCATATAAAAAACTATGAATTGTTGAAACATCTACCTTATCCAAGTTATCACCTAAACGATTAAGGATTTCTTCGGCTCCGATCGTTGTATATGTTATACAAGAAATCTTTGATGTATATAAAAGTTTCGTAGTGTTTTGAAGAACATTCTTTATATGCTCGACAAGCCAAAAAGTCTTTCCCGCACCTGGCCCAGCAGTAACTCTAAAATGACTATCTATGTCAGCAAATCGATCGTCAGAAGAAATTACTATCTGATTGTCCATCATTCCTTTCCCCCCTTTTTATCATCTTTATAGCAAACCCATTTGAAAGCATCTTTGATATGAATAGGAATATTTAATTTATTTTCTTCTTCTTCTAACTTAGTTACTAAATTAAATGCCAATTCTCCCTTTTGATTTTCCGCATATATTAGAAAGCTGGAAGCTATCTTTGCACGCTCTTTTTCTTTTCCAGTCCAACCACTTTGGGCTAATTCTGGAAGTTCAACTATTTCTATTGATTCATCATCAAATAACCATTTACTTTGATAGTTGTCCCACGCTAAATCGTATTCAAAAGTTTTACCCTTCTCCTTTTTATAAAAAATGTTTACATTTATGCAATTCTCATTCTGAATCAATAGATTTTGCAAAGCACCTGAGTTTCCTTTATACTCATAATTTTCAGTGTCAAAGTTAAGTTCAAAGGGCCAACATTTTTTCCACCTTCTTACTTTATGTTCTTCGCCTTCTTTTTTCTTTTCTATCTTTCTTGGATCTGCGTCAATAATACAGCTCACTCTTTTTTGTAATGCAAAATTAGACCTTTCTGCCTTTATCCCTGCACCAAACAATTTAATAAAGTGTTTAAACGTAAGAGCATCCGCCCTTACAATCGATACATGATGCTTGTCTAAATCATATTCTTCTCTTTCAGCTAATTCTGGAAGCAAAATAAGTTCTGCCATACCTTCAACTAATAAAACAGACTTTGAAAATAACATAGCTGATTTTGTTGCATCAAGGAATCGTTCAACATACCTTTTAGATTCTTGATCCTCTTTAGTCTCAGAAAAAACTTTATTTGGATATCTTGCGAAAATCTTACCGCTGTTATTCTTCTCTAAGCATATTATTGGTTCCAATCCAACAGCAGAAGTAATCTGTGTAGAATGTGTAGTAATAAAGATTTGTCTACTAAAACTTTGAGTCTTCACCTCTTCACTTAGAAACTTTAAGAAATTATATTGGAGAGCTGGGTGTAAGTGTGCTTCTGGCTCCTCAATTAATAGAATAGGAAAAGTTTTTGCATTCTCACCATATTCTTTTGATGTAATCATCTTGAATTTAGATAAGATCAAAGATATAAAAATTAGGTTATTGTACCCCATACCATTATTGATAATTGGTATTTCTATTCCTGTATGATCCCTAATTATTAGACGTAATACCGACAATACATCACTTTCCTGTAAGGAACCATCTAATGCAGGAGTACCTCCTATTGAAGCTCCCGTTTTCTCTGCAAAATCTAAAACCTCTTGTTGATCTATCTTCCCAATTAAATTCTCTACTAATAACTGTGAATAATGTGTAAATGAATTCTCTGAGAGTTGTTCATTATTAGTAGATGATTTTTTTTTATTCTTTTCAGAATTTGAGTTTTTAAAATGTAGAAGTAGCTGTTTTAACAAAGTATTTCTTCCAGTAAACATTTTACTTTCAACGTCTCGAAGTGCATCTAAGGTTTCACAATGGATCTTATCTAAATATTCACCCTCTGCCCGTAATTTACTTATTAAATTACCCCCATATACTCTTGATACATAACGCTTTAAAGTTGATTCTAATAATGCCCATCGCTCTTTTTGATTTGATAATTTTTCGTATTGTTCCTTATAAACCTTATGATCCTGTTCAGGGAGAAAAAATTTATAGGTTAATGTTGCTTCCCAAGGTGAATCTAATTTTGTCAGCCAGCTTGCTACAATTGCTTTATCATCTATGGTATCTTTTGAAGAAGATTTTAAAGTAGCCACAATTGTAATTTCAGGCGGTGAGGATAAATCTACCTTTTTGTTAAAGTCATCAATTGTAAAAGTTTTAGATTTTGATCGATTAAATAACAACTCTACGGCTTTTATTACCGTAGTTTTCCCAGCATTATTTGAACCTATTAAAACATTCATCCCTTCGTTGAATTCTATGAATATATCTTCAAAGCATCTAAAGTTTTTGATATTTAAACCTGAAATAAACATTATACTCCCCTTTTCTACATTTTTCCTTTTTGTTAATTCTAAGACTATCGTATCATAAGAAATTCATTTTTTCGTATTAAGTCCTGCAGAAAAAATACTTGTTTACTCGATGCTTACAATTGCCTATAACAGTTTTAAACTAAAGACAAATTCACAACTTATGGAAACAATATAATGTAGATTTAACCATTGAAAAAATAAAAAAACTGTTGAATTTTTCCAACAGTCCTTCTTATAGATTTATTATTTCTTTAACATCCATCATTAATTTTCAAATCGTTCATATTTGCTCAATACTTTCATTATTAGTTCCTTGATATGTGTATCCCCTCCATCAAACCCTACTTTCCTTTGAATTTTATAAGCCGTCAACAATTCCCCATCCTTCTTCATTTCTTTAATAGCCCATTCAATTTTTCTTATTCTGTAGCTGTCTATATCTTCGGTAATTTCCTTTATAAATTGTCTGGTTTTAACAAGTTTTTGGTGATTAAACCATCGCTTTACACCAATTATCTTTCTTATATTAAGTGGAGAAATTCTCTTTGGCTTTCCTTCAGTTTGATAGAGTTCTCCTACTGCATTTTTAGCAAGTTCTAAACACTCTTCATCACGTTTTTCCCAATCGATTACATCAGCCCTTTTCTTTCTTGTTTTACTTCTTGGTGTAACCTGGTTGTACCATTCTCTGTCATACTTATAAATCCACGTATGTAATCCCTTGCCTATTCGTTTTAACTCACTACGATTTGCATGAGGATTATCATTGATTAATTTGAGCCATTCATTCCTCTTTTCTTCGATTTTATAAAGGGGCGTACGTTTTTTATCTGTCGTTTGTTTGCCTATAACTTTCTTAGTATTAAAGAATTCGACTACATCAATCTCTAAAAATTGAAGAAACAACAGGTGTCTCAACGGACTTCTATTTTTATTGTTGTACCTAACAAAGATTCTTAACCAATTTGCCTCCTGTTCAGTATTTACCTCACTTTGCATAAGTTCTAAATAGTCCAATGGGTAAAAGTGCAAAAAGTTCTCTACTAATTTTTCCATATAAATTGTTCCGCCCTGTGAAGCAAGTCCTCTTTCCCGCAGTTTATCAATATAGAAGCTGATAATAAAAGATAATTCCTTTCTTTTTGTGTTTCCATATAACAAGTCGCATACATTTTCGATATACCTCATATTTAGTTCTCTAATTCTTGCAGGAAAATTGTCGTCTTTTAATTTACTGTTGCAAGTATCTTCATCTGCACAATAATATTCTGACCAATAATCAGTTATTATAACTTTACTATCTTTTAAGAGAACTTTATGCTTTGGACAGTAAAGAACACCTGGAATCTGATGAAGTCTTCTCCAATAACTAATTCCATTTTCATTAAGATCATACTTAAAGCATAGAGGACAATATCTTAATCGATCACCAGACTTGACTCTACTTCCCCCAATTCCCGCTATCCTTTCTACATTGCTTTTATTACCTTTAGTCATAGCACTATATATTTCCTTAGTTTTTTCACTTGATAAAAACGATGTGTAGAATGGAGCCATGCTGTGAAATTTAATAATTTCTTCAACCGTTATTTTTGAATTAGGAGGGAGATTGGAAATCAATGCATCAAGATGAATAGGAAAAAAGACTAACTTCTGCCTTATTTTATTAAATAATTCCCTTTCTAAAGCCTGATTACTTATTATTCCACACATTTGCTTATATCTTGAAATAGCACTAAAAAGAAGTTCATCTTTATATAGAATTGGAAAAAAATTAATCATTCCAAATCACTCTTAATCCAAAAAGCCATTTCGTCTACCATCCCATTTTCCAGCAATAATTCGTAAACATTTTTGTTCTCACTATTCTTTTGATTTGAAAATTGCCGAAGATCCTCTTTTTTGTATTCGGATACTTTTTTCGGTTTTGATATTGGTGTATTATTAGTCTCATTTATTTTCTTACTTATGCCAGAAACTTTTGACGTTTCTTGTTTTTGAGATTCACCTTTTTTACCCCTATTTACGTACACATCTGTTGGTACTCTTTCTTCACCGTTAATATCAATTCTTCTAATATCATCATACTTTGCAATCTTATATGGATTCCCTGATCGAATCGCATCTAACATTTCCTTCATGAGCTTGAATTTAGTTTTTGCCACTTTTCTTACTAATTTAATATCTAATGCCTCTTTCCCAGTTTTTATTGCTTCTTGCTGAGAGTAGACAAAAAGAGAGACTACCAAGGCTGAAATCCCTTGTGTTTCCTCATAAAATAACTTTAAGAATTCGTCATTTATTGGCGTGAAGTTTTTTGTCCATTGATATTTCCACATTGATTCTAATAAAAACTTGAACTCAGCATTATTCTCCATATTATTGTAAATGATTTCTGCATTCCCAGTTAATCGCCTTGCAATTCTTAACTCTTTTCTGAATAATTCATACGAACCTGGTGTACCTATAAGTACAAGGTTTACACCTACATTAATTAAATTCACAAAGAAATTCATGATTTGATCTGTTTTACGATTAATTACTTGGATTTCATCGATTACAAGCATGCCCAAACCAATATTATTTGCAAGCTGTCCAATCAAAGGTAACATTGAATCTACCGACAGATTTCTCGATACATACGTTTTATAATTATTTGTACCAAGTAATTCATCAACTTTCATAAAAAATTGCAAACACAATGCTTTCAGACTCGATGTTGGCGGTGCATCGAGCTTTAACCAAACAAGCTGTATCTGATTAAAATGATTACCATTATATTCATTGTGAATGATAACTTGGGGTATATTGGAAAGTATTCTATTGAGTGACGTGGTTTTCCCCATTCCAGAAAAACCTATTAATGTGCCACAGGAGGCGGTTGTCCTAAAATTCGTTCTACTATTAATATCATATACTCTGTTAATAATCTGTTTACCTGTTTCATTAATATAACGATTATAATTTTTATCAAAAGGATTTCTTGCCAAATATCCTTGTATTATCAGAGAATGAACCATATTATACATTTCAAGATGAATCGGAAGCGGTTGGAAGAATTGATATAGCCTTTGAGTCATATGCAGACGATAGATACTATCAATATCCCTTTCTTCTTTTTTATACACTGGTTTGACAGTAAGTTGTCTTATTATTTCAGTTTTATCTGCGAGAGGTGGAAGGGCTTGAATAAAAGGATTTTGATTGAATTCTTCCAATGGAAATTGTGTATAATTAGCCTCTACAGCCTCCATACCATTCTGCAAAAATATAATTTTATCCATCCGTATCCTTCCAATCTTGTAGACTTCTAAATAAATCTAATTCATCATCGTATTGCTCTTCTGAAACGAATGCTTGTTGGTACTCAATATTAACCTCTCCTCCTTCCGCTCTACTCAATTCTCGTTGTAGTTCTCGCTCTTTCTTTTGATTCTCTTTAATTCCTTTAATCTTTTGAGTTTTGCTGATTGAGTCATCTCTATCAGCTTCCGTTCTTTCTTTTCCTTTGCTAACAATCTTTTCAATATCATCAAATAGCTTCATTTTTTCTTGTAATTCCCTCGCCTTACCCTTCTTATCAATTTCTTTTTCATGCTTTACGATTTGCTCAATTTCTTCAATTGCTTTATTTTGAAACTTTATTAGGTGATCTAAAAGCGTTAATTGATGAAATCCATTATCTTCTTCGTTTTTTGTATAAATATGTGTTAAATCTCTTGGATCATACCAGATTTTTATTTTAGAACTCCCCTCAATCCTTGCTGTTTCAAACCAATTATTCTTTAAACTGAATTGCGATGCATAGAGAAGTTGCTTATGTTTCACACCTTTTGAAGTAATTAAACCCTCACTTTTGGGGAAAAGATGCATTTTAATCATCTCTTCTGGTAAAACTCGCAGTTGTCCTTTCTCATGTTTTAACCCAAATTCCCATATTTGCCTTGGGATTTTTTCAATTCCTTTCTCAATCATTAGTTCTGTTAATGGGTAATCTTCAATAACATGAAAATTATTGTAGAAAATGATGCATTTTATAAGGACTGCCGCTACTTCATCAATCGAAAGATTTGCTTGCAATCGGGGATCGATCTCTCCTCGTTCACGAACTCGATTCCCATTTATAATCACTCCATCTACGTGAGGTTTTATTCTTGCTGTCATATGATAGAACATAGATTCAATAATTCCCTTTGTCTCAGGTCGATAGCTGGGGCTATTTTGAATTGAAATACCTAACCCTTCTATCGCACTTTCGATTTGCTTACCGTTAAGTTCCCCTCGGTCTGTAAAAACTTTTTGTGGGATACAAGCAACATCCCATTCATCTTCGATCTCAATACCATACCGCTTACAAAATTCCTTTTTCGAAATCATGCTATTTAATAGAGCCATCATTGCTCCGCTATAAGAGTTTAATGATTCAAAACTTAGGCTAAACCCTACGATTTTTCGTGAATATACATCTATTACAATATGAAGCAAGGGTTTCCCTACCAAAATACTCCTATTTATACTTGAAACACAGTGTATGTCGAGTGGTGTAGAATCTGTCTGCCACAAAGTAGCAGGCCCTAATCCTGCATCTTGGGTTGAGTTTCCAATAATACCTCTATACTTTTGATGATATACCCTTGAACCATTTCTCTTGGAGATTTCCTTTTTAGGATTATTGAACTTCTTATACCAGTATAAAAATTGATGATAACTTGGTATTTTCGAAGAATCCTTTAATATAGATACAATATCTCCATTCTGCTCTTTTTTCTTTACCGTGAAGAAATCTCGAATGGTCAATTCATATGCAGTTTTCAAAGAATTCTGTTTGTCATTATAGTAGTAGCGATTTAAGCCTATCTGAAAATATTTCTTTATTTTTTCATCAATATTAACTCCCTGTTCATTCTCACTTGATCTTGGTCTTCCCCTCTTTCGTTCGCCCATTTTCTTCTCTTGTCCCTTCCCACCGCACCTATTAAAAGACGGTAACAGGGAATTACGAGTCTTTCCATTTCTCCATATTGCTATTAGGTACTTCTTTACTGTTCGATAATTAATTTGAAAATGTACTACTGCATTTTTAATTGCCTGATTTCTATATTTAGTTATGAATATCTGCTCTTCACTTTCCAATTGGTCAAAAACGTAATTTACAACTTCCCATGCATGATCTCTTCTCAATTTTTCAGCATTAGTTAGCTCTTCTTCATCAACATGACGATGAAAGTAATTATCCGTTAATCTACTAATTTCACTTATTTCAAATAATGATATTAGTGTTTCCCTTTCCATTGAATAAGCCCATCTGTCCCCTTCCATGTCTACTACATATACAATAGAAGAAAGTCGATTATTAAATGCAATTCTAATTACTTTGCCATCCTTGTATTGAAGAAGCATATTTTCTGAAAATTTCATTCCATCACCGCCAAATTACAAAATGAGATTTCTAACGCTTGTTGATAAATCAATTACTTTACTCATATCAATCTTTAATTCCTTTTTTGCTAATAAATATCTAAATAAGAATAGAGCTGATCCTTTCTTCAATCCTTCCGCTCTTTCAAAGAGCTTTAGTAATTCTATTATTGATTGTTCATCATTTTCTAACAGATGTTTGAGTAACATTATCGATAGCTTCTCTTTATTTAATTCTTCCTCACTTCCTTCTAACAGTGTTTCTCTTACCCATTCAATGTTTTTTGCAAGTTGACGAGGTAGTTGCTTCTCAGTTATTACCTTCCAGTCAATTCCCTTTTGAGACCAATAACGTCTTTCTATTTCCAGTTTTTCTATAGTTATTTTTCTTTTTAGCTCAGACGTATTTTTAATTGTTCTTGCAACATACTTTTCGGTTCCATTTGGCTCTCGTACTGTTAATACAAAGTTAGTAGTAATTACGTACAGTTCCTTGGTCTCTTTATCCTGAAACTTATCGAACCGTAAATCATCTTTATCATCTATTACTTCTAATACATCTAAAAGTGGATAGGTCTCCCTGATATCCACAACTTTCCCACAATATTCAAATGTTAAAAAAGCTCTATATTGGTTATCAGATTGCAGATGATGAATTCTCCCAGTCTTGATTCCAAGAATTCGGGTTGCCCTTCCTTTAGAAGAATATTCATGAGTTTTTGTCCAAGGTTGATAGTCCTTACCAAGCCCTTGTCCACGACCATCAGCTATTAACCTTTTTGTTTTGGGACTACAATTATCTTGAACCATTAATCCACCTCATTCACTCTGGGCAAAGCAAAAGCCACGATTTCTTTTTAGGCAACACCCAAAGTTTTTTTTTGAGGTTTTGCCTAAGAAATCGTGGCTTTTTTCATGTTATTCAAATTTTCATTCAATGTTTTTATTCTCCTTTCTATTGTGAACAAGCTAAAGCTATATAATAGAAGTAACTCAAACAAGACTAACTTTCTACTACATCCTTATCCCTTTCAATTTGTTGAACTTTCCGATAAAAAGATGTGCGGGATATATTTAACTTCTTATAAGTTTGAACCGCTGTTTGTTTTCTCTCTTTCCAACGCTTGTATTCCCGCATAAAGTTGTCATCAATTTGAATAGGCGGTCTTCCAAAAGCAACTCCTTTCTCTTTGGCTATGGTAATTCCCTCCATTTGCCGTTGTTTAATACTTTCCCGTTCGAGTTCATACAAGGCTCCAAATATGGTGCATATGAATTTCCCCTGGGGAGTTGAGGTGTCTATGCTTTCTTTTAAACTTACTACTTCTACCCCTCGATCTGTTAAATCGTTGACAATTTCCAGAAAATCTTTCGTATTGCGAGCAAGTCTTGATATAGACTCGACTACCAGAGTATCTCCTTCTCTAATAAAGTTCATCATTTCTTGCAATTTCGGTCTATTTTTATCCTTACCACTTAACTTTTCAATAAAGCATTTCTCTACACCTTGTTCTTCAAGTGCTTTAATCTGCCTTGCAGGATTTTGCGACAAAGACGAAACCCGACAATATCCAATTTTTATAACAATCCCCTCCTTGCGAATGTACGTTTGTATATGATCATTATAAGACGTTTCAAAACGTATGTGAAGGGCCTGTAACATTCCTAAATTATAAATTAGAGGTTTTGGGATGCTTATTTTCATACTCCCCAATCGTATGATTTTGTGACTATCCCGATTACAAAAAATCGCAGACCTCCCCATTGGATCTGTTTGATTTGGCTGTATGCATAGAGGATTTTGATTTTAGCTTACAATGGAAAAAGACTAAAAGCACTCTTTGGAAAAAAGAGTGCTTAAACTATTTAAGGATATTACGCTGACTTCGGTATGAGTTTTGTTACTTTATCTGCAACTTCTTTAGCAACTTCCCCATTCTTAGTAACTGCATATGTAATACCTGATACAAAAATAATCCCACAGGCAACAGCACCAATTGATAAAATTTTACCGTTTTCTTTTACAAAGTCTCCACTCATTTCAAAACTAAATTTACCAAACCCAACTTTTACTCGATCTTTTTCTTGATTATTCTTCTCCATTACTATTCCTCTCCTTTGATAACTTTCTTCCATAAGTCATTCAATTTAGTTGAATCCAATACTGCTTTCACTACTACACCCACAGTTGGAAGAAGAGCCAAAGAAGTAAATATACCTAAAATAGCGAGTGCTAACGTTTTAGATGGAATCATTTTGCCACTTTCTATGGCCGTGATGGTTTGTCTTGTAACACCAACTCTTTTTGCCAAATCTTCTTGTGTCCATTTCATAGTCTGACGTAGAAGTTTTAGATTCTTTATTACTAACTCCGCATCTTTTTCTTTTAGTTGTGGTGAACCCATGATTTTCCACCTCCGTTAAACAAATTATAATATATGCCTCGGCATTATGCAATGTGAGATTGCATAATGCCGAGGCATATTGATATATTCTATTTGGATAAACCTTGTACATAATTCTTATTTCTGTAGACAGTTTCAATATATTGCGAATCTAAGAACAGCAGGATATTTTATTATGAATAGGCTTCTTCTTATTAGGGGCTATTGAGGATTTTTATGAGGATTTTGAAATCATTTCATTTATTCGATCCAATTCTACTTGAACAGGTTTCAAGGATTTCATAGCCGCTTCGAATTTCTTTTTCGACAAATGGTTTATTTTCACAGCATTCGTTAATAAATTTTCCACTATCTTAACGTGATCTTCCAAATATAGTTTACTATTTAGTAAAAGGTATAAATCTCTATCCTCCTTTTTATCAAAGGAAAATTCTATTTTGTATTTCGGGTGTTCACCATCGGATTCAATGAAACCTTCGATTCCTTCATAATCTCCTTTAATTGTATCTACAAAAAATTTATAAAGTTCACCTACATAATACATTTGGGATACTGCAATTACCTCTAATATTGATTCTGGTTCTCCGATAATTTGTTGACCATCTGGAAATCTAATAATTGTTTTCATTTACTATTCCTCCTTTAAAATATTGATTTCATATCTGACTATCGCTGTCTTTCATTTATAACTAATACCTGTTGTTACCTGGTTTTGGCTAACGAAACAGTAATTCAGGTGATAAATCTTTTGATTCATCTATAAAATTTAATGTACAATCTATTTCTAATAGCATCCTTTATTAACAAACACCTTACCATACAGATTCCCGTCACCATCATGCCTTTTAAATACGGCTCCTAAAACGGGGCAGGTTCAACTAACTTACCTCATATTAAACAATTAAATTGTTGCATCTCTTTACAAATTCCAGTTGAATCTCCCCAGCTTCTTCATCCAAATGAACGTATTCAGATTTTGTGATGAAATTCTCCATTACCACGATGTCCAAAAAAGAGCGAATCTCGGATAGACTTCCAATCGAATAATTTAATTTTTGAAACCGCCTACCTGAATTTGCACCATTTGATTTGGTGAAATTGTTATAGACGCTATCAACTGCCCTATTTAATTGATCGAATAAGTTACTCGACTCTTCTTTAGGGAGTCTTCCTGCCATCTTTTTAATAGCATTTCTAAATACCTTTACTCTATCAAAAGTGTCTTCTTGGCTTGTAATCTTGTCCAAGCTAATTGAACACCTTGAAACTGGCTTAAATTCAGATGATAGATAAGGTTCATTTCTTTTCATTAAAGCATTTATCATTCTTGCAATTTCTTTTGTATGAGCTTGAAATCTATTATATTTTTCTGCCACTAACTTCTCTTGTATAAACAATATATCCATCAAGGACTGGCATTTTTCTAACTTACACATTGCAATATCTAAATGGTCATACTCTCTACCATAATAATAGTTCCCATTTCCTTCCGCTATATTTGCAACAACTGCACAACTCGCTTTTTTCAACGAATTCTTTATAAACCTATCGGAAGATTTCAAAGTCTTAATCATTGTATAGATTTCCTTTCGGAGCAGAAGTGCCTTTTTATAGACAATCAAATCTCGAAAGTTTCCAATATACTCCTTTATTGCTAACATATAAATCTCCTTACAAATAATATTGGCTCTTAGTCAACGCTGAAATTGTGATTCATTTAGAGAGTATCACTTAACTGGGGTTGATAATTTAGAGGATTTTTATTGGGGATATTCGAAGACCATCAACTAATATAATGGTATAGCAATTATCAAGTTTTGAATCTACTTGACTTGCTCTATTGTGTTCGAGCTTTTCAATCGCCCAAAATAACTGTTTAATAATTTCACTACTTGAATCCTACACTCTTCAATGGCTTTCAACTCTGCTCTATTGTTACAGGCTGTTTTGTTGAATTGTCGCAAGTACCTGCTCAATTTTCCCAAATTGTCCTTTGCTTCATTGAATTTTTTAATCCTTACTTTAACGTTCAATTGACCTATACCAGTTGCTATGAATAGTGGGTTATTTATTGCCAGTCGATATGCTTCCTCTGCTATTTCATAATTGATTTCGAAATCTACACTATCTACCAACCAATAAATAGTTTGCATTAGGTCGATGGAGCGATTATACAAGTGGGATTGACGAAAGTCCTCTACCATCCACTTTTCCACCTCTATATTTGTAACATACTGTTCAAGCCTCTTTATCAGAGTAAATGACATTTTTAGAAGTTCAACTGCCTTGCATTCAGCCTCTTGAAATTCCTCATACATTAGAAACCCACGTACTAATGCCAATTGCAAAAGCGTTCTACATTGGCTAATGCATAATAACGCACCATTTAGATAGTTAAACTCCTTGGCATGATACATTGTTACACGACTTTGAGCAATATTTGTTCCGATTGAAATTGCTGATTCCCTTAACTTCTCACGAATAACTAAATCAGGGAAATGTTCCGAAGTAGCATACACATCCTTAGCAAAACTAAGGGATTTTGTATATACCATCGACTTCCTCGAATTGTTATTATATTGCTTTCTCAATGCTTGCATAGATTTCGTTCCTCCTCTAACCTTCTTGACAATAAGCACTTGCGGGGCGAAAAGTAAAATAACTCCGCAGTTTCTTGTTTGAAGTAGTTCTAACGTCAAGCTGAAACTCATAAGCGACATCTTTTAAATTTGAACGAGAGAATAAGTTTGGATGATCAGAGTGTAGATATAGGGAAAATGGAAGGTATGCAGGAAGAAACACATCCTGATTGAAGAACTTCCCAACGGAGATTTTCGAGGTGATTAGAACGGGAATCTTATACTTGAATGTGATCCTTGATAATACAGGAATTAGGTTTGACGAAAGAAAATACTTTGTATTGCTATCCCATATAATAAATTTTATTTCAGGATTTTGGTCTAATGATTGAGATATAAGTTGAAGACAATCATGTGGTTGTTTAGATTGGGGGAATACGATCTCTGTATTGATAATAAGAGAATCGACTTGGGATTGGAATGAGGAAGATAGTAATTCAACCGCTTCATGTTCAATTTCAGCTATTGAAGTGAAATTATGAGGATTTTGTCTGAATAGCATTCGGCTCAAAATTATATCTTTCATGGAACATGACGGCTGTTCTTTCTGAACAATCAATACATGTGATCCTTTATTTATAAACTTCTCTGCAAGTTGGGTAACAAATGCATCTTTCAAGTAAGTGTCATCGTATTCCAGTAAATAGATGCCTTTACTTTTTATTCCCTCGTAGATTAAGTCGAAGTTTTGGAAGTTTGTATGCTCATAACCATTCGGTAGATATAATTCATTCAATTTTAATTTCTCCTTTATTTATAGTAGTTTTGTTTACTATTATATTTTACAGCTAAACGCTACTACTTTTAACAACATTTTGGTTGGAGCTTGTTCGAGCCTTAACCATATCTAAAAAGGAAGCATATCATTACCAAAAGTGCCTGGTTGAGACTCTAACCGTTCAATTTCCCTTTTGCTTCTGAATGTATCAGCTTGTTTGCATTTTGAAAGGTCAACTTTTGATTGCTTTACCAACTGCTGTATATCAATCTCCTTTACAAAGTAAACCGACTTTGCATAGTTCTCTCCAAATACAGCAGTCATCGTTTTCTCATTTAATTTTGTGATATTAGTGATTTTATTTTTGAGGAGTTTTTGTGCTTTTGCTTCCGCTATTCGAAGGAGCTTTTTTGTATATTGAGGGATAATGAAGAAGGTAACAAGTTTGTAATTGTCAATATTTCCTCTAATCTTCATAGCACTTTTGAGAAATTCCAATGGAAAGCCTTCAATAGTTGGTGGCACTTTTTCTATAAGACCGAGGCAAGCAAACATATTAACAGCTCGTCTAACGTTTGAAGGATCTCTATTAAGAGCATCACCTAAGTATCGAGATGATACATAGAAGAGCGATTCATTCTTATAGGAATATCGTTTTGAAATTACGTGCTTTTCACTGTGGGTGATTATTTTTAAGAGGATGTCCAAGTAGCTTTGAGTCAACTTTAGTAATGAGTGGTACTGATTGTGCCAGTCTATTTTAGCATTCTGAATGTTATCATTATTAATTTGCACTTTATTCATTTGTTTCATTTCCCATTTATGCTCTGAGTAAGAACACCCAAGAATTTGTATTAATATTCTACGATGAACTGCAAAAGATTCCCCTTCCTTTGAACATATTATTTCAAAAAGGTCAAAGACATTAAGGCTAACCGAAGAACCATTAGGTCGATTGGTAAAGTAATGGAATATTCCATTATTATCTTTACTGATAGAAGCCCAATTTTCAGCAAATAGGAAACATGGAAATGAACGCTTTCCTTCATATTGCTGTAATTCAGTAAATATCTCAGCAAATAAATTTTGTCTTAAAACATACCTCGTAAAATCCTCATGAGTCTTTACACTTCTTGGTAGGTTGAAATTTATTTTCTGGATTACAATACCTTTTAATCTACCATTATAGATAAGATATTTTCTCATATCATTCTTCTGGCTTTTTCTAATTATCCTCCATCCTGTTAGTCTACCATCATCTACCTTTTTCATCTCAGTAAGGCGAATTGTTTTAATTCTTTCATCTAAAGCGTCACCAAGTAGCCCCACATTCTTTAATCTTATTTTTTCTTCTTTTATTCTTTTATTTGCCTTTTTTCTTAAATACTTTTTTGAAACTTTTAACTTGAATATATGATCTAAACTTTTCATTGAGTAATCATCCTTTCTTAACTTTAATTACACAATGATTATATGAAGTTTATTTATTAGGTACAATTCGTTTTATGCTTTATACCGTCTAAGCCATTTCATGATCGTTTTTGGTCAATTAATCTGCAAAATAAGATTTCCCAAATCCCCTAAAGCCCTTTAATATCAATGCTTCCAGTAAATATCCGTTGCACAAAAGGAAGAGCCTAATGTCTATGATAAAAATTCTCTTTGAGAAATGTGTTATTCCAGAATTAAAGCAAATTTCAAATTACAATATCCATTGTTGCTAAATAAATTCCTTTTATCCTATTGCTATAGGATTCATTCAACAATAAAAGGATGAAAAGAATAACTTTTAACTGACAAGCTATGCTTGTTGATTTGGGTTCATCCGTATATTGTGGCTGTCTTTGGTTGCAAATGCCTATAAATGTTGAGTAAAAAATCAAGTAGGTCAAAACATATACCTATATATTGCAACTACAAAAATCATTTATGGTTTCGATACAGCAATAAACGTTGTTGATATGCGGTTTCTTTTTTCAATTTCTATATGAATCACTCGACATCATAAGGATGAAAACCGTAACTTTTAACTGACAAGCTATGCTTGTTGATGTGGATTCACCCATATACTTTGGCTGTCTTAGGTTGCAAATTCCTCCTAATGTTGACTAAATAGTCAAGTAGGTCAAAACAAATACCTATATATTGCATTCAAAAAAGATAGTTTACGAGAATGCTTGCAAACTCTGAGGTCATTGGCAATATTTCTTGCAAATTCTTTTAGCAATCGGCTCTTTTTTGCAGTTCCCTTTAGATAACCTTCGTTCATCTTAGAGGGTAACTTTTAATGGTCGCTTACGCTTGGAAGTCCATAAAGGTATCTGCACTTCACCAAAGGGATAAGCCATTAGATGGATGTAAATTCAATATAGGTGATACTTTTTTAAATACTCGATAATCAGTTGTTATACATAGAATCAAAAACCAATATTGTTTGTTGCCAATTTTCAAATCCATTCGCTGATAGACGTTGCAATAAGTCAGTCAGAATACAACCTATACAGGCTCTAAGATATATGAAATGTTTTATTCCGATCATCTTTAGGCTTCGCATGATGCGAGGATTCTACAGTACAAGAGGTCTTTAAGGCTTCCCCAGATAAAAATTTGCAGTGTTTTACCACAATATCAATTGTTGTAGAGATTACCCCTAAGCAATTTCTCAATAGGATTATGTTGAATCTAAATATATATAGTAGAGTTTATTGTTCCGTAATTACAAATAATGCAAACCTATTAGTAACAAGGGTTTGGGGCAAGTTCTTCAAACAATTTTTTTTGTATGAAATATATGACACTATAAGACAAATATTTTCATATAACTTCTTATATTTCATACAGAGTTGCATATGATAAAAGGTATTTAACAATAAATCATAGAAAGGAATGAAGCAGATGAATGAGATTTTAGTAGCTTGCGATTCAGGTAAGCACAGCACTAAATCAAAATGTTTACACGATGGAAAAGAATACTCAAATATTTTCCGTACAAAAGTGCAAGAAGCAAAAAATGTTGATATTGACCTAATTAGCGGATCTTTCAATGTCCATTTTCAAGGGAAATCGTATATGGTGGGTGATGTTGTTGGAGAAGATAAGGTTTCATATGAAATTACTAAAAATACGATAGAGCATAAAATCGCTATCTACACAGCCATTGCCCAATTATTAGGAAAACTGAACACCCTACAAGGAGCAAACATTCAATTAGCAGTTAATTTCCCAATTAGTCTATTTAAAGATCGATTACTTAAAGATATGTACAAATACGAACTAACGAATAATGGGGAATTGATTATTCTAAATGTGAACAACCAATTGTTTACGTTTCGGATTACAAAAATTATGGTAATGAATGAAGCCCTTGGGCCGATATATGACCGTATTGGGGAGTTCAGAATGAAAGATTCTTTAGTCGTTGATGTTGGCTCTTTAAACGTTTCATTTTGTAGTTACAATGGGGTGCAATACGACTTGAACAGTATGATTTCCTTAGACAAAGGCATTAGCACCCTCCAAAACAAAATTGCTGAAAAACTCACTGAAAAATTCGGAACCTACGTAAATAGTGATGATGCTCTTCGTATTATGAAAAACGGCTATCTTGTCATTCGTGGAGAAAAACAAGAGAAAAGCATTGAAATCATCCAATCCCTAACACAAGAGCATGTTCAAGATATTTTTAATCAAGCAATTGGAAAAGGTATTAGTTTTAACAACCGAGAGATTATTTTTGTCGGTGGTGGTAGTATCATTTTGCAAGATTTACTCCAAAAGGAATTCCCTCTGGCAACCTTCGAAAACAATCCACAATTTTCAAACTGCAATAGCTTCCTCAAAATCATTGGAGCTGTCCATGGAAAAGAAACCTCTAAGATTAACAATTAGTTTCAGCCAACAATATGAAGATGTTTTTCATTATCTGAACGCACAAGAAAACACAAGTAAATTCGTCTGTGGGTTGTTACAGAGGGAAATGAAAAATGCTACTAAACAAGAGGGTTTGGAGAAGCAAGTATATAAGATTATCCAACAATATATCGAAAGTGGACAACTATCTTTCACAACTGACAAAACAACGGCAATACCCTCCAAACCTAATACTCAATTAATGGATGAAGAGATAGATATATTGAAAAGGTTATTTGATTAAAAATAAGAGACGTTCACAATGATGTGTGCGTCTCTTTAGTATTAGTTGTAGTTATTATCTACCAACCTTGTTCGAAGTATTTTCTCATTTCTTTACGATCTAACACTTTAGAACAGCTTTCCCAATCAATCTTACCTACAGAGTTGTTATATCTATTTTCAAACGGATGCTTTTGAGGAACTTCATTAATACGTTGTTTTGCCTTTTCTATATCATTTTGTGCGATGTCAACCCAGACATCTTCCAATACATCTGGTAGCTGACCAAACACACCATGGATATTTTTAAAACGCTCAGATAGCAAGCTGTGTACCCTATCTTCAACTGAATCTTTATATCTTAAATTAAAAACATGTACGATATCGTTCACTTGACCTATACGTTGAATACGCCCTTTTCGTTGCTCCAATCTTGTAGGATTCCAAGGTAAGTCGAGGTTAATGAGAGTACCTAATGTTTGTAAGTTTAACCCCTCACTTGCAGAATCAGTACCAATTAATAATCTTAGTTGTCTCTGTTTTACTAAAGACTTTAACTCTTCTTTTTCCTTTTTAGTAAAACTACCATCTACAAAAATACCTGATTTATCTCCACCTGCATATAACCCAACACTTTCTCCTGGGAATTTTTCAGATAGCTTTTGAGCAACCCATCTGGCGGTATCAAAGTATTGAGAGAAAATAATACAACCCTTTTCAAGCCATTTCCATTCGGTTAATAATTGAACAACCTTTTCGAACTTTGGATCAGTAGCTTCATTCGTCTCTAAAGCCTTTACATATTTTACAAGAAGTTCTTCTTCTTCGGGAGTAAGGTTTTTAATATCCCCTTCATCGTAAACGTCATCTTCTTCATCAGCCCATTCAGCAAAGGAAGTATTCCATTCGTTCAGCATTTTTCTGCCTGTGTTTAATCCTGCTACAACGGAGCTACCAATTCTTTTCAAAAGTAATGTTTTGAGGAATCCACTGCTTTTATTCCTCTTTCCTAATAAATTACAGAACTCCTCTGCAAACATATAGGCTTGCTTTAGGTAGCTTGATAAAACGAGAGCATCTTCATCTGTTTCACCATGTAATTCCACTTCAATCTTCTGTAAATAAGGTTCTCCAGTTTCAGGATTAATGTTGTTTTCTAAATAACCTCTTTCTCTTCGGACAACATGCCGTATATACGGATTATATCTTTGATAAAAGTTATTATCTAAAATTCTCCCAATTTTCGCCTGATCTGGTTTTGAAAAATCAAGAATATTAGTATTGATAACAAACTGATCGTCTTTTATTCCCAGTTTTCTCCTAATCATTCCAAATGTCATTTCATCTTCATGAGACGGTGGAAAAGGATTTCGAAGCCACTCCCAATTTTCAGGATTAAAAAAGTCCATCGTTTCTTCACCAGTTATAAGTTTCAAACTCCTTGGAATCTGCTCTCTCTTTCTCCATAATGAATAGCGATTTCCAAGTACACTTTCATTTTTTTGAGAAAGAATATTCATCAAATCCCATAATTCAATAGGATATAATTGAATTGGAGTTGCTGTTGCCAATAACATGCTTTTTGTTTTTGTTGACATACTTAATAGGAAATCATAAAGATTATTAGGATCTGGACTTTGGTTTTCCTTGCTTTCACCTAAATTCTTTCTTCTTGCTCTATGTGCTTCATCTACAATTACACATTCATATTCCTTGGATAACAAATGCTCAATTATTGGAGATTTAGAGACAATAAGACCTTGCGAAACAATACCAATTTTCCTTGGACATTTCTTTATATCTTCTAAACCCCTATTTGGATAATTAAAGCCATTTTCATCAATCCATTCTTTTCCGTTCCAAACAGCAGAAGGAATGTTTAACAATGTACTTAATTCATCCTGCCACTGCCACAATAACGTTTTAGGAACGATCACAAGAATAGGCTTCTCACCATACAAAGCCATTAATTGTGCAGACATCGCAAGTTGAATTGTCTTTCCAAGACCAACTTGATCGGCAAGGATGTATCTTGCCCCATGACTACGTTGATGATCTCTAAAGGCCAAATCCACAAAATATTTTTGGTGTTCCCATAGCCCAAACTCCCCCCTAATTACAGGAGACTCTACCGCTGTTGAAGCAGGATTAGGGTTTACCTTCCATTCATCAACCGTATCGATAATTTCTCGTTCCGAAATCCTCTTAATATCTTCAATTATGAATTCTGATAATGGTACCGCACTTGGATCATTCCAGAGTGCATCAAATTCCTCTTGCACCCACTCAACTGCATCCTCTGAGTCGTCTTCCCAAACTAATTCATAATTTAGCTTCCAAGCACTGTACGTTTCATTAGCACTTCCTAAAAAGGTAGTCTTAGTACCACCATCTAATGTTATAATGCCAGCTTTACCATGAATTAAACCAAACTTTTCATCGGGAATAACTCTTACTTCCATCTTTCCAGTTGAAAGCAATTCATATAATTTTTTAAATCGATTAGATGCATCAGGTAACTCTTCTGGCTTGAATTCACACCATTCTCTTCTAATTGCAGATTGAGCAAGCCTTGCAGTTTCTACATCTTTAATGTGAAGACCAGAATTACATACTACTCTAACTTTCCCCTCAATCTGTTCTAAGGTCTCTCCTGCAACTTCTAAAATAGAAGAACTAAAATATCCTGCAATTCGATCATAATTCTTTGCGTTCTTTAATTTATTGTTTAAAAGAGAGGCACTAACTGCCTCTCTTCTTGTAGAATACCTTCGTATCATATGTCCGCACCTACCTTAAATACCATCATTGCGTACAGCTTCTCTTAGTAATCGTGCGTAGTATGCGTCTTGATGCCAATGATTCATATGAGAAATGTTTTCAAATCTTGCAATGAAACCAAGAATCTCCATAATTGCAGAACGTTTATCCCAATACTCATTATTCTGGTCGTACTTTGCTTTTAGATAATTTTTACCTTCTGCTGTTGATTCTGCCTGTACACTTTGGTAAATAGAGACCAAAACATGCCTCATTAAAGAACTACTGAAAGTGTCTCTATCGATTCCTTTTGTTCGATATTCTGAAGCTGTCTTTAATCGGACAGTGTTTGCTTTGAAATTTTCAAACATGTCTTGGTAGTCACCAACTCCGAATCCCCTTGCCAATTCCTGGTAGGCACTAATTTGATGAATATTACCGATTTCTAATTCAAGACCTCGAATGAAAAATCGCTCTTCAGGTAGTAAATCTCTCCAAATTAGATTGTCTACTCCTTCTGGAATTAAATAATCGTATGCTAATTTTACTGCCTTATTAATTAAGGCTTCTATTGGGCTTTCCTCGTTAGCATTCCTTGGCTTTGACAACTCATACTGTACGTCTATACCTTCAATATCCTTATATGCTGTTAGTACCTTTAAGGAAGATGCATAGGATGCCAATAAATAATCTGCATCTGAAAAGTTAGGATCCTCTTTGTCATCAAGATCTCTCATGCTATCAATCTGGAATTGAACTTCTTTTTTGATTTTTCTATAAAGTTCATCCTGGAAAGCAATATCATGTGATGTTTGCTTTTTTAATATAAGGATTACAGTTCCTTTTACATAGTTACCATTTTTTAAACCACCTGACTCTGTCTCCGTTGCAATATTCCATGCGGATACAACTCTTAAACCTGATGACCATAAAATCATCGCCAATTCTGCCCACACCTTTACATCTTGGTGGGTAAACATAACTACTTGTGTACCATTATCGGGCATATTGTTAGAAAGGTTTCTGTAAACTTCAATCATACTTTTATTGAAAGTTTCTCCAGTTCCCTTGACCGCTAATGCTCTTTTACTATCAGAACTCCATTCGGGTAATATTTTATCTAATAGCAATTTATCCCATGCTAAAAAAAACTCCGTTAGCTCATGATAATTTACCGCATCAGCATAAGGCGGATCTGTAATCCAGACATTACAAACTTCATTAATACTTCTTGCATCAATACTTTTTACAATCGATTTACCATTTATATGTTCGTTGTTAATATTCATAAACCAAACTGTTCTTAAAGAAGTCAAAGCTCTTAAACCATAATTAAAAATAGTATTCAGTGCCTGATTATAAAATGTTTGCTCACTTTTTTCTGCCGAAGCACCACTATGCCATCTACTGAGTTTTGAATTATAGTCTGCTAATCGATTCACACCCAATAAGCCTAAAACTGCTTCTTTTTTAGTTTTATGATGCTCGTAAACTGCCTTATTAAATAAACCTAATATTAGCAACTGTCTTGGATTAAATAATTGATGCCAATAATGCCATCCACGTTCCCTTATTGGTTGATCATTATTATAGCCACCTTCAATTAACGATGATGGTATATAGCCTTTTTCCTGCCAATCAGGAAATCTTTCAGATAACAGCTTAATTACCTTTTCTTCTCTTTTTATATCATCAGAATTCGGCGACCTAAAATATCTTTCTGTCTTATTATTACCCTTTTCATCAACATAATTTTTTACATAACGAATACAATATAGGCGTTCCTGAAAAACATCACTCTGTCTTGGCGTGAATTCATTCTTATTCCATTTTCTTAAACCATAAATGGTTTCTCCTTGATCATCTTTTCTGTCTTTTCGAAGAACAGCAATCGGTGTTTCCTTTTTGCAATGTGGGCAATATAAATTGTTGCCTTTAATTGTTTTCATTCTTTCAGCAATATTAAACTGTTCCTTTGAAGCACCCTGAACTATATCAAAATCAAAACCATTTTTACCATCATCTTTTAATATAGCTACAGTTTTTGTACCTTTACCAATTACCCATGAAGGTGAGAGCGGAACATTATAACCACATTCAGGACAAACTGATTCATTACAATATAAATAAGAATCAGCTCTATGCCCTTCTTCATTATGTTCAATCTTCCATTCCTCTATTTGTTTATCAACTTCATCATAAATAAAATGTTGAAAATGTCTTAACTGGTTGATTTCATCTGAAGATGCACCCGCAATATTCAGTCCTGACCATGTTAATACCGAAGCTACAGGGTTTAAATCTGATGCAAAAACTTTTGCACCAATTCTTGCCGATTCAAATGGAATACTCCCCCCACCTGCAAAGCAGTCCCCAATTATTGGAGCTTGACTAAATCTTTTCTCTCCAAGTTGCTGTATAAGTTCTTGAAGATTTGAAGCTGAGGTTTCTAAATGGCTATTAATTTCTGTCCAAGCTATTTCAGATAGGCCTGTTACATGTTCAGGTCGATCACAGTATGTTATCTTTTCATCGTAAGACATTCTATTAAAAGTGAGTTCCTGTAAATGTTCTTTTTCAGCCTTTGTTATTCCTTTTTTATATGTCGGTTTTTCCTCGGTTGATGTTGAAGTATAGTAGCTTTCCTTTTCTTTATTTGTGAGTAGATTATATACTTCCTTAGTTGTTAGGTTTTTGGACTTTCTTAGTAATAGTCCTTCATCATCCATGGTAAGAATTTTCAGGAATATATCTCTGTCTTTCTTAGGATTATCAGAAACAGGAAGTAATACACCTAACACAGTCGCCCTAACAAGGATAAGGGGTTTACGCCCCCACCACTTACCCAATCCTGTTAAAGTTTGGCCAAGGTTGGCTTTACGTTCTTTATAACTTTCCTTCGATACTTTTGAAACAGGAAATTGTGTTTCAATAAACGATCTACTGTAATCTAACAAAAAACTTCCCCCAGTCTAAACATTTTTATATAACATTTCTAAAATGCTTCCTTGGTTATTTTCTAAATCATCTACAGGATTTTCTGTTAAAGCAAATCTAATTGCCTTTCTCCAGCCTCTTTTATCATCAGCATGTCCAGTAATTGCATTTGCCATTGTAAATAACCACCATCGTTCTTCTCTGCTTAGTCCCGACCAGTTTTTTATGGCGGTTGAGATAAGTTGCGGATCTGAGTCCTCGATTGCCCACATCAGTAATACCATTTCTTTTCCTAACAGTCGTTCCACTGGTATATGCCCAGTTTTGAATCTGCCAACAGTTATATCTTTTTCCTTCAATCTATTATTAAAAGAAGCTGTCAAAGGATCTTTAATTAAATTCCATTTATGTCGATCCAATACTACTTTTAAATTGGTTTCAAGGATACCTGTATGCTGTTCTTCTGATTCTTCATCCCATTCAAATCGTTCATACACTGCTACATCTTCTTTTGAGCTTTTAGGCGTTACAAGTAAAAAGTGATGCTTAGATTCTTCGGGGTTATAGCCAAAACCTAACGCCTTTTTTTTCGCCATAAGACTACCTCCCTATTGGCTAATACTATTTTTGTACGTTTCTAAACTTTGTTTATTTTCCGCAACCCAATCCTCAAAATTTTGACCTTTTTCAAAACTACATTTTTCTATATTCATCGAAACTTCAATGTTTTTATCTTTAAAAAACACGTTCCGTAATTCATCTAATTGTTTTACATAAGATTCAGTTTCATGGAAAGCATAGTTATCAAATGAAAGGGACATCCAACTTTGTTGCATTGAATTTGCTTTTTCCATCACATCTAAAGTAACTCCTGCCACTTTCGCCTTATGTTTATTAAGTATTTCAAGTTGTTTGTAGACCTCTGATGTAACAGATGCCCTTAAAGAATGACTAAGTGTTAAAGGCTTATCTTTCTCTACCTCGAATTTGGATTCTGTAATCGGTATCGTTACTGGTTCAGAAAATATTCCTAAATCTTCATGTACTGCAATCGCTTGTACAAATTTTGTCCCTTTTGGAACTTCAAACACATCATCATAAACCCCACCGCTATTTTTGGGGTTTGAACCATCAGTGGTATATTTAATCGTAACCTTAGGAGATGTTGCTTTTAGTTCAATATAGTTATTCCCATTTTTATCAAATGTGTCATATTGCAACTGAACATTACTTTTCCATCGTGTTAATGTACCTGTAGCATGTTTTCCAGTAGTATCAACACATAAGAATGTTAAAGACAGCTCTGAAGTTTTAAATGTATTAAAATCAGTCACCTCTAATGATCCAGGAGTTGCATCACCATTAATTTCGTAATAGACTTTATCTCCATTTTGCGGTGTGATTTTTAATACAACTTCACCTGTAACTGGATCTCTTAAATGTTCAAGCTCTCTAACATTTACTGAAGTCTCAGGTGCAGGTGGTTCTTTGTCAAGGTAGCCACCTTCTTCAACCCAAATTCCTTTTTTCAGGCATTCACTTTTTAAATCATCTAATGCTTTCGGATGATGCCACGACCAAGACGTAGTTGTTGCTACACGTTCTTTGAGATCTATCCATCGCATTTGGCGAGAAGTAAATATACGTGACTCAAATTTTCTTCTAAATATATCATTTGATGTATCTTTATCAAATTTCATTACATCAATCAGTACATTTCGGATTTGTTCTTCTGCGTCAAATTTGTTGTTTTTAAATTCCATTTTAAAGTCACTGGATTCAAAGCTATCTGATGTTGGATAATACAATGTGATAAACGTTTCCCTTGAAGTCTGTAGCAAGTTTAACTCTACTTTATGCAGAATTTCCTGAGCCGATTGGAATTGTGAATCACTTTCAAGAACTTTCTCTTCTTTCATCCGATCGATAATAGATTGAATGGCTTTTAACTGTTTGGATACATCCAATAAGTTTTCCATAGAATTTCTTTGACCAGTTAAAAACATAACCCTATTCTTATATTTTACATTTTCATAAAACTCTTCTAAATCCTTCTTTAACCCTACTCCGTTTGGATTTGGCTCAAATAAGATTAGCATAGTTTTATCCTGTTTAATTTCAATTTCGTCGATAGCAGGAAAGACCTCAACCTCCTGGTAGCAGTCCTTTAATCCAGGTGCAAATTTATCAGTTAATACCTTTTTAATCTCTTGTTTTGCAATTTCATCTGAATACGTGTCTACCAATGAAAGTAATTCAGCATTAACATTTTTCACATCTTTAAAAAATAGACGATTATCACGGTCAGTATATAAATACCACGCTTTTACCTTGAATTGTTCCAACACACTTTTGATCTCAGTAATATTTCTACCTGGTTTCACCATTATCCCAACTGCTTCTTGTAGGGACAGTCCGTTAATAACTCCCGTTACATCACCTAAAGATGAAACCAAGAGTAATTTACTAAGATCCTGCATATCTTGGCTATTTATAATAGAATCAATCTCTTCGGATACCGATTTCCCATTTTGAGCAATATCGTGTGAAATAGCATTTGTCAATCTCGGCTTGATACTACGTACCATAGAGAACATTTCGGTATTATTCAAATCCATATCAAATGCATTAAGCAGATAATTTGATTTTGCTTTTGGTTCGCTTCCGCTATATAAGTTTTTCACCATGATTCTTGTAAGCCTAATAAAACCCCTTGTTTGTTGGAATCCTGGATTTTCTTTGAATCGGGCAAACAAATCTTTTATAGAAGGATGGAACGGGTATGCATCCTTAATACCTGTATAAACCTGTTCAGGAGATAAGTTTGTATAGTTCATTTGCTTCGCTTCTTTAACTGCTTCTTTATAAGCCATTGCTATTTCATGTTTTTCATCTTCTGTTGCAGTAGTCTCAAACAAACGCTTTTCTAAAATATGGTACAAATCATCACTGGTAGTTCCAACTGGCTCAATATTTATGGAACTGCGGCCAATTTCATTTTCTAAATTCTTGAATGACTTTTGTATTAGCCCTGAACCTGTTTCATATGTTGCTTGTAAATCAGAAATTACAAGACAAACATTATGAAGTTCTGATTTACCAAGGGCATTGAAAAGATTGGACAAAGCATTAGTCGTAATATCCGCAAGTGTACCTGTACCCGCAGTAATTGTACGTGCATATTCCAAATAAGGTGGTAATTCATCAAGTAGAATTAATGTAGGTTGACCTTTTAATAAGTTGATCCATGCTGATTGTCCAGGTGCTTTTAATGGTGCGTAATAATCCTTAAACAACTCTTCTTTACCAAGCTGTCTTGCGATTTCACCCCAAATTCCATATGGAATATCACTTTCACGCCCTGTATAGGCAACAACCCTAATTTCCTCATCAAATGTTGATATACCATCTAATACTTTCTTTCTGAGTGAAGGGTTTTGTGCCAATAGACCAAGAGCCACCATATTATGGGTTTTCCCACCACCCATCGACTGAGTAAGTTTTACTAACCCGCTTGGTGCTTTTCCCTCGAATCTTTTAAATGCAGTTTCAAATACTCTTCGCATACCTTCTGTAACATATGTCTCATTAAAAAAGTCCTCTGCATCAATTGAATTATCAATTAAATTAGCTAAATCTAATGTATCGTCTCTTTTTGCTTCATCAAAAACACTTTCTCTTGGCTTACATGCATCGAAAAGACTTTTCATGTCTTATCCCCCTAAAAAGTTAGTATCAAAAAATAAACATATTAAAAAAATTTTATAAACAAAAAAAGTAAAGAAGGCAGAAAAAAAACATTGCTATAGATCTATATTAAGTATCTTTTTGACTACCTCTAATCGGCGTTTCCCACATTGTTGTTGGATGATCTTTGTAAAGGACTGATCTTTTAAAAATTTGGTGGGATTATTTTCATACAAGGCCTTAACGGTGTCTATCATTTCTTGCTCAGAAATTTCGCTATCCCAATAGCAGTCAATTGTCTGATTAACCGCTGATGCCAAATCCCTCTGCGTTTTATGAAATAACTTTAATTCCAAACTTTCCCCTCCCCTATTTTTACTAAACTTATACTTTACTTATATTTTATCTTTACTCTCTATATAAAACAATTAATATCTCACTCCAAAATACCTATAAATTGGAATAGAAAAAACAGACATGTACATCAATTTTTGAAACATTGATGTTCTATGTCTGCTTTTAGAAACAAGTAAGCAGGAATTAAAATCCACTACCTCACTTAAATGTTAGTTTTCCAACCATCCTTCTTTGTGCTTTTCCCACATCTGTTCTTGAATGGCCGTACCATAATAAAATGTGTAATTGGTTAAATAGAAGATATACATATTCATCAGCTCGACCAATTGATCAATCTTTTCGAACTTGTGTTCAAACTGCTTTACAAATGTGACTAATTTCAAATTGAGATTGTCACATTCTACTTCATTTTCAATTTTATTTTCAAAGATATTTTTGCGTTTCACCATCTCTTGGTAAAGGTCTTCTGTTTGATTTGTAAACTGACAGCTTACATAAGATTCACCATTACGATTGTTGTAAACCAGCTCCAAATTGATTCCTGCTCTACCGAGTCCATATTGAATTTTATTTATATCAAGCGTTCTCTTCTCTCGATATATATTGGGGTATTTCACTCTACTCCGCAGTTCCTTAATTATATAGGCATTGGTTCTTTCTCGGTCTGTAATTCTATCAAACTTGAATTCACCTTCCTTATCAATATCATTACAATGACTTTTATATTTATCATAGATGTCATTGTAAACGTCTACCTCATTTAACAACTTTAAGTTATCCATGACATGTAGGACATGCATATTATCCAGTTGTTCAAGTAACGGTATTACGCAAGAATTAACTTCTACTGCATAAAACTCAATCGACTTCTCTTTTACCTCATGAATTATTTTTGCTATCTTTTTGATGATTTCCTCAGAAAACCCTGTAGCTCCCCAAATGACTATGCTATTGTGAGGGGCTTTTTCTATTATTTCCGCAATAGAGTTTAAGTGTCGATCCTCTTTAGATGCAAAGCTAATTTGATTTTCAACGAATATGAATCTGCCCGCTATTGACTGTCCAAAAATATCTATCTTCTTTCCTTCGAAATAATGCTCCCATTTTAAATGCTCCACTTTTTCGGAGATTATGTCTTCAATTGCTCCCTTAACTAACAACGTAATATACAAATTCAGATAGTTTTCTTTATCACCTTTTGCATTCCCCATCTTTACTGCTCCTTTTATAAAAAATAGAGAGGAAATAACTAATCTCCTCTCATAAACTTTTTATATAGTTAATACCTGCTTCAATTCGTCTACAACTTCCTTGATTTCATAAATATCTGCAATTAAGGTGTCTTTTTCCCAAGCAACGTCATTTATGACATCAATCAAATTTAAAAGCTGTTCAATCACTTTTGGACTAACTGTTTTAACTCCATCAATTGTAAATTCGCAAGAAAATAATAGCTGTTCCAATGGAATTACACTGCCATTTGTCTTATTTGAACCTACCTCTAAAAGATCAGCAGGTTCGACTGATAATGCAGAAGCTAATTTTTCAATGACTGGATAACTTGGACAAAGACGACCATGGTTCTCCAAACGGTTTACGTAGCTTTCACTTATCCCCGTCATTTCCCTGATTTGTCTGAGGCTTAACCCCTGCTTACTTCTTAAATATTTCAACATTTTTCCAAAATTCTGATTAATTGATCTTACCTCTTTCATTTCCTACCACTCCTCCTGTATTTCGCTAAGCGAAACTCCTTTTTATGCTGAACCCTATATTGTAGATAGTTAGTTCAAAAAAATAACTTAGAAACAGGTGAAATATGTAGAATATTGAAGGAAAATTACAAAGTTTAAATATGATAATGTTACCCTTTTAACGACATCAAACCATTTTCCATGGCCTTCATACATTCTCGCATTATCTAAAAATCCTTTTATTTCAATGTTTTCTCCCTTTATCTTTTAGAAAATTGTTCATATGTGTATTCCTTAGTTCATCTGAACAAATAGCCTTAAAATTGCACCACTCACAAACTCTCTCATTTTCTGTTTTCTGAAATGTACTCAAAATTTTATCATCAGGATATCGAAGATTTTCTTCTAATTCTGTCATCCGCTTGGAACTTGCTTGAATAATACTTTTTAGGTTTTCAAAATCATATGTATCTACCGTATAATTTTTATTTATGCCCTCTTCCAAGTATTCATTGGATAATTCGATATCGGATAAGTCTGCTCCATAGGTCTTTTCTAAGTAGAGTGCATAAGTAGTAAGCTGTAGTGAATCATCCTTTGACCTCTTTCCACTCTTCCAGTCTACTATTCCATAAATATCATTATTTTGATCAAGATAAACAAGATCGGCTGAAAGAACCACTCTCACTCCATCCAAATAAAAAGATTTATATTTTTCAGCCTCCACTATTTTTACATTTCGTTTAGCAATAACCTCATTTATTGTTTTAGATTGTATAAACCCACTAACACATTCATCTATCTTTTTGGCAATAATCTGGATTAAAGTCTTATCTAAATTCCCACCATAATAGATTTCAAAAATCATTGGATTAACTCTCGGTTCTTTGTACCACAAGTTTAGACCATATTTAGTTTGACTATAATTTCGATTGAGCATATCTCGTAACAGTTTCTTTATTTTAGCTTCCGATAACACTTCTCCCGTCTCCAAAAGTGTCTTTATCTCTGATTCAATAATTTGATGCATCAATTCCCCAAAAAGCATATACATATTTTTCAAATGTTTTAATCTCCAAGCAAGTTGTAGTGTTATTGATTTACTATTCGTCTCTCCCCACTTTGCAACATAATAATTTAATACCCATTTTAATTCACATTCCATCAGCATCCTGTGTTTCGACAGCGACCAGGAAGGTTGTTGATTTTTATACAAAAAACTCACCCCTATTTCAGATTCTATTTCTCTTGTTGCCAGAGTAACTGTATTAAAAAAAGACACTTGCCAATTATTGATTGGAAAGTGCCTTACCCGTTTTATATGAAATTGAACATTTCTTTTTAGAAATAGTCATTGTTATTAACTCCTATATAATCATTACTTTTCAAGCATTATATCATAGGAACGTTCGTTCGTAAACGAAACTTCTAAGTAGAACATTATGTTCATTATAAGCCTCTTATATCTAAAAAGTAGTCAGTAATTACCTACTTTAAATAATGCTGACCAATAACACTTAATTACAAAATAGAGCCACTTTATCTAATAAATTGATAAAACATATCTATATTATTTCATAGTTTTATTCTCAGTTGGTTTCTTAAACATCAGCTATTACTACTGCTTATTTATCCTTAGTGAAGAATCATCCAGATGAAATAACGTCACTGAATACTGCATTCATTCCTTTTCAAGTTCTTGTGATTAATTATCAAAGTATTTTACCAGTCCAATATGAAGGGATTTTAATTGATTGAGAATGTCATCTAAATTTTCTTCATCAACTTTATCCTTATATTCTAATTTTAGAAGCCTACATAAATTATGCAAATATACGAAAAAGGAGAGGTTGATTAATCTCGTATCCTTTTTTAATTGAATTACTCCTTCTGAACCTTCTGAGTAAGCAGTAGGATGATATTTTAGCATGTGACTTAAACTATCAATTCTTGGATGAACAATACTGTTTGAAAGTAGCTTATAAACCTTTTGATATAATTTTTGATCATCAGGATCTATTTTAGGATGTGTTCTTAGTTCCGCAGGCACTATCTTGAACGACCTTTTATTAGCTTTCCATTTACCAAAATAACCTGGCTCTAAATAGAAATTCAATATTACAAATAAATCTTCAAGGGATGCCCTTGTTAATGAAAGAGCATCTACAGTATATCCCTGTGAAATTAAGATAATTGATGATGAAAAATGATCCTTAACTCTGATATTCATGATTCTTGTGAAATATTGTATGGAAGAATTATCCCCTTCCTGACACTTGGAATTTAAAAACTTGTCAACATCAGCAAATATCGCAAAGGTTTTCATAAAATCAATATATTCTTCCCTACAAAACTCTTTAAACTTTGTTAAAGTGTCCTCTCTTAATATTGGGGTAAACTCTATATTTCCATAGTCTATTTCCAAAGTTCCTTCCTCCATCTCTTTCTTATTTAAACCTGAGTATATAAAGTTAATTTACTTAACTTCGCAGTTGATCAACCATAATGTAACTCTCGATGGCAATTCGGACAGACTGCCATTGCATTTTCAACTGTATCTTCTCCACCATCTACCAGTCTTTTTATATGATGAACTTCTAAATAGGGACTACCATCGGATGCTCTATTAAACGGTGCTTTCTTATTACACTTTTCACAAACACCTTTAGCTCTAATTAACACCTCTGTTATCACATAAGGATTGCGTTTAAAAGCCTTTGTTGCCACTTCATATACCTCTGGATAAATGGATTTCCTATTTTCTAAGTGTCTCTTTCTCTCTATTCTGTCATCCTTCATCGCTTGTTTAACAGCTTGATAAAGTTCTTCCTCGGTCTCTACGGTTGTGTTTCTCTCTTCAAGCATTTGGATGATAATTTCATAATGCTCTTTATCAAGTTCAAATAATGTCCCACGATGAAAATGGACTGCTTGGCAATTTTCTAATTGCTCGGAGTCTCTTAAAATACTCCATTCTAAAACATTTTCGTAATCGCTAATTTTTTGAAACTCAACAAAGATTTCCTCATCCTCTTCTTATTTATCGGACACTTTGCACAGAGTAGTAATCGCTTTTACATCGCCTGTTTCATAGGCAACTACTAAATCCCCAACATCAATCTCTTGAAAACATCTTGGATTTTTACGTTGGTTCCCATTAGGATTGAAATTAGAATATGTCTGGGTTTTGCCTATCTTTATATCCGAAAAAGTCCAGTCGTATCCCGATGAATCAACATTTAGCCAATAGAATTGCATTTGATTTTTGTATTCAGAAAGAACTTCATATTCACCTCGACCAACTCTTTTAAAATATTTCTTATAAGTTGGACTATGCGTATTTTCACTCGAATTTGATAGAATAACACGCATATGACTTTCGGTAGCATCAATGTTATTCTTCTTGCAAAAGAGTTTTATCTTTTCATATGTAATTGGCTCGATTATTTCACCACTGATAACGGCTTTAACAATTTCATATCCTAAACCACTTTCCCCATGCCTTGCCATCTAAACAACAACCCCTATAATCCTAATGTTCTATCGCTCTTGATAATGTTATTCGACAAAAGCATTCAAAACCCTTGAACACCAATAGTAATTTTTATCCATAGGAATCTAATGATTTGCAGATGTTATAATTAAGCTAAACACTATGATACTTAAAAGGATTGAATGATATGAAACCGCTGAAAGCAAAGGCAATTGACTGGATTATTTCAATATGCGAACAGTGTTCAATAAATGATAAAGAGAAATTATTAATGGATTGTTTCTTTAATTTTAAGTTAGAGGGATTTGCTGATGAACCAGAGGTATATATAAAATCGACTCTTTTAGGATTAGAGATTGGATATGAAGCTACTCTGTGGTTGGATGGACATACGCCTGTTGCTGGTTTGATGAAAAAACATTTATTAACCTGGGAGACCTTGCAGTCATTAAATAACGAGAAACAGCAAGAAATGATTCTTGAATTACTTATGAAGACGATTCACTCCAGAAAAAGGCAATATCGTAAGTGCCAATTTTGCGAGGAAAAATTACCAGTAGAACATCGATTTGATAAAGATACGTGCTTTGGTTGTGCGTCTGAGCGTTGGGGAATTGTTTATTAATTCCGTAAATATAAAAAATATAATTGAAAGTAAGTACCTAATTCAATTAGGATACATTAATGAAAAATCCCCCTTTTCAAAAAGGGGGGGTTCATTTCGGATATCAAAGACGTCTAAGTAATTTAAGTAGTTTTGCATTCTCTATTGATATTTTTGATTTATAATCTTCTGGCAACCTTGTAATTTTTCGAGGGGTAATACCTTTCTTTTGACGATTCTTCAATCTATCTAAATCAAGTGCAGAATTATATAAACTTTCTGGCTCGAATTCTACACCATTTCTCCATTTAATATTCCCTGTAATTTCATCTAATTCGGCAGTCATAAACAAATTTATATCATTACACAATCCTTGTAAAAGCCCATCTTCATTTTTCAAAAATTCCTTTGTGTCTAATAATCGATATTCTTGATTTTCAAATTCCATAATGAGCTTGAATGATTTGGTTGGATAAAAAGATAGGATTTTCAATTCTACCTCTCCTTTTTTTAGAGAATACATAACTCATTGCCAAAATTCAAATACCTATAACTCTACGATTTTTCTTTTGCCAAATCAATTGTAATTTCAGATTAAGTAGGCTTCTTTCAAGATTTTGTATTTGTTTGGATAAATCATTTAATTCATTTCTTTCTATTATTACTGTATAAATCTTGATTACCTCTTCGATCTCCTTAATTTTCTCGCTCAATTTGTTCATCGCATTACTTAAATATTGTTCAATGGTAATATTCGATTTCTCTTTAAACGGTTCATAATAAAATAGAAAGTCCTCCAAAGGAATGTCAGACTTTATCTGATTGCACCGCCTACAGCTACAAACACAATTGGAAAAGGAAGTAATTCCACCAAACTTATAAGGAATAACATGATCAATCGTTGTTCCTGGTTTCGCACAATACACACATTTGTAATTGTCTCGTTCGAAAATCATATTTCGAAAGGTTACTCTGTCGTATAGCTTATAGATTAAGTTATCATGAATAATCTCCGCCATTCCTTCAGCAACTAAATGAATAGCCTTGTCATACGAGACCTTATAACTAATCGTTCTCTTATTCGATAGTTTTGCTTTGACTTTTATTTCTGAACCCTCTTTTAAGGTTGGTCTATACACCCTTTTGTTCAGATTTTCTTTTCTTTTTAATCCACACTCTTTGCAGAATGATCTTCTTTTCCTTTTCCCTCTTGATTTAAAGTTTCTATAATGAAGGGTACGACAGCAGTCAACGCATGTTTTATACAACTTACAGTAGCATCCTACCTCCATTTCCACACCTTCAATCCTATTTATTTTACTATTTTATTGGCTTTCCCCCATGTACCTCCTTAATCTGCTACTTTACCAAATATATTAAAATCAACCTTTTGCTTTTTGCAGGGGAATATCTAAAACTGCACTACATAACAACCAATCACACTGGCCCCAATCCGCTAAATCAGAACTGTCTGGATGTATCTCATATCGGTAATGAACTTCGCCAGTCAAACAATTAGGACAAGTACCTACTGTCTCCCATTGTTCATATTTTGGTGTAAGATATTCCTTCATAATTAATCGCTCCTATAACTTCTAATTAAATTGCTTTTACATTACATACTTAATTTCCACAATACAATTGTAAGTAAGCCTTGAACTATAATCGCTAATGTAAACAAAGCAATTACAACCTTTTTCCTTACTATACTTACAACGTTCGAACACTTTAGAATCTGATTAACTCCCATTATTGAAAGGATAAAACCTCCTGCTATAAAAAGCATTGCTATCTGTACAGTATTCATCCTTCCAAACCTCCAAATTGCATGATTATAGAAAGAATGGAACTTGAAATATTTTATTGAATAAAGCTCCGAAATACCCCTGCGATTGACCACTTATTACTCGAAACCCTTACTTGATGTTCAAGATATCTCAGAAAATTACTGTAGGCTTCCATATATATTTTTCCTTCCACAAACATTACCCAAATCGAATATTCAATTCTTAACCAATACCACTCATTGACCATTATTTCATCATCGATTACACTCTTCTGAAAGCATGCGAAACTCTTATCCTTTGCAATTTCTTCTATTTCTTGTAGCGTCGAACTTTCAGAAACCATTTTTAGCACAGATTCAAAACATTGCTTATACGGCTCTTCTTGGTCATAAAGAGAATACTGGAACCGTAAAAATTCCAGTAATTGTTCCGTCACGATAGCATCCCTTATAGTGAATATGAACTGATTCTCTGTTTCGCTTTGTTCGAATAAGGATATTTCCATTTCTTTGTTTATTGATTCAATCACTTTTTCTATTGAAATGTTTAATTTATTCATACTTTCTTTTTCGATAACGATGCGATTACATATTCCCATTTGCAGATATTGCCCCATTATTGATACCTCCAATTCTTAAAAAGCTATTTAATTGAAATCCCAATCATTTTCTACATCCTTCTAAGATATTTCGAAGCTCTTTATTAGCACACCACTTTTAACGTGAATCTGTTTATTGGCCTGATTTAAGGTAAAGCCTGTCACATTAGCAAAATAGTTTCATTATCATAGGATTGAACATACACTCTTACCACAATCTCTTGTTTTTTCATTGAAGCTACCATGGATTTCACTTCCTACTTTTTTGTTTAAAAACATGATTGGACTCCCCTACTCTATTTAATTTCTGTCATTGACTTGGTTCCTTGAAAGAATGGGCTTAGAAAAATAGCATTTTTAGGAATGCACCAATCATAAGCCCTACGATTAAAGCAGATAAATTAATTATGTTTTCAATAAAGAACCAACGCATATATACATGAGAACCAATCTTTTCAACTAAATTCTTCACTTTGTTTCGCCTCCTTTATTTCTAATTATCTTTTGGATTTCCATATAATCTTTGTCACCAATTATCAGTTCCTCTTTCATTCCCTACTTATTTGAAAATAATCCCTTATTACTCTGTTGTCAGAGTAACGACATCAGAAAAAACAAAAAACCGCATAGCCCAAAGGACTAAGCGGTTAAAAATTTTGAATATAGAATTGTCGAATCAATGGTAATATCCATAGCAATCATCCTATAACCAATTATTGTATTTATTAATATTTTTATCATATTCCATCTGCTTATCTACGTCAACAGAGAGATTTTGATACATAAATATCGGTTATTCAACATGTACTATCAATAAATTTGAAACTTATCTTAATCTACATCGTAAAAAGTGGTATCTATAATTGGTGGTGTTGCAATTGGAAAGTATTAACTCATTTATAAAAGAGACAGAATTCGATCTAAAACTTCAAGATGCTTATAAGGAATGCTGGTCAAGATTAATCAGAGCTGTTCCTAACTTGTCCAATGAGGATTTCTCCCATTTATCTAATCCTTTCTTAATCAAATGCTTACCTGCTTACAAAAAAGCAAAGAAGAAGGTTCTTTTTGTTGGTCAAGAAACAAATGGTTGGGAATCCTTTCGTGTAACATTAGAAACATTTCATGGTGGAAATCAAGAATCAAATAGGGATGATATCATTAATTATCTTCAATGGATGTATGAGGATCTCAGATTTCATCGTAAATGGGATTACACTCCATTTTGGAAGGGGATGCGAAGACTTTATCAAGCAATTGATGCGAATGGTATTGATGATGGTTTTCTACATACTGAATTGGTACGTTTCGATTTAAACCAAAAGAGACTGCCACAAGATGTCGAGGATTTGCTACAAAAGGAATACAATGTATTACCTATGGAAATTAAGGCTTTAGATCCCGATATTGTCATCTTTTTAACGGGGCCTGATTATGATGATAGATTAAGAGAAACATTCATTAATTCTTATGTATTAGGAGACCATCTGAAATTTGAGTTAATTAATGGATTCAAGAAAAACGAATTAATACGTTTAATTCACCCTGTCCTACCATATCATACATACAGGACTTATCATCCAGGCTATTCACTTCGTAAAGAAAATGAGGTATTCATTCCAATTGAAAAAACAATAATTAACCTGATAAACAATGAAACAAATAAATAGAACCGACTGTACAAGTTCGGTTCTTTTTCATGACTTCACAATCTAAGCATATCTCTCCACATTACTGAAGAAGGTTATCCCCGCTTTTTCATACCTATGAAATGGATTTTTACTATCCCAATCTTCATGCATTTTTATTGAAGGAAGAATTTTATCTTCTTCAATAGTAACAGTACAGACATAGTAATAATTTGATAGTAGCTCATTAATTCTTTCTTCTCTAAGATCACCCATCTTGGTTGCTTGTGCAATCTCCCCGATATAAAGATTCTTAGGAACCATATGCTCATACATGAGCTTCTTTGAAATTTGTCCTGTATCCAAAATCATCTTTGCTTTTGGAGTGATAAAGTCAGACATACTGTGTTTTCCCTTAAAAACACCCAATTGCCTATAGTAACTTTCAGTAAGATAATACAGATCGTCACCAATTCCTTTTGCACTAAGGTGGTACGCTTTTAAAACTTCGTCATCGATATGTTTCTTCAACATGAGGACATTGTATAAATTTACACTTAGGTGCTTTATATAAATGTCTCTATTCGAATCTGAAATAAATCCTTTACTAACAATATTTCTATTCGGATCTGGAGTATTCTCTATAGTCACTTCTCCTACATTCTGATCTGCAATATATCCTTTGATATATACTCCTCTTTCCATAGACCAGTTTCCGCTCCTCTTTATTGCATACCAAATTGCTTTATTTATCGCATTCACAATATATGTATCAAATTTTCTATTGTAAAACGATGATTGCCGAAACAATTCAACTAACTTTTTGTTTTCAAGTCGAGTGCCATATGGAATACTTTTTTCAAATTCTATAATGAATCTTAGTGTCTGGTCATTTAAAGATTTTTCTGTCATAAATAACTCCATCTATTTGATCTATTTAAGACGATGATCAAAATTAGTAAATTTATTAGATTTTACAATATCTACACTTAACACTTCTTCTACTATTAGGTGCATTCTTCCATTCATGGCCATTCTCACATTGCCACCAATATTCTTCTCTCGCATATGCTCCTACTTCATAAGGAGTAATATCACCATTTTTGATTGGATGCCATTGTTTAGCTATTTCTGCTTTTTTAACAGCCAAGGAGTTTTCCCTTTTGGCTTTTTTAGGCTTATAACGCCCATAAAGTTCATAACATTTAGGACAACTCTTTCCGTCAACTCGACTGTAAACAACAGACGGGTAGCTATGGTTTCTCTCGCAAATCCACCAAACTTTATCATGAGAACCTTTTGTCACATCATTTGGTGTTAAATCACCATTCTTTTTGTAATCCCATTCCAACCCCAATTGCGGGTGCGTAGTAGAAAGGCAATTCGTTTCATTTATTCTTTTACCTGCACAATAAGGACAGTTCTCTCCTCCACCAGTACGCTCATTAATCATCTTATCGTAAGTTGATTGACATATTGGGCAATCCCAATACACAAGTTGATTTGAAAAAGGTAAATATGAATTAGGTGAAGTATTGTCGTTTTTTTCATAATTCCATTCTTTAGCAATTTGGGGGAATAATAGTTCCAAGTTATATTCTTCCGTTGCTACTTGACCATCGCAAACCTTACATCCATGACCTTTTGCTTTACTACCAATTTGGGCTAACGTAGTGTGGTTTTCCTCACAGATAAACCAAGCCTTGAAATTGGAATACCGCTTGAAATGTTCAGGTCTTAAAGGATAGTTTTTCTCATAGTCCCATACTGCTTCTATTTCTGGACAATTTTCTAATAGATTATCTTTTTCAATGATAGGGGGAATCTGAGCAAGAATAGGGATATTGTCAATATCAACATTGACCTTCTTTATTAATCTATCAATATCATTTGTAAATCCTATAAATTGTTCGTCAATTATACATAATAGGTGTTTTATCATGCTACCTATCGTCTTATTAGAAGAGCGTTCATATAGATATTCCTGTACTCCCTCAATATCAAGAGGCGGTAGTCCATTATCTCTAACCCTTATTAGACGATATCCCTTATCTATTAATAATTGGCTCTTGTTCTTATCAATTACTATTCTTTCCCTATGAGTATGTCCACCATCATATTCAATGACAAGATTCAGTGAAGAGATGAAAACATCTACGGATTTATACGTACCAATTTCCTTAATAGGAGCATTTAGCTTGGTATCCCTAAAAAGTTGTTTAATATAAAAATAAATTGCGAGTTCTGGAAAGCCAACATTATATCTCTCATGGCATTTTGGACATCCAGTATTCTTTATTGCTCTACTTTTAGCTTGCGTTTCCCAAACATGCTTACACTCTTTGCAACTCCAAACAACTCTCTTATCTGAACCAACTCTTACATTGAATGGTGCGTTCTCATTATTTTCTAATGGATGCCATTCTTCAATTAAATCTGGTCGTTCATTTGCAATGAACCCTCTTGTATTCTTCATCTTTTTCTCCATGTATCTTAACATTTCATTAATTCAAGAATACCACTACCTGTGGCCCAATTGGGTTATTAGAGGAATTTTCTCTTCCAAAATCTTTTTAAACGAAACATTGAAATGTTCCCCAAGGAATATATACTGATGTCTTAAGTTTTCAAACTCATTAATCAGTAAGTATCTTTAACCTTCCTTGTTGAATATACAATTGTGATACTTGTAAAGGGAGTTCTGATCGTTTTTAGATTTTGTATTCTTGCCATATCCTGCAACAAAGTAGGTATGCCAATTCTCTTGCCTACTTTTCTTTTCCTATAAAACTCACTTTCATTTAAAATCCTTAACCCTTATACTCTACTATGTCCCCAAATTAAAATAACCCTTCCCACTCCCTTCCTCCCTCCTTCACCCCTCAATCTCTTCTCACTCTGAGGCTAACGCCCTTTGCTCACCCTTTCTCAAATCACGTTAAATAATAATAACGTTCCCGCTTTCTTTCCCACTTTTACTCATGCTTTCTCTCATGCTTTTCTCGCCTTTTCCCCCCTTCTTTTTTCGGGCATAAAAAGACCGAAGGTCTGCTGAATCGGATCAGTAAACCTTCGGTTCTGAAATGTTCTGTTTATTTTAGGTACGTTGTAATTGTGTAAGAAGCGGTATTATTATGGTGAGACAACAAGACAAAACACTCATTAAACCAAAATACTACAGTAATTCTCTTTCAAAAGTTTCATCGCATATCAACAGAGATATTTTTCAATCCTTATACCTTAACAAAAAAGAAAAAAATCTTAATTTTTTCTTCTATTTTTGTTTACTACTATGTGCCGTTAAAAAATACACCCTACATTTTTCCCCCACTCAAACCCGCATTCCACCGTTTGCTGTTAAAATAAAGTCTTTCCTTTTCTCCCGCTTTTCACCCTTTTTCTCTTCAAAAACCATCAGTTTTTCGGGATTTTTTCACGCTTTTTTTCACGTTTTTTATCGAGTTAAAATAAAGATTTTCCTTCTGACTTTTTTCTCGAATGTTGATAGGACAGCCCTGACGGGCTGTTTGCTCATGCTTTTCGGTACAGACTTTATTTTCACTGGCGGTTGCAGGTGGTAGCGAGTTTATTATAACGTGTAGCTTTTATTTTACGGTGTCACACTTTAAAATTAGTTGCGCCACGCATTCTACGTGAGTTGTCATCGGAAACATATCAACCGGCTGGACTTCCAGTGTTTTGTAGCCGCCGTCCTCTAATATCCGTAAATCCCTTGCCAATGTTGCCGGGTTACAGGAGACGTACACTACTTTTCTCGGTTTCATGTCGATGATGGTTTGAAGGAGGGCCTCGTCACAGCCTTTGCGCGGCGGGTCCACGACCAGCACATCCGCTTTATTGCCTTCCTTGTACCATTTTGGGATAACAACCTCGGCTTCCCCGACTGCGAATTCAGCATTAGTCATTCCGTTCAATGCCGCATTCCTGCGCGCATCTTCAATCGCTTCCGGAACCACTTCGACACCAAAAACCTTCCGGGCCTTTTGTGCCAAAAATAAAGAGATGGTACCAATTCCGCAATACGCATCAATGACACTTTCCTCACCGTCTAAATCCGCATATTCCAAAGCTTTATCGTAAAGCACCTTCGTTTGAACAGGATTAACCTGATAAAAGGATAACGCTGAGATTGCGAATTTCACATCGCCAATATAATCATAGATCACTTCACTGCCCCATAAAAGGTTGGTTTTCTCACCCAGGATGACATTTGTCCGCTTCGAATTCACGTTATGGACAATCGACTTTACTTTCGGAAGACGGGCGATGATTTCTTCAATTAACTCCTTTTTATGCGGGATTTCCGGTGTTCTGGTAATCAGCACGACCATGAGTTCTCCGGTTTGTTTTCCATACCGGGCCATAATATGCCTTAAAACACCTTTATGCGTTTCCTCGTTATAAGCCGGAATCCCGAGCCGTCTGCAGATTTCCTTGGCCGTCTGGATAGCTTCATTTACTTCAGGCAACTGGATGACACTTTCATCCATATCGACGATTTCATGGCTTCTTTGCTTAAAAAAGCCGGCAACCAACTTTCCGTCCTTTTCACCGACAGGCACCTGGGCTTTGTTTCGGTAAGACAAAGGGTTGTCCATTCCTAAAATCGGGTGAACTGTCACATCCTCCAATTTACCAATCCGTGTGAGTACCTGCCTGACTTGATTTTCCTTGTACTTTAGCTGCCCCTCGTAGCTGATATGCTCAAGCTGACAGCCTCCGTATTTCGTTTTCTCACTGTCAGGGATATCCACCCGATACGGACTTTGTTCGTAAAGCTCAATTAACCGCCCAATCCCATAGCTTTTATTAACCTTGATGATTTTGACTTTCGCCTTTTCCCCCGGCAGGCCGTTGGGCACGAACAGCGGATAGCCTTCCACCTTCGCCACCCCTGCCCCGTCATGAGTTAAATCTTCAAATACAACATCTATATAATCATTTTTATTGACTGGCAATGCTCTGTTCATTTGCTTCTTCCTTTACGTCTCTATTTACTAGCAAAATTTTATCATAAAGCAGTATCAAATGCGAAAAGACCCTTTTCCAGCTTATCAAGGACATTTTCATCTGATTTGGATGCGAATTTGTCCTTGAAAAAATAATATTGTAAAATAGGCACAAAAATTGTCAGAATATTTTTGTTTTAAAATATAATGATAGTGTATATGATTAAATTATCCCTTTTGGAAGGAGTGGATCGCGATGAAGATGATAAAAGGCTTCTCAATCATCATGTTCCTTGCCTTTCTGGCCTTCACCTTTTTACATTCTTCAAATTCGCCTCCCCACCACCATCCAGAAAGCAAGGCAATCATTCAATTAGATGATTGGACAGCCAAGCATCAATGGAACGATGAGAAAAAACAGCCATTTGACCTGCATCTATTTTTCCTGCTTACATCCATTATGCCTTTCGCAGCAATACCTCTCCAATTTTTTCAGACCAACTTCAGAAGAAGGCAAAGTTTTCTTATCCCCATTTTTTATCAAGCTAACTATGTGATTAAAGCCTCCCTTTTTTAAATAAATTTAAAAATAAGGGAGGAAATATAAATGGCAATGTGGTTCCGACTATTAATGATTGGTTACTTTTCCTTAACAGCAGCTGGACTTCTGACCTTCCAAGGCATCGAAATTTACCATGCCTTTATCGACTTCTTTAAACAAAAGTAAAAATAAAAATAAGGCTGCCCCCTCAATCAGGATGAACCTCGGGGGCAGCCTTTTTGTTATTCTTCTTCTTTCATCGCTTCTACTTTATCTTTCACTTCTTCGATATTTCTCATTTTGTTATCCCAGCATTTTTGGCTTAAGTCCACTGGATAATGCTCTGGATTCAGCATCCGCTTGTATTCATCCCAAAGAGCAGCCAAATTTTGTTTTAAATAATCCCGGGATTCCTCCAAACAAGGAATTTCATAAACATACTCCCCGTTTACAAAAATATCCTCATGAAGTTCTTTTGCTGTAAAATTCGTGACCACCTTATTTAGATACGTATGGGTCGGATGGAACATGCGCAGCTTCTTTTCCGGAAGCTTTTCACCCTCCATCGCGATATAATCCCCTTCCGCATGATGGTTTGTATTATTGATAATCCGGTAAACCTTTTTCAGGCCCGGGGTTGTTACCTTTTCAGGGTTGGAAGAAATTTTAATCGTATCCTCCATTTCACCCGCATCGTTTTCAATCGAGACGATTTTATAAACAGCACCTAACGCAGCCTGGTCATAGGCAGTGATCAATTTCGTGCCAATTCCCCAGCTGTCGATTCTCGCGCCTTGCGCCTTCAAGTTAATAATCGTATATTCGTCCAAATCGCTCGAGGCAAAGATTTTTGCATCCTTAAAACCTGCCTCATCCAACATTTTCCTTGCTTCCTTGGAAAGATAAGCAAGGTCCCCGCTGTCAAGGCGAATGCCGATGAAATTAATCGTGTCCCCCAGTTCCTTTGCCACCTTGATGGCATTTGGTACGCCAAGGCGAAGCGTATCATACGTATCCACTAGAAAAACACAATCTTTATGGGTCTCGGCATATTTATGAAAAGCAAGATACTCATCCTTATAGGCTTGCACCATGGAATGAGCATGTGTCCCAGCCACAGGGATCCCGAACATTTTCCCCGCTCTAACATTGCTGGTAGCTTCAAAGCCGCCTAGATATGCAGCTCTCGTTCCCCAAATAGCGGCATCCATTTCCTGAGCCCGTCTTGACCCAAACTCCATCGCTACTTCATTGCCGACAACCTGCTTGATTCTTGATGCCTTCGTGGCGATTAATGTTTGATAGTTCACAATGTTAAGCAAGGCTGTTTCAATGAGCTGCGCCTCCGCAAGTGGTGCTTCCACTCGCAAAATTGGCTCACTGGCAAAAACTAGTTCGCCTTCTTTCATGGACCGAATGGTTCCAGTGAAACTCATCCCTTTTAAATAGTCTAAAAAATCAGCCTGGTAGCCTACTTCATTTTTCAAATACTCGAGGTCTTCCTCACTAAAACGAAAGCCTTGAATAAATTGGATGACTTTTTCAAGACCGGCAAAAACGGCATAGCCATTACCAAACGGCTGCTTGCGGAAAAACAATTCAAAGACAGCCCGTTTATTGTGAATGCCGTCCCTCCAATACGTCTCTGCCATATTAATCTGGTAAAGATCTGTATGCAGACTTAAACTATCATCATGATAAATGTGTTTCATAATTGACCTCCGAGGTACTAATACAGCTTTTTACTATTATATCCCATATTACCATTAATAAGTCTATTTAACCACAACGCCTAGCGACTGTTCGAAGTGGCCGAGAGCCCACTCATGCCCCGCCGGATTAAAAGAAGCAACCGCATCCTTGTAAACAACAATCTTAAAGCCTTTGTTATAGGCGTCAACAGCGGTATGGAGGACACAAATATCGGTACATACACCAACTAGGTGAACCTCCGTGATTTCGCGCTCGCGCAGCTTGATTTCAAGGTCTGTCCCAGCAAAGGCAGAGTATCTGGTTTTATCCATATACTTGACATTTTCCCGTTCCTTATTTTCCTCATATACTTCCTGCAGCGCCCCGAATAAATCCCTACCGGAGGTGCCGCGCAGGTTATGCGGCGGAAATAGCTTTGTTTCCGGATGAAATTCATCACCTTGGTCGTGGACATCAATCGCAAAAACAACATAGTCGCCGCTTGCAATAAACTCTTTTGTCAGGTCTACAATCTTCCCCTCAATAGCCTGCCCTGGTGCGCCACAGGTTAATGCCCCGGCATCGGCAACAAAATCAAACGTATAATCAATATTTATTAACGCCCTTTTACCCATGTGAAATCGCTCCCTTTAATCGTGTCATGACTTATGTCTTTAATTCATTATACACAGTCTTTTAAACCTTTTCACACAATTTAGAACATATAAAAAAGTCCGCTCCATCTGGAACGAACTTTTGCGATTGTATTTATTTTTCCTCTAACTATATCGCTTTCCCGGAACCCAATCCGTCGGCCGGTCATTTGGACGGATATCATCAAATCGGACGAATACTTCCAAATGGCGGTACAGGTTTTCGAATTCGGCCGGCAGCAAGCCGCCAAATTCTCCGTCTAAATTTAACTGCACCTTTTCATCTGAGTACACTTTCACTCGGTTTGCTTTGGTATAAAGGACGTTTGGGTCATTGACATGCTCACCGCGAACAGCTAGCGTTGCAACCCTAATAAATTCAGCCAAATTTACTTTTTTCAAAATCAGCAGTGAAAATAATCCGTCGTTAATTGATGCATCTGGAGCTAACCTTTCAAATCCACCAATGGAATTGGTCAACCCAATAAGAAACATCATCGCTTCCCCTTCGAATATTTTTCCATCATATTCAATCCTGAGATGGGAAGCCTTAATTGACGGCAGCATTTCCATTCCTTTTAAGTAGTAGGCAAGCTGACCGAGCATTGTTTTTAACTTGCTGGGTACCTCATAGGTTAATTCGGTAATCCTGCCCCCGCCGCCAATATTAATAAAATATTTATCATTAATCCGGCCAATATCAACAGGAATGAGTTCCCCGCGTGTGATAATATCAACTGCTGCCGTAATATCACGCGGTATATGCAGAGCCCTGGCAAAATCATTGGTCGTACCGGCAGGAATAATCCCTAGTCTCGGACGGTAGTCTTGCTCAGCAATACCATTAACCACTTCATTAATTGTTCCGTCACCGCCAGCAGCAATGACCACATCGTACTGACGTTCCACAGCAATTCGCGCCGCCTTTGTCGCATCGCCCGCACCTATTGTCGCGTGGCAAGATGCTTCATATCCGGCGAGTTCTAATTTTTCAAGGATTTCCGGTAAATGACGTTTAATCATTTCACGTCCGGAAGTAGGATTATAAATCAGTCTTGCTCTTTTCATCCATCATCATCCTAATTTTAATATCGGCTTGTTATTTCTATATTCTACCAATTATTGTAATGCGTTACAATTATGCCTTACATCCTATTTTTAGGCAAAAACGTCCCTTTACTATAATACCTTTGTTTTATTTTTTTGCAAAAAATAAGCGGACTAAATTTAAAAATAAAAAACGTACGGACACTGACCCGAACTCTTTCATATATCGTATAGTTTCCAATTCGTGAAAATTAATCAAAATAATTCCATTTATTTATGATAGAATAAAAGAAAATTCTATTATAAGGGAATGATTTAATGTTCTGGTGGCTGCTGCTAGCTTCCTATATTATCGGAAGCATTCCAACTGCATTGATTATAGGAAGACTGGTCTACGGTATTGATATCCGTGACCACGGCAGTAAAAACCCCGGCGCTACCAATACGCTGAGAGTTTTAGGCAAAAAGTCCGCCGCCTTTGTGCTGGTGATCGACCTAGCCAAAGGAGCATTGGCTGCGGCACTCCCGTACTTTTTCCAGCTTGATGCAGAACCGCTTTACTTTGGTCTCGCAGCAGTAGTTGGCCATTGCTTTCCCATCTTTGCCGGCTTTCGCGGCGGCAAAGCCATTGCCACAACCGCTGGCGCTTTGTTGGTTGCCAATCTTCCATTGCTCGCAATAGCTTACATTACTTTCTTTGCCGTTATTTTTTTGACCAAGTATGTATTTTTCGGTTCTATATCTGTCGGTCTCAGCCTGCTGGTCGTTGATCTAATGTCGCCGAAACTGGATTTTGAACTGATATTTCTCCTATTCTTCTTCTTTTTAATCTTTCTGCACCGTTCTAATATTAGAAACTTCATTCTAGGGATTGAGCCAAAAATCAATGACAAAAATTTAAGCAAAGACCGGATTCCTCCTAAAAATAGCGGAATTAAATTTTAAAAAAAGGGCCCCGAATCAACTGTATTTGTCGCCGGGGCCCTTCATATTACTTTAATAAAACAGCCATGATGCTGTTTGCAACCGTCTGCCAAATGGAGGCATCCGTTTGATAAGAGGCAGCTAGTTGCTTATACATAGCAAGCTGTTTTTCCTGAAAATCCTCTGCATCCTTGTCCGGCAGGGCAGCACGTTCTCTTTCCACCCTCGCCTGCACTTCCGGTGCGCGCGGACCCCAGACTCCGATTTCAGTTCCTTCTTGGTCGATAAAAATAAAGATTGGAATCGCCCTTGATGTACCATTGGTCAAGTATTGGTCCATCAATTCCAGATTTTGATCGCGCAGGACCATCCGTACGTCCATGTCCGCTGCCTCGGCAATTCGCAGCAATACCGGATTATTCAGCAGCGCATCCCCGCACCAATCCTCTGTCAAAACAATCGCCCTCAACTTCCGAGGCTTTAGCGTTTCCAGCCTGGCTGTATCCTCTTTTTTTAAAGCAAACTTCTCATAGATTGAAAGCATTTGTTCCTTATTTCGAGTCATCGCGCCAATGTACTCATTGGCCGTCATTCCTTTTTCGAACCATTCATTTAAATTCATCATTTCCCAACGCTTCTTTTTCCTTTTATGATAAACATTTTAAATATGAATTACTAAAACACCGCTTACAGCTGGTTATCATATTATTCTAAAAATATTAATAATTATTTTAGTAAATCAATATTTTGGTAGTGGAATTTTATACAGCAAACAGATAAAATATAAATACTGCAGAAAATATTATTCTAAATATTTTCTGTTTTTAAAAAAAGGGGGTAAATGTATGACCAATGAAACTTTACAACTTGTTTCGATTGGAATTTACTTGGCCGCGATGCTGTTTATTGGCTGGTATTCCTATCGAAAAACAAGTAACCTAACTGATTACATGCTCGGAGGACGTTCTTTGGGTCCTGCTGTAACCGCTTTAAGTGCCGGTGCTGCCGACATGAGCGGATGGCTCTTAATGGGACTGCCTGGGGGAATTTATGTAACCGGTTTAGCCGATGCCTGGATTGCTGTCGGTTTAACAATTGGTGCTTACCTGAACTGGTTATTAGTTGCACCGCGCCTTCGCTCTTACACGCAAGTAGCAAATGACTCCATCACAATTCCTAGTTATCTAGAAAACCGCTTTAAAGACAACACGAAATTGCTCCGTATTGTATCTGGTATTGTCATTCTTATTTTCTTTACTTTCTATGTTTCATCAGGGATGGTTTCTGGAGCAGTCTTTTTTGAAAATTCCTTCGGTACAAGCTATCATACCGGACTTTATATTGTTGGCGGCGTTGTTGTGGCCTACACCTTGTTTGGCGGATTCTTAGCCGTAAGCTATACTGACTTCATTCAAGGCTTAATGATGTTGATTGCTTTACTTCTTGTTCCAGCACTTGGGATTTTTAAAACAGGCGGCCCAGCAGAAACGTTTGATACGATTCGCGCCATCGATCCGACCTTACTTGACTTCTTTAAAGGAACTACTACTCTTGGAATTATTTCAGCAATGGCTTGGGGACTTGGCTACTTTGGCCAGCCGCATATCATTGTCCGCTTTATGGCCATTAAAACAGTTAAAGAAACAAAAAGTGCCCGCCGCATTGGTATGAGCTGGATGATTATCTCGTTGATTGGAACAATTTTTACCGGATTCATTGGACTTGCTTATTTTCATGAGCATACTGAGCAGGTGTTAAAAAATCCGGAAGCTGTCTTTATTTCACTAAGCCAGATTTTCTTCCATCCGTTATTTGCCGGCTTTGCCTTAGCCGCGATTCTGGCAGCGATTATGAGTACAATTTCTTCTCAGTTGATCGTTACTTCCAGTGCGCTGGTTGAGGATTTGTACAAAGTAGTCGTGAACAAAAAGGCATCTGATAAACACTTAGTTTTCTTAGGGAGAATGGCAGTACTTATCGTAGCTGTTGTTGCCTCTGCACTTGCCTTTAAGCAAAACAGCACAATCCTTGACCTTGTTGCTTATGCATGGGCAGGCTTCGGTGCTGCGTTTGGTCCGGTCATCCTATTAAGCTTGTTCTGGAAAAAGATGACGAACTGGGGCGCCCTGTTTGGAATGATTGTAGGGGCTATCACAGTTATCGTTTGGAAAAATATCGGACTTGGCGATACGCTGTACGAAATTGTCCCAGGCTTTGTTTTCAACCTTGTCGTATCTGTTGTTATCAGCATGATCACATATAAGAAAAATGATGTAGTTGAGAAAGAGTTTGACGAAAGCGTACGGTTGTTGAAACAGGAATAGATTTATGAGGGAAACGCTCGGAATATTTGATCCGAGCGTTTTTTTTGCATTTTCTAGTGTAGCTTATCGCATTTTCCTCCCTAAAAATAGAAAAACTAACCGAGTTCGGTTAAATTTAGCCTTTATATACTACTCAATTCTTCTGAGGTTCAGTGGTTCGGGTTCATATGGCCTTTATATGCTACTTAACTCTTCTAGTGTTCATCGGTTCGGGTTCATATAGCTTTTATATGCTACTCAACTCTTATGGGGTTCGTCGGTTCGGGCCCATATAGCCTTTATATGCTACCCTACTCTTATGGATCTCGTTGGTTTGGGCTCATATAGCTTTTATATGCGACCGAACTCTTATGGGTTCAGCGGTTCGAGCTCATATAGCCTTAATATACGACTGAACACATTGAAAAGAATACTGTTCCAGCCACAAAAAACACCAATGTTCTCAACCTTTATGCTTTTGCCAGAGAATCGAGTTTAACTACCGTCTTCCAGTTCCTCACGGTCGCAGGAACACCTAACTTCGGAAGCTGTTGTGCCAGCTTGGAGGTCCGAATACTTTGGCGGAGATACAAATAGACATCTTTTCCCTCTATTCTAAATTCATCCTGATTACTTTGGATGGAGGCTAATTGTTGGATTCCTTCCTGTGACGGTTCCCCTGCCAAAAAAGCTACCTGTACACTTTCGTCTTCTTTTAATGACTCCGTCGGGAATGGGCATGTCCGGATGATTCGTTCAAAATCCTCTGCTGTCCTTAAAACAACCGGAACCGGAAATCCAAATTTCTTGGCGATTTCATCTTCCAAAAGTTTGGTAAGCTTTTCCGGCTTCTCGTTTGATTCAAATAGGACGTTCCCACTTTGAATATAGGTTTTGACCTTTTTTAGCCCTAGCTCTTCCAATAGACTTTTTAAGTCTGCCATTTTGATAATATTGTGCCCGCCAACATTTATGCCTCTTAACAGAGCAATATAAATGGTCATAGTTAGCCCCTCACTTTTTCCCGCTTTTCTTTCAATCTTACCATTTCTTATCATGGATAAACGAATTGAAATTGGTATGAGAAGGAGTTTTTTGAACGTTTAGAGAAAAAATAAGTAATAAACATTTTTTGGAGGTTTTATTGATGATTCCACAACGAGTAAGCCTGGTTACCATTGGTGCCTATAATCTGCCTGCGCTGCGTGCCTTTTATAAGTCTTTGGGCTGGGAGGAAACTGAGTTCAGTTCTGACCAATATGCTGTTTTTAAAACGGCTGGGGTACTTCTTTCTCTGTTTCCTATTGAGGAGCTGGCGAAGGATGCCGGGATTGAATTTGGAGGCTCTGTTGAACATTATCGACCTGTTACCTTGGCGATTAATGTGGACCATAAGGAACAGGTAGATGAAGTGATTGGGGAAATCCGCGGGGCAGGGGCCCGAATCTTAAGGGAACCAAGCGATGCCTTTTGGGGCGGGCGGACAGCCTATTTCGCCGATCCAGAAAATAACCTCTGGGAAGTCGCCTGGAATCCGAGTTCCGTGTTTGATGAGCGGGGAGCTATGATTTCTTTCTAATTATTTTGATTTGGTATTTTCATAACTACCTGGAATCTGAGCCTAGTCTACTTAGGGCTTTATGAACATATTATAACTCCCTGGCATCGAATTCCGTGCTCCTTCGGGCGTTGTGCAAATTTCATAACTACCTAGTCCTCAGGCTCAGCTGCCTTTCAGGCGTTATAAACCATCCATAACTACCTGAGCCACGGGCTCGACTACCTTTCGGGCGTTATAAACCATCCATAACTACCTGAGCCACAGGTTCGACTACTTTTCGGGTGTTATAAACCATTCATAACTACCTGAGCCACGGGTTCAACTGCCTTTAAGGCGTTATGAACCCTTTCATAACTACTTGGTCCACGGGCCCGCCTGCCTTTCGGGCGTTATAAACCCTTCATAACTACCTG
>NZ_JAGYPE020000007.1:0-13830 GCF_018343545.2 Neobacillus citreus | reverse complement strand
TTATGAACCCTTTCATAACTACTTGGTCCACGGGCCCGCCTGCCTTTCGGGCGTTATAAACCCTTCATAACTACCTGAGTCACGGGTTCAACCACCTTTAGGGTGTTATGAACCCTTCATAACTACCTAAGCTACGAGCCCGACTGCCTTTCGGGCGTTATAAACCCTTCATAACTACCTGGACCTCGGGCTCGACTGCCTCTAGGGCGTTATGAACCCTTCCCTGCCACTATTTATCCAATGTTCTGCCTAGCCGCCCTCTTAAAAAATAATTTCATCATCGGCGGAGTAACCAATGTGGAGACCAAAGTCACAACAACAATTATGGCGAACATGTCCTGACTTAGAAGCTTGGTCTCCAACCCAATATCGGCAATAATCAATGCCACCTCGCCACGTGATACCATCGCAGCACCAATTCCCAAAGCACTGCCCCAAGAAAATCCCGCTAAAACTGAACCAAGTGATGCCCCAATTAATTTCGTTAAAATAGCCAAAATACTCAATAATACAATAGGAATAATGTTTTCACCAATGCCGCCGAACTGTGCGGTCACACCAATTGAGGTAAAAAACACTGGCACAAAGATGGAATAGCTGATAGTTTCGACTTTCTCAAAAATCTCGTGCTTGAAATCCGTTAAGCTAATGGCCACACCTGCTATATAAGCCCCAATAATTGCTGCAACACCTGTAAATTCTGCAAAATAGGCATAAACAAAACAAATAATTAGTGCCGATGATATAACCGTTTCTGATTCCTTTAAAACAGAGAATCTTTTTAAAAATAACGGGACGACTGCCCAGCCGATTAAAAGCGCCCCTGCGAAAAATGCTACCTTTTTTAAGATGACAACAGTTAGATTAACATCCCCGCCTGAGAGGCTCATTAAAAATGCCAACGCTATAATGACCACAACATCATCAATTACTGCCGCTCCCAAGATAGTAGTGCCTTCCCGGGTTTTTAGCTGATTCATTTCTTTTAACGCTTGTACAGAGATGCTAACACTAGTAGCTGAAAGCACCAGCCCTAAAAACCATGATTCTAAAGCAGTCATACCAAGCATAATTCCCGCACCATACCCGAAAACAAGCGGAAATATGATACCGCCAAACCCTACATAGGTTGATGCTTTACCTGTCCTCTTAAATTCGTCCAGATCCGTTTCCAAGCCGGCAATAAACATAAGCAGGATCACGCCAATTTCACTGAATTCTGCTAAAGTTTCGGTTTCATTTACCAATCCCAATACTGAAGGCCCTAAAACAATGCCAATCAAAAGGGTGCCGAGAACGGATGGCTGCCCAAGTCTGACACTTAGACTTCCGGCAATTTTCGAAGCAATTAAAATGATAGCCAATTGGAGAATTAACATATTTCACACCTCTCTCAATTGTTAGCATTTGTTTTAAGCAAGTCATAAATGCAACACTATTATAAGTCTTCTATCACCGACAAATTCTCCCCCTCTTCCCTGCTAATCAAACGTTTAATTAAAAAGATAATAATCCTTATTAATTCAAGGATTCAGATAAAATTAGCCTTAATTTTTTGCCGAAAACATGCGTCCCAATTAAACGTTTGATTAAATCCTATGAATACCGGTAAATCAATGTTTCCCTAAGACTTGTTCAAAAAGCAGTCGCCTTTTGGCAGATGGTATTTTCACATTTCCCTAAGACTCATTTAAATTTGATATTTTCATTTCAATCAAACGTTTAATTAAATAGCAATAAACACCTTTAAAATAACGATCAAATAAAAAAACACCTAAAAAAACTGCCAAAAAACGTCTCCAATCAAACGTTTGATTGAATCACCAATTCTTCTTTGAAAAATATAGCTTTTCTCTTCTACAAGGGCGGAATAATGTCGTATCACATACGTTGTATTTCATTTGAAAATCTCAAATCAACTCGAAAAATAAAGCATCTCGACTTATTTTCAATTCTTCGACACTTAATCCCAATTTGCAACATCACCTAAACGTTTGGTTAGATTTCCTAAGAAGCCTTTTCAACAAAGGATTTTTTCCCGGGAAATGGTGCAGCGATTGTCGAATATTGCCCCGACATTATCTGCAAAGAAACTCCTTTACAACATGCAAAAAACCGGCAGAAAAAGTTCTACCGGCTTGCAAGCTTATCTCTTATTCAATTCCTGCACTAACAACTGATTCACCAATTGCGGGTTGGCTTGTCCCTTTGTCGCTTTCATGATTTGCCCAACAAGGAAGCCAGTGGCCTTTGCCTTACCACCCTTGAAATCTTCAATCGATTTCGGATTGTTATCAAGAATCTCACCAATAATCTTCAAAAGCGTTCCTTCATCGGAAATTTGCACAAGCCCTTTATCTTTAACAATCTGCTCGGCATCTCCGCCGTTTTCGATTAACTCTTTAAAGACAGTCTTGGCAATCTTCGAGGATATTGTTCCATTATTAATCAACTTGATCATTCCGGCTAGGCCTTCTGGCGTTAGCGGAACATCATGAAGTTCCTTGCCCTCAGCGTTCAAGTAAGCGGAAACCTCACCCATGATCCAGTTGGACGCCATTTTCGCATCAGAACCTGCTGCTACTGTCGCTTCGAAGAAATCAGCGATTTCTTTAATTACAGTCAATACTTTTGCATCATAAACTGGGAGGCCAAGCTCTTCGATATAACGCTTTTGACGCTCATCTGGAAGCTCAGGAATTTCGGCACGAATCCGGGATTTCCAGTCTTCGTCAATATATAATTCGAGAAGGTCCGGTTCCGGGAAGTAACGATAATCATCGGAGCCTTCCTTTACCCTCATCAGAATAGTTGCACCAGTTGCCTCATCAAAGCGGCGTGTTTCCTGATCGATTTTTCCACCGCTCAAGACAACCTCGCGCTGACGTTTTTCTTCATATTCAAGTCCTTTTCGTACAAAATTGAACGAGTTCAGGTTTTTCAACTCTGTTTTTGTTCCGAATTCCTCTTGCCCGACTGGACGAATCGAAATATTGGCATCACAGCGAAGTGAGCCCTCTTCCATTTTACAATCGGAAACGCCTGTATATTGGATAATGGACTTTAATTTTTCCAAATAGGCATAAGCTTCATTTGGAGTTCGGATATCCGGCTCAGAAACGATTTCAATCAGCGGCGTTCCTTGACGGTTAATGTCCACTAAGGAATAGCCTTTTTCATGGTTCAGCTTGCCGGCATCCTCTTCCAAATGAATCCGGGTTATGCCAATCCGTTTTGTATAACCGTCAACTTCAATTTCAATCCAGCCATGCTCGCCGATTGGCTGGTCAAATTGCGAGATTTGGTATGCCTTCGGGTTGTCTGGATAAAAATAGTTCTTCCGGTCAAACTTCGTATGTGTGGCAACTTGGCAATTCAGCGCCATTGCCGCTTTCATCCCGTAATCGACTACCTTTTTGTTCAGAACTGGCAGCACCCCTGGGTAACCAAGGTCGATGACAGTTGTATTTGTATTCGGCTCAGCACCAAAGTGGTTTGGGCTGGATGAGAAGATTTTTGATTCTGTTTTTAACTCTACATGGACCTCAAGTCCAATCACTGTTTCAAATTCCATTTTATTCACCCCCTACAATTGCGGTTTCTTTTTATGATGGTCGGTTGCCTGCTCGAACGCATGGGCAACACGATAAATAGTTGCTTCGTCAAAATGCTTGCCGATAATTTGCAGACCTAACGGCAGCCCGCCGTCAAAGCCGCATGGAACTGAGATTCCCGGCACACCGGCAAGATTCATTGGTATTGTCAGAATATCGTTCACATACATCGTTAATGGATCATCAATTTTTTCACCAATTTTAAATGCAGGAGTTGGCGTAGTTGGCCCTATGATAACATCATATTTTTCAAAGACCTGCTCAAAATCCTGTTTAATCAATGTACGCACCTTTTGCGCTTTTTTATAGTAGGCATCATAGTAACCGGAGCTTAGCGCAAAGGTTCCGAGCATAATCCGGCGCTTTACCTCATCACCGAAGCCTTCTGCCCGCGTCTTTTTATATAAATCAAGTAAATTCTCTGCATCAGGTGTTCGGTAACCGTAGCGGACACCATCGAAGCGGGCCAGGTTGGCAGATGCTTCTGATGAAGAAATTAAATAATAGGCTGCCAATGCGTACTTGGAGTGCGGAAGAGAAACTTCTTCCCAAACCGCGCCAAGACCTTCAAGCACCTTTAGTGCATCCAATACAGATTGCCGGACAGATTCTTGTACCCCTTCGCCAAGATACTCCTTCGGTACAGCGATTTTTAGACCCTTCACATCGCCTGTTAAGGCTCCAGCAAAGTTTGGAACGTCCACGTTTGCTGAAGTGGAGTCCATTGGGTCTAGTCCGGAAATGGCTTGTAATAAATAGGCATTATCCTCGACTGTCCGTGTGATTGGACCGATTTGATCAAGCGATGACGCAAAAGCGACAAGCCCAAAGCGGGAAACCCGGCCATAGGTTGGCTTCATGCCGACAACGCCGCAAAAAGCAGCTGGCTGACGGATCGAGCCGCCTGTATCGGATCCAAGGGAAAATAGCACTTCTCCAGCTGCAACGGATGCCGCTGAACCACCTGAAGAACCGCCTGGGACCCGGTCAAGATTCCATGGATTTCGCGTCTTTTGGAAGCGGGAATTCTCGTTGGAAGACCCCATCGCGAACTCGTCCATGTTTAACTTACCGATCGTTACCGTTTCTGCCTGCTGCAGCTTTTGAACTACTGTAGCATCGTAGATTGGGTCAAAGTTTTCGAGTATTTTGCTTGCACAGGTTGTCCTTAGTCCTTTTGTGACGATATTGTCTTTCACGCCGATTGGCATGCCGTAAAGCAACCCTTTTGTGGCATCCAGATTGTCATCCAGGGCCTTTGCCGCTTGTCTGGCACGCTCTTCATCCAATGTTAAAAACGCCTGAACCTTGTCCTCGACCTCAGCAATCCGCTTATAGGATGCATCAACAAGATCGGAGACCTTCAGTTCTTTTTTATGTAAAAGCTCATGAAGATCTGAAACTTTATGGTCAAATAAACTCACACTAATAATCCTCCTACTCCCCTAAAATAGATGGCACTTTGAATTGGCCGTCCTGATGCTCCGGCGCATTTTTCAATACTTCCTCACGCGGCAACCCTTGCTTTGGGATATCCTCGCGGAGAACATTTTTCATATCAAGCACATGGTATGTAGGAGCCACATTGTCCGTATCCAGTTCATTTAACTGTTCAGCAAATGTGATGATGGCATCAAGCTGCTTGGTGAACTTTTCTGCCTCATCCTCGGTAATCGCAAGACGCGCCAAATTGGCCACGTGCTTCACCTGGTCGGTTGAAATTCGCGACATGTCTAAGTTACCTCCGATTATTGTCATTTAATATTGATGATACCAAACTTTTTCGCTTTACCGCAATGATTACTCTTTAAGTATGGACAAGAGTTTTTAATTTTAGTTCAATTCGGACATTGAAAGTGCCTTTCCAAAAAGAAAAAGCACCCTATTCAGGCGATGGGTGCCTTGTTATTTGATCAAGTTACGTGCAGCTCGTACTGCCTCAACATATGCAGTTGCTTTTTCCTTTAGTTCGCTGAAGTTGCGCTCCTCTATTAATTTAGAATTGACCAAGCTCCCCCCGATTCCACAAGCCACCGCACCGGCTTTAATATAAGACTCAATATTTTCTAATGAGACGCCGCCAGTTGGAATGACAGGAATGTGAGGAAACGGGGCCCTGACATCCTTAATGTACTTTGGTCCGACATGCCCTGCCGGAAACAACTTAACCGCATCTGCGCCCCATTCAACCGCTTGAATCATTTCTGTCGGGGTCATCACACCCGGAATCGCTATTTTTCCGTAACGCAGTGCCGTTCTAATCACCTCTTCAGAAAGGCTAGGACTAAAAACAAAATCTGCACCCGCCGAGATGGCGCGCTGAGCGGATTCACGGTCAATAACCGTTCCCGCTCCGATAAGAGCTTGACCTTTAAACATCTGCGAGTATTTTTCAATTGTTCGGTATGCATGTGGTGAATCTACAGTCACTTCGAGTGCCGTCACTCCGCCCTCAACAAGGCTTTCAATCACCTGTCCGACGATCTCCTCGGGCACCCTGCGGATGACTGCGATAATGCCGCTTTCGACCAATTTCTGCAGCAGCTGAACTTTCGGTATCATTAAAATCTCTCCTTCCCACAACTATCTCAAGATTTCTTCTGAACGATCGGGAGCGATTTCAGCCCAATATGGATAACCCTCCACATCACCCGCCACCGTTACAGCAGATGCGCCTACCCGGTTTCCAAGGGAAACGGCATTCCTATAGGGCCAGCCGCGAAGCAAGCCCGATATGAAGCCGGCAGCAAACCCATCGCCAGCACCAACAGTGTCGACTACCTTCTCAACTCTGTACCCGTCAACGTATTCCTGCTTATCCCCATCATTGTAATAGGCACCGGTATCCCCAAGCTTCACAACGACCGCTTTTGATCCATTTTTAATTAATCCCTCAGCTATTTTCTCCGGTGTTTTTTCTCCTGTAAGAATCAGACCTTCTTCAATACCCGGCAAAACGATATCGCATTTACCGGCAATATCTATTAACACTTCACGCGCTTCTTCCTTTGTCCAAAGCTTCAGGCGAATATTCGGGTCGAAAACAATCGTCACCTTATTTCGTTTAGCTGCATCAATCGCATGATAGACAAGCTCTCTGCAGGACGAACTTAACGCTGGTGTGATACCTGAAATATGAAGGATCTTCGCTTTGGCAATTTCACTTTCTTGCAAGTGGGCTTTTCCCATTCTGCTTGCCGCCGAACCGGCCCTGAAATAATTTACTTTCGGATCTCTTCCATCTTGCCGTTCCTTAAAAAACACTCCTGTCGGGGAGGCAGGGTCAAAGGTTACCAAACTGGTATCGACCCCTTCACCACGAATAAAGTTACGGATGTATAGACCGAATTCATCCTCACCGAGACGACTCGCCCAGCTTACCCGATGGCCAAGTCTGGCAAGAGCGATGGCCACATTTGACTCAGCTCCGCCGATGGTCTTTTCAAATTTACTGACATATCTTAGCGGCCCTGCTTTTGAGGGGTTTAATAGGACCATTGTTTCACCAAAGGTAATCACATCCATTTAATTTTCCCCCTTATTCATTACCACTCGGCAACACTGCCATCTTTATAGCGCCAAATTGGATTCTTCCAATCGTGCCCAACCTTCGCCATTTCCTTTACATGCTCTTCATCCACTTCAATCCCCAAACCTGGGCCTTCAAGAATGTTCACATACCCATTTTCATATTTAAAGACAGAACGATCCTTAAGGTAATCAAGCAAATCACTGCCCTGATTGTAATGAATTCCTAAGCTCTGCTCCTGGATAATCGCATTAGGCGTACAGAAATCCACCTGTAAGCACGAAGCTAGAGCAATCGGACCGAGCGGACAATGAGGAGCAACCGCAACATCAAAGGCTTCAGCCATAGCCGCAATTTTCTTCATTTCGAAAATTCCGCCAGCGTGCGAAACATCCGGCTGGATAATATCAACATATCCATCCATCAAAAGCTGCTTAAAGCCCCAGCGTGTATACTGTCTTTCGCCAGTCGCGATTGGCGTTGAAGTATATCGGGCGATTTCACGTAACGCCTCGTTATTTTCCGGAAGAACTGGTTCTTCAATAAACATTGGACGGTATGGCTCCAATTCTTTCGCAATGATTTTTGCCATTGTTTTATGGACACGGCCGTGGAAGTCCATGCCTATTCCCACATCTTTGCCTACCGCTTCACGGACTGCAGCTATTCTATTTATGACACTTTCCACGCTGGAAGTATTATCAATGTATTCCATTTCTTCAGTGGCATTCATTTTTACCGCTGTAAAACCTGCCTTAATCTTTTCCTTGGCTTCGTTCGCTACGTCGCTTGGGCGATCGCCGCCGATCCATGAGTAGACGCGGATTTTATCACGTGCCGCCCCGCCAAGCATTTCATAAACAGGCATATTGTAGAATTTCCCTTTTATGTCCCACAGTGCCTGCTCAATTCCCGAAATGGCACTCATCATGATTGGACCGCCGCGATAAAATCCCCCACGGTACATCACCTGAAAAAGATCTTCAATTTTCCGTGGGTCCTGACCGATTAAATAGTCACTAAGTTCCTTTACACAAGCCTCTACCGTGCTCGCCCGGCCTTCTACGATTGGCTCACCCCAGCCTTCTAAGCCGTTATCCGTTTCAATTTTTAGAAAAAGCCAGCGTGGAGGAACTTTGTATAATGTTAGATTCGTGATTTTCATAGTAAATTCGCCTCGTTTATATTATTTTTTAAATCACGCATATGCTAAGACTATTAACCTTTCACACTTCCGCCTGTTAATCCTGCAATGATATAACGTTGGGCAAATAGTGCGATGACTAGTACAGGTGCCGTAATGATGACAGATGCCGCCATCAGACCGCCCCAGTTAATTTCCGAATAGGATAGGAAGTTAAAGATGGCAATTGGTAAGGTCTTCGTGTTATCGCCTGCCAAAATCAATGAAAACATAAAGTTATTCCATGAGAAGATGAACGCCAAAATGGATGATGTCACAATCCCCGGTCCTGAGATTGGCAGCATAACTTTGACAAACGCCCCTGGAATAGAACAGCCATCCACACGTGCTGATTCCTCAAGTTCATGCGGAAGCCCTTCGAAAAAGGGAATCATAACCCAGATAATAAACGGCATGGTAACAAGCATATGGCTTAGGATTAACGACGTATATGTGTCAATTAATTGCAGTTTTGAAAAGATAATGAACCACGGGATAAGGAAAGAGATACCCGGTACAATTCTTGCTACAAGAATTAAAAGACCAAAGCCTTGCTGCTTGAATTTTGCAATTGAATAAGCGGCAGGAAGGCCAAGGATGAGCCCAAATAGGGTCGCCCCTGCTGCAACGACAAAGCTGTTCCATATAAAACTAAGAAAGTTATATTCTTTAAAAACATTAATATAGTTATTAAAGTTTGCTGTAATTTCAAAGATTTTATTGGTATTAAGAATTTGTACTTGTGTTTTAAATGAAGCGAGCAACATCCACAGGAACGGGAGTAAGAACAAAAACAGTACAAAATAAACGCCGAAATGGGTGAAAATGGATTTAATCGGACTTTGTTTTTCACTCATAGCTGTACACCCGCCCTTTTCCGTAAAAGAATCGTGAAAATACTAATCGATAGAACGATGATAAAGAAGATCATCAATAATGCGGAAGCTTGGCCAATCTTAAAGTATTGGAAGCCTAACACGTACCCGTAAATGTTGGTCGTTTGAGATGAAGTTCCCGGTCCGCCCTGAGTAGTAGCATAAATAATGTCAAATGTTTTTAACGCGTCAATCATCCTTAATAAAACAGCGGAATATAGCGTCGGTTTTAACAATGGAAGCGTAATTTTTGTAAACGACTGCCAAGGAGTCGCCCCGTCAATCATCGCTGCTTCGTAAGGATCCTTCGGCAGGGAAACAAGACCTGCTAGAACGATTAAGGCGATCATCGGGGTCCATTCCCAAACATCAATAAAAATTAACGAAGGCATAACGAGACTCTGTGAGGTTAACCATTCCTGACCCGGAATTCCGAGTTTGCTTAAGAATATGTTGGCAATCCCGATATTCGGTTCATAAATCAGTACCCAAATTAAGCCGACCGCAACCGGAGTTGCTACCATTGGGAGCAGGAATAAGGTTTTGACAACGCCTTTTCCAACGATATTCTGATTCATAAGAATCGCAATTCCAACCCCTAATACCGTTTCAATCAACACAGCTACAATTGTAAAATAGAACATTAACCAAAGTGATTTAAGAAAAAGTTCATCTTTAAATAATGCGATATAATTATCCAAAGCCACCCATAACGGAGGAGTCACATTCGACATGCTCCACTCATGAAAACTCAGCCAAAACGTATAGCCCACAGGCATGACCATCATTAATCCTACAAAAAGCACAGCCGGCAAGGTAAAAACCCACTTGATGTGACGGTCAATCCAATTTGTCATTCTTTTGTTCCTCCCGGAAAAGTTTATGTTTTGTTAAAACAAACGGCTTTCGGGCATGATCCAGTATTACAACCTAGATTGCTGACCGAAAGCCGATTAAAAATTTGTGCTAATTAGAACGGATTACTTCTCACTGTCAAGAATCTTTTGGAATTCTCCGTCTGCCTTTTCTGCAGCAGCCTTAACATCCTTGCCTTCGATACCAGCGATGATGATATCACCGATGGAATCACGTGCGCTTCCTACGTTGATTACCACTGGACGGTCATAAGAAGTACCAGTTTTACCATTTTCAGCAATAGCTGCCGCTAAATCTTTCGGGAATTTAGCAGTTCCTTCTGCAGACTCCCAAACAGAAATACGTGCGCCAGGATTTCCTTCAGCTTGAAGCTTCGTGACCATTTCTTTGCTTTCTACCCACTTAATAAATTCCCATGCCGCATCTTTCTTCTCAGAGTTAGCGCCAATACCAAGTGCCCAAGATGTTACGTTGTATGGCTTAGAACCATTAGCACCGGCTGGAAACGGAGCAAAACCAACTTTGTCAGCCACAGCAGATTTTGATGGATCAGTTGCGTTTGTAAACAAGGAAGATGCATCTGTATAGAAAGCAGCTTTTCCTTGAGTGAACACAGCCATTGCCTCAGGCCAGCTCATATTTAAAGTACCTTTAGGGCCATATTTGTTTAATAGGTTTCCATAATATTCAAATGCTTTTAATGCCTCAGGTGAAGTAAGGGTGGATTTTCCATCCTTCATAAAGTCTCCGCCAAAACCATATAGGAAGCTGGAGAACTGTGTAACTGCAGCAGCACGTTTACCACGGGCAACAAATCCAGCAACGCCATTTGCAGGGTTGTTTAACTTCTTAGCCGCTGCTTCAAGCTCTTCTAATGTCTTTGGAACTTCGATGCCGGCTTTTTCTAACAGGTCTTTACGGTAGTAAAGAACTTCCGTCTCTGTTACAAGCGGTAATCCAAAGTATTTTTTGTCTTGTTGCACGCTTCCTAGGGAAGAAGGAATAAAATCCTTTGTATAGTCTTGTTCTTTAGAAATATAACCAGTCATGTCTGCAAAGTAGCCGCTCTTATGGAACATCTTACCGTCTTGAAGCGGACGGAACATAACAACGTCGATGTTCTTAGAGTTAGATGCAAACTCAACGGAAGTTTTTTGTGTTAATTGGTCTTCAAAATAGCTGTCAATTTTTACTTTAATGCCTGTCTCTTTCTCAAACTCAGGCAATTGTGCTTTAATTGCCTCTGTCCAAGGGTGGTTGGCAGCAACCAAGCGGATTTCTTGAACCTTTTTCTCAGCAGTCTTCTCAGGTGCCTTTGTGCCTGTTGAGGAATTTGAACCGCTGCAGCCAGCAAGTGCAGAGCTAAGACCAACAGCTAAAGCAAGAACACCAGCAGCTTTTTTAAAACCTACAAAACTCGTTTTCATAATTTTCCCCCTTGCTGTTATTTTCACAAAAGTGATAACGATTTCATTCTATACTGTAGACCTATAACACATAATAAAAAATAGTTTGGTAGAATAATGAAATTAATAAATTCCCTTGCATGAAATTTTCCTTAAGTACCCACATTACACGATTGTTGCCTTAGCGTTTTAAAGCGTTTTCAAAAAACTATAGATAATCATCTTTTTTATATAATGAATAGAATCATAATGACCCTTTTCCTACATGCAAGTCCCCCTTTCAAAGGTTTAATAAAACTTAGCATTGTGGTTATCTGTACCCAATACTGTCAGAAATTTTCATTGAAGTATGGAGCAAGTTTTCCACAATTCGTTCTTTATTTTTTAACATTCTTTCTTTAGGACCTGCTACGCTAATTGCAGCCTGAATCGTACATTCTACTCCATATATAGGAGCAGCCAGACAATATAACCCCTCTTCATTCTCTTCATCATCAATGGCATAGCCAAGACTTGCGAACATTTCCAGTTGCACTTTGAGAGATGTTTTGTCAGTTATCGTCTTTGGTGTAATAGGCTGCAATATTAGGTTTCTGATAATTTCCTCCCGTTGCTTATCCGAGAGAAAGGTTAAGAAGGCTTTTCCTAATCCCGTGCAATACAATGGCTTGCTTTTTCCTGGTTCCGCTGTTGTACGAATGGATCGATTGCTGTTGATCTTCGCCACATAGATAAGTTCAGAATCTGATAAAACAGCCATAAAGACAGTTTCCTGTACCTCTTCCATTAGTTTTTTTAGAAAAGGCAAGCCTTGGGCAGCAACATCGAGACAATTCATCGCTATGCTTCCAAGGGGTATAAGCTTTGGTCCAAGCCTATACTTTTTTGAATAATCGACCGTCAAATAGTTTGCTTGAAATAATGTCTCAATCAAACCTGATGTACTGCTTTGCGGAAAAACAAGTGTCTCGCTTATTTCTTTGATTGTTAATCCCTCTGGGTGCTGTGCAAGCAACTCAAACACTTTTAACACGCGTTCTGCCGATTTAACAGCCATCTCCAATCCTCCTCGGAATCACATATGTGATTTTGAATCATGTATGTGATTTCAATACCCATATTACTACAGGTTGTAAACCCTTACAACACATTTTTTTCTGATAAACTAAAAAATCTGCAAATTTTCAAAAAACGTTGCAGATTTCAACATAATTTCGGTTCAGTTTGCCTTATTTTTTTATTTTCCTTTTAGGGCGGGAAAAAAACTGCAAAATTTTAAACGGGATATAGCCCAAAATTCCGCCAAAGGTATTTAAGATCAAATCATCCACATCGAAGCTGCCAAATTCGAACACCAACTGCAGTATTTCATAGGATAGACTTAAACTGAACGCGGCTAGCATGACGGTTCTAAGTTTTTGAAACTTTTTTGCCAAGAGTGGTAAGATAAAGCCAAGCGGGATAAAGCCAACCACGTTTCCAGCTAGATTCTTCACCCGAATATCGAAATTGACATCGGCTATATACAAATAAAAATTAATGGTTTTAAAGGGAACAAAATTGTTTGAGCGCCAGTGGTATCCGTCATAGGTGAAATTAAAATGATTGATAATCTGAGATAGCGGGATATATTTAAATAATACGAGTTTTGTAAGAATGGCTAGATAAAGGCAAAGTACTAAAAACAAAAATAGTTTTTTTATTAGGTTCATGTTTTTGGCTGCTCCATTTAATTAATAAACTAACCATATCATATTTTAAAAATCATCGGGTTTTTATACAAGAAATATTTCACTGGAGGTTTTTGGATGGCTGAACATCGATTTTTATTAAAAGCAAACTGGCCTGGGCTTCGGAATGATGTAGGTGAAATTGAAACTGCAAACCTGAAAACAAAGGTATCCATCCCGCCGGAAATGGATGGCCCGGGGGTCGGAACGAACCCAGATGAAATGCTGCTGGGTGCAGCTGCGACTTGCTATATCATCACGCTTGCCGCCATGATGCAGCGAAGCGGGCTTGATAAGGCGGGTTTAACGATGGAATCGGAAGGGATTGTCGATGTGACCAATGGGGTTATTACCTATAAAAAAATTATTCATAAACCACTTATCGTTTTGAAAGCGGATGCTGCCGAAAAGGATTTTACATTAGCACACAGGCTTGCCAAGAAGGCGGAGACCTCCTGTATGATCAGCAGGGCGGTGCAGGGGAATGTAGAGATTGAGCTCCACGCTGTGGTGGAAGCGGCAAACTAAAAGGGGCCTTGTTGAACTGCACCAAAATTGTTAGACACAAAACTAACAATGGAGGTGCAGTTTTTTATATGGCTAAATTTACATTCGAG
>NZ_JAGYPE020000069.1 GCF_018343545.2 Neobacillus citreus | reverse complement strand
CCGCCTCCATTGCTGTCGGACTGATGGGGTCTTTATTTGGCGAAAAACTTCTATAAAAACTACGCGACAGCTGCCAACTTTAGGCAGCTGTTATTTTTCCCCCGCTATCACGCCACTTTTTACAATTCTTTTATCGTTCCTCCACAAAACGTTCATAATTCCAATGTAACATTACTATTAATACCTCTATGAATTCTTTTAGCAATTTTTACTAATTTTTTGTTAAAATTATAGGTATTGAGAACTTTTTTTACCTAAAACGAAACCTTTTTGCTAACGATACGTATATCGGATAGCAGCATTGGAGCTGAGGTAATTTAATGGAAGCTATAGTAAAAAAGAGAATAAAACAAGTCATAAAAGGCGACCAAGACGCATTTGGGGAAATTGTTGAAATATATAAAAACAGTGTTTTTCAGCTTTGTTTTCGAATGCTTGGTAACCGGCATGAGGCTGAGGATGCAGCACAGGAAGCATTCATCCGTGCCTATGTGAATATAAAGTCCTTTAACCAAGATTTAAAGTTCTCCACGTGGCTTTTTCGTATTGCCACCAATCTTTGTATCGACCGGATGCGTAAAAAGAAACCGGACCATTATTTAGATGCAGATGTGGTCGGTACGGAAGGGCTGACGATGTATTCGCAGATTCCATCCAATACCGAACTGCCGGAAAAGGAATTAGAAAGCATGGAGCTGCAAGAGACAGTCCAAAAGGAAATTTTAAAACTCCCCGAAAAATATCGGTCAGCCATCGTATTAAAATACATGGAGGATTTGTCCTTAAACGAAATAAGTGAAATTCTCGACCTTCCGGTTGGAACAGTCAAAACAAGAATTCACCGCGGAAGAGAAGCATTGAAACAACAATTAAGGTATGTGTAAAAAAGAGGTGAAACAAGAATGTGTCCAGACCATATCATCGAACTCATGCACGAATACTTGGACGAAGAAATTGATTCAGAAAAGGAGAAGGTTTTACGACTACACCTCCAAAACTGTAAAGACTGTGAAACGATTTTTAACGAACTGAAGAAAACGATCGCTTTTGTCAAAAGCGTTTCAAATATGCAGGCCCCAGCCAATTTTACAGCCAATGTTTTGGCACGTCTGCCGAAGGAAAAGAAGAAGGTACTAATGACACGCTGGTTTAAGAATCACCCAATTCTAACGGCAGCGTCCTTATTTGTTGTCTTAATGGGTGGCAGCCTGATGTCAACGTGGAATCATGAGCGGGAGTTCTCTGTGACAAAACAACGGAATTTAATTGTCAAAAACAACACGGTCATTGTCCCTAAGGGAGAAGTCGTCAAGGGTGACGTTGTCGTCCGAAATGGAACACTCAGAATAGAAGGAGAAATCCAGGGAGATGCAACGGTCATCAATGGGGAAAAGTACCTCGCTTCTGCAGGACATGTTACGGGCGATATTGAGGTAGTAAACGAAGTGTTTGATTGGATCTGGTACCAGATGAAAAAAACAGCTAAAGACGTAGTAGGTGTTTTTAACCAGACGGAAACTAAATAAATGACAAATCACTCAAAATGGAGTGATTTGTTTTTTTAAACAGTAACATATAATAAGTACAAGTTTAGTTTGTGATATAATGTATTGGTTATATTGTTTTACTAGCAAATTTACGGAGGAAAAACCATGCCGTTTGCCGATTGGACATTCTGGAAGTATATATCGAGTACAATTGATATTGTCCTTGTCTGGTATGTCATTTATAAATTAATTAATATTATTAAAGGAACCAAAGCGGTTCAGCTTTTAAAAGGAATTTTTGTTATTCTGCTTGTGAAGGTCGCCAGTGATTTTTTCGGGCTGACCACCTTGAGTTGGATGATGGAGCAGGTCATTACCTACGGATTCCTAGCCATTATCATTATTTTTCAGCCAGAGCTTAGAAGGGCTCTTGAGCAGTTGGGAAGAGGCCGGTTTTTCTCCAGATCAAACAATCCTGAAGATGAGGATCAGGAGAAAACAGTGGAAGCCATTATGAAAGCAACAGATTATATGGCGAAACGGCGGATTGGAGCCCTTATTTCGATTGAAAGAGAAACGGGGATGAGCGATTACATAGAAACGGGAATTGGATTAAATTCAAGAATTTCTTCTGAACTGCTGATCAATATCTTTATTCCGAATACACCGCTTCATGACGGCGCAGTCATTATCCAAAGAAATAATGTGGCGGCAGCGGCGTGTTATCTGCCTTTATCAGAAAGCCCCTTTATCTCAAAAGAATTGGGAACACGGCATAGGGCGGCTTTAGGAATAAGCGAAGTGACGGACAGTATTACAGTTGTCGTATCGGAGGAAACGGGCGCCATTTCGCTTACCAAAAATGGCGAGTTGCACCGTGATGTAAAAGCGGATGAATTTCGCGAATTACTGACTAATGAATTGCTGGATCAGCACAAAGCAAAACAAGCTTCTTCAGCTCGTTGGAACTGGAGGGGAAAAAGCAATGGATAAATTAATGGATACCCCATGGTTTATAAAAATCTTGGCACTTGTATTGGCGGTTTTGTTATACTCCTCTGTTCCGCATGCCGGCAAAGATGTATATGTGCCTGGAGAGCAAACGAGTGAGACCATAAAAGATATACCGGTAAAGATTTATTATGATACTGAAAACCTAGTCGTCTCGGGAGTACCATATACTGTTGATGTCGGCCTCAAAGGGCCGATCACACATATTCAGTCGGCTAAGGCTTTAAGAAACTTTGAGGTTTATGTGGATTTAACCAATGCCAAAATAGGTCGGCAGAAGGTGAATCTGAAGGTTAAGGACTTATCCGATAAATTGCAGGCTTCCATAAAGCCGAACTCCGTTTATGTAACCATACAGGAAAAAATAACAAAGGAATTCAAGATTGAGGCAGAGTTTAACCCAGGCCAAATTGAAGATGGCTATGCTGCCGGAACCCCAGTAGTGGAACCGAAAAGGGTAAAAATTACTGGAGCCAAAAGTGAAATCGACCGAATTACGTATGTTAAGGCCGTCCTTGAGGAGAAAGAAAAGCTGAAGGAAACCACAACAAAATCGGCTCGGATTCAGGTTCTTGATAAGGATTTAAATAAACTGGATGTAACGGTGGAACCGGAAACCGTTAGGGTCACACTTCCAATCAAAGAAACCGCCAAAACGGTTCCCATCAATATAATTAGAAAAGGTTCTCCGCCGGCCGGCGTGACAATAGATTCCATCGACCTAGATACAGCGGAGGCTGTCATCACAGGGGATGAAGATATATTAAAAAATACCGAAAGTGTCAGGGTAGAAGTGGATGTCAGTAAAATAAATGATAATACGACATTGGATTTGCCTGTTATTATTTCAAATGGCATCTCGAAGGTAACCCCGCAAATGGTAAAAGCTACTGTAAAGGTGAGCAAGCAGGCGGAAACAACTGTATCCGGAGTGCCGCTTAAGATTAAAGGCTTAGGGCCTAATTTGAAAGCGGACATTACCGACCCGGCAAACAAAGTGATTAATTTAATCATAAATGGGCCAAGCACTGCCCTAAGCGGTCTCAGACCTGAAGATTTTAACGCATATGTTGATCTCTCAAGCCTTCCGGAAGGTAATCATGAAGTGAATATTCATATTGATGGCCCGCCGAATGTTAATTATAAGCCTGATAAATCTACAGCAAAAATAACGATAACAAACAATGCTTAATTCGGAGCAATAGATATAGAAGGAGCGGATAATAGAATGGGAAAATATTTTGGAACCGACGGAGTACGTGGAGTCGCAAACAGCGAATTAACTCCGGAACTGGCTTTTAAACTTGGCCGGTTTGGCGGATATGTGTTAACAAAGGAACATGCCCGTCCAAAGGTTTTAATTGGACGTGATACCCGGATTTCCGGGCATATGCTAGAAGGTGCGCTTGTCGCCGGTTTGCTTTCGATTGGAGCAGAAGTCATGCGTCTTGGTGTTATTTCCACACCAGGTGTTGCCTATTTGACTAAAGCTTTAGGTGCACAGGCAGGTGTTATGATTTCTGCCTCTCATAATCCGGTTGCGGATAACGGAATTAAATTCTTCGGTCCGGACGGTTTTAAGCTTTCTGATGAGCAGGAATTGGAAATTGAGGGTTTGATGGACTTGCCAGAGGATCAGCTGCCGCGTCCGACAGGGGCCGACCTTGGTCTTGTCATGGACTATTTCGAAGGCGGTCAAAAATACCTGCAATATTTAAAAAATACGGTGGATGAAGATTTCTCCGGAATCCATGTGGCATTGGACTGTGCCCATGGGGCAACCTCGTCGCTTGCGATGCATTTGTTTGCTGATTTGGATGCTGATTTGTCGACGATGGGAGCAGCTCCAAATGGTTTAAATATTAATGCGGGCGTAGGCTCAACCCATCCAGAAGCACTGGCTGCTTTGCTGAAGGAAAAAGGAGCGGACGTTGGTTTGGCCTTTGATGGCGACGGCGATCGCTTGATTGCGATTGATGAAAAAGGGAACATCGTTGATGGCGACCATATCCTTTATATCTGTGGAAAATACATGAAGGAACAGGGCCGATTAAAGCATAATACCATTGTTTCAACTGTCATGAGCAACCTTGGTTTTTATAAAGCAGTAGAAAGCCAAGCCATTCAAAGTGTTCCTACGGCAGTGGGTGACCGCTATGTTGTCGAGGAAATGAAGAAAAATAACTATAACCTTGGCGGTGAGCAATCCGGTCATATTATTTTCCTTGACTATAATACGACTGGTGATGGTTTATTAACAGGCCTGCAGTTAGTGAATATTATGAAAGCAACTCAAAAGAAGCTTTCAGAACTAGCGGCCGAAATGAAAAAATACCCGCAGAAACTTGTCAATATCAAGGTTACAGACAAACACCATGTAACCGATAATGAAAAGGTAAAAGAGATTATTGCACAGGTGGAAAGCGAAATGGCTGGAAACGGACGCATTCTTGTTCGTCCGTCAGGAACAGAACCGCTTGTCCGCGTAATGGCAGAGGCATCTTCAGAGGAGCTTTGCGAAGAATATGTGAACCGTATTGCTGCTGTTGTTAAGGCGGAAATGGGTTTAAACGAAGAATAAAATTCGCTATATGCATAAGGGAACTTCTAATTCCCTTATGCATATTTTATTATGTATGGTTTTAATTTTTCCATTAAGTTTTAAGTTGACGAACCAATGCGTATCATGTACTATTAACTTGCTTTGCTTAATGAAAGGCAATGTTATTGGAAGGGGGGCAGCGGTAGAACAGTTGTTTTACAAAAGCGCCAGAACTAGCCGACAGAGGGTTTGGCTAGTTGACGAGGTGGAGGATTATCGAAATGTTCGGCGGATACCTCCCGGTTGAAACGCACAACCGTCAATTTCTTCCTTAAAACACGGAGGCAACTCGGTGCACAAAGGGGAGAAAATGCACATACTAAAATAATGTTGAAAAAGGTATAGACAGATACCTATAAAAAAACAGAGATAAGGGGGCAGGTACGCCTCCAAAGCTTCTTGCCCCCTATATCAGGGAGGAAAAGAATAAATATGTGCGGAATTGTTGGATATATTGGAAATTTAGATTCGAAGGAAATTTTACTAAAAGGTTTAGAAAAGCTTGAATATAGAGGCTATGATTCAGCAGGTATAGCTGTTAAAAACGAAGACGGGATTCAAATTTTCAAGGAAAAAGGACGCATCGCCGACCTTCGCAGCATTGTCGATGAAAAAGTATTGGCACACGTTGGAATTGGCCATACACGTTGGGCAACACACGGGGTTCCAAGCAGAGGAAATTCCCATCCGCATCAAAGCGCATCCGGCCGCTTTACGCTTGTTCACAACGGCGTCATCGAAAACTATGATCTGCTAAAGCGCGAATATTTAGCAGATGTTTCTTTCAAAAGTGAAACCGATACAGAAGTCATTGTGCAGCTTGTCGAGAAGTTTGCAAACGAAGGCCTGAGCGTATTAGAGTCCTTCCGCAAAACATTGACACTTTTGCATGGCTCATATGCACTAGCGCTTTTGGATGCAGAAGACAATAACACCATTTATGTAGCAAAAAATAAAAGCCCGCTGCTTGTCGGCCTAGGGGACGGCTTCAATGTGGTCGCGAGCGATGCGATGGCAATGCTTCAAGTAACCGATCAGTTTGTTGAATTAATGGATAAAGAAATCGTCATCGTAACAAAAAATGAAGTAACTATTCAAAACATAGATGGAGAAGTCATCAGCCGTACGCCATACACAGCCGAGCTTGATGCCAGTGATATTGAAAAGGGGACATATCCTCACTATATGTTGAAGGAAATTGATGAGCAGCCTGCTGTTATTCGTAAAATCATTCAACATTATCAAGATGAGCAGGGCAAGCTTGTGATTGACCGGGACATCATTGATGCTGTAAACGCTGCTGACCGCGTCTATATCATTGCTGCAGGGACTTCTTATCACGCAGGACTTGTTGGTAAGCAGTTCATTGAAAAAATGGCAAAGATTCCGGTTGAAGTCCATATCTCCAGCGAATTTGGCTACAATATGCCGCTTTTATCTGAAAAGCCATTGTTTGTGTTCATTTCACAAAGCGGTGAGACTGCCGACAGCCGTGCCGTTCTCGTTCAGGTAAAAGAAATGGGCTATCCAGCGTTGACGATTACAAACGTGCCTGGATCGACATTATCACGTGAAGCGGATTATACTTTATTGCTGCATGCCGGTCCAGAAATCGCTGTAGCTTCGACTAAGGCTTATACAGCACAGTTGGCAGTTCTTGCAATTTTAGCCGAAGTGACAGCCAAGAGTCGCAGTTTAGAAGTTGGCTTTGATCTGATTCATGAGCTTGGCTTAGTTGCTAATGCGATGGATGTTCTATGTGACTCTAAGGAAATACTTGAAGTCATTGCCCGTGAATTCTTCTCAGTCACACGGAATGCTTTCTTTATCGGCCGCGGCATTGACTTTTATGTTGGCTTAGAAGGCGCCTTGAAGCTTAAGGAAATTTCTTATATTCAAGCAGAGGGCTTTGCTGGCGGCGAGTTAAAGCATGGAACGATTGCCTTAATCGAAGAAGGTACTCCAGTCGTTGCTCTTGCCACTCAGGAAAGCGTGAATTTAAGCATTCGCGGCAATGTGAAGGAAGTTGTGGCCCGCGGCGCTAATCCATGCATTATCTCAATGAACGGACTAAACATGGACGAAGACAGCTTCGTCATACCAGAAGTGCACGAATTATTAACACCACTTATCTCTGTCATACCATTACAAATCCTTGCCTACTACGCAGCCCTGCACCGCGACTGCGACGTCGACAAACCACGTAACCTCGCGAAGTCGGTAACAGTGGAGTAAGCATGGGGACGGTTCTTTTGCTTCAGTTTTGAAGCAAAAGAACCGTTTTTTTTTGCTTTTGGATCTAGCTTGATGCAATGGGGCTTGTTACTTTTTTATGGGAGGATTGTTGCTATCAACATGAAAAGGAAGCAGATTGTTTTCTTTATTTTCTCCATAGAATTGTTCCTGAATTTGTTGATTTGCCTTTTCTGTTTCGGAATTTACCTGAGAATATCTTGCACTATAATCTTTAAATTTTTGACTTAAATATTGATTTACTTCCTTAGCCTCATTTTTGTTTTGTTCACCATCGGACATGCTAATCCCTCTCTTATTCATTAATCTATATTCCCTTCTAATGTTCAATTTTTTGAAAAAATAAATTCACAGGACACCAAAGAAAATTTGTATCTTCCTTAAATATTTATTTTTGGCAGAGGCATCATAAAAAAGAATGATGCAATTCCTAATACTAACCTTATCTAGGAGGAATTTACGCAATGAAAAGTTTGAAAAAAATCAGCCTATTGATAACAATTGTAGCTTTGATGATATTTGCAGCTGCGTGCGGCGGAGGAGCGAAAAAAGACACAACTAAGGATACCGGTGATAAAGCCGGAAAAGAACTTTCTGGCTCCTTGGTCGTTTCCGGCTCATCTGCCATGCAGCCTCTTGTAGCGGCGGCGGCAGAAGAATTTATGGCTAATAATCCAAAAGTAGACATTCAAGTAAATGCGGGCGGGTCTGGTACAGGATTATCCCAGGTTGCTGAAGGATCTGTTCAAATTGGGAACTCTGATGTTTTCGCGGAAGAAAAGGAAGGGATTCCGGCTGACCAATTAGTGGACCACAAAGTTGCGGTTGTTGGAATAACTGCAGCAGTTAACCCAGGTGTTGGAATTAAAGACATTTCAAAAGAAAACCTTATTAAAGTTTTTACAGGCAAAATTACAAACTGGAAAGATGTTGGCGGTAAGGATCAAAAAATCGTATTAGTCAACCGCCCTGATGCGTCAGGTACTCGTGCAGTATTCAATAAATTTGCTCTTGATGGAGCAACACCTGCGGAAGGAATTACAGAAGATTCCTCCAACACGGTTAAAAAAATTGTTAATGAAACCGCTGGGGCAGTTGGTTACTTGGCATTCTCTTACTTCACCGATGATAAGGTGACCCCTCTGTCGATTGATGGCGTTGAACCAACAGATGAAAATGTCCAATCAGGCAAATTCCCAGTTTGGGCGTACGAACACTCTTATACTAAGGGTGAACCAAGCGGTGCGACAAAAGCATTTTTGGACTATTTAATGTCTGATGATGTTCAAAATAAGTTGTTAAAAGAGCAGGGGTATTTACCTGTAACAAAAATGAAGGTAGAACGTGACGCGAAAGGTAATCAAACAAACAAATAGGTCGTATGTGGCAGTTAAAGGGTAAATGTGTCACCACATTTACCCTTATGATGTAGTTATAGGGGGTTGGTGCAATATGGAAAAGTCGAGTTCTGCCAAAGATAGGCTGCTGAAATCCGGCCAAGATTGGCTGGGTGGAGAATTTAGGGGAAAGTCCCTGGTCATCTTATGTGCTGTTATTATGATCTCTGCCACCATTGCCATTACGATATTTCTAGGGACAAAAGGGCTCCAATCCTTTATAAAAAATGGCGTTAGCCTGATTGAATTCATAACGAGTAGGACTTGGAATCCTACTGATAAGGCTAATCCGCAATATGGTACGCTGCCGTTTATTTTTGGGTCTTTTGCCGTCACTTTTCTCTCTGCGCTTGTTGCGGCACCATTAGGGATTGGCGGGGCAATCTTTATGACCGAAATTGCCCCATCTTGGGGTAGAAAAATATTGCAGCCTGTAATTGAGTTGTTAGTTGGTATTCCTTCTGTTGTATATGGATTCATCGGGCTTTCCGTATTAGTCCCGTTTATCAGGGAAAATATAGGAGGACTAGGATTTAGCCTGCTTTCCGGAACCATTGTTCTTTCCATTATGATATTGCCAACAGTAACATCTATTGCTACCGATGCAATGGGTTCTCTGCCAGGGGCATTAAGAGAAGGTTCTTTTGCTTTGGGTGCCACCCGTTGGCAAACCATCAAAAAAGTGCTTATTCCTGCTGCCATGCCATCACTGCTGACAGCTATTGTACTTGGAATGGCGAGAGCATTTGGTGAAGCATTGGCTGTCCAAATGGTTATAGGGAACGTGAGGAATTTGCCTTCAAGTTTATTGGATGCATCTGCCACGTTAACTACCATTATAACGTTAAACATGGGTCATACTACATATGGAAGTGTGGAAAATAATACGCTTTGGTCAATGGGATTGATTCTATTAGTCATGTCGTTCGCATTTATTCTCCTCATTCGTTATTTATCAGCAAGGAGGAAATTGTAATGAATACGAAAACCGCTGATCGAATAGCTACTGGTGTGTTCTATGCAATCGCACTTATTATCATTTTGATACTTGTTGGCCTTTTTTACTATATTTTGGTTAACGGGCTAAAAAATATATCGCTTGATTTCCTGACATCTCCCTCAAGCAACGTAAGAGCTGGAGGGGGAATCCGTGATCAATTGTTCAATTCCCTATATATATTGGTGATTACGATGATAATTGCCGTCCCATTAGGGTTAGGCGGAGGCATATATATGGCAGAGTATGCTAAACCGGGGAAGATTACTGATACTATTCGTTCTTGTATCGAAGTTTTAGCCTCTCTGCCTTCAATTGTGATTGGAATGTTTGGTTTATTGATGTTTGTTAATTTAACTGGATGGGGTTATACAATTTTAGGCGGTGCATTAGCTCTTACCGTTTTCAATCTGCCTGTTATTGTCCGTGTGAGTGAGGACGCAATTCGGTCTGTCCCCCGGGAGTTAAAAGAAGCCAGCCTTGCATTAGGGATTACCCATTGGCACTCCATTAAAACGGTTATATTGCCTAGCGCTTTTCCCACTATTTTAACGGGTATCATCCTTGCTTCCGGCCGTGTATTTGGGGAAGCAGCGGCATTATTATTTACTGCCGGCTTGTCTACACCAAGACTTGATTATGCAAATTGGAACCCCTTTTCTGCCACTTCCCCTTTAAATATTTTTCGTCCGGCTGAGACCTTGGCAGTACATATTTGGGCTGTCAATACGCAAGGCTTAATTCCTGATGTGGAAGAGGTCTCAAGCGGTGCGGCTGCCGTTTTAGTCCTATCCGTATTAATTTTTAATTTATTGGCAAGATGGATTGGAAGTTTGATTCATCGCAAAATTACGGCAACTAAATAAAAGCAGGTGAAAAAATATGGCGACAGCAATGAAGCAAAGACCAGCCGAAACAGAAATGACTCAAAGTAATGAAAAACAGCAAAAAAATATGGTTTTGCATGTAAAAAATTTAGAAATTTTTTATGGCGAAAAACGGGCTGTTAATGGGATTTCAATGGATATTGAAGAAAATTCAGTAACGGCTCTTATCGGCCCATCGGGATGTGGAAAGTCGACATTTTTACGCAGTATTAACAGGATGAATGATTTGATACCCGGAGCAAGGGCAAAAGGGGAAATTATTTATGATGACCTAAATATTTTATCAGAGCAAATAAATGTTGTAGCGTTACGGAAAGAAATCGGGATGGTCTTTCAAAAGCCGAATCCGTTTCCAAAATCCATTTATAATAATATCACCCACGCTTTGAAGTTCGCAGGCATCAGAAAGAAAAGCAATCTGGATGAAATCGTGGAGGAAAGTCTTCAGAAAGCAGCATTGTGGGAAGAAGTAAAAGACCGTCTGCATAAATCGGCACTATCCCTTTCCGGAGGGCAGCAGCAACGTCTCTGCATTGCCCGGACTATTGCAATGAAGCCAACTGTCATGCTCCTTGACGAGCCATCTTCAGCGCTGGACCCTATCTCGAATGCCAAGGTTGAGGATCTTATCGTGGAGTTGAAAAAGGACTATTCAATCATAATCGTTACTCATAATATGCAGCAGGCGTCGCGTATTTCTGATAAAACAGCCTTCTTCCTGAGCGGTGATTTGATAGAATATGACATCACAGATACGATATTTACCAATCCTTCTGTTAAAAAAACAGAGGAATATATCTCGGGAAGATTCGGATAAGGGGGGAATGGTGTGACGTTTGCAACCTTAACCAGGAATGTATTTGATATAAAGGACCTTAATTTATGGTATGGTGAACATCATGCATTAAAGAATATTAATTTTCCGATTATCAAAAAAGAGGTCACAGCTATGATTGGTCCTTCCGGTTGTGGAAAGTCAACCTTTGTAAAGACGTTGAACTTGATGATTAATTATGTTTCGAATGTAAAGATGACGGGAGAAATCAATTTTAATGGTCACAATATATTAAATGAAAAATTGGACTTGGTAGAATTGCGGAAAAAGGTTGGAATGGTCTTTCAAAAAGGAAATCCCTTTCCACAGTCCATTTATGATAATGTCGCTTACGGACCAAGAATCCATGGAATCAAAAAAAAGAAGCATCTGGATGAGATTGTCACAAAATCATTGATGAACGTTGCTTTATGGGATGAGGTAAAGGACCGGCTACATGCACCTGCTCTCGGGCTTTCGGGCGGCCAGCAGCAAAGGCTGTGTATTGCCAGGGCTCTTGCCACAAAACCAGAGGTCTTATTAATGGACGAGCCAACATCCGCCCTTGATCCCATTTCCACCTTGAAAATTGAAGAATTAATCTTAGAACTAAAAGAAAAATATACGATTGTTATTGTGACACACAATATGCAGCAAGCCTCAAGGGTGTCGGATAAAACAGCTTTCTTTTTAATGGGAGAATTAATTGAACTCGATGAAACTTCAAAGATTTTCTCGAACCCAAGGGATGAACGGACTGAGGGTTATATTACAGGGAGATTTGGATAATAGGGGTGACATAATGAATACCAGATCATATTTCGATACTCATTTAAAACAATTAAAGAATATGCTTATTGAAATGGCTCGAAAATCGGAGGATGCTATCAAAGAAAGCATTGATACTCTTATTCAACAAGATATCGATAGGGCAAATGAAATTATTGAAAATGATTCAACCATCGATGAACTGGAACATGAAATCAATAATAAGGCAATTATTTTAATTGCAAAGGAATCTCCTGTGGCAAGAGACCTTCGAAAAATCATTGTAGCGCTCAAAATTTCTTCAGAGGTGGAACGCATTGCCGACAATGCCGTTAATATTGCAAAGTCAACACTGCATATCGGCAAAGAAAAACATATAAAAGAAATTGTCGACATTCCCAAAATGATGGATCTTGCTTTGGAGATGCTAAGTGATTCCTTAAACGCCTTCCTTTCGGAAGATGTTGAGATGGCAAAAAAATGTGCAGAGAAAGACGATAAGGTTGATGAAATGTATGGAATACTTATAAAAGAGCTTATGGGATATGTACAGAAATATCCGGACCATATTAATCAAATTAATCAGTTAGCATTTGTATGCAGATATATCGAAAGGATTGCGGACCATTCAACCAATATTTCGGAACATGTTATTTACCTTGTGACCGGAGAACGTTATGATTTAAATGCCTAGATTGTTCATTAGAATGATGATGGAGTTAATGAATATGTCTGATGCCTGATAATTTAATTGAAAAGGACTTTTGCTTTTCATCCTTTAAATAAAGGACTTGTTCTTTTAAATTAACACCGCAAACTTTACCTTTCAGTATCTTCAAAATTCCATTTGTATCATAATCAATAGTAATCATGCGATTGTTAGTAAACTGTCTTAGAAACATGGATATCCTCCTTTTAATTTGCAATGGTTTAACCATGTTTTCATTTTAGATTGGGTATATTAAATCAGTATAAATAAAATGTAAAAGATCCTTATTTTTAGTGCTAATTTTTTAAGGGGTGTTCAAGTGAATTTACTTGACATCCCTTTTTCTTATGCCTGTTTAATCCTCCCTGAGCGGTTCAAATGAACGAAATTAGTAAAATCGTAATAGTTAAATAGTTACCATTTTTTTCATGTATCTTTTACGAAAGCACAATACGTGTTTAATAAATTGAGAGTAGTATTTAGTTGTATGTTACAAACAAATAAACAAACAAAGGGAGTGAGAAAAGTGTTAAAGAAATTAAAGAAAAAGAAAAGGCTGGTTGCTGCGGCAACATTAAGTACCATGCTATTAGGCTCAGCTGGTGCATACGCTTCTCAAAACGGTGCTTTTGGCAGCAATCTAGTAGGTGTACAAGCTGATGGTTCTGTACAGACACCAGTCAACCAATTAATTACACCAGCAGGAAAGCAAATCGAGTTTGGGGGTAACCCTATGACCGTTGCTGTTCATCCAAATGGAAAGACTGCAGTAACAATCGTTGGCCGCAACAATTACGGGGGAACTGGAATCAATGTCATCGATCTTGCAAGCGGAGTTATGAAAGCCCAGGATATCAGCTTAGGACTTTCCAGTATGTGGGGCTTGGCTTATTCAAAAGATGGAAACCAGCTCTATGCAACTGGTACGTCAGGCAGTACTGGTAAGGTTGTCGTTTTGAGCGTTGGACAAGATGGCACTCCAAAAGTCCAAAAATCTATCAACCTTCCAGCAGCATCTGTTGGCGGTAAAATCAACCCGCTTGATATTACTGTGGCGCCAGACGGTAAGCTTCTGGTTGCTTTAAACCGTGACAACAGCCTTGGCGTCATCGATCCGGTAACAGGTGCATTAACCAAAGTGGCCGTCGAAAATGCTCCTACAAGCGTATTAGTTGATGGTAACTTCGCTTATGTTACCAACCAAGGCGGCCGCAAAGCTCAACCTGGCGACATTACGGTTGACTCTTCTGGAACTCCAGTTGTTACAGATAAAACAGGTGCCACTACGACGGGAACGGTTTCTGTGGTTGACCTTTCGACAAATACAGTGGTTAAAAATATTACAGTTGGCGTACAGCCTGAACGGATGACACAGTCAGGACAGTACATATTTGTAACCAACACAAATAATGACACAGTTTCAGTTATTGACTCAAAGACAAATGATGTGGTCCAGACAATTGACATTAAACCATATCCAAATGCGCCAAAAGGTTCAGCGCCAAACGCTGTTAAAATGGTGGATGGCAAGTTAATGGTCAGCCTTGGCCGTGACAATGCCATTGCGGTCTATGACTGGCAGAGTCCAGATAAGACACCTGAATTACAAGGACTTTTACCAACAGCATGGTTCCCAGTCGATATCGCAGTCGATTCAGTCAATAAAAATCTTGTCGTTGCCAATGCCGATGGGATTGGTTCACGCGGGCCAACACGTAATTTAAACATCCAGGGAATTACCGTAAACGGTCACTCTTCTTATGCGCAGAAAGGGTCACTTTCCTTGATTCCATTCCCGACTGCAGAGGCCTTAGCAAAGGGAACAGACCAAGTATACAAAAACAATAACTGGTATGGCTTAAAGGATCTTAACGCGAAGCCGCGCGAGAATAAAAAGCCTGTTGCGATGCCTGAGCGTATCGGTGAGCCTTCAACGATTAAACACGTATTCTATATAATCAAAGAAAACCGGACATATGACCAAGTATTTGGTGATCTTGGAAAAGGAAACGGTGAACCAGCTTTAACGCAGTTCCCGGAAAAAGTGACTCCTAATTTTCATAAACTGGCTACTACGTTCCCGCTTTTGGACAATACTTATGTTGGCGGTATCCAGTCAGCAAGCGGACATCAATGGGTAATGCAAGGAACCAACAATGATTACGAGGATAAAGAAACAGATGCTGCAAACGTACGAAGCTATCCTGGTGGTGCTGGGGATGCGATGGCATATGCACCTACAGGCCATTTATGGGATCAGGCCCTTAAACATGGCAAGACTGTAGAAAACTTTGGGGAGGATACTACTGCTTTTACCGGAACGCTGCCACAAGGCTCCTGGACTGATTGGTATAATGATTATTTAATTCTTTCCGGCCAAAAGCAAGGTGATCTTCATGTTCCGATTGGAAACTATGAGGCAAAGACGGATATTCCTTCACTTGAACCAATTACACATAAACCGTTCCCAACATTTGACATGGGCATACCAGACCAATATCGTTTTGAAATTTTCAAACAACAGTTTGAACAACACGTTAAGAATAAAGATTTACCAGCACTTACGACAATGTGGATAACGAATGACCATACCAATGGACTCGCTTCGGGCTTCCCTACACCTCAAGCGATGGTTGCAGATAATGACTTGGCAGTAGGTAAAATTGTTGACTTGATTTCTCACAGCCCTTACTGGAAAGACTCTGTCATAATCGTTACAGAAGATGACGCCCAAAACGGTTTAGATCACGTTGACGGACATCGTCAGCCTGCATTTGTCATCAGCCCTTGGGTTAAGAGGGGAATTACTAACAGCCACTATTGGACTGTCATCAATATGGTTCGCAGTATTGAGCAGATTCTTGGGATTCCTCCAATGAACCAAAATGACGCAGCTGCTGAGCCAATGAGTGAACTCTTTACGGACAAGCCGGACTTTACGCCATACGAATTTGTGCCAAACCAAATCCCGCTTGACACGTTAAACGGGACACCTGAAGCCAATACGGCAGTGCTTGCTAACACAACCAATGTTACACCGGAGGCACAGGAACTTTCGAAAAAATGGACACAGTGGTCCAACAAGAACAAAGATAAGTTAACCGGCAAACATGCAGTACCGGATGAAATTAACGCAAATATGCAAAACCATGCCGTTTGGTATGCGACCGAAGGCTTTGATAAGCCATATCCAGGTGAGAAAAAAGCTCTTGCACCAGAAGAGGTCGAGAAGCAGCCTGAAAGCTTTGCTCCGTCTGAAACTGACAATGATTAATAGTAGCAATCTACTGTTTTCATAGGGAATTGCTTTGAAAAAACAGTTAGTAACACGACAATGGCTATCTGTAAAGATAGCTATTGTTGTTTAAGACAAGCCATGAGCTAGTAAAGAAACAGCCTAATTATCATATAAGAGGGGGAGAGGTTCGGGTCATTGCCCGGATACAACTGATATGAAACGATTGATAAATGAATCGATGAAACGCGCCATTCTCATACTAACTTCAATCATTCTGATCCTTGTGTGGGGTGGAATGTCTGCGTGGCAGATCCAGCGGGATTACTTACCGGAAATTAACAATTCTACCTTGTCGGTTACTGTTCGAGCCGATCATTACCAAGCAGAACAGGTAAAGGTGATGATAACGGAGCCAATTGGGCAGGCAGTACGGGTCGTGGAAGGCCTTGACGATGTGGAGACAAACTCCTTTAACGGCGGGGCATTGATCAGTTTAAACTTTCCGATGAGTTATGATATGAAGCAGGCTGAGGAGCAGGTTTCAAAAGCCTTAGAAAATATCAAACTGCCTGCTGATGTTGATAAACCGCTAGTAACACGTCTTAGCACCCATTCCATGCCGATTATAAGAATAAGTCTGATGAATTCTTCGGCAAACATAACAGAAAATACGCTCCGAACCGCGATTCAAGAGGATTTTGTCAATCGACTGAAATCAGTCCCGGGGGTAAAGGATGTACGAGTATCCGGTGGAGGTACGGCCGGATATGCTATTAACCTCCGGATGGAAGATATGCGAAAAGCGGGGTTAACAGTAGATAACGTAAAAAAATCTCTCGAAGAAAACTATACAACTGGAATAGAAGGCAAGGTAACAAATAACCAGGTTTCCATTCCTGTCCAAGTTTCAGGCTGGGGATTAAGTCAACAAGATCTGCTGCAGCTGCCGATTCATAATTCGGATGGTAAAACCGTTCCACTTTCAGAAGTAGCCGATATTTCCAACTCCATTGTTAATCTGGAGACCGTTTCACGAACGAACGGGCAACCTAGTGTACTTTTAGATGTTTTAAAGACTCCTTCTTCCAATATTACGGATGTATCTGACCGAATAAAGAGCAAAATCCAAGATATTCCTGCATTAAAAAATAAAGATGTACAAGCTTCCATTCTTTTTGATCAAGGCGAACAGGTGAAGGCGTCTTTAAAAGGTCTTATAAAAGAGGGGTTATTAGGCTGCTTATTTTCGATGATTTGTGTGTTTCTATTTTTCCGTAAAGTGCGTTCAACTTTATTAATTGCCCTATCCCTGCCAATTTGTCTATTGGCAACGACCGGTTTATTAAAAACGATGGGAATCAGTCTCAATATTCTCACAGTTTCGGGGTTAATTGTTGCTATGGGCCGGGTAGTTGATGACTCAATCGTTATCCTTGATAATATGAACCGAAAAGTAAACGAGGCACAAGGCAAATCCAGTATTCAACTGTTAACTAATGCCGTTTGTGAAATGATTCCTGCAATTGTTTCATCAACAGCGACCACCATTGCTGTCTATGTACCGATTGCCCTAATTGGCGGCTTGGTGAGTGCAGCTTTTTCAGGATTTGCCTGGTCTGTGGTAATTGCGTTGATCATTTCACTATTAGTTTCCATCTTGGTTGTTCCGGTTCTTTACAACTTATTTTGGACCGGAAAACCGATTTCCGGCGGTGTTAATGTAGAACCATTTGCTAATAAAGCTTTAACCTGGGCGTTTCGACGGAAGAAAAAAGTAGTAGCAGCTTTTGTTGGCTTATTTCTATTAACTTCGGTGGGAGCCGCTTTCCTTCCGGTAAATTTTTTACCGACAGCAGGTAAAAATGGCCAAGTCGTTGTACAAGTACAATTGCCTCTAAATACTTCCTTAACAGAAGTTGACGCCGAGGTGAGAAGATTGGAAACCCTATTGGCGCAAAATCCTAAGGTGGACTCCTATTCTTCCGGCTTAGGTTCATCCTTTACCCCTCAATCGGATGACGTATTTGATGCTGGCGGTGGATGGCTTCAAAAACCGAACATTGCTAATTTGTCCATAAAGGTAAAGGAAGGAACTGACGTCGATAACTTTATTGCGAGTTTACAGAAACAATTAAATGCTTTTACAAGCAAAGCTGTTTACGCTGTTTCCAATCAGAATATCGCAGGCGATGATTCCCAATTAAAAATTAATCTTACTGGATCAGATAGTCAGACACTTGAAACAATGGCTCAAACGGTGAGAAATGAGCTTAAACTTATTCCGGGGCTGTCAGTACAAGGGGCTGCGGATAATGACGATCAACAAACCCAGTATCAGATTAATCTTAATCGTAAGGCAATCGAGTATTATGGCATTAAACGTGAGGATGTTTTAAATCGAATTCAGCAATATACGGCTGAGGGGACAAAAGGGTTCATCTCGATTAATCAAAATACCTTCCCAATTGTCATTCATTCAGATATACAAAAAGACAGTTCAAAAGATATTTTTGCTTTGATGGCCGGAGAAACTTTTTTAAGTAAGGACGGTCAAAACGTGACATTGGATCAGCTCGCTTTATTAGAGCCAACGGGTTCATCGGTGATTCAAGTGAAGGATGGACAACCATATGCAGTTATCACTGCAAATATTATTTCTACTGACATTGGGAAAGTGACGAAACAAGTAAAAAATGCTCTTAAGAAAGTTCCGCTGCCTGAGGGAATCGAGTATTCCTTCGCTGGTGCACCGCAGCAGGTATATCAAATGATTTATGAAATGGCAATCGCGCTATTCTTTTCCATTTTGCTTGTTCTCGTAATCATCAGTGCTGTTTTTCGGGGATGGAGAGCCCCCCTATCCGTTTTAATCTGTATTCCGTTAGCATTTATCGGATCTGTCATTGGAATGTTTATTTTTAGGCTTGAATGGAATCTTGCAGCATTAGTTGGGTTATTGATGTTAACCGGAATAGTCGTTACAAATGGGATTGTCCTTGTTGATAAAATTGAGAGAAATCTTTCTGCTGGATTGGAACCGAAGCCAGCCATTTTAAAGGGAACTGCGACCAGGGTAAGACCAGTTTTAATGACAGCTGGAACGACTATTTTAACATTGCTCCCTTTAGCTGTATCAGGTAAGGGGGACACGATCATTTCACAAACACTTGGCGTTGTCGTTGTTGGAGGCATGGTCAGTTCCACGCTTATTTGTCTCTTGGTTATACCTATCATGTATGAATGGATGAGTGGGAGAGTCAACAAAAGGAAGGCTAAGCAACACTCGCAGATTTCAGCGTAAAGTGGAAGTTATTCTTTAAGCCACCTTATAGGGAATTTTATTTCGTAATTTTATAATTGGGTTTTACAAAAGCTTTACAACCAATTACTAAACCTTTACATTCAATTAAAACTACCTTAATACTTTTGGACTATCTTTATATGTGTAAGGCAAATAAATATAATCAAACTTCCTGAGGAGGAACCAACGCAATGAAAAGCTTGAAAAAATTAAGCCTTCTTACATTATTTGCAGCATTAATGGTCATCATGGCAGCTTGTGGAGGCAGTGCTTCAACAGATAAGAAAGAAGAAAATACTAGCAAGGAAAAACCTAAAACTGAAGAAGTGAAAGAACTTTCCGGTTCATTAGTTATTTCTGGTTCATCTGCGATGCAGCCATTAGTAGCAGCGGCAGCTGAAGAATTCATGGCAAAAAATCCAAAAGTTGATATTCAAGTAAATGCCGGCGGATCTGGTACAGGCTTATCTCAAGTATCTGAAGGATCTGTTCAAATTGGTAACTCTGACGTTTTTGCTGAAGAAAAAATTCCTGATAAAGCAAGCGAACTTAAAGACCATAAAGTAGCTGTTGTTGGTATGACTGCTGCTGTTAACCCTAAAGTTGGTATTAAAGATATTAAAAAAGATGACTTAATCAAAGTTTTCACTGGTAAAATCACAAACTGGAAAGAACTTGGCGGGAAAGATCAAAAGATCGTTCTTGTAAACCGTCCTGACTCTTCAGGTACTCGTGCTATTTTCAACAAGTTTGCTCTTGACGGCGCAACACCTGCTGAAGGCGTGACTGAGGATTCTTCAAACACTGTTAAAAAGATTATTAGCGAAACAGACGGTGCTATTGGTTACCTTGCATTCTCTTACTTCACTGATGATACTGTAACTCCACTTGCAATCGATGGCGTTGAAGCAACTGCAGAAAACGTTCAATCTGGTAAATTCCCAGTGTGGGCATACCAGCACTCATATACTAAAGGTGAGCCAACTGAAATTGCAAAAGCATTCCTTGATTACCTAATGAGTGATGATGTTCAAACAACTTTATTGAAAGAACAAGGTTACCTTCCTGTAACGAAAATGAAAGTAGAACGTGACGCTGAAGGAAAACAAAAAAATCTATAATATTAAAAAAAGGTAAGTGCGGTAGCATTTACCTTTTTTTAATATCAAATGAACTAAAGAAGCATCGGGGGGATGATTTTCCAACGATGCTTCTTTTTTAAGTATTAGCTGGCTTCACCTTCGACGATGGTCTTCTGATGATTTACTGAATACTTAGGAAGAATCCCAGGCTTTACTTCCTGATGTGGTTTACCAAGTGCATAGCCTTGACCGTAATGGACTCCTTGTTCACGTATGAAATGCAGTTCCTCCGTTCTCTCTATTCCTTCTGCAATTATCTCCGTAGAAGATTGTTTTGCGTATTCAATAATTAATTTTACCAATTGCTGCTGCTCGATATTTTGATCAATGTTTTGAATTAATGATCGATCTAGCTTAATAAACTCAGGCTTTAAATAGATTAATGTTTTAAGACTATTGTACCCGGAACCCACATCATCAATGGCAATTCGATATCCTTGGGAACGATAATTGGAAAGGACCTTTTCAAACAGTTCAAAATCAGTAACAGCACTTCTCTCTGTTAATTCAAAGACAACCTGATTTGGTTCGATGCCAAGCTCGGTTAAAAGCTGAAGTGTTTCGCCGCTATGATAATTGGAATCTAATAAAACATGAGGGTGGATATTAATAAATAGTAATGAGGTTCTTTGTCGGACACTCCCTTTTAAGCGATTAATAAAACGTTTAAGAGAAATATTTCTACAAAAACACTCAAATAAAAACACTTGATTCGATTGTCCAACAAATTCATAAAACGTATCGGTGTTTGGAAATAGATTCGTAACAGGGGGACGATTTAATGCTTCATATCCTATCGTTTCTCCTGACTGTAACTTAAGAATTGGTTGAAAGAATGTATCTAATGTATTATTTTTCATTATTTTTTGTAATTCCTTCAATCTTTTATAATACAAAACCTCCTTCATTCTTCTGTTATTTAAGTGCTTGAAATAAGAATAAAAGATACTACGCTTAAATGTCGAAAATAAATGGCTGGTTTCTTGAATATCCATGTTGGGTGCACCTGCTTTAAGTAAGATTATATTTAATTTACAATTGTTAACATTTAGATGGACCTGAAAAAACTCCGGGAATCAGTAGATTACCGGAGTAAGATTTTAATCAGCATCTTTACCTGTTTATTTTTTCAAGTTTTCAAGTGAAGGCAGTCCAGAAATATACCCAACTCCACCAGTACGATTAATACCAATTTCTTTCTCCATGGCATTTATTAATTCAGTCCTATCAACTGCCGTGATATTCTTAGCATCTAATTCATCACCAGGATGTTGGAAATTGCTCATAATATAAGAGTGACCTTTTAGATTATCTGCTGCAAATAAACCGGTTGATTCAGCCCCAGCTGGTACTGATAAAACTCTTGATAATTCCTTCGTATCAACATTATAGGCCCATACGAAGTTATTAGTATGCATTCCGCTGTCTTCCCCTATAAACAATGTTCTTAATGCTTCGGAATAGCTTAGATTATCAGTATTGGCCACTGAATTCACATCTGCTGTATTTCCAAATGCATCTGCAGATGGCATGTCCTTCCCGGCAATAAGCCCAGACATTTTAGCCGCTGCATACTCACTGTTTATTTTTTGCCCTTCACTGTCTTTTTGCCCAGATGTTAAATCCAATTGATACGTAACACCTGATTTAATTTTTGGAAGATGGATATCATCAACTGGATCCGCGGAGTTTGCCTCCATACCTTTGCTTTGGTCGGAAATCGAAATGTATACTTTCTTGTCCTTTTCGTTTAGAGTTACGCCTTCCATTTTGTTAAATTCAGCTGTAGCTCCAAGCATTGCTGCATAACGGCGGGACTCTAAGAACGCAGCAGCCTTTTCCATACCAGGCTTCAATTTCAAGTATTCCGTTTTTCCGTATGAATATTGCTTAATGGCTTTAAAGCCTTCTTTTGGTACATCGGATGTTTCGAAAATATCACTGAATTTAACCCCGCTGTCGATGATGGCTTTGACTTCTTTATCAGTTGAATGACCGAGTTTAATCCATTCTAAGTCTCCAGTACCGCCATTCTCAGTTCCTGTTTGATGGAATTTAGCCGCATATAGTGTTCCAGCAGAAAGATCCTTCGCTTTATCTGCTACATACATAAACAACGTCGTATAGGATCCGTCATCTCCGAAGAAGGCAGTACGCTTATCCGGCATCATCTTCATTACTTCGTGCGAGAAACGGCCGGCACTATAATGTTTTTCGACCGAAGTAGAACCATCCTTGTTTACAGTAATTTCAGGAATGAATCCATAGAAATATGGATTTGCCTTTAAAGCATCCCCGAAATAAAGCTTTGCAAAGCTTTCTACCTGAGTTCTGGCATAAGACGTTGAATCCAATTCAAAACTGCGGGCATCCGGCTCATATTCTTCAGAACCTAAATGGGTATTCCAAGGTGATAGGGATCCATTACATGGAATCCAAAGACCATTTACGCTCGAAAAATCAATCTTCTTTACCTCTTTCGTTGTTAGTTCACCGGTTTTATTATTTTGGTCAAGAGTTGTCAGGGACATGGATGCAGGAACAATTCCATAAGCGGATTTGCCAGCAGCATCAATTGTTTGGTATTCATAATGGGTGACCATGTATTGTTTTCCCGCAATTGGCTTTAATAAACTATTAGAATCAGGAGCATCGGATACATAGTACGTTGGATTCCCTTCTACACTAGTATCCATGATCGGATTTCCGTTTACATCAATCGGAGTACCAGCAGGAATCAGCTCGCCTTTATTGATAGCCACTTTATCTTCAGATTTAAATAGTTTCTTATAAGTAAGCGGGAAGTTCTTTACTTCACCATTGCTGTATTTTACATCTACTGTTGCTTCTGTGTACGTCTTAACCATTTTATCAATAGTAGTAGGTGCTGGCATTCCATTAAACTTAACAGAATCAATTTTTACTTGATTATTGGATGCAGCTGCCGCTGGTGTTAAGGCAGGAATTGTTAATGATAGAGCAAGAGCTATGGTAGGATATTTCTTTCCAAAGTACATCTTTTTCATTAGGATGACCCTCCTCGTATAATAGAAAAATTAAACTCTCCTATTCAATTAAACAAAATACTTGTTAAGTGCGTATTAGAGTTTTGTTAAGGGAATGAAAAGATTAGGTTAAAACCTTATCTCAAATGGAGCCAAAGAAAAAAACAGTTCAGGAAAGTGAACTGTTTCTTCAATAATAAACAACAATTATTTTTTAAGTTCAATAATAAATTCGCTTCCTTCACCAGGAGCACTTATTACACTGATTTGACCATGATGGGCTTCGATTAAATGTTTAACGATGGCCAGGCCAAGACCTGTGCCGCCGGAGTTCCTGCTCCTGGCACGGTCGACGCGGTAAAACCGCTCAAAAATACGGGGGATCTCTTCTTTTTTAATTCCTATGCCTGTATCTTTAACATGAACACGGACAGTTTCACCATGCTCGAGAAGGATTACCCCAACATTCCCATTGCTTGGTGTATAGGTAATGGCATTGCCAATTAAATTGATAAACACTTGTTTCAGCCGATCTACATCCCCATGTATTTGTACACGGTCCTCTGGACAAAGAAGCTCGAGGCTAATGGTCTTTTCCTCAGCCTTCCCTTGGAGGAGTGTAATAACGTCTTCAAGCAATTTAAATAAATCGATTTTCTGTATGTTTAACTTGAAGCCTTGCTGCTCTATTTTCGAAAGGTCTAAAAGGTCTTGTATGAGTGATTGGAGCCGTTCACTTTCTTTTAAAATAATGGACAGGAACGATTCTAACGTCTCTTGATTGTTCATCGCACCATCCAACAAAGTTTCAGTAAAACCTTTAATCGATGTAATCGGGGTTTTTAATTCATGTGAAACATTTGCGACAAAATCCTTTCGCATTTGCTCAAGCTTTTTAATTTCTGTAATATCGTGAAAGACGAGCAAAACACCTTTCCAAACATGATTAGTTCCAATAATCGGTACGCCGTATACAACAAAATATCTTCTTTCAATTAATAATGGAATGAGTAATTGTTTACTTACCTTTTGTTCTATCCGAAAAACTTCGGTCACTAAATCACGAATTTCTTCTTGATCGATGACTTCGTAATAAAGCTTATTTAAATAATCGGCTTGGCTTACTTGAAAAATATCAATAAATCCTCTATTTATTAAATTAATGTATCCCTTGCTATCAATTAGGACCAAACCCGCTCCCATATTTTCAATCAATACCTTAAGCTGCTCCTGCTGCATTTCTTGGGATTTAACGAGTTCTTGAAGGTTCTGGGCAAGTCTATTAAGGGATGTGCCTAACATGCCTGTTTCGTCCAGCCGTTTTACGTTTGTTCTCGCCCGGTAATTTCCTTTGGCAAGTTCAATAGCGACATCTGTTGCTTCAACAATTGGTTTGGTAAACTTTGAGATAATTCTTATTCCAAGAAAAATAATGACCACTACGGCAATGACAAGGAATAAGGCAATGCCCCATATGATGTTCATTTTTAGGCCATCGCTCATTGATTCTATGTAGAAGCTTTTAAGCAGCTCACCAAGCAATATTCCTAAACAAACTAATACGAAACTGATCAGGGTAATTAATGCCATTACTAATCTTGTCCTAAAAATGGTCATTCGTCTTTATGCTCCTCAAGTTTATAGCCCAGTCCACGTAACGTTTTAATATAAACTGGCCGCTTTGTATCCTCTTCTATTTTTTCTCTTAAATGCGAGATGTTTACATCGACAATTCTAGTATCCCCTACAAAGTCATAATTCCAAACAGCACTGAGCAGCTGTTCCCGTGTTAACACTCGACCCTTATTTTGGGCTAGAAATAGAAGCAATTCAAATTCCTTTAATGTTAAATATAGCGGTCTTTTCTGAAGGTAGGCTTCATATCGTTCAGGATGGATGACTAAGTTACCAATTACTATTTCCTGTTGCTCCTCATTAGTCTTTTCAGAAGATTGCTCCGCTTGGGCCTGGATTCTTCTTAAGATCGCTTTTACTCTGGCAATTACTTCTCGCGGGCTGAATGGCTTTACCATATAATCATCGGCGCCAAGCTCAAGACCTAATATGGTATCGAATACATCATCTTTTGCTGTCAACATGATAATAGGAGTCTTGATGTTTTCCAGACGAAGCTGTTTGCATACTTCCATTCCATCTAATTTTGGAAGCATTACATCTAAAACGATAATATCCGGTGACTCCTGTTCTGCTAACAGTTTTCCTTCTTCACCATCCATCGCAGTTATAACTTCAAAACCAGCCTGCTCCAAATTATATTGAAGAAGCGTCACAATAGACTGTTCATCATCTACAACAAGTACTTTAGTTTTCATAATACACCCCCATTCAAGAATACATACAAATTGTTAATCCTTTATTAGGGGAATGTAAATCTAAAGTAAAGACAATGTAAATCTTTGAGACGTGGGGACGGTTCTTCTGCCTCAATATCTAAAAGCGAGTAAATAACAACAAAGAAAAAGTAAGCCTCAGCTTACCCTTTATCCAAAAGCGCCCTTACATTGAGTTATTAGTCTTCAGAAAATCCTCCACTGCTTTAGTCAAACTCATCGCTTCAGCCGAGTTATTATTTGAACCAAGCAGCTTGGTAATCTCCCGATGTGTTAATGAATGGGTTACAAATATATCTGCTGAATTGCCGGCGCTTTTTGTTTTTTCTATAAAATCAAAAACGCTATTTCTGTTTTGGGTAACCAACAACATGGGCGGCAAGTGTTGATTAACAGCATTAGCAGCAGGGGATGCCTCCATCCATGCGTTACGATCATATCCAAAAACCTCTTTATATTGCTCATTTTTAGGGAGAAACTTCACTAAGTCGATTGGTCCATCCAGGTTCACTATGGATTGTACCGTGTTTGCTGGTATCCCTGCATGCTGCAAATAGCTATGATCCGTACCGATGAGCATGACCAAATGTCCGCCTGCAGAGTGACCCATCAAATTTAACCGTTGTTTATCTATATGATATTGGTCAGCCCTGTCGTAAACCCATTTCACCGCGGTAGAGATATCATTCGCCATGTCATTGTACGTTGCATTAGGGTGGAGCCGGTAATTAACGGATATGAATACATACCCCCTGTTTGTGTAAAAAGAGGGCTTATCGGAGACATTAGATTTATCCCCGCGCATCCAGCCGCCGCCATGGATATAAATGATAACCGGGTGATTTATGCTCTCTTTACCACTTGGTGTATAAATGTCTAATGTTTGCTTCACATCCGCACCATAATGAAGGTTCATATGTTTCAATTCTTGCCCATTGATAGATTGAGTAAAGGACATTGTTATAACCAAAGTAACGGACAATAGAAATAGTCTGAAAAGCATTGGCTTCATCTCTTTCTTCTTTTTAAAAAATAGATTGCCCTAATTATTGGTAAAACTATTCAAGGTTTGTTTAGATTATATGAGGGATAAATGGATTTGCTAAATGCATGATTTGTGCGGTTTAATATCAATATAAAGAATGTTGAATTGTTTTAAATAGGCGGGGATTAGAGTGGAGCACCATATTGATCATTTGCTCATGCATTATGGCTATTTTGGCATCATTATCGCATTAATAGGCGGCATCATCGGACTTCCAATACCCGATGAGGTTCTCTTAACTTATCTTGGTTATAACATCTACGAAGGAAAAATGGTTTACTTTAACTCATTGGTCTGCGCTTTCGTCGGTGCAGCCGGAGGAATTTCGCTAAGCTACTTGATTGGATATAAATTCGGGTTGCCTCTGTTATTGAAGTATGGTCCAAAAATACATATTACCGAAACCAAAATCAATCGAACCAGAAGGCTTTTTGAAAAATTTGGACCGCCTCTTTTATTGGTCGGCTACTTTATTCCAGGAATCCGCCACCTGGTAGCCTACGTGGCTGCAATAAATAGATATCCATTTAAAAAATTTACCGTTTATGCTTATAGCGGTGCACTATTGTGGACCTTTACATTCATTACATTAGGAAAAAAACTTGGGCAGGACTGGATCTTGGTTGAGAGATATTTATCTAAATACAGTATTTACATTATTTTGTTGGCACTCATCCTGTGCGTTGTTTTTTATTTTTATTGGCGGAAAAGAGGGATGGTCGGAAAGGTGTAAGGCGGGGCAGGGGGCTTAAACTCCTGCTCTTTTTAATTGTTAAAAAACATCCAATTGGAAGGAAATAGAATTCGAGATTCAGAATATATAAATAAAGGGCAATGGCCCTATTTTTAGAGAGGAGGAATTTTCAATGTCTAAAAAGGTACTGATTTTAGCAGGGGACGCTGTAGAAGCGCTGGAAGTCTATTATCCATATTTTCGCTGCTTGGAAGAAGGGTTTGAGGTGCAAATCGCAGCTCCTTCGAAAAAGAAGCTACAGACGGTCGTTCATGATTTTAT
>NZ_JAGYPE020000068.1 GCF_018343545.2 Neobacillus citreus | reverse complement strand
CTGATATCTTCTCCGCACTTGGTAAAAATGTCAAAACAAACTTAACTTTTGACCAAATGGCAGCCATTCAAAAAAATGATAAAACGGCCGGAAACAGCATTGAACAAATCGAGATAAAAGAAACAGGCACAATGATTAACAAAATTTATTATGGAATAGTCGCTCCTGAAGAGAAACAAAGGGTACAAAGTGAGTTAAAATCACAATTGGAGATAACCAATTCTAACTAGAGCTACTAATGTTGCTTTGTTTAAAAACTTTTACAAAAACATTCTACAAAAGGTTAAACTCGCCAGATTGGCGAGTTTTTCTTTTTACCTTTCAAAGCATTTGCCCCGATTTTTCTCTAAAAAGTCAGAAAAAACTCTCTCATGGCTTCTCCCTTACCAAACTTATGGGAGGCCGGGTTCAAATGCGAAACCGGCCTCTTTTAAAATATGAATCGCAAAGGAGCGAATTTGCTGTGGAACAAATCATCTCATTTATTAATGAGGTTGGCTTCCCTATCGTTGTGACCCTCTATCTGCTCTATCGAATAGAATCCAAGCTAGATTTAGTCGTCCAGTCGATCCAGAGCCTGCCTGAGCGAATGAAGGGGTGAATTTCATACCGTTCTTGGTATATCCCCAAATGACTAAAGCCAACTACCTTTTCAATGTGGCAGTTGGCTTTTTATACGCAAGTATTTCTTAAAAACATCCATATTTTAGGATCTATAAACTTATCCTTTATTATTCTGTTACTGCTAAGTTAGTTGAACTAGTTTTTCACGAAACAATTAAGTCCTTTATCATTTTAATCTCTATACCCAAATAAAATTACACGATGGGATTTTATATCTGCTTAAATTCCAACCCCACCAAATCTGTTCACTTAAGAGCGTTAAGTGTGATCTTTGCAGCTTCTGCGATCAGCGCATTGTCAAAGGTGGCATTCTGTGTATCGCGGCTGGATAGAACTGCGATAACAATGGGAGCTCTATTCGGCGGCCAAACAATCGCAATGTCATTCCGCGTTCCATAGCTTCCGGCCCCGCTCTTATCAGCGACTTCCCAGCCGGTTGGTGCACCAGCCCGGATCAAGGAATCTCCAGTGGCATTTCCTCGCATCCAATCTGTCAAGAGCGTACGTTTTTCAGCGGGGAGCACGTCACCGATTGCGAAAGCCTGAAGGCTGGTTGCAAGTGCTTTTGGCGTGCTGGTGTCACGTCTGTCTCCAGGAACGGCTGAGTTCAAATCCGTCTCGTAGCGATCAGCTTGAGTTACGTGATCGCCAATCTGCCTCAATGCTGCTTCAAACCCCTCAGGGCCTCCCAATTTCTCAAATAAAAGGTTCCCTGCAGTGTTGTCACTATATCGAACAGCAGCCTCAATAACTTCCCGAAGAGTCATCCCGGTATCTACGTGAAGGCTTGTGACGGGTGAATACGTAACGATGTCCTCGCTATTGTATGTAACTAACTCGTCAAGCTGCTCAATAGAGTATTGCTGCAGCAATGCACCTGCGGCTAGAGCTTTGTAAGTAGATGCGAAAGCGAACCGCTCTTGTGGCCGATAGGAGACCTTCCGATTTGTACCTGTATCGATCGCGTAGACTCCAAGACGGGCATCATATTTGTCCTCGAGTTCTGCAAACTCGCGGTGTATTTGGGGTGCCGGCGTTTTCCTGACTGCCTTTTCGGACTTGTCAGAAAGGGTATCAGTAGTCATTGACCAGCCGGCGAGCGGTACAATGGCAACCACTAGCACAAGCAGGGTAATTATAAAACTTTTTATGTTGAAAATATCATTTGTTTTCCTCATAATCTTTACCTCTTTCTATTAATATTAGAAGTTCTGAAAATAGAATAAGCGGCTTATTGCACTTTTTCAGCTTCTTAAAAAACTGCCCCGAAATGATGGGGAGGAAAGGTATCCCTCCTTTCTACAATTTGATTACATGCGAAATAGTAGGATACGCACTAAATACCACATATGTAGTATTTATTACACACTTAATACTACACTTGTAATAAAAAGATGTCAATCATTTTGCAGTTGGCTGTCCTTTTTCATGAAGGTCAAAATATGCCCGAAAAACCCGCTGGCTGATGATATTAGCTGCACTGTGCGGCTGAGCATAACCATCACGGTAGGCATTTGGCACAATAACGGCAATGGCAATCTCGGGATCATCGAATGGGGCATAACCAGCAAAAGAAAGATTCCAAGTCTTCACCCCATTTTTATAGGATTCCGAGGTCCCTGTTTTACCTGCGGCATTGTACGGTTCGTCTTTAAAATATCCTCTCGCAGTTCCTTGGGAACCATGGGTGACCAGCCAAAAACCTTGTTGAACCCGCTTAAGCATTTCCGCACTCATATCCACCTGATTCAGTACCACTGGTTCGATTTCATCGATTACGTTTCCTGGTTCATTGCCATCCTCATTGGGTTCACGAATCTCCTTCACCAATTGGGGCTTCATCCGGTAACCTCCATTGGCAATCGTTGTCATATACTGGGCAATTTGCAGCGGTGTATAGGTATCTAATTGTCCGATGGCAATTTGAAAATAGGTACTTGGATTGGTTCCTTTAATTCCCGAGGTTTCATTATCAAAACCAATACCGGTCGGGACGCCCAAACCAAATTGGTTGAAATAATAGCGGATCGTTTCAATTTTTTTCGGGTCGATATTTAATGTGCCATTGGGGACATACTTGCCGCCCATCATTTCAATCGCGGTTTTCCACATATACACGTTTGATGAACGCTCTAATGCCTCTAAATCGTTAATTCTGTTCATGACTTGGTAAGAGGAAAAGGTGCCCGAGCCCTTAAACCGCATGACTTCATCCAGCTCGGTTTCTCCGAAATCCCTGACACCCGTTTGGTATCCTGTTAATACGGTGGCACCTTTTACAACGGACCCCTGTTCAAACGCATAAGTGAAGGTTCCCGGGGTAAAATCGGTGAACTCCCCGGACTTCCTGTCATACACTTTTCCTGACATCGCCAGAATCCGGCCTGTTTTCGGTTCCATTGCCACGACAAAGGCAGTGTCAAGGGTATCCGTATGCGGTTTTTGGATCGCACTGACTAACTCTTCCTGCATGATTTTTTCCACCTGGGCCTGGAACTCCATATCAACGGTCAGAACAAGATCCTTGCCGCTCTTCCCTTCCAATACCGTCTTTGTACTTACCACATTTCCATTTTGATCGGTCACCGTTTTCACTTTTTCCTTATGGCCTTGCAACACACTATCGTAAAGCTCTTCAATATAGCTTTTTCCGACGCGGTCATTCAGTTTATATCCTTTAGAGGTATAGTAATCTACCTTGTCTGCCGGTAGGCCTTCATCTGCACTCGTAACTTCCCCAAGCATATTCCAAAACGTTTCCCCGTAGGTGCGGCCCCTCTTCCAATCGGTCGTCACATCCACACCCGGCAGGTTATCCAGATTTTCATTAACCTTCGCAAATTCTTCCTCTGTTACATTTTCATTTTTGACCATCGTCGGTGTTAAAGCGGTGGCGGACGAAAGTTTCCGGTATATGGCCGCAAGATTTTTGTCCAGTGCCTGAAGATTGCTTTCTGTAATGCGGTTCAATTTTAATTGATATAAATCCTTGTCATTCAGCTTTTCCTGTTTGTATAATTTCTCCTCCTTCTTAGTGATTAAATCCGTGCCATTGTTATGTACTAACAGCCAGATATCTTTCAAATCCCGATCGGACACTTTATTGATCTCTTTATCAGTCATGACCAGGAAGGTATTTAACTTCTTGGCTAGTTCAAGCAGTTCGCTTGGCTGCGGATTTTTCGGCGGTGTATAGATAATCGCCTTTTCCGGAATATTGTAGACTACTAACCTATCGTTCGTGTCGTATATTTTTCCGCGTGGAACAGAATAGCTGACAGGGGTCACATCCGTCTTCTCAGCTTGAGCCGCAAAGGCTTCTCCTTTAAAAATTTGAATAAACCCCAGGCGCAGAATTAAGATGGAAAAAAGGACAAAGACCACGAAAAAGAGACTAGTCAATCTCCATCGAGTTTTACTTTTTACTATATTTTTTTTTGCTTCAAAACTTATCAGCTCTTTCCTATTGGGAGTTTGTGTACAAGGTGGAATCGAAATACCACACTTGTAGTATTTGGAACAAAAAACACCCAAAAAGAAAGGTACATTCTTTCTGGGGTATTTTTTAATAAATCTGTTTATCATGCAGAATCTGCTTAGCAATCTCCGCCGCTTTGCTTCCTTGGGCCAGGCCGTCCTTATCTTGAATATTAATCGCAAAATAAAAACGATCCTCACCTTTATCGACAAAGCCGATAAACCAGCCATTTACATTCTTTCCATTAACCATACCGGTTCCCGTTTTACCGTACAACTGCCCATTCTTTTGTTCATCTATTAAAAGTGCCTTTTGTACCGCTTTGATATTTTCCGCTTTAAAACCCCATTGATTTTCCTCTAATTGGGATAATAATTGGACTTGTTCAATGGGTGATATTTTTAAAGAAGATTCCATCCAGTAGCTATCCAAATTCCCTGAAAGATCCTCATTCCCGTATTTAATCTTATGAAAATAATCCTGCAGCGGCTTTCTCCCTACCTCTCGATCGGTATTCTGGAAATACCAATTCACGGAACGGCTTAAGGCAGTCGCTAAATTTTGATTTTGATTCCATTCTGGGAACGGATAAATTTCCCCATCCCAAACCTGGTTATTGTTATTCGGCGAAATCACATTGGATTCCAATGCAAATAAGGCCGAATATATTTTATAGGTGCTATCAGGAGAAACCCTCTGTTCACTCATCTCGCGATTATAGATTTGATATTGTTTTTTAGAAGAATCATATAAAACAAAGCTTCCCTTGTAGCCCTTAAAATATGCGCTTAGATCTTCATCGACCGTATTCTTCCCGCTAAACTGATACACATCATTTGGGCTGGCAATAACGGTCGTGAATGGAGCAAGGAATAGTACCACCATTCCTAAAACAGCAAAGATGATTTTGCTTTTCCATTTCAATAACAGCGAATCTCTAGAGTAACTTGCAATCCGCTGGATTCTTTGTTTGATTTGTTTTTTTGTCCCGCCTATACCTGGAGCAATCTGTTCAAAGGGACGCCCCTGCTTTTTATCGACAAAACGAATGATCGTATACCCGTATTCGATATATCCGCTCTCATCCAAAAGATTTAACACGGATGCATCACAGGCCAATTCCCGATCATTTCGGATCCTTTTTGAAGCATACCAGACGACCGGGTTAAACCAATAAATTATCTGAACCAGCCACAGGCCGTAATTCACGAACAAATCTTTGCTTTTATGATGGTGCAGCTCGTGCAAAAGCACGTATTTTAATTCATTTAACGAGAATTCTTCTCGCGTTTTGCTTGGTAAAAAAATATAAGGCTGAAAAATCCCGAACGTGATTGGCGAGGAAATCAGAGAGGTCTCCCGCAGCCTTATTTTTCTTTTCAGCCCAACCATTTCTTTGCACGCTTCTAACAGTTTGTTTAACTTTTGGTCATCAATAGCCGAAGCGGACTTTTTGATTTGATAGATTTGATAAGTTGAATAAACAGCAACCCCAACAAAAAGAAGCACTCCAATGACCCAAGCTGTAAAAAGTGTATGGTAGACGAAATCGGGCGCTGACTTGTTTACCGATACCGTGAAATCATGTAATAAATCGCTGTTTGGCGCCTGAGCGGCAGCCACTCCATTGATCCCTTCACTGTCCAATGGCGCTTCTCTATGGAAAAATAGTAAACTTTTAAAATCTCCAAGGCGAAAATAATGCCAAGGCAAAAAGGCAGCAAGCATTGGAATGCAAAGAAAATACCAAATATGATAATGTGCTTTCACTGTAATATGCTGGTTTAATAGCTTTTTGATTAACAGAATAGTAAAAATAAGGAGGGATACAACGATTGTACTGACGAAAATTCGCAGCAGCAGTGTATCCATTATTTCTCCCCTTCTTTCTTTTCCCTCGTGGACAATATTTTCTTTAGTTCCGATATTTCTTCGTTCGATAACTGATCATTTTCAATAAAATTTAAGACCATTGAATGTAACGTACCGCCGAAGAACTGCTGCAGAAAGGATTTACTTTTTTGCTCCACATATTGGTCTTTTTCAACCAATGAAGTATATATAAACATTCGGCCATCTTTCCTTGCATGCAAAGCCTTTTTCTTCACGAGGCGTGCCAGCATGGTGTGAATGGTATTGGGCTTCCAATCACTCTTATTCGATAATTTCTCCACTACCTCAGGTGTCGAAATCGGCTCATAGTTCCATATAACCTTCATCACTTCATATTCTGCTTCTGATATTTGTGGAATTTCCTTCATGATACCTCTCCTACTTTTACAACTGTAGTATTTATTATAGCAGGAAGGGCCCGGTATATAAAGTATTGGGGGACTTTAACCTATGGTAAATAATCCCCCTGTGTGCTAAGGATTTATTCTGATCCCATTTTTACTATATGATTTGGACGTTAATCCTTAATCAAGGTCACGCCATAACGGCTTATGCACATGTTGTTTATAAAAAAGAATGAATTAAGAATAGAATGGCAAAAGCAACACCAGACCGTAAATGCCACTTCCGGTCCATCCTTTGATATCGAAATAGTCCTGATATAGGAACGGGAAGCAGGACTATCAAGGAAAGCAATCCACTTATATTATTAAAATCAAATTTGAAGCCGTGCATAAAGACAGCTACCGTATGCAAGATAATAAAAGCGATGGCGAGAATTGCTACCGGAGTATGCCATCTTCGGGCAAAGCGCAGTAAGGTGGACAACCATTTTTTCACCTTGGCTTGACCTTTTAAATAACGAAGCTTCATAACACGAAGAAGCACATAATAAGCAAGTACAAAAAATAAGGCAATTCTTGCATTGGAGCCAAAATCTTTAAATGTATGTTCGAACTGCTTGCTGTGCAGAGTCGTTAATGAAAGCTGCAATAACCCCCTTAGTTCCCAAAGCATGATCGCAGCTGCGATAATAATCGCCACGATTACCCATATACGTTCCTTTTTAGGAATCCATCCTTGTTTTTGGACCTTGATTGCCCGTGTATTCATTGGTTTGTCCTCCTATTAATGAGAGTAGTGTTTGCATTTCTTCTGCATTTTAAAATCCAAAAGCAACTTTTAGATTCTTAATTTGGTCATTGTCACCGAATTCTATTTTTCCGGAAAACAAACCACTTAAAGTTAAAATAAGCTTCGAATACAATGTAGCACGATAAATGAATACATTTTCTAAATTAATGAATTTTTAATTTTAAATTAAGTTAAAAATAAGAAGCGACAGCAAATACTATAAAAAACTTTTTCCTTTTTAAGAGGAGTTAGTTATGGAAACAATAAATATAACAAAAATAGGCGCATATTGGTGTTAGATAAGTGAATTGGGAGGTGAACAAAATGAATCAACACCTGCATCACGTAGAAGAACATTTTTCTGGTTCTGACTTCATTCGGGATGTTGTCATTGGTATGTCAGACGGATTAACCGTACCATTTGCATTAGCTGCTGGTTTGTCCGGTGCTGTTGATACAACAACATTGATTCTCACGGCAGGAAGTGCTGAAATTGCAGCAGGGTCAATTGCAATGGGACTTGGCGGATACTTGGCAGGAAAAACAGATGCGGAACATTATGAATCTGAACTTGCTCGCGAACAGCGCGAAGTAATAGATCTTCCGGAACGCGAAGAGGAGGAAGTATCGGAAATTTTCAGGGAATATGGACTTGAAGAAGAACAAATCAAATCTATTACAGAAACCATGAAAAAGAACCCTGAAAAATGGGTGGATTTTATGATGAGATTCGAATTAGGGTTGGAGAAACCAGAGCCAACAAGAGCAAGGAACAGTGCGATTATCATTGCAGTTTCTTATATTGTCGGCGGATTAATCCCTTTGTTCCCTTATTTTATTTTACAACATCCTGCAACAGCATTAATGGTTTCTGTAATTGTCACACTTATCGCCTTGATGATTTTTGGATACGTAAAAGGAAGGTTCACGGGAACTTCGCCTATCAAGAGCGCTGTTCAAACGATGATTATTGGAGGACTTGCAGCAGCAGTTGCGTTTGGTCTGGCGAGAATTCTCACTTGAAGGTAGGTAGAATGTACGAAACCTCACAAACTTACTCAACAAAAAAGGCAATGTCAATTAAACATCACCCAAAGTACTCCTAGATAAAATTAATCTTCTGTTCCTAAAACATCTGTATTTGGGGGCTCATAACCCATCTGACGGAGCATGGCCACTATTTGTCCCTTGTGATGAAACTCGTGAGTAATGGTGTGCATTAGCAATTTACGGGGAGTAATAGATAATCGTTCAGGTGTTTCTCTCCAAGGGATGTCTCTCTCAATTAGTACGTCTAAATCATGTCCATGTAGTTCTAATAATTCATTTACGATTGAATCTACTTGTTCAAATCGTGCTTTTATTTCCTCTAAACGGAGATTATGTAATTCTTCTCTTGGAGTAAGTGGTTTTTTAGTCTTCAATAAAACAAATGAGCCAAGCCATGCAACATAGCAATCTGCTATATGAACCAATGTGTCCCTTACACTTTGCCAACCGAAACCATTCGTTTGAGTAAAATGATTAGAATCTAATTTCCCACAAAAATCTAACAGAGTTCCTCTAGTCTGCCGAACCCATCCATATTCCTGTTGAAGCATCAAAACACCCACCTTTAACAGTTATAACTACTTATTCTTTATATGTATAGAAAACCCTTTCCATTCATTCACCGAACAGCATTTCGTAAAACTACATACACGTTCAATTTTTGGATATCCTACAAAATAGGAGCAGCTAGCCTGGGATGGAAAAAGGATGGTCATGATGTCAATAAAGGTTCAAAGGATTTTAAATATTGCTATGGTCTTAATTGCATTGTCAACATTACCTCTTATGGGGTTATACAATATAAAGCGATTTTTACCTGTTTCAATCCTTATCGGTGGTATAGAAGGGATTAATGCACTAATTGGGAAAAAACGTAGATGGTGGGTCTTTTATAATAAACCAAATTCATACTTATTTAATGAATTTCCTTTTAATATTGGTGTGTTTTTGGTAACTTCACTTTGGATTATGAAGTGGTCATATGGAAAATTCCTAAAGTTTACCTTACTTAATGCAATGGGTAATGCTCTTTTTGCATATCCATTCGCCAAATTTGCGAGAAAAATTAAGTATTTCACATTGGTTCGTCTTAATCATTTACAATTTTTCTTCTATTTCTTTTCTAAGGTATTTCTGTTTTATGGATTGCAATACCTTTTTGAAAAGTACAAAAAGCCTGATTAAAATAAGAAAATGCGTTCTTAAATGATCCTGCCCGTTACTTTGAATACATTTGTTCACAAATAAGATTAATTTCACTAAGGTACAAAATACGCACTATGCTGATTAAACACGTTCAAGCTTTTTAAATGGTCTAGGGGGTAATACAGCGCGGATGGTATCACCTGGTTTCACTTCTCCACTCTGCAATATAACTCCCATTATTCCTGCTTTTCTTATTAGATTTCCATCTGAATCCTTATCCAAAACAGCCTTTAAAAGACCCTGTTTAAAATGATCAATTTGAGCACAAGGATTGCGTAAGCCTGTTACTTTAATCATTGCAGACTCACCTATAAATAATATCGTGTCAGTAGGTAATTCAAGAAGATTTATTCCGACAGTTGTTATATTTTCACCCATTTGTCCAGGTTTAATATGAAAACGGTCTGCTAACTCTTCGAATAACTCATTTTGAATTAAATGCACCTGTCGTAGGTTCGGTTGGTTTGGATTTTGTGCTACTCTCGATCGATGTTTAACCGTTGAACCAAAGTGTGCATCGCCTTCGACCCCAAAATCCTTCACTACTTTTATACTCTCTTGATTTTCTTTACTAAACGTATGCCTCTTACTTAAACTAACCGCTATGACTGTTCCTAAAATTGAACTCTCTTTTTTCTCATCAAACATTCAATCCTCACAGCCTTCCTGTTTTTTAAACTCCCTGTTTGTCCATACTCGATAAAGGTTTAATTATTCCTTCTTCTACTAACTTGCTTCGTTAGAATAAGAAAAAGACCGCACTTAAGCGGAACAAAATAAAGGGTTGCAGTAACAACCCTTTGTTTAACTCTAAGCACCTGTTTGTTTAAGTATATTTTTTTACAATCGTGTCGAGCGCATCGGACCAGCCGTCGTACACGTACTGATCGCCGGGGTGACCGGCAAATCCGCGCAGGTGGAAAATCATCTCGGTACGGTCGCCGTGTGCGTTGAGGGTTAGAGTCACGACAGGAGAGTTCTCGATTGGAGCATCGGGGTAACCCCAGGTGAAGACGAGCCGTTCGAAAGGTACGACTTCGAGAAACACACCTCCGGTGGGATACTCCTCGCCGGTCTCGATGTTGACCATCGTGTAGCGGTAGCGTCCGCCTTCGCGAACGTCGAAGGAGATGGTCTCCAGGGGTGTCGAAGGCAACCAGTTGGCGAGTTCCTTCTCCTCTGTCCAGGCGCGCCACACGAGCTCGCGGCGGGCATTCAGGGTACGGGTAATGGTAAACTCCTGTTCAGATGTGGGCATGTTCAATATTCCTCCTTTGTAGTCATGTTAAATATAAATGACTGTATTTTACCAAAGGTTCCAAAATCCCTTTAAACTAAACTGGTTTAAAACCCTACTAATGCTGAAAACAGCGTTACGGTAAATCTACTTCAGCGATTCCACTAGCTCGTTCAATCGGTCCCAAGTTTCGGTGATACCCTGTATCATACCCATGTCCATGACGGTCTTGAGGGCCTCTTCGGAAACATATTCAGCACGGTTTATCAGCTTTGTCTTTCCACCCAAATCGATGAATTCCAATGTGATCTCGGTCGACGGCATGGAGTCATTCACATTGCCTTCGGCATCCGAAAAGTAATCGGTGTAGACGATCTTCTCCGGCTCGATAATCTCCTTATAAACCCCTTTACCCCAGGATTCCATACCAAAAAATTGACCCTGATTCTGATCGACACACTTCATACAGTAATGCCAAACGCCTCCCGGACGGAAATCGACGGTGCAAACAGGAATCTCCCAGCCCCTCGGCCCCCACCAGCGTTTCAGATGCTCCGGCTCTTTAAACATCCTGAATACGAGATCTCGTGGCGCATCGAAAACGCGCTCCAGTACCAATACCCGATCATTCTCTACTCTCGATACCATTGTGTTGTTTGCCATTTTATTTCCTCCTTGTTCAAATGTTTTATATTTTTTAAAGGGATTAACGCATTGCTTTCAACTGTGATTTTATTTTTCTTCTTTTTCTTGCATTACCTTTAAATAATCGTCCAAGCTATCAAATCTTTCTTCCCAAATTCGGCGATAAGACTCAAGCCACGCATTTAATTGAATAAATGGCTCAGGTCGTAATTGGTAGATGCGCCGATTTGCATCAGCGTGTACTTTAACAATTCCGGCATCACTAAGAACACGAAGGTGTTTAGAAACTTGTGGCTGACGGATTTGTAAACGTTCGGAAATTTCCCCCACTGTAAGGGGACCTTCTCTCAAAAGTTCTACAATCTGTAAACGATTGGGTTCGGAAAGAGCGTTCAGTGTTGTAGTATCCATTTATAGAACCCACCCCTATCCATAAAACAGCTAAATTTACTATTCATTTAACCCTATTTAATTTAATTGTAAAAAGTACTTTGTCTCAATATCCCCACCCAACTGTACACAATTCTCCAAAAATGAAGTTCTAAATTTGAATAATATTCCTTAAATGGAATATAACACAATTAGAATATTCCTGTAAAGGAATATTGTGATTTTATTTTTAAAAAATTAAATCTTTTGTTTCCTTTTTATAAGGATAGCCTATCAGGTTGACAATTTATCTTACTGGAGAAATGTACTGTGACATCAAATCGTTTGGAATAAAAAAGAATCCATATTAATCACTCTTGATTAATATGGATTCTTTTTCTTTTCATGCGGTTCTTAACAAGCAAACCAACTTTCCCCCACGTCTAAAGCATGTTCTCCTTTATTGCAAATGCCGCAGTTTGTCGGGATTGCCCACTATATAGATGGTCTGAATCCGATTTCCATTAAAAGCGAAGGAATAGACATACTTCAGGTCATCATCCATTGTTAGGATCAGTCCCGGGCTCCCATTGATGGTGGCAAAGGAGAAGGTAAACTTTCCTGCATGCATTTTCAAAAGGTTTTGCAGCAATCGGATGACGCCTGCAGCGCCGAAAATAGGCACCCTTGCTGTTGTTACCTTTCCGCCGCCATCCGCGTACATCGCGATATCTTCGCTGACAAGTTCCAATATTTGCGTAATGTCTCCATTTATGAAGCTGTGGACAAACTCTTTTATTTTTGTTTCCATAATCGTAACGGATGGCTGTTGGTCGGGGGTAAAATCCATACTTTTCTTGGCGCGGTGGAAAATTTGGCGACAGTTCGCACTGCTTTTGTCGAGAATTTCTGCGATTTCATCGTAGGAGTAATGAAAGGCCTCGCGAAGCAAAAAGACGGCCCTTTCGTTGGCATTGAGCTGTTGCAGCAATAGCAAATAGGCTGTGGAGATAGACTCTTGTTGTAAAAAGGCCTGTGAAGGGTCATTTGCCGGGTTCTCTTTTTCAAGCAACGGTTCCGGCAGCCAGGGTCCGACATACACCTCGCGTGTCTTTGCGGATGACCGGAGTAAATCAAGACACCGGTTGGTGACAATCTTGCAAAGATAGGCTTTTTTGTTTTCAATCGTTTCGCGGTTAGGGAGCTGGTTAAAGGCAATAAATGCTTCTTGCACAATATCCTCTGAATCCATGACGCTGCCCAACAGGCGATAGGCTAAAGAAAAAAGCAGAGGTTGATAGGCTTGATACAGTGTTTCTACACACATAATTCGGTATCCTTTCTGACGTTCAATAGCTGTGAAACAGCACGTTTCGCACTGGCCACAGATGCGTCTACGAGCAGCTCCCCATGCGATGCCCAATCACCGGCGACATAGAGCCCTTCAATTTCAGGTACTGTGGGACCTGGATTTTCGATTCGATTCAGATGAGGAAAATCATGAACCACCGTCATCTTGGGCAGATACTGCCGGGCAACCACGTGATTTCGCCAACCGGGTTGAGCAAGATCTAACACCTGTTCTAACTCTCTTTCATCCTGTTCCGGGTCCGATTGCGGGCCCAGATATTTGAAAAGGGAAACTACTTGTGTCTCATCGTCACTTAGGATGGCTGGGCGTGGTTTTCCGTTACGTGAATGGTTGGAAAGTAAAATTGGTTGATCCATGCCGTAAATAAATTGGTGTTTAGGCTTGGGAAGCTGGCGTAATCCAACATCGAGACAGGCAACAGTAACAGCGAGGGCTTGCTTTTTCCATGTGTCAAGTGCAGTTTTCTCTGCATGTGGAACTAGTTTGTGAGCAATGGAGGGCGGTGTTGTCAGAATAACATTTGCTGCTTCTATTTTACCTCCATCGGCACATAAAATCGAGCGGACTTTTTGTTCATGATGTTCGATAGAAGCTACATTGCAATTGGTGACTACTTTTACCCCCAGCTGGACAGCGTGCTCATGAAGCTCTTCCACGAGAGACCCCCAGCCTTTATCCAGATAGAATGCCCCATGCAATGCATGTTGCAGATGCTTTAAAGCCGGTCCGGCCGGGTGTAAATCAGGTGCAGCCACATAGGTAGCTGTTCGAAGCAGCGCATAGAACAAGTTTCGTAGCATCGGATCCTGTAATTCCGTTTCAATCCAATCCCGGATGCTGATTTGATTCCAGATGCTCGTGTCCATTTTTCCTAATTTTATAAACCATTTTGCAAATTCGAGCTTTCCTCCCCAAGTCAGAAGCGGACTTTTAATGAGGGAGGAAACGTTCATTGGCATGGTCAATAATTGATTTTTCCATAAGCCGAAAGCATCAGCAGATGGTGAGCCCCCTTCTAAACGCAGTCCAAGTTCGCGAAATGTTTTATACGCTACCCCATTATACAAGGCATGACCGCCTAAATTAAAATAGACACCCTGCTTTTTATTAGTAATGGCCCTACCACCCAACCGTTTGCTTTGTTCTAGAACAATCGTTTTCTTTCCTGCCTTTGCGGCATAAATCGCGGCAGTTAAACCCGCAATTCCCCCGCCTACAATCGCAACATCATATTTTGTCAATGTAATCACCCTTTTCGATGGTTTACAAACATAACGGGTGAGCGAATGATTTTGTGACAAAAACAAGTTAAACTTTTTTGAAGGTTATTGTCCTCTTGGGGAAAAATGGAAATGGGAAGGGATATGCTCCGAAGTTGATGAAGTACCGCAAAAATAAGCGTTAATTCTAACTCCCGGTACATGAAATAGTGATTTCAACTCATAATGATAGTAGGGGGTATAAACAGATGAATTTCAGTTGGTTACTTGGGCTTATCATGTTGTCTCAACAAGTGACGATGCCAGGAAATTTAGTGATCACACACAACGGCCATCCTATCTCAGTTACTGACGGTACTAATTTTGCGATACACTTGCCATTCTTAGCCATTATCGATACAGAAAAATTCCAAAAATTCATGGACGAAATCGATCAGCAGGTTACGAAAAACCCTAAAAACGCAATGATAGATATTAATGGGAATATTATTCCGGAACAAGTCGGTTACCATTTAAACCGCGAAGTTTTCACAGAAAAAATTTTTTCTTATTATTTTAACAATACTTCATCTGAATTCGCTGTCCCTTTACAAACTACTTTTCCAATGGTCGACAGTGAATTACTTGAAAATATAAGAGCAAAAAAAATTGGGGAATATGTTACATTCTTCAGCTCCAATAACAAAGAAAGAAACAATAATATTTATCTTGCTGCAAATGCCATTAATAATTATGTACTTTTTCCAGGTGAAACATTTTCCTTTAATAAAGTGGTTGGTGAAAGATCGGCAGGAAAAGGATATCTGCCTGCCACTGTCATTGTAAAAGGGGAATATGCAGAAGACTTGGGCGGTGGAATTTGCCAAGTATCCTCTACCCTTTTTAATGCAATCGATAATGCAGGTTTAAAAGTCGTTAAGCGTTATTCACACAGTAAAGAGGTTTCCTACGTTCCACCAGAGCGGGATGCCACCGTCAGTTGGAACGGGCCTGATTTCATCTTTAAAAATGAATACAACCAACCTATACTCATTCATGCAAATGCGTTAAAACACAAATTACAAATTGAAATCTATTCTTCTGATGTCATCACTTATATGCCTAAGGAGGTTCCATACCTTCCTGCTCGGCAACATCCCCCAAAGTAAAGAGATACTTTGGGGATTTTTAGTTTTCATCAAAGGGATAGGTTTTTTCATGGCAGTAATAAGATTTTACCCGTACTTTTTCGGCTTTCTAGAAATCGGTGAGCTTCTTGTCCATCTCTTAACGCAAAAGTTGTTGGCTCCGATACTTTTACTTTTCCTTCTTCTATCCATCTAAACAGCTCTTTCGATCGTGTCACTCTTTCTTCCCTAGAAGTGAGAACATTCCAAAGATCTCCCCCCGTTAGAGTTTTTGAGGTATCCATCAACATACGGGGATCAACTGGCGCCGGATCTCCACCTGCCATCCCATAAAATACAACTGTACCACCGATGCGCGTAACAGCAAAACTGTCCATGAGTGTAGAGCCTATGGATTCATAAACAACATCCACCCCTTTGCCGTTTGTTTCTTCCAGAACTTTCTGCTTCCAGTCATCCGTGTACTGGAGGACCAAATCCGCTCCCACTTTTTTTGCCGCTTCAACTTTTTCCTTGGAAGATGTTAAGCCTATTACCTTACCACCAAGAAGCTTTACAATTTGAACAAGAAGCTGCCCGACACCTCCTGCTGCTGCGTGTACTAAGACAACATCATTATTTTTTACAGCATAGCTGTCCCTTGTAAGATAATGTGCAGTTAGCCCTTGAAGGAGTATAGATGCAGCCTCCTTAAATGAAACTGATTCTGGCAGAGGTATCAATTTTTCATATGGAACAGCTACTAGCTCCGCATTGGCATATGGAACATCAGCAAATGCAATACGGTCTCCTGAGCTTATACCTTGCACTTCTGCTCCTACTTTTTCTACAATTCCGGCACCTTCATAACCTAAAATATAGGGGGGCTCCCCGGCCAGATGATAATTTCCTTTCCTTCTATAAATGTCTGCAAAGTTTAGGCCAATTGCTTTCATTCTTACAAGAATTTCATCCGGACCGATGACAGGATCCTTTACTTCGCAATATTCCAGGACTTCCGGACCTCCAAATGTATTAAAAACAAGTGCTTTCATATATAAATACCTCATCTCTAGGGTTAATTAATAAAGGCAATACTAACGTGTGAACCAGTTCAAGTTTAAAACCACTTTCTTTTATTGTTAACATAAATAGGTCTGTATATCTACTACCCTCCTCTACCTCCTTTTGGCTGACTCCTGGTGTCCCATCACCTTTGAAACTGTTGTCGATCCCATGAAAATGAATGGTATGTGGTTCCTTTTGCTAGAATAGACACCATCATTATTAATTTGAGTATGTAATTGTTTAATCGTTAGGTAACGAATTGTAGGGGGAATCTATTCAAAATCAAAATGTTTGAGGAGAAGGCCGGATTCTTTAGCGAAACCGGCCTTTTTTAAAATATGAGGTAGAAAGGAGAGAATTTGCCGTGGAACAAATCATCTCATTTATCAATGAGGTAGATTCCCTATCGTTGCGACCCTCTATCTGCTTTATCGAATAGAATCCAAGCTAGATTTAGTCCCCACACCTCACCGGGTAGTACAAACACCTTCACCAATCCCTCTCATCACCCGCCGCCCCTCTTTAAAGGTGGCAATTTCTTTTACCCCTTTTTCCAAAAGGGTTTGTGTATTCTGTTCAATAAAAGACCCAATATCATCAGGAAAATGAGAATCGGATGAAGTGGTAAAACACACACCCGCATTGACTAAGATGTCCAGGAACGCTGGGCTTGGACACATTTCTTTTACAGGGTAACGGTAATAAAGCCCGGCATTTATTTCGGTTGCCGTGTCGGTTTCGACAAGAGCTTTCGCTATTCTTTCATAGTGAGGGACGAGAAAGGCTTCGTCTGGTCGGTAATTAAATACCTTTAGATTATCCAGATGAGCTACAAACTGAAAGATGTTGCTGCGAATCGCCTTTTCGACCTCAGCAAAAAAGTCCTTATATAAATCGACTAAATTATAATGATGAAACCGATTTTGGGTGTCCGGATTGTCAAATCCCCAACCGTACATATAATGAACAGAGCCAATCACAAAATCCCACTCATATTTCTCAATGAGCCCCTTTAATTCCGCTTCGCTTCCGGAAAAGTAGTCTGCTTCCAGCCCCAACCGTAATGTGACGCCTTGTTGCGCCCAGCGCGGCTTCGCTTCATGAATAGATCGTACAAAATCCCCCATTGACTCCGTCATGACCTGGTTCAGCCAAACCTGCTGTTTGGTTCCGACATCGGAATCACTCAGGTCAAGATTCTTTTCAAAATAAGCCCGTGATTCCTTAAAACGGTATAGATGGTCGACTATGCCTACCTCCTTCAGCCCTTTTCGCTTGGCTTCAAGCAAATAGAGATCTAGCCAGGAAGCATCGTATGCGCCTCGTTCTAGCCGTGCTGCCAGCCGCTCCATGCTTTTTTTCAGCCAGCCCCTGGTATGCGGCTTTTCTTCCAGGGGACTGAAATGGTTTAACGCCTGATTGGTACGGTCTAGCCAGCTTAGTGAATAAGGGCCTTCTTCAAGATGTAAATGATAATCAACCTTCATGTTTGTCGCCCGCCTTTGACTGTAATCCATTGAAGCATCGTATCCATGCCCGTTTCTTTCCATGAGTTTGGCATGTCTTGATCACAAATCACATGATCAATTTTCGTTATCGGACAAATTTTATAGAACGATTCATGGTTAACCTTAGAGGAGTCGGATAGCAGAAACACTTGGTTTGCCCTTTCTACCATCGCAGTGGATACTAAACATTCCTCAAAATCATAATCACTGATATCCGTTAAGGTAATGCCTCCACAGGATAAGAAGACTTTATCAAAACGAAAGGATTCCAGTGTTTTGCAAGTCATGGCACCGACAATCGATTTTTGTTCAGGAATCGTAACGCCGCCAAGTACGATGACTTTCCCTTCAAATTCTTTATTTTCCAAACTGCAGTTAAGTTCTTCTGCACAAGCGAGGGAATTAGTCACGATCGTCACTCCCTGAACACTCGAAATCGCACTTGCGAGATGAACGGTCGTCGTTCCAACATCAATCATGACGGTATCTCCGTCTTTGATAAACTCAGCCGCTTTTCTCCCGATAGCTTTTTTATCAGAGATCCTGACATTCATTTTTTGGGAAAAATGCGGTTCGCTTTTCGTTTGCTGATACTTAATCGCCCCGCCGTAGACACGCGTCAATTTTTTTTCTTTTTCGAGGATGTCCAAATCCCGCCTGATCGTTTCAGGCGTTACCTCAAGCTCACCAGCAAGAGAAGTGACCAATATTTTCTTCTGTTTTTCGAGTTGCTGTAAAATGTATTCATGACGTTCTGTAACCAGTATATTCATGACAGTGGAATCACATCCTTTTTATGAAGATAAAGAGTTTTCCGAGCTCCTTCCTGCACATCTTCATCTGATTGATGCAGGTGTTCTGCTGTCACCACGATTCCATTTGAACTGAACTCATAACGAGTGATATTTCCGAGCATCATGACCTTATTGACTCGGCCGGAAAACGTATAGCCATCCTCCATGTACTGGGCACTGAATGCCTCTGGTCTGATCGCGTAAAGTCGATTTGAAAATTCCCTTTCCGAGGTGGCAATCGATAACTCCGAGCCTTCGAGAACATTATAATTACCAATAAATCTTGCGACAAATTCACTGCCCGGCTTGGTATAAATCTCATGAGGCGTACCGGATTGGGCAATCCTGCCTTCATTTAAAATATAAATCCGGTCACTCACAGCCATGGCTTCCTCCTGGTCATGAGTCACGAGGACAGTAGTAATATTCAATTCCTGCTGGATGGTGCGCAGCTGCTTCTGAAGATTTTTCCTAATCTGTGCATCCAGGGCACTTAAGGGCTCATCGAGCAGTAATACCTTCGGCTCAGTGACAATGGATCTTGCCAAGGCGACACGCTGCTGCTGGCCTCCTGACAATTCCCTTGGATAGGCATTTTCCTTCCCTGCCAAGCCTACCAGCGCCACCATCCGCGCGACCTTTTGTTTAATAGTTTCGCTAGGAATCTTTTGCATTTTCAGGCCAAAAGCAATATTTTCAGAGACTGTCATATTCGGGAATAGTGCGTATGATTGAAAAACCATCCCGATTTGCCGGTCTTTTGCCTTGACATTCGTGACATCACAGCCATCAATCTTGATGACGCCCTGTTCTGGGCTGGTTAATCCCGCAAGGATTCGCAGCAAGGTACTTTTTCCACAACCGCTTGGTCCCAGCAGGGTAACAAATTCTCCTTGCTTAAATGATAGATTCAGATCATGCAGGACGGTTTGTCCTTTAAAGGCCTTACTAATATTTTCAATGGTGACATAGCTCATTTTATAAAGTCTCCTTTCTTGACCGTGTTACTTTGACAATGATAGAAGATAGAATGGAGATTAAGATAAAATAGCAAATGACAATGGCACTTGCGATATGCCCGCTCACATTCAATTTTTTATACAAGTAGACTTGAACGGTTTCGAAGCTCCCGCCTATTAATAGATTCACTAACACAAATTCCCCGAATAAGATTGAAAATGACAGCAGCGACGAAACCAGTACGCCCGGCATAATATTCGGTAAAATGACTTTTAAAAAAGCGGTAAATCGGCTAGCCCCTAATATTTCAGCCGCCTCCATAAGCGAAACGGCCTGAATGTTCCGCAGGCTATTTCGGGTCCCCTGGTACATGTAAGGGAGAATTCCAACAAAATAGGCGCCCACGGTGACAACAACCATTGGCATGCCACTGTTCGAATAAGCCCTGATTAACCCTACCGCAATAATCACACCCGGCATGGCATACGTTAACACAATCAGGGCCTGGATAAATTTCTCCAGCCTTGGTGCGTAGACCACAATCGAGAAGATCGCCGGAACCATGATGAGCAGGGAAAGAATGGTTGCCCCGACTGAAAGGATGAGAGACCGTCCCATTGCTTTTAAAAATAACGAATCACTAAAAAGCTCCCCGTACCAGTGAAATGTTAAGCCCTCGGGCAAAATCGTTTTATGCCATTGAGTGGAGAAGGAATAAATGAGCGTCCCAAGCAGCGGTACAAGCAAGTATAAAAGGACTGCTCCGATCGTAAGATAATGAAAAAATGGGCGGTTCTTGTTCACGATAAATCCCTCCGAACCTTGCGCGTTAACCACTCATTGAGAAGCATCGCTCCCACAAGGGTTAATCCTAACAATCCCGCAATCGCACTGCCAAGCTCAGGCTTGGCAAAAATATCGCCAGTCGTCAATGCGCCAATTCGGATCGTAACCAGATTATAGGTGCTTCCCGTTAACGCATAAGCGGATGCATATGCTCCCATCGCATTGGCGAATAGAATACTAAATGTACCGGCAATGCTTGGAAGAATAATTGGGATACCAATCCGCAGCCAAAACTGCGTGGAGCTTGCCCCGAGCAGAGAAGCGGCTTCTTTCCAGTGCTTATTTATCCCCTGGTAGACCGGGTAAAGAAGCATAACGGCCAATGGCAGCTGAAAATAAAGATAAATAAGAACAAGGCCAGACCAGGAATAGACATTAAACGAGCTTAGCGTTTCCCAGCCGAAATGCTTAAACAGCAAGGTGAATAAGCCACTGTTTCCTAACAGAACAATAAAGGCAAAAGCTAACGGAATGCCTGCAAAATTGGATGTTAGATTAGCAAAAATCAACACTCGATTTTGAATACGACTAGAAAAATGCGTGATGGAATAGGTGGCAAAAATGGCTAAGAGCGTTGCTATGAAACTGGATAAAAGCGAAATCAAAATACTATTCTTAAACGCTTGGCGGTAATACTCATTCTGAAAAATTTCCTGATATTGCTTGAATGAAAAACCAGTGCCCCCATCCGCCTGAAAACTTCCATATATCATAAAAAATAAAGGAATGAACAGGAACAGAAGAATCAAGAAAAGAAAGGGGATGAGACTAGCGACAAGCATTCCATTTATTTTTTTCAATGAAAAAACTCCTTTATAAACAGTGGTTACTCTGATAAAACCCTTTAAGGAAAAAGGTGCCTCCTGAAAGAAGACACCTATTTTAGTTTCGGAAAGGACAGCTTTTGCATGGCTGACGATGGCTGGATTTTTAATAACTCGCAAGCCAAAGGCGCAATTTGAAGCTGGGGAATGACCTCTTCATAAATGCCATGCTTCATCTTATCCGTGATGATAAATAATGGCACATCTCGGTCAGCTGCTGTCGTACCGCCGTGCTGGCCGTCATGATTCATGCCATGATCGGCTGTCACAATAATCTGGTAACCTGCCTCCATCCATTTGGGAAGAATATTCGCCAATAGTATATCAACAGCAATCACACGATTCCGATACTCTTTGGAATCAGCTGTAAATAAATGGCCATCATTATCAATATTCATGGAGTGGACATACAGGAAATCCGGTTCATACTGATCCATTAAAAAATTAGCATCAGAAAATAGATGGGAATCAGGATAATGGTCTTCCCAGTAGAAAATACCATGTTGAATGGCTTTATCAGTATTCAATTGAATTCGGTCTGTCATCGGATGAAAGGGCGCCGAATTATACAATTCACTTACCCAGTAGTAAGAGGCGGTCGCATTTTTTAAACCAGCCTTGTTTGTTAAATGAAACAAGCTTTCTTCATGAGACAACCGAACCGTTTGATTGGATGTAATCCCATTTTTATAAACCGGCGTACCTGTTAAGAGCACCTCATATAGCGGCCGGGAAAGGCTCGGCAGCTCAGATTTGACCTTAAATCTCGATGCTTTTCCCATTTCGATCAAATGGTGCAGATAGCCCATTTGGGAAATCGCGGTGTCATAACGCAGACCATCGAGCATAATAAAAGCTAGCTTATTTGACATTCATTAACACCTTCTCTTGCCATAATGAAAGCAACTGCTGCATGCCTTGTTCCCATGCTTTCGGATCTGATACGGGTTTCGCATTTTTGTACATGTCATTTGGCAGCAATTTTGCTTTCGCATCTTCAGGCAATTTTACATTTTCACGGATTGGACGAGCATAACCGCGTGCCAGGTTTGCTTGTCCTTCATCTGAAAAAATATACTCACGGGCAAGCTTGGCGGCATTTGGGTTTTTGGCATATTTGTTAATAACCGATGCATATCCAGAAATAACGGATGCCTCCTGAGGGATGACAACATCAAAGCGGTTCTTGTCAATCTGGTCCCTATACCCAAGACCATTGAAGTCCCAAACGATAGCTACATCTACTTCACCCTTTTCTAATGCCGTTAAGTTGACATTATTCGTTTGAAGACGACCTTGTTTAGCCAGCTTGGCAAAGAAATCGATACCAGGTTTAATATTCTTCTCATCCCCGCCGTTTGCATAGGCCGCGGCCAACACACCGTATTGAGCCTGACTCGCTTTTAACACGTCTCCAATCGCAATCTTGTAATCGCCGGTTTCAAGATCCTTCCATGTTTTCGGAGGATTTTTCACATTCGTTTTATCGGTCAAAAAGGCAATTGTTCCGGTATAACCAATCATCCAGTCCCCGTTATCATCCTTCGCCCATTTCGGAACGTCGTCCCAATGTGAAGTTTTAAACGGAAGCGTTAATCCCTTTTGTTCCGCTAACGGCCCGAAGGATGCGCCAACATCGCCAATATCTGCCGTGGCATTTTCTTTCTCCGATTCAAATTTTGCCAGCTCTTCCGCACTGGACATATCAGTATCCATATGTTTAATACCATATTTGGAATCAAGATCCTGCCAGGTCCCCTTCCAGTTTGCCCATGTGTCCGGCATTCCGACAGAGTTTACTTGACCCTCTTGTTTAGCATTCTTGATCACGTCTTCAACGGAAACTTGATTTGAAGCTTGGACATTCTTTGTGTCCTCATTTTTATTTGAACAACCTGTAAATATCGAAACAGATAAAACTCCTACTGCAGCCATCGTTAAAACAGAACCTTTTCTCATCGAAACAACCCTCCAGAGTTTGTTTTTTGTTTGTTTGTATTTGTTTTACACTTTTTATCATACAAAGCAAAAGTAAAACACGTATTAAACAAATGTAATGATTTCATAAAGGTTCTTTAATAGAATGTAAATTCATGCTTGTTATGAACCGAGCCAGAAATAAACGACAAAAAGAAGTTGATTTTTTTACAACCAACTTCTTTTTACCTATTATAGATAAAACTCTCCTACCGAATCGTTAACGTACGATCGGATTCACGTCCAAAACCATCTACTGATTTCATGGGGACGGTTCTTTTGCTTCACTTACAAGAAAAATGAAGCACTAGAACCGTCCCCATGCATCACACGATGTATTTCAACAAATTGTTGCTCCTGTGCAACCTAACCAAACGTTTGTGTAAACCGATTTAAAGTCTTGGCGCTAGCGGACTTTTTCTTCCGTTAAGGCCAAAATGCTTGTCGGTCAGACAAACGTTTAATTAGATTGCCCCTAGATATTGATATATCAACGTTTCTGCTCCTTTTTTCGTGAGAAATTTAATGCATGTTGTCAGATTATGGCGGTTCATTTCTGGCGGTGTATCACAACCTCGGGAATCTGCTAATTTTCACTAAAAATCTACTACTGCTTTCTCACTCAAACGTTTGGTTAAAAGCTAAAAGACTATTGATTTCATAGACTTTTTACTTCTAATTCCGGCAAAAATTTTGTCATTTAACTAAACGTTTGTTTAGTATCTGCGTGAACCTTTCCGGCAATTGGATTTATATTGATTTTGGCAGCAGAAGTATGTCGAAATCTAATTCCACCGCCATCTTAACTTGGTTCTATTATTATTAATATACACGGAAGCATCATTTGGACGCATCTCCCATTGATGGCCTAATACAACGCTAATTCATAATTACTGTATTATATAGTAATTTTGCTTTTTCTGAGAATAAATGAGGACTTTGCTCTTTTAACAAATCTTTAGGATGAATATGCATGGCATTGCCTTTATGTGTTATTGCATATAAAATTAATTCTCCTGCTTTCTCCATTTTCCCATTAGGATTATTTGAGATCTTAACAGATAAAGATGCATGGTTTACACAAGCACCATCATGACCAAGGTTAACTTCACATACTGCTAAATTCATCATTAAATCTGAAAGCACCTCAAAATATGAAAACCAATATTGGTTATTGCTAAATAACCTATTTTTGTAACTTTTACAGAAATATTCTATCATTTGAACAAATAATGGCTCCAACCCTTTTTTGGCTAAATCATAATCACCTTGATTGATCATATGTAGACATATGATATTAATCTTTTGTGAAATGTCTGTATAATCCAATAAACCATCCGATGTATATCTAGTCGTTAGTATTTGTTCAGATACTTCCATGTATTTTTCTGAGATTTTAGTAGCGTTTTTTGCGCATGGATGGCTTTGAATATATGTAAGATTTTTCAAGTGTCTATACACTTCACTCCACATAGAGTATGGGACTTTACTTTTATGTACAACCATATCTAAATGGTCACTAAAATCTATTGCACCCCAAGAATTAGTGAATACCATTTCTATTCCCTTTTTTATATCACAACGGGTAGATGGATCATATTTCATTAGTAATAGAGAAGCGACAAATTCAATTGCTCCATGTTCACCAAATCCTGCTTCATTTTGATATTTATTGCTTAAATCTCTATAGTTAGTATCAAGAATATATGTAGTTTCCTGAAAAGATAATAATTTGACGTAGTTGATAAAATCTAGTTGATCACCAGAATTTTCTCGGTCTCTTTTAAAATCTTCTCCGCTTACCTTCTTATCCGTACGCTTAGCCAGCTTTTCTTCGCCATTAGTTCTGGATTGTATAATATTATTTTTAAAACTAGCTGACTGGTCATCTTTACTCGGAGGAACATAGACAACATATGGTTTCGGTTTTAGTATATATCTTCGCTCACCATTTAATGATTTAAAGAATCCTATGATAGGATTTCTGAATATATAAATAATGATAGAAAGAATCACTAAATATATTACTCCGCTTGTAAATACTGCTATAACACCCCTAAAAATTAATTCTAAAATAAATAGAATGAATTTAAGAACAATGTAAAGTACGGCAATACCTCCGACCACCAAACCCATACTTTTAAAATATTTATTCATTCCACACCTCATTATGTAATATGAATGTTTCTTGTTTTATAAGGGGATAAACCTAGAAAAAGGCAAGACATTTTCAAATCGCACATAAAATCTATCTTCTAATAGTAACGGATGATTGTAGTAAGTTGTTTAATTCGGAGGCATCTCAGAAGGTTTCAGTGTATCGTAATCCGGGGAGAGGTATATATTTTAGCAGCAGTGAAATGTCGAATCATATGAACCGGTCGAATCTACATCGTGCTTGAAAAAGAAAAGGATCCCTCACAAAACTCTATCAATCTTCCAAAAAATCGGGTTATGACAGGCATGGGTAATAAGTACCAACCCCCTATTTATGTTAAAATATATTTACATATAATGGGGGATTTTGTTAATGAAGAAAGCATTAGTGCAATTACAGAGTGATCCAAGGTTTTTGACGTATTTAAACAATTTTAATAGGGAATATTTTCAGGATTTAGGTGCAGGTGACTATGTTGGAAACGATTTATTGTTTTTTATCGTAACTAGCCAGGCCGTTAAGAATAATGATATGGCGGTAAAACTAGTAGAAGCCTCCTCTTATAAGGACTATGTTGTTGGGGAGTTCCTAAGAGAATACTTCAATCTTAAAACAAATAAACATTTTGAAATTTTAAAATCGATTGATTCAAAAATGAAAGAATCCGCGGCTATTTTCCTATTGGGTACATTGTTTGACATTAGCGGTCTGGGCTTGATGATTAGAATGGATGACGCCAAGTCTGCAGCCCAGATACGAAATCAACGAGCGCTCTTGAGACAGCAGTATCGGGAAGAAGCAAAAGCGAATATTAAAAAAATCAAACAACGCCGTCGGCAGCAAAATCCTTGGAAAAAACGATCGCTCATCCAATTTTTCACTTTCAAGAAACCTAAGCTGCAATCCAAAAAGACATTAACCAATGAACTACATTCTAAAACACCTGCAGCAGCAACAACCAAGACCAAAGCTAAAAACAACGATACGCTTAACCTAAAGAGATTCAAGTTCATTGGTCAGGTAACCTACTTAAGAAAATATAGTGATGACATGATGGAGATGAAAATAGAGTTCATAAAAGGAGAATTAAAACTTAACGATCGGGCCGCGATTCGGTACAAAGGAAATGGAAAAGCCCTGGATTACGTATGGATTAAAGACATAAAGGAATGGAATAACGGCTACCAACCAGTCCAGTCTGCTAAAAAGGCAGGCATTTATTATATCTATTTTTATTCATCAGGTGGTAGCGGCTCCTTAGTTCACGGAGATATGAAACAGTTATTATTAGTTAGAGAGTAATAGATAGGAGCGATTGAGGTGGCTTTTTTTCGGACAGTTGGTAAAGGTATTGGTAGTTTGGCAGGCGGTGTTTTGGAGGCGGCGTCAAACTAGCGGGAAAGGCAGTTAAATCCGAATGGGTAGAGGAAGTCGGAGATGGAATTAAGCTGGCATCAACGACTGCATTAGATAATGCCGGTCAGTTCATCGATGGAGCCGTAAAAGGCACATACGGAGTCATCAAGAAAGACGAGCAGGCAAAGAAAGAGGGCTTCAGCGATTTGAAAGACTCTGGCGGCAGAACGCTTAAAGGGATTGGCAGCACCATCACCTACACAGCAAAAAGCGCAGGCACCACGTATGAAGGCTTAAAAAAAGGCGATAAGGAACAAGCACTTCAGGGTGTTAAAAACATCGGAAAAGTAGCGGCCATTTCCATGTTAGCGGTAGGTGTAGCCGATCTTATTGATGGGGCCGATATTGTTGATGCAGAAGACCTCGATACAAGAAACGACCATTTAAATGGAGAGCTTCATCCCGAAACAGGAGTACCCTTTATCGAGAAAACCGTAGAATTACCAAGTGGTGAATACATGACAGGTACCTTCCCTGTATTTGAAAGTGACGTTGAAGTTCAGTTGCCGGAAGAGCTTTACCTTCAATCAGACAATGTCCATTTCTCCTTCGCGAATCATGAATTATATGAGGCAATCCAATCAGATTCAGCTCTAGCTCAACAAATAGGGCTAGACCAACATGATATCGCGCAGCTAGGACAAGGGAATACTCCTGAGGGGTTCACCTGGCACCACAATGAAGAACCAGGCGTCCTTCAACTCGTCGATGAAGACGTCCATCAAAACACTGGCCATACTGGCGGCAGGGAAATTTGGGGCGGCGGGGTTAGGTAAGTTTTCAAAAAAGTATATCCTAGGTGGGATATCTTCTATGAACAAATAAAGAGAAGTGTTGCTAACACTTCTCCCTGCACCCTTTACCGTTAGGTTTGTGGTTTGTGGCTTGTGACTGTCACCTACCGATTTTTTGTAAATTTATATTTTCGATCATCTGTACCATTAACTTCCTCAAGGTAAATTACATTTTCATTGACTAGGCTTTCTAAATAGAGGCAAACGATTGGATAAATCTTAGGTTTCCCTGTTATGTATCTTTGGCCAGCGACGATGTGATGTTTAATCAATAATTCACAAATAATCCGCACGCTAGAAACGGTTTCAAGGTAGTGAAGAACTTTATCTTTTATAGCAGCTGATAAGTGATTAGTTACAGGTTCAAGTATCTTCCTTTTTTCTTGAACTGGCGAATAGTCCTCTGTATCTTCAAATAACTCAAATTCAAATGTAAATTGATTAGATTCCTTTGTGTAATCATCGGTTTCGCTAGATTCGATAATGGATGGTGGAGTTTCAATGACTCTTGAACGTTCCAATTCTCTTTTTGATAAGAATTCGTTAATTAATAACCTTAACCGTTTTATTTGACGTTCAAGCAACGGTAAGTTGTTTTCAAGATGGTCACTAATATCTGTTGGAAGGACAACCTCACGCGGAATGGATGGGAATACTTCCTCCAGGGTCCAATTCTGTCTGATTTTATCCAGCAACTCATCCATTTCATAGTCAATGGTGGTAAATCCCTTTATGATGGCATTTACTAGTTCACCCGGTATTCCAGTATGTTCTTCAAAATGAGTAATTCCAAAACGCCTTAGCTGCTTTGTACTCTTATGCTTCACAATATACTGATATCGTAAAGGCCGCCCACACTCACAAGGAGTTTCAGGATTCACAAACCCATTATCGATATAATCTTCTAATATCCATTCATCCAGTAACATTTCAATTTCATCAATAGATGCAGATTCAGGCAAAATAATGCCTTTATCAATGGCCATTTGATTAGCAAAAACAGTCTTTTTTCCTCTCTTAACGTGCTCCTGGATGAAAGTCCTTTGCTGTTCAGTCAATAATGAAAATAATGATTCGCGTTCATCACTTGTTAGGACGATAGTCATTAGTTGCACCCAACCCCCTTCGCATTATCTATAGTAATTTGTTGTCTAGGTTGAATATGTAAAACTTCAGATAAGCAATCGTCACAGTATAATTGGTTTCTATGATCTTTAATAAAATCTAGAACTAATTCTGAGTTTGTCATTTAAACAACCCTTTCATTACACATTCTAAAAATTAAACCCTATCATCTAGATTATAGCATTTTAGTAAAAGTCATCCATTTACTTTTTGCTAGATTAATAACATTGTACTAACTGCCAGATCACAAACTGGCTCAACAAAAAGGCAATGTCAATTAAACATCGCCCAAAATAACTTCTATTTTATATTAATCTTCTGTTCCCAATACATCTGTATTTGGGGGCTCATAACCCATCTGGCGGAGCATGGCTACTATTTGTCCCTTATGATGAAACTCGTGAGTTATGGTGTGCATGAGCAATTTACGAGGAGTAATTGATAATAGTTCAGGTGCTTCTCTCCAAGGAATTTCTCTCTCAATTAGCACGTTTAATTTATGTCCATGTAGTTCTAATAATTCATTTACGATTGAATCTACTTGTTCAAATCGTGCTATTATTTCCTCTAAACTGAGATTATGTAATTCTTCTCTTGGAGTAAGTGGTTTTTTCGTCTTCAATAAAACAAATGAGCCAAGCCACGCAACATAGCAATCTGCTATATGAACCAATGAGTCTCTTACACTTTGCCAACCGAAACCATTTGTTTGAGTAAAATGATTAGGATCTAAATTCCTACAAAAATCTAACAGATTTCCCCTAGTCTGCCGAACCCATCCATATTCTTGTTGAAGCATCCAAACACCCACCTTTAACAGATATAACTACTTATTCTATACATGTATAGAAAAAACCTTTCCCTTCTTTCACCAACAGCATTTCGCAAATGAATAAATTGGAGGTACCGGTTTGAGTTCAGAGAACGATTTGGAAACAGGGTGGAGATAATCCAGTTAATGTAAGCCGTTTTGAAAAAAAAAAAGACAACCAATTCAGGTTGCCTTTTTGTTTGCCTGGCAGCGTCCTACTCTCACAGGGACTTGCGTCCCAACTACCATCGGCGCTGAGAAGCTTAACTTCCGTGTTCGGGATGGGAACGGGTGTGACCTTCTCGCCATTACTACCAGACCTATTTATTTAGAGGTTTCATTCCCTCAAAACTAGATAACGCAGAAGAAGTTTAGTAAAAACGAGTTCACCTTACTTAATATGACTTGGTTAAGTCCTCGATCGATTAGTATCAGTCAGCTCCACACGTCACCGCGCTTCCACCTCTGACCTATCAACCTGATC
>NZ_JAGYPE020000067.1:9326-31237 GCF_018343545.2 Neobacillus citreus | reverse complement strand
AAAAAATTAGCGGCTGGTCATGAGGGAGGGGAATAACGGTGTCGCTCGAACGTTTTTTAAATCAAGCGGTCAGCTCCTGGATGAGCGAGGAAGGGCCTGAATCCGATATTGTCCTCAGCTCGAGAATTCGCTTGGCGCGAAACTTGGAAGCATATAAATTCCCAACTCTTTTTTCACATGAGGAAGCCAAACAGGTTATTAATGAGCTGGAGGGCATTTTGGAAACTTCCAGCCTCCGAAACTTTGGGCATTTGGAATTGCTGAAAATAGATGAGATGCAGCCGCTGCAAAAGAGGGTCTTGGTTGAAAAACATCTAATCAGCCCGCAATTGGCAGAGGATTCACCATATGGTGCCGTTTTATTATCCGAAAATGAAGAAGTTAGTATAATGATTAATGAAGAGGATCATATACGGATTCAATGCCTGTTTCCTGGGCTGCAGCTAAAAGAAGCATTAGATGCTGCCAACGAAATTGACGATTGGCTTGAAGGTCACCTCCAGTATGCTTTTGATGAAAAATACGGCTATTTAACAAGCTGTCCAACAAATGTCGGCACCGGCCTTCGGGCATCGGTGATGATGCATTTGCCGGGTTTAATTTTAACACAGCAGATTAACCGGATTATTCCAGCCATCAATCAATTAGGGTTTGTGGTTCGGGGAATTTACGGTGAAGGAAGTGAAGCACTCGGCAATATTTTTCAAATTTCCAATCAAATTACCCTTGGAAAATCTGAAGAAGACATGTGCCGCGATTTAATGGGGGTTGTCAGCCAGTTAATTTCACAAGAAAGGTCGGCACGTGAAGCATTACGCAAAACTTCGAACATACAATTAGAAGACAGGGTGTTCAGGTCCCTAGGGGTCTTAACCAACAGCCGGATTATTGAAACGAAGGAAGCTGCAAAGTGTTTATCGGATGTTCGTCTTGGAATAGATATGGGATATATAAATTATGTATCAAAGAACATCTTAAATGAATTGATGATTTTAACGCAGCCTGGTTTTCTTCAGCAATATGCTGGAGGACCATTAAGACCGCATGAAAGAGACATAAGGCGGGCGGCATTAATTCGGGAACGTTTTATAATGGAATCTAAAAATATTGGTGAGGAGTGATAGTATGATGTTCGGCCGTTTTACTGAAAGAGCACAAAAGGTTCTAGCTTTAGCACAGGAAGAAGCAATTCGTCTTGGGCATAACAACATTGGAACTGAGCATATTTTATTGGGATTAATCCGCGAAGGTGAAGGGATTGCAGCAAAAGCTCTTTATGGACTTGGATTAGGCTCAGATAAGATTCAAAAAGAAGTGGAAAATTTAATTGGCAAAGGGCAGGAAGCCTCACAGATTATTCACTACACTCCGAGAGCCAAAAAGGTAATTGAACTTTCAATGGATGAAGCCCGCAAACTAGGACATTCCTATGTCGGGACAGAGCATATTCTGCTTGGACTGATCCGTGAGGGAGAAGGGGTGGCAGCCCGCGTCCTTAATAATCTTGGGGTAAGCTTGAATAAAGCGCGCCAGCAGGTATTGCAATTATTAGGCAGCAATGAGAGCGGCGGGCATCAGGGCGGAGCATCCGCCAGTGCCAATACGCCTACACTCGACAGTCTGGCAAGAGATTTAACAGCCATCGCAAGGGAAGGCAGTCTTGACCCAGTGATTGGCCGCAGCAAGGAAATTCAGCGTGTAATCGAGGTGCTGAGCCGCCGGACTAAAAACAACCCGGTATTGATTGGCGAGCCTGGGGTTGGTAAAACAGCTATTGCGGAAGGCCTTGCCCAGCAGATTGTCAATAATGAGGTGCCAGAGATCCTTCGCGATAAGCGTGTCATGACACTTGATATGGGAACAGTAGTTGCGGGAACCAAGTATCGCGGCGAGTTCGAAGACCGTCTGAAAAAAGTAATGGATGAAATCCGCCAAGCCGGAAATATCATCCTGTTCATTGATGAATTGCACACATTAATCGGTGCTGGCGGGGCGGAAGGTGCCATTGATGCTTCCAATATTTTAAAACCATCGCTTGCCCGTGGCGAGCTGCAATGTATCGGGGCGACAACCCTTGATGAATACCGCAAATATATCGAAAAGGATGCTGCCTTAGAGCGCCGCTTCCAGCCGATTCGGGTGGATGAGCCGACTGCGGATGAATCCGTTCAAATTTTAGAAGGGCTGCGTGACCGCTATGAAGCCCACCATCGTGTATCCATTACCGATGAGGCGATTGAAGCAGCGGTAAAGCTTTCCGACCGTTATATCTCAGATCGCTTCCTGCCTGATAAAGCGATTGATTTAATCGACGAAGCAGGGTCTAAGGTTCGTCTCCGTTCCTATACCACTCCGCCAAACCTAAAGGAGCTGGAAGTGAAGCTTGAGGATGTGCGGAAGGAAAAGGATGCAGCCGTACAAAGCCAAGAATTCGAAAAGGCGGCATCATTAAGGGATTCAGAGCAGCGCCTGCGTGAGCAGCTTGAAGAAACGAAGAAAAGCTGGAAGGAAAAGCAGGGCAAAGAGAATAATCAAGTAACAGTTGAGGATATTGCCAGCGTTGTAGCCAGCTGGACTGGAATTCCGGTCTCTAAACTTGCAGAAACAGAAACTGCAAGACTGCTTAACTTAGAAGAAATCTTGCATTCCCGCGTGATTGGCCAAGAAGAGGCAGTTTTGGCTGTATCCAAAGCGGTCCGCCGTGCGAGAGCAGGATTAAAAGATCCAAAGCGGCCGATTGGCTCCTTTATCTTCCTAGGCCCAACCGGGGTCGGGAAAACAGAATTAGCCCGTGCCCTTGCTGAAGCAATGTTTGGCGATGAGGATGCGATGATCCGGATCGATATGTCGGAATATATGGAGAAGCATTCGACATCCCGCCTTGTCGGTTCCCCTCCAGGCTATGTAGGATATGAGGAAGGCGGACAATTAACCGAGAAAGTCCGCAGAAAGCCATATTCAGTTGTCCTTTTGGATGAAATTGAAAAGGCGCACCCAGATGTGTTTAATATCCTGCTTCAGGTATTAGAAGATGGCCGCTTAACCGACTCGAAGGGAAGAACAGTTGATTTCCGCAATACAGTTCTGATTATGACATCTAACGTTGGTGCGGAAGCCCTGAAGCGGAATAAGTATGTCGGCTTTAATATCCAGGATTCTGCCCAGGACTACAAAGACATGAAGGGCAAAGTCATGGAAGAGCTGAAGAAAGCATTCCGTCCTGAATTCCTGAACCGGATTGATGAAATAATCGTCTTCCATGCACTTGAGAAAAAGCATTTGGAGGAAATTGTCACATTACTATCTGATCAGTTAATTAAGCGATTAAAGGAACAAAAAATAGATATCGAACTAACACCGGCGGCAAAAGGGAAAATTTCCGAAGAAGGCTATGACCCTGAATATGGGGCAAGACCGCTTAAACGGGCCATTCAAAAACATATTGAAGACCGCCTGTCGGAAGAGCTGCTAAAAGGGAATTTATTGACCGGCCAGCTTGCTGTTATTGACGTCGAGAATGGTGAATTTGTTGTCAGATCAGCTGAGCAAACGAGCTTGGCAAAATAATTTTGTAAGATGAAACCAATCAAGGGAGGTACACGTAAATAATGTAAAATCGTGTACCTCTTTTTCCATGTAAGGGAACGTCTTTTCGCACAGAGAGGAAGAGCAAGAATGGTAAAGCGAAAAACAAAATTCATGTGTCAGGACTGCGGATATGAGTCACCAAAATGGATGGGAAAATGCCCAGGGTGCGGCGGCTGGAATCGTATGGTCGAAGAAGTAGAGGTTACCGGGGCGCAAAGACGGGGAGCATTTGCCCATTCCCAGGGTGGTTCAGGCATTCTTTCTAAACCGGTTCCGATTACTTCGATTGAAACGGTCAGCGAGCCGAGAATCCATACTGACTTAAAGGAATTGAACCGTGTTCTTGGCGGCGGAGTTGTTAAGGGGTCATTGGTGTTAATTGGCGGCGATCCGGGCATCGGAAAATCAACGCTCCTTCTGCAAGTATCTTCACAGCTAGCAAAAAAGGATCATCAAGTATTGTACATATCCGGTGAAGAATCCTTACGGCAAACCAAGCTTCGGGCGGAACGGTTGAACATCGCCTCGCCAAATTTAATGGTATATGCGGAGACAAACCTTGAGGAAATTAACAGGACCATTGAAAGCACAAATCCAAGCTTTGTCATTATCGATTCCATCCAAACGGTTTACCACCCGGAGGTTACCTCAGCACCCGGAAGTGTTTCTCAGGTTCGCGAATGTACGGCTGAATTAATGAGAATAGGCAAAACGAAAGGGATTGCCATCTTTATTGTCGGGCATGTTACAAAAGAAGGGTCGATTGCCGGTCCTAGGCTGCTCGAACATATGGTGGATACGGTCCTTTATTTTGAGGGTGAAAGACACCATACCTATCGAATTTTACGTGCTGTAAAAAACCGCTTTGGATCCACAAATGAAATGGGAATTTTTGAAATGAAGGAATTTGGCCTTGAAGAGGTCGAAAATCCATCGGAAATATTTTTGGAGGAGCGCTCCAGAGGTGCGGCAGGATCGACTGTTGTCGCTTCGATGGAAGGGACCCGCCCTGTTCTTGTGGAAATCCAAGCACTTATTTCGCCCACCAGCTTTGGGAACCCGAGAAGGATGGCAACAGGGATTGACCACAACCGGGTACCGCTCTTAATGGCTGTTCTAGAGAAGCGGGTCGGAATGCTCCTCGCCAATCAAGATGCCTATTTAAAGGTAGCCGGCGGAGTAAAATTGGATGAACCAGCCATTGATTTGGCGATTGCCGTAAGCATTGCTTCGAGTTTTAGGGACAAACCAACACGGCCGACAGATTGTATTATTGGGGAGGTCGGCTTAACGGGAGAAGTAAGACGGGTTTCAAGAATCGAGCAGCGTGTTCAGGAGGCTGCCAAAATGGGATTTGAGCGGGTTATCCTGCCGGCTAATAATCTTAGTGGCTGGAATGGGCCAATAGGTGTAGAACTCATCGGTGTTTCGTCAGTCAGCGAGGCGCTGAAGGCGGCTTTGGGAGGGTAGCGGATGGACAATAAAAGGTCAGGGGAACTATCCATTCATGATGTAGTACAGTTAATTGCACCGGGTACCCCTATTCGAGAAGGGCTTGATAATGTTTTACGGGCCAATACCGGAGGCTTGATTGTGATTGGCTATAACGAAAAAGTAAAAGCGATAGTCGACGGGGGATTTGAAATTAATTGTTCCTTTTCACCAAGCTTTTTATATGAATTGGCGAAAATGGACGGGGCAATCATCTTAAATGAAACCGGAAATAAAATTTTGATTGCTAACGCCCAGCTTGCCCCGGATACTGATATCGCCTCTACGGAAACGGGGATGCGGCACAGAACAGCCGAACGGGTCGCCAAGCAGACAAAAGCGCTTGTGATTGCAATTTCCCAAAGAAGAAATGTTATTACTTTGTATCAGGGGAATTTTCGTTATGCCCTCAAGGACATAGCTGTCATTTTAACAAAGGCGAATCAGGCCATTCAAACACTGGAAAAATATAAATCCGTCCTGGAGCAAAGCATTACCAATTTAAGTATTTTAGAATTTGAGGATTCTGTTACGTATAATGATTTTCTGCTTGTCCTCCACCGCTTCGAAATGGTCTTAAAGATTAAAAATGAACTGCTGGGGTTCCTGTATGAACTGGGGACTGAAGGCAGGCTGATTCGGCTGCAGATGAATGAAATATTGACAGAACTGGAAGAAGAAATGATGCTGATTATGAAGGACTATGCGTTTGATAGAGAGGTAAAACCAAACGAAGTCCTGCAGCGGATGCAGACAATGACGGCGAGCGGGACCATAGACGACATGGTTTTGTTAAGGCTATTGGGGTACCTCGGCTATGTTCACCTCGATGAATACCGAAATCCGTGCGGATACCGGATTCTTAATAAAATCCCCAGGCTTCCTGGTGTCATCATCGAAAATCTTATCAATAACTTTGGAAATCTGACAAATATTCTGACTGCAACAGTTGAAGACCTTGATGACGTCGAGGGAATAGGGGAAATACGTGCGAATAAAATCAAAGAGGGCTTCAAATTAATTAAAGAGCGATTATATACGGATCGTCATCTATAAAACTATTGAAAAAATCTAAAAGGCTATGTTAAAATAAATGTTTTTCATTTATTTGACACTCCCATTTTTCGATGCTACCCTAGATTTTAACGTAACAAATTTGTTTCAAAATCAACACAATTTGGAAAAATAATCTTACTTGCAACGTTTCAATTTTCCTAATGTGTTTATAATGAAAAAGAGGAGGTGAAGGAATGTTAAAACGAATTGTGCAGGCGTGCTTTCTCATTACTGGGGGAACGCTTGGAATTTTGTTTTTGCCGCAATTACTTGTTCTACTTCATCTAAATGATAGCCAACTTATCAATAATTCCTATGTCACTGCTATTTTAGGTGCTATTATTTTTTATCTTATAACCTTTTGGGCAGTAGATTACGTTATTAATTTTATTAAATGGGCGGAAGATTCATTAGTAAAGATTCCTGTTACAGATGTTTTATTTGGAAGTATTGGCCTAATATTTGGCCTGTTGGTTGCCTTCTTGATCGGCTTTGCCCTAAATGCCGTACAAGTACCAATCTTAAATGAAGTGGCCCCGATTCTATTGACCTTGTTATTTGGGTATTTAGGATTCCAGGTGGGATTTAAAAAACGCGATGAACTTCTCGGTTTGTTTGGCCGAGGCAGCGGCAAGAAAAAGACCGCTGAAGAGGAAACAGATAAGGCGGAGTTTAAATCTTTAAAAATATTGGATACAAGCGTCATTATTGATGGACGCGTAGCTGATATTTGCCAAACGGGATTCTTGGATGGGACGATTGTTATTCCCCAATTTGTGCTTGAGGAATTGCAGCATATTGCGGACTCTTCTGACGTGTTGAAACGCAATCGCGGCAGACGAGGATTAGATATCTTAAATAGAATCCAAAAGGAGCTGGCTGTAAAAGTAGAGATTTACGAGGGAGATTTTGAAGAAATTCAGGAAGTCGACTCGAAGCTCGTTAAGCTGGCGAAAATAACGAACGGAATTCTTGTGACGAATGATTTTAACTTAAATAAGGTTTGTGAATTCCAAAATGTCTCCGTTTTGAATATCAATGATCTGGCAAATGCTGTGAAGCCTGTCGTTCTTCCAGGTGAGGAATTAACTGTTCAAGTAATCAAGGATGGTAAGGAATATCATCAAGGTGTTGCCTATTTGGATGACGGGACGATGATTGTCGTGGAAGAAGGAAGAGAATATATCGGCAAACGAATTGATGTTCTCGTAACGAGCGTCCTGCAGACATCTGCCGGTAGAATGATTTTTGCCAAACCGAAACTTTTAGAAAAAGCATTATAGACAGAAAAGCGGAAGCGCACGTTTAGCGACGTATGGCCTGGAGCGACTCGACTGAGATAAAGGAAACACGAAGAGCGTAAGCGATTCGATGTTGACTTATCGTAGGGAGAAGAGCGAAGGACACTAGTCGCTGTGCGCTGGAGCTGGACAAGTAGAATAGGGGTTATTTTATGACTTACAAAGTCATTCTCCCTGCCGCCGGTTCCGGAAAACGAATGGGGGCGGGGAAAAACAAGCTTTTGCTAGAACTTGAGGGTGTGCCAATCCTCATTCATACACTTAAAGTTTTTGCGGATGATGAGGATTGCGAGGCCATTATTTTAGCGGTAAATCCGCAGGATGAAAAGGAATTCACGGATTTAATCAATAAACATCATATCAAAAAGTCCGTCAGTATGGTTCCGGGCGGTTCTGAACGCCAGCACAGCATTTATAATGCGTTAAAAACCATCAAGACCGATGGGATAATTCTTGTTCATGATGCTGCCAGACCGTTTATCAAAAAAGAGCATATCCTCCGTTTAACGGGAGTAACAGAGGAGAATGGTGCTGCCATTATTGGCGTGCCTGCAAAAGATACGATGAAAAAAGTCATGGGCGGTACTGTAACAGAGACTGTGGAACGTTCGAGCTTGTGGGCAGTGCATACCCCGCAGGCTTTTCGCATTTCCCTCCTCCATCAGGCTTATGAAAAAGCAGAAAGAGACAGCTTTCTCGGCACTGATGATGCCAGTTTGGTAGAAAGATTGGGACATCCAGTGGCGATGGTGGAAGGCGATTATGATAATATCAAAATTACAACACCAGAGGATTTATTTTTTGCAGAAGCGATTTTAAAAAAGAGACTTAAAGGAGTTTGAATTATGTTTCGAATTGGCCAGGGCTTTGATGTTCATCAATTAACCGAGGGACGCCCTCTGATTATTGGTGGTATCACGATTCCATATGAAAAAGGGCTGTTGGGGCATTCCGATGCCGACGTATTATTACATACCGTTTCCGATGCCTGTTTAGGGGCAATTGGCGAAGGCGATATCGGAAGGCATTTTCCTGATACCGACCCAAACTTTAAGGACGCTGATTCGGCTAAGCTGATGGAGCGTGTCTGGGGAATCGTGAAAGAAAAAGGATATGAGCTTGTTAATGCTGATTGTACAATCATTGCCCAAAAACCAAAGATGGCTCCCTACATTGGCGAGATGCAGGCGCGGATTGCCGAGCTTCTCGAGGCATCTCCGGAGCAGGTTAATGTGAAAGCAACCACAACTGAAAAGCTCGGGTTTCCTGGCAGAGGCGAAGGGATTGCGGCCCAGGCAGTTGTTTTGTTAAAAAAGGTTGGGGTTTAGACTTTATTGAGGTTCTGCCAAGTGATAAAATATATCGGTATGAGAACCAAATGGAAAAAGTGGAGGCATTATGATGTCAAATGAGATTAGAGTAAGGTACGCTCCAAGTCCAACCGGACATTTACATATCGGGAATGCCCGTACGGCACTGTTTAATTATTTATTTGCCCGCAATAAAGGCGGAAAGTTTATTATCCGGATTGAGGATACCGATAAGAAACGTAATATTGAAGGCGGCGAGCAAAGCCAATTAAAATATTTAAAATGGCTTGGAATGGACTGGGATGAAAGTGTCGATGTCGGTGGTGAATACGGTCCGTACCGCCAATCGGAAAGAAATGATATTTATGCAACCTACTATAAGCAGCTCTTAGAGAATGGAAAGGCTTATAAATGCTACTGTACCGAAGAAGAATTGGAGAAAGAACGGGAAGAGCAAATTGCCCGTGGTGAAACCGCCCATTACTCCGGAAAGTGCCGGCACTTAACTCCGGAAGACCGCGACCGTTTGGAGGCAGAAGGCCGCAAGCCAAGCATCCGTATTCTTGTTCCTGAAGGAAAGACGTATACCTTTGATGACATGGTTAAAGGAACTGTATCCTTTGAATCAGATACGATTGGCGGAGACTGGGTAATGGTTAAGAAGGATGGCACGCCAACCTATAACTTTGCGGTTGCTATCGATGACCGTCTCATGGAAATCTCGCATGTTCTGCGCGGCGATGACCATATCTCCAATACGCCAAAGCAACTGGTGGTATACGAAGCATTAGGCTGGGAGCCGCCAATTTTCGGACATATGACGTTGATTGTCAATGAAAGCCGGAAGAAATTGAGCAAGCGGGACGAGTCCATCATTCAATTTATCGAGCAATACGAGGAATTAGGTTATCTGCCAGAAGCATTATTTAACTTTATTGCCTTGCTCGGCTGGTCTCCTGCAGGGGAAGAGGAGATTTTCGCGCAAGAAGAATTTATTCAAATCTTTGATGCGCAGCGACTGTCCAAATCACCGGCATTATTTGATAAACAAAAGCTTGCTTGGATGAACAATCAATATATGAAAAAAGTAGAGCTAGAGCGGGTAGTGGAACTTTCCCTGCCGCATTTAATCAAGGCCGGACGTGTTAGCGAGAACCTGTCAGAGGAAGAACAACAATGGGTCCGCACTTTGGTTTCTCTCCTTCAGGAAAAAATGAGCTTTGGCGCGGAAATCGTCGAGCTTTCGGATATGTTCTTTAAGGACGAGGCAGACTATGAAGAAGAAGCGAAGGAAGTACTGGGCGGAGAACAAGTTCCAGAGGTGTTAAAGGCTTTCTCACAGGAGCTTGATCAGCTTGAAAGCTTCCAGGCAGAAGGCATCCAGGCCGCGATGAAGGCTGTCCAAAAATCAACAGGGCAAAAGGGGAAAAACTTGTTTATGCCGATTCGGGCTGCTGTGACGGGGCAAACCCATGGACCAGACCTGCCAAAATCGATTGAACTTTTAGGCCGCGAGAAAGTTCAAAATAGAATTAAGCAAATTATTAGTTAACATTCAAGAAAAAATGTAATATAGTATAAGTATTATAAAACGAGCTAAAGCTTTGATGAGGAAAAGTAGAAAAATGATGCTTGAAAGAGAGAACCATCACCGGCTGAAAGTGGTTTAAGCCGCTCATTTTTTGAAAATGCACCTCGGAGCCCCACTTCGAAACAGATTGCCTCTGGAGTAGATTTGGGCGGAACCTTTCCGTTAACAGGTAGAGTGAGGCCATATTAATGCGCACACAGTTTTTGTGTCTGTATTCATTGTGACCTAATCAGAGTGGAACCACGTTAAAATCAAGCGTCTCTGTCTTTACGACAGAGGCGTTTTTTATTTTATAAAAAGGGGTATAAAACAAAGGGGGGAGTATCAATGTTCAAAACATTGAAGGAGGATATTGATGTAATATTTGACCAGGATCCGGCAGCAAGAAGCTATTTGGAAGTAATTCTAACTTATTCAGGTCTGCATGCCATTTGGGCGCACCGTTTGGCGCATGGGTTCTATAAGAGAAAATTGTTTTTCATTGCTCGAGTTATTTCACAAGTAAGCCGCTTTTTCACAGGAATTGAAATTCATCCAGGGGCAAAAATAGGCAGAAGATTTTTTATCGACCATGGAATGGGCGTTGTTGTGGGGGAAACCTGTGAAATTGGCGATAATGTTACGATTTATCAAGGGGTCACACTAGGCGGTACAGGGAAAGAAAAAGGAAAGCGTCATCCGACTATTAAGGATAATGTACTCATCTCCACTGGTGCCAAGGTTTTAGGCTCGATAACAATCGGCGAAAATTCCAAAATCGGCGGCGGATCGGTAGTTTTAAAGGAAGTTCCGCCGAACTCCACGGTCGTGGGAATTCCGGGAAGAGTCGTCATGAAGGACGGCATTCGAGTTGGGAAAGATTTAAACCATTCCGATTTGCCAGACCCGGTTGCGGATCGCTTTAAAGATTTGCAAATGGAACTGGATCAAATGAAAAAGGAACTGGCAGAATTAAAAGAGGAAAGGACAAAAGTTAATGGCCATTCAACTGTATAATACACTTACCCGCAAGAAAGAGACCTTTGTACCGCTTGAAGAAGGCAAGGTCAAAATGTATGTTTGCGGGCCAACTGTCTATAATTATATCCATATCGGAAATGCGCGCCCGGCAATTGTATTTGATACGGTCCGCCGTTATTTAGAATACCGAGGTTTCGACGTCAAATATGTATCCAACTTTACGGATGTCGATGATAAATTGATCCGCGCTGCCAATCAGCTCGGAGAAGATGTTCCAACGATTGCGAATCGGTTTATCGAGGCCTATTTTGAAGATGTTTTGGCACTAGGCTGCAAAAAGGCAGATGTCCATCCGCGTGTCATGGAAAACATGGACATCATTATCGATTTTATCAGCCAATTAATTGAGAAGGGCTACGCCTATGAGTCTGAGGGGGATGTTTATTACCGGACGCGCCACTTTGAGGAGTACGGCAAGCTTTCCCACCAGCCAATTGATGAACTGCAGGCTGGAGCTAGAATTGAAGTAGGCGAGAAAAAAGAAGATAACCTGGACTTTGCTTTATGGAAAGCAGCCAAGGAAGGGGAAATTTTCTGGGAGAGCCCGTGGGGTCCGGGAAGACCGGGCTGGCATATCGAATGCTCGGCGATGGCGAAAAAATATCTTGGTGAGACCATCGATATCCACGCTGGCGGACAGGATTTAACCTTCCCGCACCATGAAAATGAAATTGCCCAATCCGAGGCGTTAAGCGGAAAAACCTTTTCCCGCTATTGGATGCATAATGGCTATATTAATATTGATAATGAAAAAATGTCAAAGTCCCTTGGCAACTTTGTGCTGGTCCATGACATTATTAAGCAAATAAACCCGCAGGTGTTACGATTCTTTATGCTGTCCGTTCACTACCGCAATCCAATCAATTACAGTCAGGAGTTATTGGAGAGCACAACGGCAGCCCTTGACAGGTTAACCACCTCCTACCAAAATTTAAAGCATCGCCGGGAGGCAAGCGCAAATTTGCCGGATAATAATCAAGAATGGCTTGATAAAATCAGCAGACATCGTGATGAATTTATCGAAGCGATGGACGATGATTTTAATACAGCCAAGGCGATTTCAGTTTTATTTGAGCTTTCGAAACTGGCAAATTATTATCTCATGGAAAAAAATACAGCAGCAGAAGTCATCGATGCGTTTACATCACAATTCGAAGAGCTGTTTGCTGTTCTTGGCCTGACCTTTGAACAAGAAGAGTTACTGGATGAAGAAATTGATACCCTAATTGAACAGCGGATTCAGGCCAGAAAGGACCGTAACTTCCAATTGGCTGACCAAATTCGTGACCAGTTAAAGGAAATGAACATCATTTTAGAGGATACCCCACAAGGTACAAGGTGGAAAAGAGGCTAATTTAAATGCTTGATTACGATAAAACAGTCGATGCCAGCCAATTGAATAGTCTCGCACTTGCTTACATGGGTGACGCTGTCTATGAAACATATGTAAGGCGTCACCTCTTGTTTAGCGGGCGGGTCCGGCCCAATCAGCTGCACAGAGAAGGGACGAGGTATGTTTCTGCAAAAGCGCAATGCCAGGTTCTTTTTCAAATGATGGATGAAGGGCTATTGCTAGAGGAGGAGATGGCGGTTGTTATGCGCGGCAGAAATGCGAAATCAGGAACTGTCCCGAAAAATACCGATGTTCAAACCTACCGATACAGCACAGCCTTTGAAGCGTTAATCGGCTATTTATATTTAATGGGAAGGAAGGACCGCCTAGAAGAACTCGTCCGCCAGTCGTTTTTCTATGTGGAAAATAAGAAAGGAGGAACGTCAACATGAATCAGGAACAGGAATACATCGTGGGTAAAAATCCGGTGATTGAGGCGCTAAAATCAAAACGGGATATCAATAAAATTTTAATTGCAGAAGGGTCACAGCGCGGGCAAATGCAGCAGATTACCCAATTGGCCAAAGAAGGAAATGTCCTCGTGCAATTAGTACCAAAGAAAAAAATCGACCAGATTACTGACCAGAACCATCAAGGTGTCCTTGCCTATGTCGCAGCCTATCAGTATGCCGAATTGGATGATTTGTTTGCGGCGGCGGAAAAGAACAACGAGCCTCCTTTCTTTTTACTGCTGGATGAGATTGAGGATCCTCATAACCTCGGCTCGATCATGAGAACTGCAGATGCAGTCGGAGCGCACGGGATCATCATTCCAAAGCGAAGGGCAGTTGGCTTAACGGCAACGGTCGCCAAAGCTTCGACAGGAGCCATTGAATATATACCGGTTGTCCGGGTAACAAACATGGCGCGTACTATAGATGATCTGAAGGAGCGGGGAGTCTGGATTGCCGGGACAGATGCGAAGGGAAAACAGGATTACCGGCAAATGGACGGAACGCTTCCGCTTGGCCTTGTGATTGGCAGCGAAGGAAAAGGAATGGGGAGGTTAATCCGTGATAAATGTGATTTTCTCATTCATCTGCCAATGGCGGGTCATGTTACATCCTTAAATGCTTCTGTTGCGGCGGCACTGCTGATGTATGAGGTATACCGGAAACGGCACACCCTAGAGGGATAGTATATGGATATCCTGCTAGTCGATGGCTATAACATTATCGGGGCGTGGCCGGAGCTTAAAGCATTAAAAGACCGGGACCTTCCGGCAGCAAGGGACCGATTGGTGGAAAAGATGGCCGAATATCAGGCCTTTTCCGGCTTTCGGGTAATCGTTGTCTTTGATGCTCATTATGTAAAAGGAACGGAAAAAAAGTATGAAAATCACAAGGTTGAAGTCATTTTTACGAAGGAAAATGAATCAGCGGATGAACGGATTGAAAAAATGGCGATCAGCCTGAGTAATCGAAGAACACAGGTTCACGTGGCCACTTCTGATTTTACAGAGCAATGGCAAATTTTTGGACAGGGTGCTTTAAGAAAATCAGCCCGTGAATTAGAAATAGAAATGTCCTCCATTGAAAAAGGAATTGAGAAAAAGGTAAAAAAAATTCAAGAGAAAAAACCTTTCTACAAAATACCGATTAGCGAAGAAATGGCAGAAATTTTTGAAAAATGGCGCCGTGGACAGAAGTGAGCTATCGACTTCAAAAATTTTCTAATGTATAATAATACTATCTATGCTTGTTCGGTGGAGGGGATCTTAAGTTGAGTGCGGACTTCGGGACAAATGTTAACGAGCAGTTTTTCGTAATGGAAGACGAGGAAATTGTCGATTTGGTTCACCAAGGCGACAGCGAAGCTTTGGATTTTTTAATCCATAAGTATCGAAATTTTGTACGTGCGAAAGCAAGATCCTATTTTTTAATTGGCGCGGATAAGGAAGATATTGTTCAAGAAGGAATGATTGGTCTGTATAAGGCGATCCGCGATTTTAGGGAGGACAAGCTGACCTCCTTCAAAGCATTCGCTGAATTGTGCATCACAAGGCAAATCATCACAGCCATCAAAACGGCAACGAGGCAGAAGCATATTCCGTTAAATTCCTATGTTTCATTGGACAAGCCTATTTACGATGAAGAATCAGACCGGACGTTGATGGATGTATTATCGGGTGCAAAGGTTCTCGACCCGGAAGAGCTAATCATTAACCAGGAAGAGTTTGACCATATAGAAGTAAAAATGACGGAATTGTTAAGTGATTTAGAACGAAAGGTATTGGCCCTGTACTTGGATGGGCAATCGTACCAGGAAATTTCTGAAGAACTTAACCGTCATGTGAAATCGATTGATAATGCCTTGCAGCGTGTAAAAAGAAAGCTAGAGCGGTACCTGGAGTTTCGCGAGTTTTCCCTGTAAGTTTTATATGCGCTCACAGATTTATGTCAGTTCACCGAATCTCCTGTCGAATGTTATTGACAATAAATAGGGGTCATGATACATTTTTAGGGATATAAAGAGGGTGCCTAAGGATGAGTAAAAAAAGAGTTCTTGCCTGCACAATCTGCGGTTCAAGAAATTATTCCACCGTCAGCAAGGATACACAAACAGAGAGATTGGAATTAAATAAATATTGTAAAACCTGTGGTGTGCATACTGTTCATCGTGAAACAAAATAAAAGATTAACATTCTAGCATTGCTATTTACGATAGTTGGGGGTTACTAAATGTCTCGCATAAAGAATTTCTTCAGTGACGTAGTTCGTGAAATGAGAAAAGTCAGCTGGCCAAAACGCGGAGAACTGACTCGCTCTACTGTAACTGTTATAACAACTGTTGCCTTTTTTGCCGTTTTCTTTGCTGTTTTAGATTTGGGAATTTCAAAATTGATTCGGTTAATTCTTGAATAATAACTTGTACTTCATGGTATAATGGAAAACACAAGGAATTTTTAGCAAAAAACCCGTCATTAGCGGGTTTTTTAATTTGTTCAGAAAAGCGGAAGCGCCTAGGCGCTGAAGCTAGACAGTCAAAAAAATAGTTGAATTTAAATTAGGGAGGGACGGACGCACAAGTCCTCTTAAATGGAAAAGAATTGGTATGTTGTTCATACTTACTCAGGTTATGAGAATAAGGTAAAGGCTAATTTAGAAAAACGTGTGGAATCCATGGGCATGTCAGATAAAATCTTTCGTGTCGTAGTTCCGGAAGAAGAAGAAACAGAAATTAAAAACGGTAAGAAAAAGGTTGTCAAACGTAAGGTGTTCCCTGGATATGTGTTGGTTGAGCTTGTGATGACCGACGATTCTTGGTATGTCGTACGGAATACACCAGGTGTAACAGGGTTCGTTGGTTCTGCTGGATCAGGTTCAAAGCCGACTCCGCTGCTTCCGGAAGAAGTGACCGGTTTGCTGAAACGTATGGGCGTAGAAGAAAAGCGTATTGACGTTAACTACGAAATCGGCGAAACCGTCAAAGTTAAAGAAGGCCCATTTGCCAACTTCACAGGAGTCGTAGAAGAAATGGACAAGGACAAAGCCAAGCTTAAAGTACTAGTCAACATGTTCGGCCGCGACACCCCAGTAGAACTTGAATTCACACAAATTGATAAGCTTTAATTAATATTGATTGTTAGCAAAGTTGATGACATAGTTTTGCTAACCTGTTGATTGGAGCGGAAGGGGCGAGACTCCTGCGGGAGTACGGGGCAGGGGAGACCCCACAGGCGCTAAAGGCGCCGAGGAGGCTCCCCGAACCGCCCGCGGAAAGCGAGCCCCTGGAGCGCAAATCAACAGCCCTTTTTAGAGGGTAAATTGGCCAATTTTAAAGAAATATTATCTGATATTGTAAAAAAACTTGAAATCAGTTTTAAAAAATGATAATATTTCATAGGTCAGTATGTCTAAGGAAAACTCCTTGGACAAGACTTTTGTCAAGCTCTTTGTATTCATATAAAGACTTCAGATGAGTGGGAGGGTTAATACCCTATTAACCACATCACGGACTTTAAGGAGGTGTGTCTCGTGGCTAAAAAAGTAATTAAAGTTGTTAAATTACAAATCCCTGCTGGTAAAGCAAATCCTGCGCCGCCAGTTGGTCCTGCACTAGGTCAAGCCGGTGTTAACATCATGGGATTCTGTAAGGAATTTAACGCTCGTACAGCAGATCAAGCTGGATTGATTATTCCTGTTGAAATCACGGTGTTTGAAGACCGTTCATTTACATTTATTACGAAAACTCCTCCTGCTGCCGTTCTTTTGAAAGTAGCAGCTGGAATCCAGTCTGGTTCAGGCCAGCCTAACCGTAATAAAGTAGCAACAGTAAAGCGTGATAAAGTACGCGAGATTGCGGAACAAAAAATGCCTGACCTAAACGCAGCTAGCGTTGAAGCAGCAATGCGCATGGTTGAAGGTACTGCACGCAGCATGGGTATCGTTATCGAAGACTAATCCATGTAAGTAACTGTTATGTTGTAATGAAGGGGTTGCGCAGTTTTAAAATACTCGCAACCTTTTTCGTGGGAGTTATACGACGTTAAAACCACAATTTAGGAGGAAGTAAAAATGGCTAAAAAAGGTAAGAAGTACCTAGAAGCTGCTAAGCTTGTAGATCGCTCAAAAGCTTACCCAATTGCAGAAGCAATTGAACTTGCTAAGCAAACAAATATTGCGAAATTCGACGCAACTCTTGAAGTTGCTTTCCGCTTAGGTGTTGACCCTAAGAAAGCTGACCAGCAAATTCGTGGAGCAGTTGTGCTTCCAAACGGAACTGGTAAAACTCAACGCGTATTAGTATTCGCGAAGGGTGAAAAAGTGAAAGAAGCAGAAGCAGCTGGCGCTGATTATGTTGGCGATGCAGAATACATCAACAAAATCCAACAAGGTTGGTTCGAGTTCGATGTAATCGTAGCAACACCTGACATGATGGGTGAAGTTGGTAAATTAGGTCGTACTTTAGGGCCTAAAGGCTTAATGCCAAACCCTAAAACAGGCACAGTTACATTTGATGTAACAAAAGCAATCAATGAAATTAAAGCAGGTAAAGTTGAATATCGTGTTGACAAAGCTGGAAATATCCACGTGCCTATCGGTAAATCTTCTTTCGATAACGAAAAGCTTGTTGAGAACTTCACTACTGTGTTCGAAACAATGTTAAAAGTAAAGCCATCTGCTGCTAAAGGTACTTACATGAAGAACGTAACTGTTACTTCAACAATGGGACCTGGAATCAAGGTAGATCCTTCTACTGTTGCAGCAAGATAAGGTAACTAATTTTTCCAATTGACAATCGAAATTAGATTTTATATAATCAATTTTGTTGTTTAATATAACAAACATTTGTACCGTAGACAGCAGGGGCTTATATGCTTAATAATCCTGCCGAGGTTATGCGATAAATTAAGCTATCTTTTTAGCTGATTATGCTGCCTCTATGTCTAAATTATGATATAGAGGCATTTTACTGACCGGTATAAATGTAGACATTCTACAGGAGGTGTTAAGATGAGCAGTGCAATCGAAGCTAAAAAACAGGTTGTCGAAGAAATTGCTGGAAAACTAAAAGCTAGCGTATCAACAATTGTTGTTGACTACCGTGGCCTTACAGTTGGTCAAGTGACTGAACTTCGTAAACAACTTCGCGAAGCTGGCGTTGAGTTCAAGGTTTATAAAAACTCTATGACTCGCCGTGCGGCTGAAGAAGCAGGTCTTGCTGGCTTAAACGATGCATTAACAGGTCCTAACGCAATCGCGTTCAGTACTGAAGATGTAGTAGCACCAGCGAAAATCTTAAACGATTTTGCTAAAAAGAACGAAGCGTTAGAATTAAAAGCGGGTGTTATCGAAGGTAACGTCGCAACTGTTGAAGAGGTTAAAGCTCTTGCTGAACTTCCTTCACGCGAAGGCTTGCTTTCTATGTTACTCAGCGTGCTTCAAGCACCAATCCGCAACCTTGCTCTTGCAACAAAAGCAGTTGCAGATCAAAAAGAAGAACAAGGCGCGTAAGTTAAAACTTATCGCTTAACCAATAACGGAATGAAAATTAAGGAGGAAAATTAAAATGACTAAAGAACAAATCATTGAAGCAGTTAAATCTATGACTGTTTTAGAACTTAACGATCTTGTAAAAGCAATCGAAGAAGAATTCGGCGTAACTGCTGCTGCTCCTGTAGCAATGGTTGGCGGCGCAGGTGCTGCTGCTGTTGAAGAGCAAACTGAGTTTGATGTAATCCTAGCTTCTGCTGGCGATCAAAAAATCAAAGTTATCAAAGTTGTTCGTGAAATCACTGGTCTTGGACTTAAAGAAGCAAAAGACCTTGTTGACAACACTCCAAAGCCTGTTAAAGAAGGCGTTGCTAAAGAAGAAGCTGAAGCAATCAAAGCTAAGCTTGATGAAGTTGGAGCTAACGTTGAAGTTAAGTAATCTTAACACTATAAAGAAGTCCGCTGCATAAGCGGGCTTTTTTTGGCTATCTTAAAAAGGTCCTGGTGCCTCATTATCTTCTATCCTATATCCTCGGGAGGTGAGTCGTTTGACTGAACACTACTATTCTCGTTCCCAAAAGGTTGAAAGTGACCCGAAATATTGGGACTTCACCTTAAGAAACCATCAATTTCGGTTTAAAACGGATAACGGAGTTTTTTCAAAAAGAGAGGTAGATTTTGGTTCACGTCTATTAATTGAATCTTATACGATTCCGGAAATAAACGGTCCTATTCTCGATGTTGGCTGCGGATATGGCCCCATTGGTTTATCTATTGCAAAGGCCAACCCAGACCGGATCATTCATATGGTAGATGTGAATGAACGGGCTCTTGAATTGGCGAGGGAAAATGCCGTTCTCAACAAAATTGAGAATGTAAAAATCTATGAAAGTGACCGGCTGCTTAGTGTAAAGGAGGATTCCTTTTCCGCTATTTTAACTAATCCCCCCATTCGTGCCGGAAAAAAGACTGTTCATGATATTTTTGAACAAGCTTATGAGCGTCTTGCTGCCCGCGGCGAATTATGGGTAGTCATTCAAAAGAAGCAGGGTGCTCCCTCGGCGATGGAGAAAATGAAAGAACTGTTTTCTAATGCTGAAGTAATTAACAAATCAAAAGGATATTTCATCATAAAGGCTAAAAAACAGTTGACTTGATAGTGTCGTTGTGATAGCATTATAAAATGCCATCATAATATTTACCGAATTATTCCTATAAATACATTTTGTCTGTATAAAATAGGGATAAAAAGGAAATGATGACAAAATAATAGTCAAAATGTGAAAATGTGGTTTTTGGGAAAAAACCCTTTTTCTTTTTGTCTTTTGGATAGGGCTTTAAAGCACTGCTCAAAAGATGTGCATAGATTTTTAAATTACGCTTGATTTGAGGGGTGAATCAGTTGACAGGTCAACTAGTTCAGTATGGACGCCACCGGAAGCGGAGGAGTTACGCACGAATCAGTGAAGTTTTAGAGTTACCAAACCTTATTGAAATCCAAACCTCTTCTTATCAGTGGTTTCTTGATGAGGGATTGCGTGAAATGTTCCAGGATATTTCACCGATTGAAGATTTTACAGGTAACTTATCACTGGAATTTATTGATTACAGTCTTGGCGATCCAAAGTATTCTGTAGAAGAATCAAAAGAACGGGACGTTACATATTCTGCTCCATTGCGTGTCAAAGTACGTCTTGTAAACAAAGAAACAGGCGAAGTAAAGGATCAAGATGTATTCATGGGTGACTTTCCGTTAATGACGGAAACTGGCACGTTTGTTATTAATGGTGCGGAACGTGTTATTGTTTCGCAGCTGGTGCGCTCACCGAGCGTTTATTTCAGCGGAAAAACCGATAAAAACGGAAAAAAGGGCTACACAGCTACTGTCATTCCGAACCGCGGCGCTTGGCTTGAATATGAAACAGATGCCAAGGATGTCGTATATGTCAGAATCGATCGTACTCGGAAACTGCCCGTTACGGTTCTTTTGCGTTCACTTGGTTTCGGCTCTGATCAAGAAATTCTTGAATTGATTGGTGATAATGAATATCTCCGCAACACGCTTGAAAAAGATAATACGGAAGGTATTGATAAAGCGTTACTTGAGATTTACGAACGTCTTCGTCCAGGTGAACCTCCGACTGTTGAAAATGCGAAGAATTTATTGATTTCTCGTTTCTTTGATCCGAAACGATATGACCTGGCTAATGTAGGTCGTTATAAAATTAATAAAAAGCTTCACATTAAAAACCGCCTATTCAATCAGCGCTTAGCGGAAACGCTGGCAGACCCTGAAACAGGTGAAATCATTGCAGAAAAGGGAACTGTTTTGGATAGAAGAAATCTGGACAGAATCCTGCCTGCGCTTGAGAAAAATATTAATTTCAAAAGCTACAACCCTGTTGGCGGTGTAGTGGAAGAAGAAATCATTATGCAGGGCATCAAGATTTACGCTCCTGGCGATGAAAATGAAAAGGTTATTAATGTCTTAGGTAATGCCTATGTGGCAGAACCAATTAAAAATATCACTCCTGCTGATATTATTGCGTCAATCAGCTACTTCTTTGATTTGCTGCACGGAGTAGGCGATACAGATGATATCGACCATTTGGGGAACAGACGTCTTCGTTCAGTTGGTGAGCTTTTGCAAAACCAATTCCGAATTGGATTGTCCCGGATGGAGCGCGTTGTTCGTGAAAGAATGTCCATTCAGGATACAGCAACGATAACGCCGCAGCAGTTAATCAATATTCGTCCAGTTATTGCTTCCATCAAAGAATTCTTCGGAAGTTCACAGTTATCACAGTTCATGGATCAGACAAACCCGCTTGCGGAATTAACCCATAAGCGTCGTTTATCAGCGCTTGGACCAGGTGGTTTAACACGTGAACGTGCCGGTATGGAAGTTCGTGACGTTCACTACTCTCACTATGGCCGGATGTGTCCGATTGAAACACCGGAAGGTCCGAACATTGGCTTGATTAACTCATTATCAAGTTATGCAAAAGTTAATCGCTTTGGATTTATAGAAACACCTTACCGCCGTGTTGATCCTGATACAGGTAATGTGACAGACCGAATCGATTATTTAACCGCCGATGAAGAGGACAATTATGTTGTCGCTCAGGCGAATGCCCGTCTTGGTGATGATGGCTCCTTCCTTGATGAAGATGTTATTGCCCGCTTCCGTGGTGAGAACACGGTTGTTAAACGCGACCGGGTCGA
>NZ_JAGYPE020000067.1:0-9226 GCF_018343545.2 Neobacillus citreus | reverse complement strand
GGCTGCAACGGCATGTATTCCGTTCCTTGAAAATGACGACTCCAACCGTGCACTGATGGGCGCAAACATGCAGCGTCAGGCGGTCCCATTGATGCAGCCTGAGGCGCCAAGAGTTGGTACCGGCATGGAATATGTCTCCGGAAAAGACTCCGGGGCAGCGGTTGTTTGTAAGCATGATGGTATTGTGGAACACGTTGAAGCCCGTCAGGTATGGGTGCGTCGTGTGAAAGAGATAGATGGTCAAGAGGTTAAAGGTGACCTCGATAAATACCGGATGTTGAAATTTATCCGTTCCAACCAAGGAACATGCTATAACCAGCGTCCAATTGTGGCTGTTGGCAACCGTGTCAAAAAAGGCGAAATTCTTGCTGATGGTCCATCTATGGAGCTTGGCGAATTAGCGTTAGGAAGAAACGTTCTTGTTGCATTCATAAATTGGGATGGATACAACTATGAAGATGCGATTATCATGAGTGAACGTCTTGTAAAAGACGATGTCTATACTTCTATTCATATCGAGGAATATGAATCTGAATCTCGTGATACAAAGCTTGGACCAGAGGAAATTACTCGTGATATTCCTAACGTGGGTGAAGACGCCCTTCGCAATCTTGATGAGCGCGGTATTATCCGCATTGGTGCAGAAGTAAAAGACGGAGACCTTTTAGTTGGTAAGGTTACACCAAAAGGGGTAACAGAATTGACAGCTGAAGAACGTCTCTTACATGCTATCTTTGGTGAAAAGGCTCGTGAAGTCCGTGATACTTCTCTTCGTGTTCCACACGGCGGAGGCGGTATTGTTCTGGATGTAAAAGTCTTTAACCGTGAAGATGGCGATGAACTGCCTCCAGGCGTTAATCAGTTAGTCCGTGTCTATATCGTTCAAAAGCGGAAAATCTCCGCAGGCGATAAAATGGCGGGACGCCACGGGAATAAAGGGGTTATCTCAAGAATTTTACCGGAAGAGGATATGCCATTCCTTCCAGATGGCACACCGGTTGATATTATGTTAAATCCATTAGGGGTACCTTCTCGGATGAATATCGGGCAGGTTCTTGAGCTTCACTTAGGTATGGCTGCCAGAGCTCTTGGTATTCATGTTGCAACGCCAGTTTTTGACGGTGCACGTGAGGAAGATGTATGGGCAACGATTGAGGAAGCCGGCATGGCCCGCGATGCCAAAACGGTTCTTTATGATGGCCGTTCGGGTGAACCATTTGATAACCGTGTATCAGTCGGGGTCATGTATATGATTAAGCTTGCTCACATGGTTGACGATAAATTGCATGCACGTTCAACAGGTCCTTACTCACTTGTTACACAGCAGCCGCTTGGCGGTAAAGCCCAGTTTGGCGGACAGCGTTTCGGTGAGATGGAGGTATGGGCGCTTGAAGCATATGGTGCTGCATACACGCTGCAGGAGATTCTTACGGTTAAGTCGGATGACGTGGTTGGCCGGGTTAAAACATATGAAGCCATTGTAAAAGGCGAAAATGTTCCAGAACCGGGCGTTCCTGAGTCATTTAAGGTATTAATCAAAGAACTTCAAAGCTTGGGTATGGATGTCAAAATCTTATCCGGTGATGAAGAAGAGATTGAAATGCGCGATATGGAAGATGAAGAGGACATACAACAAGTCGACACATTAAACATCGTTCCTGACGCACCAAGCTTTGAATCCGAAAAAGTAGGTTCAAAAGAGTAATCCATTCTTAGTTTAAGCGCACTTAAGAGAATAGCTCCTGCTGTGAACAAGCTATTGCTGTTCCTTGGTGCGCTTTTAAGCTTTTATATAAGGGTAAAACCTGGACATAAATAGGGAGGTAGGCCCCTTGCTGGACGTTAATAATTTTGAGTACATGAAAATAGGTCTTGCATCACCGGATAAAATCCGCTCTTGGTCATTCGGTGAGGTTAAAAAACCTGAAACCATTAACTATCGTACGTTAAAGCCAGAAAAGGACGGTTTATTCTGCGAAAGAATTTTTGGTCCGACAAAGGATTGGGAATGTCATTGCGGAAAGTACAAGCGTGTCCGTTATAAAGGTGTTGTCTGTGACCGATGCGGTGTAGAGGTTACTCGTGCAAAGGTCCGCCGCGAACGAATGGGGCATATTGAACTTGCCGCACCTGTTTCGCATATCTGGTATTTTAAAGGCATTCCAAGTAGAATGGGGCTTGTTTTAGACATGTCTCCAAGGGCGCTTGAAGAAGTCATTTACTTTGCTTCATATGTAGTGACAGAATCAGGTGACACTGCTCTTGAAAAGAAACAGCTATTATCAGAAAAAGAATATCGTGCCTATCGTGAAAAGTACGGTAATAAATTCCAAGCATCTATGGGTGCAGAAGCCATCAAGAAACTGTTGTCAGATATCGATTTAGACAAAGAAGTTGATGGTTTAAAAGAAGAGCTTAAAACAGCTCAAGGCCAACGCCGTACACGTGCGATTAAACGTCTTGAGGTTCTCGAAGCATTCCGTAATTCCGGGAACGAGCCATCTTGGATGGTATTAGATGTTCTTCCGGTCATTCCACCGGAGCTGCGCCCAATGGTTCAATTAGATGGCGGAAGATTTGCGACTTCTGACTTAAACGATTTATATCGCCGTGTAATTAACCGTAACAATCGTTTAAAGCGTTTATTAGACCTGGGTGCGCCTAGCATTATCGTTCAAAACGAAAAGCGGATGCTCCAGGAAGCCGTCGATGCTTTAATTGACAACGGCCGCCGCGGCCGCCCGGTTACAGGTCCTGGTAACCGTCCGTTAAAGTCACTGTCCCATATGCTGAAAGGTAAGCAAGGGCGTTTCCGTCAAAACCTGCTTGGAAAACGTGTTGACTATTCCGGCCGTTCGGTTATCGTCGTAGGTCCTAATCTAAAAATGTATCAATGCGGACTTCCGAAAGAAATGGCGCTTGAATTATTTAAGCCATTTGTGATGAAGGAGCTTGTTGAAAAGGGATTAGCCCATAATATTAAATCAGCAAAGCGCAAAATTGAAAGAGTGTCCCCAGATGTTTGGGATGTGCTTGAAGATGTCATTAAGGAGCATCCGGTTCTGTTAAACCGTGCCCCTACGCTTCACCGTTTAGGGATCCAGGCATTTGAACCTACGCTCGTTGAAGGCCGTGCTATTCGTCTTCACCCGTTAGTATGTACTGCATACAATGCCGACTTTGACGGAGACCAAATGGCTGTGCACGTACCGCTTTCTTCAGAAGCGCAGGCTGAAGCCCGCCTTTTAATGCTTGCTGCCCAAAACATTCTTAACCCGAAAGATGGTAAACCGGTTGTTACTCCTTCACAGGACATGGTATTAGGAAACTATTATCTAACTCTTGAAAGAGAAGGTGCCGTCGGTGAGGGCATGGTGTTTAATGATACGGACGAAGCCCTTCTTGCCTATCAAAACGGCTATGTTCACCTGCATACAAGGGTTGCTGTTAATGCCGGTAAATTAGGAAATGAGACTTTTACAGAAGAACAAAACAACAAGCTGTTAATCACAACCGTTGGTAAGCTTGTGTTTAATGAGATTCTTCCAAAATCATTCCCATATATCAATGAACCAACTAAACACAATTTAGAGGTTGAAACACCTGCTAAGTACTTTGTCGAAAAAGGCGAGGATATCAAAGAAAAGATTAAAAATATGCCTTTGATTGATCCGTTTAAGAAGAAAATTCTTGGTAATATCATTGCGGAAGTATTCAAGCGTTTCAAAATTACCGAAACATCCAAAATGCTCGACCGCATGAAGGATTTAGGTTTCAAATATTCAACTAAAGCCGGTATTACTGTTGGTGTTGCCGATATCGTCGTACTTAAAGAGAAAGAGCAAATTCTTCATGATGCGCAGGCTAAGGTTGATAATGTTACTAAACAGTTTAGACGTGGTTTAATTACAGAGGATGAGCGTTATGACCGTGTCATCTCTATTTGGAGCCAGGCGAAGGATACTATTCAAGGTAAATTGATGAAATCCTTGAATAAGACTAACCCAATCTTCATGATGAGTGACTCCGGTGCCCGTGGTAATGCGTCTAACTTTACACAGTTAGCAGGTATGCGTGGTCTGATGGCCAACCCGGCAGGTCGTATCATCGAGTTACCAATCAAGTCAAGTTTCCGTGAAGGATTAACGGTATTAGAGTACTTTATCTCTACTCACGGTGCGCGTAAAGGTCTTGCCGATACCGCCCTTAAGACAGCTGACTCAGGTTACTTAACCCGCCGTCTCGTTGACGTTGCACAGGATGTTATTGTTCGTGAGGATGACTGTGGAACAGACCGCGGCTTTACTATCAGCGCTTTAAAAGATGGTACAGAGATTATTGAACCACTTGAAGAGCGTCTAATTGGCCGATATGCACGTACGCCTATTAAACATCCTGAAACAAAGGAAGTCCTTGTTCCGGAAAATGGCCTAATTACAGAAGACCTTGCCACTGTCATTGTAGAGGCTGGAATTGAAGAGGTTAAAATCCGTTCGGCATTTACATGTAACACCCGCCATGGTGTTTGTAAAAAATGTTACGGCCGTAACCTAGCGACTGGTCAAGAGGTCGAAGTGGGTGAAGCGGTTGGTATTATTGCGGCCCAGTCTATCGGTGAGCCAGGAACACAGCTAACGATGCGTACATTCCATACCGGCGGTGTTGCGGGTAACGATATTACGCAAGGTTTGCCGCGTATTCAGGAAATTTTCGAAGCGCGTAACCCTAAAGGGCAGGCTGTAATTTCAGAAATTGACGGTGTGGTCATCAGCATTAACGAAGGCCGCGACCGCCAGCACGAAATTGTTGTTCAAGGTGAAGTTGAGCAGCGCAGTTATACTGCTCCGTATACTGGCCGTCTAAAGGTTGCTGTCGGAGACCGGATTGAACGAGGTCAGGAATTAACCGAAGGGTCAATCGATCCAAAAGAACTGATTAAGGTAAAAGATGTAATTTCCGTTCAGGAATACCTGCTTCGTGAAGTGCAAAAGGTTTACCGGATGCAGGGTGTTGAAATTGGCGATAAGCACGTCGAGGTTATGGTCCGCCAAATGCTCCGCAAAGTGCGTGTCAGTGAGGCTGGGGATACAGATGTATTACCGGGTACGCTGCTAGACATTCACCAGTTTACGGATGCCAATGAATCAGCTTTACTAAACGGCAAAATACCGGCTACAGGGCGTCCTGTATTACTTGGTATTACCAAAGCATCTCTTGAAACTGATTCATTCTTGTCTGCAGCATCATTCCAAGAAACAACAAGAGTTCTTACCGATGCAGCAATTAAGGGCAAGCGCGATGAATTACTTGGTTTAAAAGAGAATGTTATCATCGGGAAATTGGTTCCTGCCGGAACAGGTATGCAGCGCTACCGCAAAGCAGAGCCAGTCCTTCGGGATACAACCTCAGAAGAGCCGGTAACAATTGATTAAATAAATGACAGAGGCTGACCTTCGTCAGCCTCTATTTTAAGAAAATATTTAAATGTTTTGTTGACAACTATTTTCTAAGATGTTACTATATCAAAGGTGCTCCTATACACCTGATACTTTGGAGGATAGCAATCATGTCTTATGAAAAAGTATTACAGGCGAAGAGTTTCATTATAGGGACAAAACAAGCAGTGAAAGCACTAAAGGAAGGAAAAGTCGAAGAGCTGATTATCGCGGCAGATGCTGACCAAAAAGTTACGGCACAGGTGGTCACAACAGCCCAAGACTTAGAAGTTCCTGTTCTGTATGTGGACTCCATGAAAAAGCTTGGTAAAGCATGCGGAATTCAAGTAGGTGCGGCCGCTGTTGCAATTATCCGTTAAAAACTGTTTTTGTAGATAGAGTAGTCTGCAAAAACTTTGTTTTTGCAAAAAAATGAACCACCTGGATGTGTGGGCTTACAATTAATGAAGGGAGGAAAAAAACATGCCTACAATTAACCAATTAGTGCGCAAGCCACGTCAGTCAACGACTGAGAAGTCAAAATCACCTGCGCTAAATAAAGGTTATAACAGCTTCAAAAAATCACAAACAAATGTATCTTCACCACAGAAACGCGGGGTATGTACTCGTGTTGGTACAATGACTCCAAAGAAACCAAACTCAGCGTTACGTAAATATGCTCGTGTACGCTTGACAAATGGTATCGAGGTGACTGCATACATTCCTGGTATCGGCCACAACCTTCAAGAGCACAGTGTTGTTCTTATCCGTGGCGGACGTGTAAAAGACTTACCAGGGGTACGTTATCACATCGTACGCGGAGCGCTTGATACAGCTGGAGTTAACAACCGTATGCAAGGCCGCTCAAAATATGGTACTAAGAGACCAAAAGCAGCTAAGAAATAATCATACTAAATAGAAGCTTCTTTGAAAGGAGGAAAAAGCATGCCACGTAAAGGTCCTGTAGCAAAGAGAGACGTGTTACCAGATCCACTTTACAATTCAAAATTAGTTACTCGTCTTATCAACAAAATGATGATTGACGGTAAAAGAGGTAAATCTCAAGAAATTCTTTACTCTGCATTTAATACAATCCGTGAGCGTTCTGGAAAAGAACCTATGGAAGTATTCGAAGCAGCAATGAAAAATATCATGCCAGTTCTAGAAGTAAGAGCACGCCGTGTCGGTGGTGCTAACTACCAAGTTCCAGTTGAGGTGCGTCCTGACCGCCGTACAACTCTTGGTCTTCGCTGGTTGGTAAACTATGCGCGTCTTCGCGGTGAAAAAACAATGGAAGAGCGCTTAGCGAACGAAATCATGGATGCAGCAAACAACACTGGTGCATCTGTTAAGAAACGTGAAGATACACACAAAATGGCTGAAGCAAACAAAGCGTTTGCTCACTATCGTTGGTAATCTAACCTTCAAATATAAAAACTTTCTACTAGGAAGGAGAAAGACCCAATGGCAAGAGAGTTCTCCTTAGAAAATACTCGTAATATCGGCATCATGGCTCACATCGATGCCGGTAAAACGACTACCACTGAGCGTGTCCTTTATTACACTGGTAAGATTCATAAAATCGGTGAAACACATGAAGGTGCTTCTCAGATGGACTGGATGGAGCAAGAACAAGAACGCGGAATTACAATCACTTCCGCTGCAACAACTGCACAATGGAAAGGCCACCGTGTTAACATCATCGACACTCCGGGACACGTAGACTTCACTGTAGAAGTAGAACGTTCCCTTCGTGTACTTGATGGTGCGGTAGCAGTTCTGGATGCTCAGTCAGGTGTTGAACCACAAACTGAAACAGTTTGGCGTCAAGCAACAACTTACGGAGTACCACGTGTAGTATTCGTAAACAAGATGGACAAAATCGGCGCAGACTTCCTGTACTCTGTAAAAACATTACATGAGCGTCTGCAAGCGAATGCTCATCCAATTCAGTTACCAATCGGTGCTGAAGATCAATTCTCAGCTATCATTGACCTTGTGGAAATGAACGCAGTATTCTACGGAAACGACTTAGGAACTGATATTGAAGTTCGTGATATTCCGGAAGAACACCGTGCGCAAGCTGAAGAATATCGTGAAAAATTAGTTGAGGCAGTAGCTGAACTTGATGAAGAGTTAATGGAAAAATACCTTGGCGGAGAGGAAATCTCAAAAGAAGAGTTAAAAGCCGCAATCCGTAAAGGTACAGTTAACGTTGAATTCTACCCAGTTATCTGTGGATCAGCTTTCAAAAACAAAGGTGTTCAGTTAATGTTAGATGCAGTTATCGATTACCTTCCATCTCCATTAGATGTACCTGCCATCAAAGGTCATGCTGTGGATGATGAAGATGAAATCGTTGAGCGTCACTCAAGTGACGAAGAGCCATTCTCAGCTCTTGCATTTAAAGTTATGACAGACCCTTATGTTGGTAAATTAACGTTCTTCCGCGTTTATTCTGGTACTTTAGAGTCTGGATCATATGTTCAGAACTCAACTAAAGGCAAACGTGAACGTATCGGACGTATCCTGCAAATGCACGCAAACAGCCGTCAGGAAATCTCAAAGGTTTATGCCGGTGATATTGCTGCTGCTGTAGGTTTGAAAGATACAACTACTGGTGATACTCTATGTGACGACAAAAACCTTGTTATCCTAGAGTCTATGCAATTCCCTGAGCCAGTAATTCAGCTTTCAGTTGAACCTAAATCAAAAGCTGACCAAGACAAAATGACAACTGCTCTGCAAAAGCTGCAAGAAGAAGATCCGACCTTCCGTGCACATACTGATCAGGAAACTGGACAAGTAATCATCGCTGGTATGGGTGAGCTTCACCTAGATATCATCGTTGACCGTATGCGTCGTGAATTCAAAGTTGAAGCTAATGTAGGTGCACCGCAGGTTGCTTACCGCGAAACATTCCGTGCTTCTGCACAAGTTGAAGGTAAGTTCGCTCGTCAGTCTGGTGGACGCGGTCAATACGGACACGTTTGGATCGAATTCTCACCTAACGAAGAAGGAAAAGGCTTCGAGTTCGAAAACGGTATTGTCGGTGGTGTTGTTCCTCGTGAATACATCGCTCCAGTCCAAGCGGGACTTGAAGATGCGCTTCAACGCGGTGTTCTTGCTGGATATCCATTAGTTGATATTAAAGCAAGACTATTCGATGGTTCATACCATGATGTTGACTCCTCTGAAATGGCGTTTAAAATTGCCGCTTCATTGGCACTTAAAAATGCAGCATCTAAGTGTCAGCCAGTAATCCTTGAACCAATGATGAGGGTAGAGGTTGTAATCCCTGAAGAATATCTTGGGGACATTATGGGACAAATCACAGCACGTCGTGGACGTGTTGAAGGTATGGAAGCTCGTGGTAACGCACAAGTTGTTCGTGCTATGGTTCCTCTATCAGAAATGTTTGGATATGCAACTGCGCTTCGTTCTAGCACACAAGGTCGTGGAGTATTCTCTATGCACTTTGATCACTACGAAGAAGTACCTAAATCAGTTTCTGAAGAAATCATCAAAAAAAATAAAGGTGAGTAATTGATTTTTACTTATCTTTAAAGTATAACTACTTATGTAAGAATGGAAACTGTGAAACGAGGACAACCTCTTTACAGTTTCCGCTTAAATATACTTAATTTTTATAATCCAAAGGAGGATTTTCCAAATGGCAAAAGCTAAATTCGACCGTTCAAAGCCACACGTTAACATTGGTACAATCGGACACGTTGACCATGGTAAAACTACTTTAACTGCTGCAATCACTTCTGTACTTGCTAAGCAAG
>NZ_JAGYPE020000066.1:25154-31542 GCF_018343545.2 Neobacillus citreus | reverse complement strand
CCGGATGTCACCTATGAAAATGTGAAATTCTTTTCCCTAATCTATTTTTTAAATCCGCTTCAGGCGATCCGAATGTTTTTGGAAACAGGTATGGGCGTTTACTCCTTCGGCCATATGTCACGGCTTTTGGAAGCATTCATGTGGACAAAACCGGTATTCTTCTTATTCGGAAATTTGCTGGTTTGGCTCATCGTCTCGTTTGCGAGCGCACTATTGTTTAACCGCAAGGAGGGCTATGAATGATTAAAGTCACGAATTTAAATCAATCATTTGGGAAGAAACTAGTATTAGACTCTGTCAATCTCGAAATCGGCCAATATGAAATCTGTGCCCTTGTCGGCCGCAACGGTGCCGGAAAATCGACGCTGATTAATAGTTTGCTTGGGCTATTGCCGATCAAGCAAGGCGAGATTACGATTAACTTTCAACCTGTCTCCAAGAAAAACAGTGAATGGAAAAAGGCAATTGCTTACCTGCCGGAAAAGTTCATGCTCTACCCGATGCTGACAGGCCTTGAAAATCTGACGTTTTTTGCCGAGGCAGTCTCCGGAACGGCGGATGCCGCAAGGATGGAAGAGGTGCTGCGGGCGGTCAGGCTTTGGGATGACCGCGATGAGCAGGTAAAGAAGTATTCCAAAGGGATGCTGCAAAGGCTTGGTCTTGCCATTACCTTGTATCAGGAGTCGAGCATTCTGATTCTCGATGAACCGACGAGCGGGATTGACCCAATGGGCCGGAAGGAAATTTTGGAGGTGCTGAAGGGACTGAAGGACAAAACGATCCTGCTCTCGTCACACCATTTGGATGAAATCCGCCAGGTTTGCACCCATGTTGCTTTTTTAAACGAAGGGAAAATTGAAAAATATACAGTTGGAGAGTTTTTAGACACACATCAATTAGGAGGTTTGGGATCATGAGGAAAAGGTTTATGCCCGCAGTGCTGCTGTTGGTCATGATAGTAGCTTTTGCAGCTGTCATGGCTGGCTGCAGTTCGGGGCCAGATTATAAAATTGACGTGACCAAGGAGCTTTATTTCCAAAAGGAAAAGGCTTCGCCGTTTGAAATCAAGGTGACCGAGAACGGAAAGGCGGTAACAGGGCTTTCTGTATCCGTCGAATTATCGATGTCCAACATGGACCACGGCACCGTGAAAGCCAAGTTTGCCGAGGGCAAGGGTGGCACTTACTCGGCTGACGTAAAGGTGCCGATGAACGGCAAATATGAAGCGGTTTTCAACTTTGAAAAAGGCGGGAAAAAGACTGAAAAGGTGATCTCCATCGAGGTGGCAAAACCTGAAGGTGTAGCCAAGGTAAACGGAAAATGGATTACCAATGAGGATGTTACTTTTTATAAGTTAATCAACCGGCTTCAGCTTGAGATAAACCGGGAGGCAGCCAAGAAGAACTACAGTGGTGCGCAATTAGACGAGGAGTTGGCCTATTTGGATTCTCAGGAGAAATTAGCTGAGGACAAAAACCAGCTATTAACACAGATTATCCGCCTCCGCTCGATGGCGATGCTGGCTGAGGAAAAAGGCCATAAGGCCGAGGCTGCTGAGGTGGATGCAGCGGTCGAAAAAGCGCGCGGACAATACGCACAATTCCCATCAGCTCAAGCGTTAATCAAGCAATATGGTGAAGAAAAATTTTGGACTGTTGAAAAGCAGCAATACAAACTGATTGTCTTGGCCCAAATGGTCCAAAAGGATTTAGTTGACCAAGCAAAAAAAGAAAACCCAAAGGCTGGAGACCAAGAAGTTTACTACCAAGCCCAAAAGAAATACGAAGACCTGCTGGTATCACAAATTAACTCGCTTAAGGTTGAAATCTTATAGCCTTAAAAAAAGGTGTCAGGCACCATGTGAATTTTTCACGCGGTGCCTGACGCCTTTTCCTATTTATTTCAAATTTCTCACCAAAACCCGGTATAGTTTATCATCTTTTTCATCCGGGGTACCGCGGCCGTCGGTGTTGTTGCTGACGAAGTAGAGGTATTCGCCGTCGTTGTAAACATCGCGGATCCGGCCCAATCCAGTGATGACTGCTGTGGTGCGGCCGTCCTCGAGGTCAAACTCGCGGACCGCATTTCCGCGCAGTGCAGCCACATAAAGTTTTCCATTATGGGCGGCCATCCCGGACGGCGCCCATGTTTCATTCCCGGACTGAAAGAGCGGCGTCACCATTCCCGCCTTCCGTTCCGTCCCTTGAATCACCGGCCAGCCATAATTCGACCCGAGCTTGATCCGATTGATTTCATCGTGCGCCGATTGCCCGTGTTCACTTGCATAAAGCGTCTCACCAACCCAGGCAAGTCCCTGCGGATTCCGGTGGCCGTAGCTGTACACAAAAGAGTTCGGAAATGGATTATCAACTGGTACAGACCCGTCCAAATTCATGCGCAATATTTTTCCCATTGATGGAGTTCCTTTTTTGCGCCGATTCCGGAACAGTCGCATCACCCGTTGTCACATAAAGCTTTCCGTCAGGGCCAATTTTGATCCGGCCGCCATGATGGTAGGCCGCACTCGGGATGCGGTCCAACAGGATCCGCCCCTCAACCCATTCAGCACCGTTCCAAGTTAACACAACGACCCGGTTGAACTGGCCCTGCCCCTCTTCCGAATATGTGTAATAGGCGAAGGCCTGGTGATTTTCTGCAAATTGGGGATCCAGCACAAAGCCGAGCAGACCGGCTTCCGCTGCTTCAGCCAGCGGTTTCCGTAAGACCACTCGCTGCCGTTCCATTTTGTCATTTTCGATTTTTGCAATGCTTCCTGTTCGCTCACTGATGTAAAATGTTCCATTCACTTTATCAATTGACCATGGGACAGATAAATTTTCAGCGACAACCTCAATATCAGGCTGGAGGACAATGGCTTCATCCCCTGGTTCCTCTTCTTTTTTTTCAAAAAAGGAACAGCCTGAAAGCAGCAAAATCAAAACTAACACGATGGATCCAGCTTTGTACATTTGCAGCCTCCTTTTATAAAACTTCCAGTATCGCCTTTCCTACACCGCTATTTTCATTTGTATCGGTAATCCAATCGCACAGCGACTTAATGTGCGGACTGGCATTGCCCATCGCAACCGCACGACCTGCCTTTTCGAACATTGACACATCATTAAAATTATCGCCAATCGCCATCGTTTCTGACAAATCAATCCCTCTTTCATTGACGAAGGCCTCAAGGGCAATCCCTTTTTGCGCATTCTTATGGGTAATTTCAATATTTTCAATGCCCGATTTGGTAACCTCAAGCTCGCTAAAGCCTTTGAGCGCGCCTGCTGCTTCACCAAGTTTGTCCAAATCAAAGGAGAAAACTAAAAATTTATAAATCTGATACTCATCACTTTCAAAAAGAAGTTCATAATTTTCAATTGGATGAATCAAGCCATCTCTGATTCTTCCTCCAGCCGCATGAACGACATAGTCCCGGTCGGCTTCAGGATTGGCGCTCATCACGATGTCCACGAGAATGGAAACAGCCTTGTCGGTATCGACGGAAAAAGCTCCCTTATTCGTGTATACCTCGAAATAGATATCCTTTTCGTACAATACCGCCGCAGCATCCTTGGCCATTTGCTTGGCAATTGGAGAAGCTGAAATAATCTGGCCTTCTTTTGAGCGGACCTCAGCCCCGTTCACACAAATAACTGGACATTTCAATCCCGCAGCATCTAACACATAAGTGGCTTCCTGATAGGATCTGCCGGTAGCAACCACTACTTCCACTCCGGCTTCCTGTGCCTTTAAGATCGCCTGTTTATTTTCCTCGGTAATAACCTGCATGGAATTCAATAATGTGCCATCCATATCTGTAGCAATACATTTCATCATGATGTTCTCCTTCATCTTTTCATTATCGCCATTCTACCATGAACAAATGGGATTTTCTCCTAATTGGCTCATTTTACATACTTGCTGCCTTCGCGAATGCTTAGAGGCGCTAATTGGTGCCCCACGATAAACCTCCCGACGGACCCAGGATTTGTCTTCGAATATTCCCGTAATGCCCAGCCAATTGCCTTTTGGATAAAAAATTCCTTGCTTGAGGCGTTCTCAAGTATGTATTGATAAAGCAGCTCCTCATCCGTTTTTTCTTTATATTTCAATTGAAAAAGAATCGCCGCTCTTCTTAGCCAGAGGTATTCATGGACGGACCAGCCGTTTATGGTCTCCTCGATTACCTCAGGGAAGACCTGTGCAATTGTTCCAACCGGCTTTGGGGCAATCGCATCGACCGTGTCCCACCAGGATTTCGTGGTGATCAGCCGCTCCATAAAAGACAAATCTGACTTGTCCAATTTGTTTAGCGACTTTTCCATATAAACAAGCGCAGTATACTGATATTCCCGTTCTTCCTTTTCCCACAACCCCCAAACAAAATCTTGATTAAATGGCTCCTTCAAAATCCCGGTTTCTTTAAAAAATTGTTTTTCCAGCTCGCTTCGTAAAGGTTTTTTTATGCCGAGAAACGGGAAATGCCCTTTCATATATTTTTCCATCGGCCCTGCATTTTCTTCATTTCTGTTCTCCTCAAAAAGCTCGGTCAAGAGTGCGATCTCTTTCAATAAACGTCATCCTTTCTTTTTACCTTATTTTTGGCGAAGAAACTCGTGTATAAACTAATAGGCAGACGACAAACTAACATGTGCGGAAGGAGGGATGATGATGACGAAAAAATTTAATAAAGGCAGCGACAACCAAAATTCAGCGCGCGCCGGCCACGCTGAAGCGGAATTCGCCGCCGAATTCGTAAGCGGCGATAACAGCAAAGGAAACAAACGCAACAAAGACCAGCAAAGCAAGACAAAACAAAACCTCACACATAACGGAAATAGGGCCTGACCCGCAGTTTTACTCACTAATGAGAAAAAGAACCAAGGGAATCAGGCCCCTTGGTTCTAAGCGTTTACCCCAGCTAATGCATTGATTTCTGCAGCAATTTTAGTTTGAATTTTTTCGACCACAGAAAAATCCATTGCGGCGATATAAATGTCCTCAAGTTCGTCATGGAGCTTTTTTGCCTTGGCGAGCCAGCTTGTTGCCTCTGTCATCTTGTTTCTATACTTGGTGGAAATTTTGCTGATAAAATCGGCAAAGATCTCATCTGTTCCCTGCTCGATTAAAATTTCATACATATCAATGATTTCATCACCGTCGCGGCTTGGGAAGTACTCGTGCGGTGCGGTGCTGTCGAAAATGGCAATCCCCAGCTCTCTAAAAATACACATATCAAGGCTATGAGGGTCAAAGCCGCAATGATAGATTTCTACATCGACGCCGCGCTCCTCTGCTGCAACAGCTAATTTTTTCAGCATCGTAGACTTGCCGGAACCCGGGCGGCCCTTAATAAAATAGCGTTTTTGAATGTCTTCCGTTAAATTAGGGACAAAATCAACTGCGCCTTTTGGTGTGGCAGCCCCAAGAAAACGGTGGCGGACATCGGCTTGTTTGCTTAACCTCATTTTTCCAAAGAAAGTTTCAATCAGCTTTTTGGTCAATTGGTCCGCTTTTTGGAAGTTCATACTGTTTATATAGATTTTTTCCCAATCATCATGAATTTCAAGCGCTTCTTTAAAAGTAGCGTAGGCTGTCGCAAAGGACTCACTAATTTGGTTGGTCAGCTTTTTGATTGTGTTTTTTTGCGCACTTAGCACCTTGGCATCCCACGCCTCGCCTAGATTAATATATTCTTCCACCGCGCCCGGCGCTTTCGGCTCAATGACGTGCGGAGCAGTTCCGTCAACAATGCCCACCTTTAAAGCCGGAATTATTACTCCATCAATAGAATTATTATCAGATGAACAGTGGAGCAGCTCGATGTCATAGCCTTTTTCCACCCATTCCTGGCCAATTTTTTTCATGAGCGACGATTTGCCCGTACCAGGCCCGCCTTTTAAGATAAACAAACGGTCAAGTCCCTGCAGGTTGGAATCGTACAAATTATGAAATCCCCTGGCTGTGTTACCGCCGGCAAAATAGTTTTTAATTTTCCCTGCCATTCATTAACACTCCCTTTTTAAAAATCAACATTGCCATTAGGCAATTTCAATCACAAAGATTAAGTTCACCATATCTTATGCTTTTGTTGTTTATAGGTGAATGCCTATGCGAAAAACTGATTTTTTTTAAAAAGGAAAATTTATTTTATTACATCAGCCAACTCAGCGTCGGTGATTTCTTGTAAGTGGTTCGGTCCGAGCACGATTTGCATGCCTATTTTTCCCGCACTGACGACGATTGCTTCAATTTCTGAGCAACTTTGGTCGATGAAGGTCCGGTATTGCTTTTTCATGCCGACGGGCGAGCAGCCGCCGCGGATGTAACCGGTCCATTTTTGAATATCCTTCACCGGAATCATTTCGACACTCTTCTCCCCGGCCGC
>NZ_JAGYPE020000066.1:12273-25054 GCF_018343545.2 Neobacillus citreus | reverse complement strand
CTCGGCAACGGGAATAACGAACACATACAGGTTTTTGCTTGCCCCTTGCGTGACGAGTGTCTTATAGACCTCTTTCAGATTTCTGCCAATTTTCTCAGCAACGGACAGTCCATCAATTTTTCCATCCTTATTTTCGTATGTAAGCACCTCATAATGAATCTTTTTCGCGTCCAAAATGCGCATTGCATTGGTTTTGGCCTGTGCCATTCTAATCATCCTTCTGATTTTTCCTCTATTTTAGCAAAAAAAGAGGTAAATTTTTAAAAAACAGGTCTTCGTTATCCAACTTTTTGGAAATACTTACACCTTTGCTCAGTTTACTTTCCTCTTTTTTTAAATACTTACATATATTTCGGACTTACTTTCCACATTTTAAAAAATACTTTCCAAATATACTACTTTATTTTCCAACCGGAATTTTTCAAAAAAAAGAGAGCCCGCACCACGCACAAGCTCTCTCCTTACAAAAACTATTGCAGCCACGCCTGGAAGTAGCGCGTTACGGCGACTGCGTAATCGCCTCTGGTTACTTTTTTCGCCGGCTCAAAGCTGGCTTCAACAGTCGGCACTAAATCATACGGTCCTTGTTTTACCGTAAAAGTAGCATTTAGGATGTTCAGGTCGAGGGCAACTTGCACATACCCTTTGAGGGAAGCCGGAATGGAAGCATCGTCCTTAAGTTTAATCCGCTCATCCTTGTATTGAACCGTTACATCCCCGGTGAATTCCTTGGCCTGTTTTTCCAGCCCAAGCGCTTGGACAAGGGTATAAGCCAGTTCCGCGCGGTTGACCTCACCGTTTGGATTAAAATTGCCGTTCGCATCAAGCTGCATGACGCCGCCCTGCACCCAAACGACATCGCGAATGGCTGCGCCCTTGGCGACAACTGCTTTGACAAATGGGACATCACCCGTAGCAACATCCTTCAACATATGTGTCTGGCTTTGCCGGATGCCCACGCCCATTACGAGGAAGCGGGCCAATTCTTTGCGCAAAAGGTTTTGATTCGGCTTGAAGGTGCCGTCCCCATAACCGTCAACAATTCTTTCACTGACTGCCATTTGGATAGCGGAAGCAGCAGGATCGCCCGTGATATCGTTTAAGCCGGAAAAGCCGTTGACTTTTGTCGTGGAGATCATTCCGGTAATGGTTTCCGGAAGACCAATCCCAATCGGATTAGAAGGATCGCCGTGAAGCCCTTCAATTTTCACCCTCCATTCACCTGCTTTAGGTGAATTCACGGCCACCGTACGATCTGGATAAAGCGGGAACAATAAGCTAACCCCCGAGCTGTATTCCGTACCGTCTGGGGAGATTAACATCAAATTAACTGGGTTCCCGGTCTGACCCAATAACCCGTAGGCATCTATTCTGGCTGATACATTGGATACTCCCTCTGCAACCGTAAAGGAATACGTATTGGATTCGGCAAGGACAGGATTATAGTCAACAGTAAACTCAGATCTATCAACTGTCGAGTTGACATAGCTATTAAATTTTTGTCCGGCATTCAATGTTTTCCCATAAGTTTTATCAAACATAACAGCATCCAGTGCATCATAAGCATTCACATAGCCGGCGCCGACTTCCCATGTTTCATAACCCGGCATATTCGTAGCCGTATTCTGCAATACTCGTTTGATTTCATCCGGAGACAGGGTTGGGTCTGCCTCTAACAAAAGGGCCGTGATACCGGCAACGTGCGGTGTTGCCATCGAGGTGCCGCTCATCATCGTATAGTATGGCAGATAGGCAGGCTCAATAGCAGCAGCGTCATCCTGAATCGCCAGTGAAGATACAGGCGCAAGCACTCTAGTCGAGATAATATCTACCCCAGGGGCAGTAATCGTCGGTTCATCCTTCCAAGTATAGGTTTCGCCATCCATTTCAAATGTACCGCCGACACCCTTTGTTCCTCTGGAAGAGAAGTCCGCTAAAGAACCATCTTTTTCACCAGCTGCAACTGAGATCACCCAAGGGGCTTTCGCATATGGGTTATGCGTGTTTTCGCCTGGTCCTTCATTTCCGGCTGCAAATAATACAGTGATGCCGCGGTCATGAGCCGCTTTAGAAGCTATATTAATAGGATCATTGGGATCAAAGTCCCCTGATGAACCCCAGGAGTTAGTAATAACGCGAATATTGTAGTCAAATTGGTGGGTAATGGCGTAGTCAAAGCCGCCAAGTCCGTCAAGGACAAACAATGCAGCACCTGAACCATAACCAATTAAATTGGCACCAGGGGCAACACCTTCATATTTTCCACTGGACATGGCCCCAGTTCCGCCGACTGTACCGGCTACATGGGTTCCGTGCCCGGAGTTGGAATCCGTGTTCGGCACATTTTCAGCATAAGTGATGGGAAGTATTCCTGGTGCAAGGCTAGCCAAATTAATACTGGCCAAAACGTTCTGCACAAGATGGCTGCCAAACTCGATATCCTTGTGGGTTCCATCGACACCGCTGTCGTTAATGACAACTCCGACACCTTTGCCAGTTACCGGCATGCCGCCGTTTGCTTTTTGCATCGCCGCATCTGTGCGCGCCTTATCAACGCCTGTTAATGCGGTGGCATCGGCATTATAATATTCCAGTTTCCGATTTAAATAGATAGATTTTACACCTGGCTGCTCCGCCAGTTTATTAATCTGATCCTTTGTTGCAAGAATTCCCGTAATCGGCAGAGACTTCAATGAAATGCCCTTGGAAATTCCCAGAGTTTTTAATAGATTAAGATTATCCTCTGTCGGCGCTCCTTGACCATCAAACGTAACGATAACCTGAAGCGGTTCAACTGCTGTGGCCAGTGCCTTTACCAACTGGAGGTCAAGTACAGCGGATGTTGTATCGGCCTTTGCTGCCGGTAAATTTGGTATAACTAATGACAAAAGAATGATAAGAGTTAATAAACCCGAAAACCACCTTTTCACAACCCATTCCCCTTTTCTGCTATAGTATGAGTCCATTGTCCAAGAAACCGGACCAAAATACCATTCAGCAAAGGGTCTATTTCAACTAAATAGAAGTACTATTTTCCCTTCCTACTTAAGTAATATTTATTAGTCCGTTAGAAATAGCAGATACAAAGAAAAAGGTGTCAGGCACCGCAAAAAGACATTTGTCTTTCCGGGATGGACACACCTACACTTACAGAAGAGAACCAAGCCCCACGGCTTGGTTCTCAGAAACTATTTAAGTCACTCCTAAGTCAACGGCACAAGCTGATTCTGTACAGCATAAATGACAACCTGAGACCGGCTTTTGACGCCGAGTTTTTTGAATATGTTGGACACGTGGATTTTGACCGTTTTGTCACTGATGAACAGTGTTTGGGCTATTTCCTTGTTATTCATGCCCTTGACCAAGCAGAGAAGCACATCCTTCTCCCGCTCAGTCAGCGTCGAATCCGCAGACTTTTCTTCCTCAGCTGGCTCTGGTTTAGCCGGAGGCTGGAAAAAGCCCAAAAACTTCTTTGTCATCGATGGGTGGATGACCGACTGCCCGTTTGCCACCGCGCGAATCGCATCGACCACATGCTGAGAAGGGGCATCCTTCAGCAAATAACCGTCGGCCCCTTCGCGAATCGCCGACATAAAATATTCATCATGGTCAAACATCGTCAGAATCAAAACCTTAATAGATGGGTACATTTTTTTTATAATGCTCGTTGCTTCAATGCCATTCTTCTCTGGAATGTTAATATCCATCAAAATCACATCTGGCATTGCCTCTTTTACCTTTTCAATTGCGTCATTGCCATTGATGGCTTCCGCAATCACCCCAATATCGGTTTCCATTTCCAAAATATTTTTCAACCCATCCCGTAAAACGGCATGATCATCGACTAGCATAAGCTTGATCACGCAAATCACTCCCTTCAATCCCCATTCTTGGCACCGTTAAGGTTATCTCTGTTCCGGCTCCTTCGCGGCTGTCTACCTGCAGCGAGGCCTGAATTTTATCAGCTGATTCATTCATATGTAATATTCCAAAATGCGGATGCTCCCGGGCCCTGATCATGGCCTGAAAAAGCGAAAACCCCTTGCCATTATCCTTCACCTTCAAAAGCACATTTTCTTTTTGATAGCTTAACAGAATGTCAATTTTCGAGGCTTCTGCATGTTTAACGGCATTCTGCACACTTTCCTGACAAATATCGAAAATAATTTTTTCAACCATCGAGCTCAGGTGGAATTCCGGACCTCTTGTCTCCAAATTGATATCCAAATTATGCTCCCGCTTGACCGCATTAATTTTTGCAGTAATGGCCGACAATAAACCCACCCGCTCAGTCGGATAAGGTCTTAACGCATAGATGGATTCCCGCACCTCTTTCAGGCTGCGCCTCAGCTTCTCGGTGCTTTCGCCCATTAACCGAAGTGAATCGTCCGGCATTTTCGCAAATTTTCGCTGTGCCGTTTCAAGATTCATAATCGCGCCAGCGAGCGACTGGGCCACCCCATCATGGATATCCCGGGCAATCCGATTCCTTTCTTCTAAAATCAGCCGCTTCTCCTGCTCGGCAAACAGCCATCTTGTTTTAATCAGGACAGCCAGCTGATTAGCAAGGGTGGCGGCAGAACGCATATCATCCTCCCCGAAGCTGTTGGTCCTGCTTCTGCCAAAGACGAACATCCCGACCAGCTCATTTTCTAAAATTAAGGGAGCATACAGTAATGTCCCTATTTCCTTTGTAAAAAAGATCCCTGCCGGACTTGGGTCTCTTTTGGCATTATGATAAATGGTCAAATTTGTGATTTTATCAAGAGCAGCAGCCGTTTCCGCCGACATTGTTAAATCTTCATTAACAGGGCCGGCTGCAAAACGGAACAACCAGCCTTCTGGTCTCCGTTTCCACAAAATCCATGCATCAACATCGATAAATTCTTGAAGATTATCTTTTAAAAAAGTTAACCAATCAGACCTCGCAATTTTTTTATTGAGCTCGGATGAAATGCTGAACAACGCTTTCAGCTTCGCCTTTTCCTTTTTTAAATTGGCAATAATTGAGCTTAGCAGGGCAACACAGACTAACGGGATAAAAAAGAAGAAAAAAGAAAAAACATCAATCGTTCCCCGCCTTTGATTTCCTAAAACATGCAATAAAACAATATAACCATAGGAAATAAGAAAACTATAAACCTCAAAGAGTGCTTTCATCTTCCAGATTTTCAGATTATACGTTTGTGGCCTGATAGCAAAAACAAGATCCACAATGAGATTATTCATGAAATAAAAGGGAATGATGAGCAAATTAAAATGGATGATTCCCTGCAGCACCCTTGACAGCCCTTCGATTGGCATCTGCGGATACAGCCATTGGCAAAGCAGATGGGCAATATAAAAACTAATCACCTGCATGGCCGGATTAAAGAAAATAATTCGGAGCGGCCGTCTATTCATAATGTTAATGGCTGCAACAATAATCCCATAAAAAACAATCGTATAGGCTAAGCCATCGATAAGGTATATGGCATAAACCAATGGAAATGAGATGGTTATTTGACCTTTCCAAACAGGTACTGGAAACAGTTCAACAATAAAGAGAAACAACACCAGCAGCGTCAAAATCATTGGCTCGCGCGGTACCATTAAATGAAACAAGCCAAATTGAAAATAAATAAACACTCCAACGACAGAGATAAATAGTAGGAATTGCCTTGATAGCTGCTCTTTTTTTTGCAAAATGCCGATATCTCCCAAAGCTTCCCCTCCAAATTCTGTGACGATTTACTTAATTTTCTGTTTATTCCAGTTTAATGTATTTATAGCTTGAAAACAATATGAATGCCTACCCGCCAAATGTCTGCAAAAAATAAGGACCCAACCCGGTCTAATGAACACACTAACCGGACTGGGTCCCTCGCAAACCATAATGGTTTGATATCCACTATTATGTCATAAACCGCTATACGTTTTCTATTTGGCTAAAGGATTATTCTTGCCTACTACCTTCGTAGTAATTCCGGCACAAAATCACCCAAAATTTGTCACCTGTTTGTCACTCTAGCAAACAACTATTATAGTAAACTAAAGTAAACAGCGATCATAACATTAAAAAACCTTGTGAATTCCCTCACAAATCCTTTCTTGAAAAAACATTTATATATATACCTCAAAAGGAGTTATTACACTACAAATCAAAGAGGTGTTTCCCATGAAATACGATTTAGTACTGCTGCATGCTCCAAGTGTTTACGATTTCCGAAAAAATCCTTTGCTTGCCGGACCGATCAGTGATGTTGTTCCATCCTCGCCCGTGTTTGAAATGTACCCCATCGGCCTGACTAGCATCGCCGACTATTTGGAGCGTTATGGGCTCAGCGTCAAAATCATCAATATCGCCAACCGAATGCTCATGAACCCAAACTTTGATGTCGAAAAAAAATTAAAATCGATCAGGGCAAGTGCGTTTGGCATTGACCTGCACTGGCTGCCACATGCCCACGGCAGCATTGAGCTAGCGAAAATCGTCAAACAGCTTCATCCGGACACCCCAATTATTTTTGGCGGATTGTCGGCCACGTATTATCACAAGGAGCTAATCAAATATCCATTTATTGATTTCGTGATGCGCGGGGACTCGACAGAAAAGCTGATGCTGCTGTTGATGAATAAGCTGGAGACTGGAAATATACATTTTGCAGATATCCCTAATTTAACGTGGAAAAAGGGCACCGAGACTGGCTATAATCCCTTAACGTACGTACCAAAGGATCTCGATGATATTGATGTTCCCGGTTACCGCTACACCATTCGGTCCGTTTTCAAATACCGAAATTTCCTCGACCCGCTGCCATACAACGGCTGGCTGCAATATCCGAACACCGCACTGTTGACCGCACGCGGCTGCACGCAAAACTGCCTGATTTGCGGAGGTTCAAGAGAGGCTTATGGGCAAAACTGCAACCGTCATACGCTAGCATTGCGGTCACCGAAAAAGCTCGTCGAGGATATTCAATTTATTTCCCGGTTCAGCCGGGCGCCGATTTTTATCCTCCATGATCTAAGACAGGGTGGACAAGAATATGTTGAGGAGTTTTTTAGCCGTTTGGAAAAATTGAAGCTGAAAAACGAAATCGTCTTTGAGTTATTTCAATATGCGGATGAAGAATTTTTTCGGCTGATGAATGAAAGCGTGCCTCATTACAGCATTGAAATTACCCTTGAAACCCATGACGAAAAAATAAGGAAATATAACGGGAAATTCAGCTGCTCAAATGAAAAGGTGATCGAAACACTGCAGCTCGCGCTCAAAAATGGCTGTAAAAAAATTGACCTGTTCTTTATGGTTGGAATCCCTGGGCAGACGTATGAAAGTGCTGTCGAAAACATTGAATTTTGTGAAACCATCCACCTGGCCTGCGGGAAGGACCCAAGAATCTTTTACTTCGTTGCCCCGCTCGCACCATTTTTGGATCCGGCGAGCCAGGCGTTTGAGCACCCGGAAATCCATGGCTATAAAAAATTGTGCCAGACACTCGAAGACCATCGCAAGGCCATCACCCAGCCGTCCTGGAAGCATATGCTCAGCTACGAAACGAAGGATATGACGCGTGAGACAATCGTTGGGGCCACCTATGAGGCCGCACAACGGCTGAACGAATTCAAATTAAAATACCAGCTAATTGATTTAGCCGGCTTCCAGGATATTAAAGGGAAAATTGAAAAGTCGAGGGCCTATATTGAAAAAATCGACCAAATTCTAGCCCTTCCGACAGAAAAACAAACTAAAGAGCTGGCTAAGCTTGCCAAAGAAATTGAGGAACTAAACTATTACAGCATTTGCGGCAAGAACGAGCTAAAGTGGGAGGTCCAGAAGAATTATGCTAATTTCTTCTCGCTTGCGTTAGTGGGGCTCGAGCAATTGTATGTCGAATACAAAAGCAAAATCAAGCACTCATTCCAGCCGAAACATCGTTTTCAATTTACACTTGATTCGGACCAGCAAAAAGTTTAAAGGTACCGGAGTTCACTCCGATACCTTTTTTAATGCCCACCGAGGTAGGCTTTTCTAATTTGGTCACTTGCACTGAGTTCTTCAGCTAAACCAGAGGCGACTATTTTTCCTGTTTCAATAACGTAGGCGCGGTCAGCGATGGATAACGCCATGTTCGCATTCTGTTCAACCAGCAGGATCGTTGTTCCCGTTTTATTGATTTCCTCAATAATCTGGAAGATTGTTTTGACCAGCAGCGGTGCAAGACCCATGGAAGGCTCGTCCAATAAAAGCAGCCTAGGTCGTGCCATCAGCGCCCGGCCCATTGCGAGCATCTGCTGCTCACCGCCTGAAAGTGTACCAGACAGCTGCTTTTTGCGCTCCAGCAGGCGCGGAAAGAGCTGATAGATTTTTTCAAAATCCTCCTGAATACCCTTCCTATCCTTACGCAAAAAGGCGCCAAGCTCCAAATTTTCCTCAACTGACATATTGGCAAATACGCGGCGGCCCTCTGGAACCTGGGAGATCCCGCGCTTCACAATCAATTGCGGCACCTTGCCGGCAACATGTTCGCCTTCAAACACAATCTCGCCAGTCTTCGGCCTCAAAAGCCCGGAAAGGGTCTTTAATAGCGTACTTTTACCGGCACCATTCGCACCAATCAGCGTCACAATTTCACCCTGGTTAATATCGAGGGATACTCCTTTTAATGCATGGATATTTCCGTAATAGACATTAATATCGTTGACTTTAAGCATACTAAGAGACCTCCTCGCCAAGGTACGCTTCGATGACTTTTGGATTGTTGCGGATTTCCTCCGGAGTACCATCGGCAATTAGCTGTCCATGGTCCAGTACATAGATTCTTTCACAAACACCCATGACAAGATTCATATCGTGCTCGATTAAAAGAATGGTTAACGAGAATTTTTCGCGAATTAACGCAATCAGGTTCATCAGTTCATCAGTTTCCTGCGGATTCATCCCTGCTGCCGGCTCGTCCAAAAGCAATAGCTTAGGATTTGCTGCTAATGCCCGGGCAATTTCCAAGCGGCGCTGCTGCCCGTATGGCAGGTTCTTCGCCATTTCATGCTGAACATTATCAAGCTTAAAGATTTTTAAAAACTCAATTGCCTTTTCTTCCATTTCCCTTTCACCGGAAAAATGAGAAGGAAGGCGGAAGATTGAACTGAGAATGGAATGCTTCGCAAGCGAATGATAGGCAACCTTAACATTATCGAGTACCGATAATTCCCCAAACAAGCGGATGTTTTGGAAGGTACGGCTGATTCCTTTTTTAGTAATCTTATAAGGCGCATGCCCGTTTAATTTTTCACCGGCCAAAGAAATTGATCCTTCGGTTGGAACATAAACACCTGTTAACAGGTTGAAGAAGGTCGTCTTGCCGGCACCATTTGGCCCGATCAGTCCAACGAGTTCTCCCTGCAAAAGCTCTAGGTTGACCCCGGATACAGCCTTTAAACCGCCAAATCGGATGCCTGCGTTCTCTACTTTAAGCAACTGTGTTTTTGTTCGCATCATGAGACCCTCCTTGCGCGGATTTTCCCAGCTTGAAGAAAGACGTAATTTCCTTTGTTCCCATCAATCCTTGCGGACGGAACAGCATCATTGCAATTAGTACAAGGCTGTAGATAACCATCCGGACTTCTGGATAATTGGCTAGGAATGTTGAAATGATCGTTAATAAAATCGCTGCAAGCACGGAACCGGACATACTGCCAAGTCCGCCCAGCACAACAAAGATCAAAATATCAAAGGATTTTAAGAAGCCAAAGTTGGTCGGCTGGATAATGTAAAAGTTATGGGCATGCAAGGCACCTGCCACGCCGGCAAAAAAGGCACCAATGATAAACGCCATTACTTTATAATAAGTCGTATTAATCCCCATCGCATCGGCAGCGATTTCGTTTTCGCGAATCGAAATGCAGGCGCGGCCGTGGGTAGAATTCGTAAAGTTGACAATGACGACAATGGTGATGACGACACAGGCAATCAGCCATGGCCAGGTAATCAGGTGGGAGACCGTCATCCCGGAAGCGCCGCCAACATAATCAATATTCAAGAAGACAATTCGCATGATTTCCGCAAAACCTAGAGTGGCGATGGCTAGATAGTCGCCTCGTAGCCTTAGGGTAGGAACCCCGATCACTAAACCGGCAACAGCAGCGGCCGCACCGGCAGCCAGAATCGCGACCGGGAAGGGCAATCCCAATTTCATTGTGATAATTGCTGAAACATATGCCCCCACGGCAAGGAAACCGGAATGGCCGATCGAAAACTGCCCGGTAATGCCGATGATCAGATGAAGCGAAGCGGCAAGGATAATATTAATGCCGATTGAAAATAGAGCATTTACATAAAAGGGGTTTAACGTACCGCCATTGATCAGGAATTGGACGACAACGGCAAAAATAACCGCTAAAACAATGGAACCCCAAAAGCCTTTTGCGTTATTTAACTTTTTCATCTACCAAGCACCCCCTAGACCTTTTCCCTGACGTTTTTGCCAAAAAGACCAGCAGGGCGGAAAATTAGGATTAGAATTAACACGACAAAGGCAACAGCGTCTCGGAATAGCGAGCCTCCGGCCGCGCTGACAAGGGCTTCAATGACACCCAATAATAATCCTCCGGCCATTGCCCCAGGGATAATTCCAATTCCTCCTAGAACAGCAGCAACGAAAGCCTTCAGACCTGGAATGATTCCCATCAATGGCTCAATTTTTGTATAGTACATTCCAAATACCACTCCGGCTGCACCGGCAAGGGCAGATCCGATTGCAAAGGTGGCAGAGATGGTGTTATTGACGTTAATTCCCATCAATTTGGCCGCATCCTGGTCGTGGGAAACAGCACGCATCGCCTTACCAATCTTAGTCTTATGAACAATAAATTGAAGAATAATCATTAAACAAAGGGAAACGGCCAAAATTAGAATGGACTGACCGCTAATCTTAACACCGAAGACCTCCAGGCTTTTCAATGGAACGATATTGCCTGGATAGGCTTCCGGCTGGGCGCCGCGGATATAGATGGTGCCATATTCGATGAAAAGCGAAACTCCGATAGCGGTAATCAATGCCGCAATCCTTGTTGCATTCCGAAGCGGCTTGTAGGCAATCCGCTCAATCAATACGCCGAAAATTGCGCAGGCCACCATTGAAATCAATAATGCCGGGAAAAATCCTAAATGGAGAACAGTAATAGAATAAAAACCGATAAAAGCTCCGACCATGAAGACGTCCCCATGTGCGAAGTTGATTAACTTGACGATACCATATACCATTGTGTACCCAAGGGCAATCAATGCGTAAATACTTCCCAATGAAATGCCGTTGACTAGCTGCTGTATTAGTTGTTCCATGTCGCAACTCCTTCCAGTGGGAATAGGAAATTTTTCCTAATCCTTATAAATTGGAATAGGGAACATGAACATGCTCCCTATTCATTTTGACTATTATAAAATTAACTACGGATTAACCTTCGTTTTGAATGTTTGTTCGCCGTCTTTGTACTCTAAGATAACAGCTGATTTGATTGGGTTGTGGTCTTTATCAAGCTTCATTTGTCCTGTTACTAGTTCAAGGCCACTTGTTTCTGCAAGAGCCTTTTGAATTTTCTTAGAATCACCGCCGCCAGCACGTTTGATGGCATCAGCAAGGAAATAAGCAGAATCATAACCTAAAGCATTGAACGCATCTGGAGATTTGTCCTTGTATTTTGCTTTAAAGGCTTTTACAAACTCTTGAACCTTTTGGTCAGAGTCACCAGAAGAATAGTGGTTTGTAATAAAGGTGTTATTCAAAGCATCCTTGCCGGCAAGTTCTACTAGTTTAGGAGAATCCCAGCCGTCAGCACCCATCATTGGAGCGTCAAGACCTACTTCACGAGCCTGCTTGACAATTAATCCAACCTCTTCATAATAGCCAGGGACAAAGACGAACTCCGGGTTTTTCCCTTTAATATTCGTTAATTGGGCATGGAAGTCTGTATCCTTCGCCACATATGCTTCTTGAGTGACAACCTTGCCGCCTTCTTTTTCAAACTTTTCTTTAAAGGATGCTGCCAAGCCTTTAGAATAGTCACTTGAGCTGTCAATGAATACAGCAGCAGTTTTAACCTTTAATTCTTTCGCTGCAAAGTTTGCTGCGACAGTACCCTGGAATGGGTCAATGAAGCAGGTACGGAAGACAAAATCATTTAATTTGCCGTCTTTCACCGTTACGTCAGCAGCCGTACCAGTCGGCGTAATGATTGGAACATTGTTGCTTTGCGCAATTTCAATCTGTGCTTTTGTGTTTCCGCTTGTTGCTGCCCCGATAATGGCTGAAACCTTGTCTTGGCTGATCAGCTTTGTCGCACCATTAATCGCTTCAGGTGCTTCAGACTTATTATCAACGACAACCAGCTTCAATTTCTTGCCGTCAATTCCCTCTTTATTGATTTCCTCAAGCGCCAGGTCAATACCTTCCTTAATGGACTGACCATAGGATGCTACCCCGCCGGAAAGCTCAAGGTTGGCACCGATTTTGATTTCGCCGCCCTTTTCATCCCCGCCGCCTGAACTAGTGGATGTGGATGATCCACAGCCGGCCATTACGCCTGCAGCTAGCATAAATGAAGCAAACACACCTGCTAATTTTCTTTTTCTCACGAAATTACCCCCTATTTTTTAAAAGTTCCCTAAATCGTTGTGCAATTCTTCCCAAAACATATAATATTCTGAAAACATTGTACATAATAATTAGGGGTTCGTCTAGTACCTATATCCACTATTTTAAAATAATTTTGAAAATAATAAAAAAGGCTGATTTCCGGGCGT
>NZ_JAGYPE020000066.1:2806-12173 GCF_018343545.2 Neobacillus citreus | reverse complement strand
CGCTAAAGCAGAACAGTATTTGTTTTTACTTTAAAAAGCAAACTATTTTTAAATTATTTTGTCTAAATATGGACAACTTCCTCGATTTTCCAGAAATAAAGGACCCTTGAAAAAAGGGTCCTCCAATAAATCATTATACCAATTCTTGTTTTTTCGTTTCTTTTCCCAAAAGAAACACTGCCAAAGCACCAATTAAAACGGATATACAAAAGATTGTAAAAATGGTCGAGACAGCATATTTTTGAGCCACTAAGTAGCCAACCAATAATGGGCCGAGGACACCACCGATACGGCCGATGGCAGCAGCCATTCCGGCACCCGTACCGCGGATTAACGTTGGATACTGCTCCGGGGTATAGGCGTAGAGCCCGCCCCAAGCGCCAAGGTTGAAAAATGATAATAGAATTCCCGCTGTCATTAACAGAGCCGTAGAGTCTGCAGTTCCAAAGAAATAAGCGCTGGCAGCCGTTCCGGTTAAATAGACAACCAAGACAAATTTCCGGCCAAACCTTTCAATGCACCACGCCGCTGTAAAATAACCAGGTAGCTGAGCTAGCGTCATAATTAACACATACTCGAAGCTTTTAATCAAACTGAAGCCCTTCATCACCATGACACTCGGCAGCCATAGGAACATGCCGTAATAAGAGAACACTACACAGAACCAGACAATCCAAAGCATCGCTGTCTGTCTGCTATACTCTTTTGACCAAAGCTGCGTGAGGTTATGGAGGACGGAGCTCTTTTCCTTCGTTTTAACTGCTGCAAAGCGTGGTGAGTCAGGAAGCCCTATCCGCAAATATAAGGCATATAGGGCAGGAATCGCACTGATTAGCAACGCGGCCTGCCAGCCAATCGATGGAATGACGAAATAGGAAATGACCGCCGCAATCAGCCAACCGCCTGCCCAAAAGCTTTCCAATAGAACAACGATCCGGCCGCGTTTTTCAGCCGGGACACTTTCGGAGACAAGCGTTGAAGCAACCGGCAGCTCTCCTCCTAAACCCATTCCAACTAAGAACCGGAAAATTAAAAAGACAGTCAAGGAGCCTGCAAATGCCGATGCACCGCTTCCTATCGAAAATAATAATAAGGTAATGATAAAAACATTTTTCCGCCCGATTCGGTCAGCCATTAAGCCGAAAATAAGTGCGCCAACCGCCATTCCAATCGAGTTGATGCTGCCAATCCAGCCCATTTGCCCGGGAGTTAAACTCCATTCTGCCACCAATGCCGCAATGATGAAGGAAAGCATCCCTACATCCATGGCATCAAACATCCAGCCCATCCCGGCAATACCAAGCAGTTTCGTGTTTGATAATTCCCGTTTCTTTCCTGATTTCATCTTAATAAAATCACTGCCAGAAACACTATTTGTGTTAGCCACCATAAGCCCCCCTCTATTTTCAGAGTTTCTGATATTATTCCCCAATACGTTTCTTTTTAAGAAAGAACTGTTTAAGTCCCTGTCCTGACATAATTCTAACAGATGTCTTTACACCAGTCAGCAAAAAAAAGAGAAAATCTCAGTTTGAAATTTTCTCAAGCTACGCTTCATTGGCATCCGCATTTTTAAATTGATTTGAAAACAAGGAAAAATATTTCTCTTTTTTCGCCATCAGTTCCTCATGGCTGCCTGTTTCTACGATTTCCCCGTGGTCAATGACCATGATAGTGTCGGCATCACGAATGGTGTTGAGGCGGTGAGCGATAATAAAACTAGTGCGATTTTCCATTAAAGATAACAATGCCCGCTGAATGTGCAGTTCCGTTCTTGTATCAATGCTGCTCGTCGCTTCATCCAAAATCAGCAGCGACGGTCGTGCCAAAATAACCCTGGCAATGGCCAGCAGCTGGCGTTCTCCCTGACTGAGGTTACCGCCGTTTTCCGATAGGAGGGTGTCATATTGCTTGGGCAGACGTTTGATAAAGCCCTCGGCACCTGCCATCCGTGCCGCCGTTTCCACTTCTTCCTGCGTCGCGGCCGGATTTCCGTACATGATATTTTCTTTGATTGTCCCCGAAAAAAGATAGGTATCTTGGAGCACAAAGCCAAAGCTGCGCCGCAGGCTGTCCCTTGTGTAGTCGCGAATATCGCGGCCATCCAGAAGGATCCGGCCCCCTGTCACATCATAAAATCTTGTCAAAAGATTAACAATGGTCGTTTTTCCAGCACCGGTCGGACCAATCAGAGCGGTGCTGCTTCCAGCCGCCGCCTCAAAGCTGACGTTTTTTAAAATCGGCACATCATGGCGGTACCCAAAGCTGACATTTTCAAATACAACATGACCTTTCGGATTCTTAAGCGGCACAGCGCCAGGGGAATCGGCAGGTTCCTCCTCTTCATCAATGACTTCAAAGACCCGCTCTGCTCCGGCGACACCTGATTGAAGAATGTTAAAAATATTGGCCAGATCATTGAGCGGCCGGACAAACTGTCTTGAATAGGTGATGAAGCTGGCGATCGCTCCAACCGTGATATGCCCTTTGACAGCCAAGATGCCGCCGACAATAGCGATGACCGCAAAGCCAAGGTTATTGATGACGTTCATAATCGGCATTAAGAAACCGGACCAAATCTGCGCTTTGAGGCCGACCTCGCGAAGCTTGGCATTAACCTTTTCAAATTCCTCAATGACTTTTTCCTCGTGATTAAACGCTTTAACAACCTCAATGCCGGAAATCGATTCCTCAATATGTCCATTTAATTTCCCCAGCTGAACCTGCTGGTTTTTAAACAAGACGCCCGTTCTTTTGGCAATCGTTTTTGTTAGCAAAAAGACAAGCGGCACGGTAATCAGGCTGGCCAGCGTGAGAATCGGGCTCAGTATTAACATCATGATCAGCGAGCCGGCGATGATAATGACACCGGACATTAACTGTGTCGTCGATTGGGATATCGTATTGCTGATATTATCAACATCATTTGAGAGCCTGCTCATCAGTTCCCCATGTGTCCGAGAATCAAAGAAGGCAACAGGGAGCTTTTGCAGTTTTTGAAAAAGCGATGCCCGTAATCCTTTGACTATCCGTTGGGCTACCCCAGCCATCAGCCAGCCCTGCAAGAAGGTGAGGACGGCATCGCCGACATAGGCGCTGATAAGAACGACAATCATGACCTCAAGAAAACTGAAATCCACCTTCCCAGACTTTAGGGTCATGGCATCGATGGCTTTACCGATGAGAAAAGGGTTAAGCAGCATTAAAGCTGCATCAACTGTGATGAACAAGAAAATGAGGGAAAGCATTCCCTTTTCGCGGCCAAAATAGTCCCAAAGACGTTTTAAGGTACCTTTAAAGTTTTTTGGCTTAACCACCGGACCGCGGTGGTGGGCACCTCCGCCAGGCCTAAGCGGCAGTGGACCAGGAGGGGGGGTTCTTTGCGGTTGATTCGTGTTATTTGCCATTTTGCAGACCCTCCCTGCCCATTTGTGAGCGATAGATTTCTTTATATACCTGACAATCCTTGATCAGATCTTGATGGGTGCCAATACCCGCCACTTCCCCCTGGTCAAGGACAATGATTTTATCTGCATCGATAATCGAGGATATCCGTTGGGCAATCAATAAACAGGTCAGTCCGCTGGCGAATTTTTTTAAGGCGGTTTTCATTTTGGCTTCAGTGGCGGCGTCGACCGCGCTTGTGCTGTCATCCAAAATGAGGATTTCCGGCTGCTTCACCAATGCCCTGGCAATAGAAAGCCGCTGCTTCTGCCCGCCGGAAAAATTGACACCGCCCTGGCCGATTTTTGTGTCATAGCCTTCTGGTGAGGCCTCGATAAATTCCGTTGCACTGGCTACGGCTGCCGCTGTTTCAATTTCCTGCTGAGAGGCATTTTCCTTTCCCCAGCGAATATTCTCGGCGATTGTCCCGGTAAACAAAATATTTTTTTGTGGAACAAAAGCAATTTTCTCCCTTAGATTTTTTGGGTATATGTCCTTAATGTTCGCGCCATTTACCTTTATCGACCCGCTTGATGCGTCATAAAAGCGGGGAATCAGGCTGACGAGCGTCGTTTTCCCAGAACCGGTAGAGCCTATGATGCCGACAGTTTCCCCGGGAAGAATGGTAAGCGAAATGTCTTTAAGGACCGGCTCGCCGGCAGCCTCATCATAGGAAAAGGAGACATTTTCAAAATCAATTCTTCCTTTTTCACCGGATTGGGATGTCATTTGATTGTTTTCCCACGTAATGTTGACTTCCTCAGAGAATACTTCACCAATTCTTCCTGCTGAGGCCTTCGCCCTGACAAACATGGTAAACACCATGGAAATCATCATGAGGGAAAATAAGATCTGCGTCATGTAGTTGATAAAAGCAATAATATGGCCAACCTGTATCTTTCCCGACTCAACCCCAAGACCGCCCATCCAGAGGACAACGACAATCCCGATGTTAACTGTCAGCATAATCGCCGGGCTGAAAACAGCCATCAGTCGGTTGGCGGCAATCGATTGCTTCTGGAAATGCTCGTTAGCTTTTGAGAATTTAGCTGTTTCTACTTCAAAACGGTTAAAAGCTTTGACAACTCGGACACCGGATAAATATTCACGAAGCACACCGTTCACCCGGTCCATGGCATTCTGAACCTTGGAAAACAGAGGAAAGCCAAGCTTTAAGTTGATGATGATAAACAATGCCACAATCGGCACCACCACCGCAAGGACGACCGCGAGGTGAAGGTTCAGGCGCGTGGCCATGACCAAACCGCCAATCGCCAGCAGCGGAGCTTTTACGAAAATCCGCATCGTACCGTTTACAAACACTTGGACCTGGGTCACATCATTTGTAAGCCTAGTAATGAGGGACGCGCGGTCGAAGTTGTTCAGGTTTCTAAATGAGAGAGATTGAATTTTGCCAAACAGGTCAGATCGCAGCTCTGTTCCGAAATTTTGCGAAACGATGCTGGCCATGATGCTTCTGGTGGAAGCGGCCACGGCCCCAATTGCGGTAATCAGGAGCATCAGGCCGCCCATTTTTAGGACATAATGAATATCTCTGTTGGCAACACCCTCATCAATAATTTTCGCCATCACGGTTGGCTGCAGCAAATCGCAAATTGCCTCAAAGGTGAGGAATAGAACCGCAATACAAAAGGACTTCCAATACTTTTTTATGTACTTTGCAAAATGCTTCATGAGGTCTCCCCCTGCTCCTAAACTGCCAGACAAATGTAATAAACCTATTATAAATTCGGGCTCTTAAAATAGACAAGCAAAGGGGCCTGCCCCCGCATTGCTTTCGCGTATCGCATTAAAGCAGCGGGGGACAGGCCCTTTTCATTGATTTTATTTTACCGGGCTGAATTCATGAACCCAGACGCGCATTTGCGGAAGCCACGGCATTCCAGGATGAATGGAAAGAATTGATTGTTTGTATTCTTCCACATTGTTAAAGCCTTCGCGGCGGGCATCATCATCTGTTAGTTCGCCCAGACTTTGTGAGTAGACGTTATCCACCACAAACTGATGGCCTTCCAAGGTCATAATTTCGCCTGGGTCAGCATAGCGGCCATTGCGGCGGGTTGCTGTCTTTTCACCGGCAAGTACCTTTTTAACGTCTTCCTCCATTGTTACCAATCGGTCAATGGAACAAGTTTTCGGTGGTAATGTATTGTTTTCATGTTGAGTCATTTTTAATATCCTCCTTTTTCCAATTCAGTTATTTATTTTAACACTATTGCTATTGTAATAAAAACGAACTGAAAAAAGCAAAGAGGAGGCCGTGAATTAGACTACCTGCCCGCCGGTTTGCCGGTATTTGTCGATGCCTTCTGCGCAACGGTAAGCGAGGGCGCCGACGGTTCCAGTCGGGTTGTACCCGGAATTGTGGGCAAAGTTAGCCGCACCCACCACAAATAAATTGTCCACATCCCACATTTGCAAATAATTATTGACGGCAGATGTGGACGGGTCGGCCCCCATAATGACACCGCCTGTATTATGAGTGGATTGGTAGGTTGTAATATCGTACGGTCCTAACTCCTTCAATGAATCAACATGGTTTGCGCCCATTTCCTTCAAGATTTGGGCCGATTTCTCAGCTAGGAAGACAGCCAACTTCCGGTCCTGATCCTCGAAATCAAAGGTAATCCGGATTAACGGATCGCCAAATGCATCCTTATAAGTTGGGTCTAAATCGAGATAGTGATGCTTAAACGGCATGGATGAGCCTTGACCGCCAACGGAAAGAAAACGGTTGGCATATTTGAGCGACTGTTGTTTGAACTCTTTGCCCCAAGCTGGCGTGCCCTTCGGAACAGGATTATTTTGAATCGGCCTTAACCCTGTTTGGGTGAGTGATATGCTGCCCCCATGGATAAAGCCAAGGTTTGAATGGTCAAAATTGTCGCCATTGTAATCATCAAGGACCATTCCGAGTGACCCGGCACCGGCAAAGGTACTGAATTCCTTATTATTGAAAAAGCCGATGGCATTTCCTTTCATCACTTGATAAGCATAATTTTTCCCTATCACACCAGTTCCTGTAGTCGGATCATACGGTCTGCCAAGCCCCGACATTAGCAGCAAGCGAACATTACTAAACACATAGCTTGTCAGCACCACAATATCGGCTGGCTGTTCAATTTTCTCACCTGTTGTGGTGTCGACATATATAACCCCGGTCGCCTTTCCCCCCGTATGTAAAATCCTTCTGACATGGGAATGAGTCCGAATCTCAAAATTCCCTGTTTTCTTGGCAACCGGAATAACCGTGACGACTGGGTCTGCCTTTGCCCCGTATTCGCAGCCGAACCGCTCGCAGTAGCCGCAGTACTGACATGCGGCCCTTGAGATACCGTCGGGGTTTTTATATGATTCCGATAAGTTAGCCGACGGCATCATATAAGGATGCAGCTTCAAGTTCTTTGCTGCTGTCTCAAACATTTTAATAGCCGGTGATTTCTTCATCGGCGGGGTTGGGAATTTATCCGACCGCTTTCCGGCACCAGGATGCGGGTTCTCCTCACCGGAAATCCCGCAGGTTTTCTCAAATTTGTCGTAGTAAGGCTCCAGCTGGTCATAGGTAATCCCCCAATCCTGGATAGACATTTCCGCAGGGATTTTGTTTTGCCCATATTTTTCAATCGTTTTGCTGCGAATTTCAAAATCATAAGGGAGGAACCGGTAGGTCTGTCCGTTCCAGTGAACACCAGCGCCGCCTAAACCGTCCCCGAGCAGAAATGAACCATACTGCCTCATCGGCAGAGCGCGGATTCTTTCGTTACCTCTGAAGGTAATCGTTTCTTTGGAAAGATCCTGGAATAGATCATAGCGAAGTGCGTATCTAAGTTCATCATGAACCATGAAATAATCTTCGGTCTTTCTTTCCTTGCCTCGTTCCAAGCCGACCACCTTCAGGCCCTTTTTCGTCAGTTCAGAGGCAATAATTCCGCCAGTCCAGCCAACTCCCACCAGAACGACGTCAGCTTTCGGTAATTTTCTCGCCATTTTTCCACCTTCTTTTTTAAAAATAAAATCTATTAATACCGGTACTTGAGCCCTTTCGTTTAATGCTTCATATGGCTTTGCAGGCTTTGCGGTTTAATCTTCTGAAAGTCCTTCTCAATAATCTCGGCATAGGCCATTTGGCTGCCAGGGTAGTTTCGCATTTTCCAGCCACCCATATTTTTATTTCCTCCATATAATGGATCGCTGTAAACTCCCTCTAAGGTTGCACTTCTCAGCAGCTGGAAAAAGCCGCTAGGAGATATGGTCGTTAAATTCACCTTATCCTCTTCAAAATCTTTCAAAATTTTGTCCTGCTCATCACCCGATAGTTCTTCGAAATTTTTCTTACCTACTGTGTTACTGTAATTTTGCAGCTCACGCAGTCCTATATCAAAAATATCTCTTCGTTTTAAGCGCCCCTGATAGCCCTGAACTTTTTCACCAGGAAAAAAGGGTGCCTGCATATAGTCCCTGGCATTGAAGCCCCAATCACCTGCTAACTGGTGATCAATAAAATAGGCAACGCCCAATGCCTTTGCCCCCGGTCCGTTATCATCTTCAGGAAATATTCGTTCGGTGGCAGCTTCGGTAATCCTGAATTGTTCCGGAGTAAAGTACATCAGTGCTTGATTGAAATCTTGGTCTTGAGGCGCCGGCGGATTGTTTTTGTTATCATCCTTTCCCCTTGGGACCAAACTTCCCAAGATCCCGCCAACAGCGAGTCCCCCTACGGTAAAACCGGTATTGCGGAGAAATCTTCTTCTCGATAATGTTTCTTGCTTTTCTTTGTTTTCTTCAGCCATGGAACACACCTCCAAGGAAATAGACAACATTATTTGAAAAATACGGCAGTCCGCCGCTATTGCTTGATAATGTTCCCAAAATAATCCGTGCATACTCACAAAAAATAAGGGAATTTTATTGGGTAAAAAGGAGGAAATAAAATGAAAAAAATTAGTAACATGTGGTATGTGCCGATGATTGCTGTGCTTTTAATTCTTGGCGCATGCTCAGCCCAGCAGGAATTGAAAGGAAATGCAGAAGATCTTCATCAACAATCTTTAAATGAAAAAGGAAATGGCCATGTTCATGGCCAAAATAATGTTGACGTGATTCCAAGCGTCGACAGATCGAAGAAACACACGACAGGTACAAACAATCAAACAGCGGGCCTTGGGGAAAATGTTTACAGTTTAATTGGAAGCTCAAGCCTGCATGACGGCGGTATCTCATCCCATTTAGAATCCAGGCTTGCGGGGCAGGGGATTACTGGTATCAAGGTGTTTGTCCTTGATGACACGGTGATATTGGCAAGGGCGGAACCAGCGACAACCTCCACCAGCTATGATGAAATGCAAAATAAGGTATTAAAAAACACTTCCGGTTTATCCGGAAAAGGGACCCTTGACGGTGTCGATGTCAATAAACTAAATACTGACGATAACCTTGCCAAGGCTAAGGATTTAATGAACAAAGCCTTTAATGGACAAGTTCAGGTTCTTTCCATTACCAATCCAAATGCCCTGCCGCTTATTGATGGCATCAAAGCCAATATCAAAGCACCATCACCATCCTATAGCAAGCTATCAAGCGATATTATCACATTAGTTAAAATGGCAAACGAAAAATAAATTCAGAAAAGGACCTGGTGCCAGGTCCTTTATTTTATATATTCAAATCTTTCCTTTTATAAAAGACAAAGGTAACAGCCGTTAGTGCTGCGAACAAAACAATGGATAATAGAACAAAGCCGGTGTCCAATCCACCCCCATACATCATATTTTTTGCCTCAAAGTATTTAAACGGCGTCACGTATTTCAGGAACTCAATGCTTTCATTTAAATCAACGACTACTGATAATACAAATGTAAGAAGCAGGATTCCGGCCGCCAGCGAGGCCGCTTTTTTTGGTTTT
>NZ_JAGYPE020000066.1:0-2706 GCF_018343545.2 Neobacillus citreus | reverse complement strand
ATGGCCATAAACAAAAGCTGCAGGATGAACATTCCCATCATGGTGATGGCAATATCACCATTCACCGACTCTCCATCAGCGTATTTCCCTACGATGACAATTGACGATCCCCAGGTAACTAGGTTAAAGATTAAGATATTCGTAAAGGCCGCGAGCAGCTTGGCGATAATGATCTTTGTCCGTGAAACCGGTTTGACAAACAGGAATTCCGACGTCTTATCCCGCTCCTCCTTGGAAATGATGGTTGCCCCGAGCATGGCCGCATGAATGGTTGCCATCAATAATAGATAGATAAACAGCATCCCGTAGTAGCCGCTGACCTTATTCATGTCAAGCTCACCAACACCCATCACCACCTGAAGGGACTTCGGCATATCTTGAAACAGGTCATTCAGCGATTGGCCTGAAGATGATAACCCAGCGTATTTTTGCATCCCGGAAACCACCATCAGAAAGACGCCAATGCACCAAATGATAAGCGATTTCCGATGGGACTTCAGTTCTCTTACATAGATATTCATTTGCCCGAGCCCCCTCCTACACAGCATGGATATCTTTTTTTGTATAAACGAAATAACTCGCCGCAACTGCAAGCAAAATAATCACCGCACCCACAATCATAAATGATGCTTCATAGCTTGAATGTTTTAAAATATAATCATTATTAAAATACTTGAACGGTGAAAAGTAGCGCTTCGCTTCATCATCCGTTGTGGCGCTGATTGCGCCGATAAAATAGAACGCAAAGACTGTCCCAAGCGACACGGGCAGCACGGACTTTATTTTGTATGAGATTACCGAAACAATGATGCCGATAGCCAGAAACATCAGTTGAATGAAAATCATCGTCAGTGAAAGCAATATGAATTGTTTCATGCTAAAATCATCTGTTTTCACCTGGGTGGTGATTACCGTTGCAGCTGCAATATATACAACATTCGTGATGACGAGTGAAGTGAAGGCTGCCAGCAACTTGGCGGTTAACACCTGGTTTCGGGTAACTGGTTTGGTCAAAAGAAAATCCGCCGTTTTTTCCCGGACCTCCTTGCTGACAATCGAAGTCCCCAGATTCATGGCCTGAATCGCCCCGCACAGGACGATAAACGTCAACGCATACCAATAGAATCCTAGAATCGTAAATAAATTGCCCAAGTTGAGGCCGATTGCTTTCCTTAAAGCTTCCGGATAGCCTTCCAGCAGCTTTTTGAATTCATCAGCATCCTTTGAGAAGGCCGGAAACATGGACATAAACAGCGCAAATACGGCAATTAGCGAAATCGTCCAGATGATCGTCGACTTCCGGTAGGCCTTTAATTCATGAAAAAAGATATTCATAATTTATTAGGCCTCCTTTTCGTAATAATGAAGGAAAATTTCTTCAAGGTCTGGCTCTTCAATCCAGAGGTTGGTTATTTCAATTTCAGCGATTTTCCTTAGGACCGCATTGATATCGCCTCTAAATAGAAAACTCGTCACGTTACCCTTAGTTGCCAAGTTGTTAACTCCGTTTATATTAAAATAGTTTTGATCAAGCGGCACCTTTGTTTCCACTTTAAACTTTTTATAATTGTTTTCTTTTAATGTACTAATCTTTTCAACTGTAACAATCTTGCCCTCTTTAATGATGGCGACGCGGTTACATAATCTCTGAACCTCGCTGAGAATGTGCGACGAAAAGAGGATAGTAGCTCCTTTCTTATTCTCTTCCTCAAGAAGTTCAAAGAACTTCTGCTGCATCAACGGGTCGAGGCCGCTTGTTGGTTCATCAAGAATGATGAGCTTCGGCTCATGAAGCAGCCCCTGGACAATGCCCACTTTCTTTTTATTTCCCAAGGAAAGATCATCGATTTTTTTATTGAGGTTGAGGTCCATGATCTCCGCTAATTCCTTGATCCGCTTGCTGCAATCCTTTTTGTAAAAACTGGCCGAATACTTCAAAAGGTCCTTTACCTTCATATTATCGTAATAGAACACTTCCGACGGAAGATAGCCGATTTCCTTTTTGATTTCTGGGGCAAATTTGATGCAGTCCTTTCCAAAAATCGTCGCGTTGCCGCTTGTCGGATATATGAGCGACAGCAGCGTGCGAATCGTTGTCGATTTCCCGGCCCCATTCGGTCCGATGAAGCCGAAAATCTCACCTTCCTCCACGTTAAAGCTGATGTCGGTGATTCCCCGTGCTTTGCCGTAAGTCTTGGTTAGGTTTTTAATTTCTATTACATTCATAGTTGAGGCCTCCCTCTATTTGTAGAAGCATTTAATTAAAACCTCGAAATACTCTTCCGCTTCTCGGCTGACTTTTTGATAATCAATTTTGTGGTCCGGCAGCATCTTAGCCTTGTAAAGCTCTTCATCGCTCATTTTTTCAAAGGTCCAGGTAATAATTTTTAAGATTTTTTGAATGTCGACATCATCCCGAAATTTGGAAAAATCAATACCCTCGTAAATTTTTCCAAAATTCAAATCGAGTAGTTCCTTTTTCTTTTTTTCCATTTCCACTTTGATTTCTGTAGAATCCTCCATCATCGCAATTTGGATAAAATCGAAAAGGTCCGGATATTGCGTAAGGAGGTCCATCTTAATCTTGATGGATTGTCTAATTCTCGCGAAAAAGTCCGATTCAGCAAGATTGATTTTTTTATAAAATTCATCTGCAATGAGTTCATAGCAATATTCAAACAGAAATAGGTACAGTTGCTTTTTGTT
>NZ_JAGYPE020000065.1 GCF_018343545.2 Neobacillus citreus | reverse complement strand
TTTGCTCTTACGAGTAATAATCCAACAAAAAGGCATCCGAATGGGCTCATTCGAATGCCTTTTGTCTACAATCTGAACCTGCGATAGCAGGCTTTTTAGTAAACTTATTTGTCAAAGACAAGTACATAGGTTTTCCGGTCATTGTCGTTATAGGTGACGACTACGGAAATAATTGTTTTATTATCATTGTCAAGCTGGACTGTTTTGTTAGTTCCGCCTTCAATTTTTATTGAGGCTCCTTGAGATGCGGCGGCTGGGTGAATCGTCACGGCTGTTGTATCACTTGGTACAGCAATATGGTATGTATACTCATCAGAAGTAAACGAACTATCCCATGTGCCTTCGGAGACCGTTAAAGCAGACAATTTAGCCTTGCTCACCGTTTGCGTTGTTCCGCTCATAGACTGTGTGGAAGATTGAGAAGCAGTATTTGCATTTGTATTGGTACGTGTAAGGCTTGACTGAAAACCGGAATTACCGCTGCTCAAAATGGTTGCTTGAGCAACATTGCCTGCAGCCTGGTTTGACGGATTTGCAGCAGCGGCCGGAGTTACCGGTTCAACCTTTGCGGACCTGGTTACATGAACTTTATAGGTAGTTTCTGCATGATTGGCATCATAGATGATAATCTGAAAAATATTTTCACCAGACTGAAGTGAAAAAACAGCAGGTGTCCCTCTAAGAACAGATTGACCATTAATGGTGATGGCAGAGGCTGATTCATTCCCTTCTACCAGCATCTTAATAGTTTCAACTTCATTTACAACGGAAGCGGAGTATTCTTTTACATCTGCTGAGAACTCCTTGTCGAGCTTTACTCCGTCGATTTCAAGTTTTGTCAATGCACTTGCCGTCTGGGGCTGTTGAGTTGTTTCAGTCGCTTCTGCATACACAACAGGTGTAAAATGGACCAAACTCATACCGGCAATAGCGGTAACAAGAAATAAATTTATACTTCTTTTAAGCCCTGTACTTAACATAAGCTGCTAATCCCCCTGTCTACTATCTGATTGATAGTGGATTTTGGACTAACATACCATGCCAAGCTTAAGATTACCTTAACTTTTACAAACTGCGAATTTCTTGTTTAATCGATATCGATGCACCTATTAAACAGATTTAACTTCCACAAGCTTTTCCGAAATAGCCTCCGCCATTTCTTTCACCGCTTCTGGGAGTGCGGTCTCCAGCTTCGAGTTCAGCGCTCCGGCCATCTTCCCAATAACGTTCACTTCAAGAAAGCCAGTTAATCTTGTTTTTTTTACGTTTATTGCCTTTGCTTCGAAAAATCCTTCGCCAGAATATTTTTCACTTTTGCCTTTTAAGGCAAAGCTGACTCTTATTGGTTCTTTCCATTCATTAATATCAATTATTAAACTGATTTTCTTCTTCATTATGCCAATATCGCTTTTAAACTCCCATGTGGACCTATGCTCATTTAGCTTTTCGTGTTGAATATAGTTCGGCACAAGCGGTGCCCAATTGTCCATATCCTTTACAAAGTCCCAAATCACATCAATTGGCAAATCCAGTTCGACCTGATGCATTCCGCTAGGCATAATCTCCCTCTCCCCTTCAAAGTAAAAGACCTTCAGTCGTGTGAAGGCCTTTTGTTAAAGATATATGTTAAGAAAGGTTTAATTAGAAGAATTAAACTTGAGTTTCCCTAAGGAATTCTTGAATGCGCTCTGCCGCCTCAGAGAGCCGTTTCGAAGGCTGAACCAAGGCAATCCGGACATAGCCTTCACCAAGCTTTCCAAACGCATCTCCAGGAATAACCGCAACTCCTTTACTGTCAATCAGTTCAAAGGCAAAGCGACGGGATGTCCATCCTGATGGGATTTTTGCCCAGACAAACATTGTCGCCGGAGATTTTGCCGCCTGCCACCCGCCTTTTGAAAGGCCTGATATCAATGCATCACGCCGTTTCTCGTATTCTCTCACTTGTGATTGCAAAAATGAGAAATCCGAAGTCAAAGCAGTTATGGCTGCTTTTTGGATTGGATAAAACACACCATAATCGATATGAGATTTTAAAGAAGCCAGGATGGCAAGTGCTTGTTCATTCCCGACCGCATAGCCAATCCGGCAGCCTGCCATATTAAATGTTTTGGAAAGTGAATTAAACTCAATCCCAACCTCCTTTGCTCCCGGAATCGACATGAAACTAATTTGCGGATTGTTATCAAAAATTAACTCAGAATAGGCAAAATCATGCAAAACTAGGATTTCATGCTTTTTGGCAAAACGGATCACCTCTTGGAAAAAGCTTCTGTCAGCGAGAGCGGTAACCGGATTACCTGGATAACTGATAATCATCAATTTGGTTTTCTCTAGAACCTTTGCAGGAATTTCATCTAGTTGAGGGAGAAACCTGTTTTCCTCCAATAACGGCATTGGATAAATATTTCCGCCAGCAATCGTCACACTTGCCTCATAGATTGGATATCCAGGGTCAGGTACCAGAACATAATCGCCAGGGTTAATAACCGCCATCGCTAAATGAGCAAGTCCATCCTGCGAACCCATTAGCTGAATAACCTCAGATGCCGGATTAAGTTCTACATCGTAACGCTGTTTATAAAAATAACTAACGGCTTCATTAAATTCAGGAATCCCTTTTAAAGTGTAGCCATATTTACTTCGGTCCATTGCCGCTTCTGCTAATGCCTCGACTACAAACGCTGGCGGTGCAAAATCCGGGCTTCCGACACTCAAATCGATGACATCAATTCCATTTTTTAATGCCTTTTGCTTTTGATCGGCCACCTTTTGAAAAATACTCGATGACATTTTTTGAAGTTTCTCGGATGCAACGATATTCATAGAATTCCCCTCATTCTTTATTTATTCGAAATTTTTCGCAAAATAATATTTTTATATATTTTAACATATTTTTTGGTAATTAAGGCCATACCTCGTCAAGTATGTCCCTAAATAGTTCATCCAGTATTGGGGAAATATCCTGTTTCGGAAAAGACGTTTTCTTTGCGTAATCCTCAATTCGATTTATTTCATTCTCCAAAAATTCATTAATAATAAAAACCTTTGGCTCAAGGTTAAGTTCATCGCCCCGTATTTTCCTATCAAGCAAAGTATTGATTTCATTTTTAAGAGGGCCGTCCATAATAAGGTCCGCCACTAATGCCTGGAATTCAATAGGCGGGACACTATTATATTTTTCAATCCATTTACAGGCTAAAACCGGCCTCAGCACATAAAAGTATTTCTTAATTTTCACTTCATCTGCTTGAAGATAGTCACGGTAATTCCCTTTGGCCATATTCAGGTAATGATAAAGGGCCGACTGAGGCCGGAACACCTGGTTTTGGATTGCCTTCATTTTATCTACTAAAGAATAGGCCTGATAATATACAATTCCCGAATGTAGCCATTCCATTAGGGGCGGGTTTGATTTTTTAAAAAGCCTGAGTGCTTTACGAAGCTCCCATCCATTTATATCCAAGAGATTATTTATTGGCAGTTCTATAACATCCCGCTTTTCTTCAATGGAAAGATACCATTCTTTTTTGGGGACATAAATAAACCTAACATCATAGTCGCTGTCTTTTGAAGGAAATCCCCATGCCCTGCTGCCTGACTCAACAGCATAGCAAATTTTAACGGCATATTGCTCTTCGATTTTTTTTAATTCCTCGATAATTTTCTCTTTCACTACTAACCGCCCCCGATTCCTTTTCTTTATCATACAAAAAAAGGGTTCAGGGTCCAAATGAAATTCTCGTCAGAACGGCCAAGAAGCCCTATCCGTATTGGATAGGGCTTCTTTTTTAAAGTTTTGTCATAATAGATAGTAGGTTGTTCGGAACTAGCTAATTTTCTTCAGTTCTTCTGTCAATTGAAGAAATAATTCCTTGTTACCGTCTTGTAACGTTTGGTCGATTTCCTTCCGGATCTTCTCCCTTTTAAATTCAAGCAGGGCGTTGTTTAAAAACATCTCAGCAAGGACAGAATCAGTGTTTTCATCCGAATGTTGCGGGGAATTAAGTAACTTCTTTTCCATGGAAATCAACTCCTTGAGCTTTTTTTTATTATACAGTTAGTTTTCTAAAAATTCAAACACTTTATTTTGGAAATTTTAAAAAATTTAGGAATTAAAAAAGGAGTTATTTAAATTTATTGTTGTATGGATTAATAAAAGGGGGAATATTAATTTCATCTATTTTTGTTAATTGGGAGGAAGGATGATGGAGCAGAATGTTGTAGCAGGGTATAAGCCGCTAAATAACATTAATGTTTATTATGAATTTTATCCTAATCCAAACGCAGAAAGGACCTTCGTTTTATTGCACGGTTTTCTTTCTTCCACCTTCACCTATCGTCATTTAATTTCGTTATTAAAGAATGAGTATCAGGTGTTATCTATTGATCTTCCCCCTTTTGGGAAAAGTGCAAAATGCAGCCGATATATCTACTCCTATAAAAATTTAGCCGATACCGTCATACAGCTTATCGAATCACTGGGCTTAAAAAAAATGACTTTCATCGGCCATTCTATGGGTGGACAAATTGTCTTAAATATTCTTCACCTAAAACAGGAGCTTGCCGACAAGGCTATTTTACTCTGCAGCTCAGCCTATTTAAAACGCGCGAAACTTCCGCTCATTCTTACCAGCTACCTGCCTTACTTTCATCGCTTCGTAAAGTATTGGTTTGCCAGAACCGGGGTAGAGAAAAACCTTCAGGAGGCCCTTTATAACCATTCCATTATTAATGAAGAGATGATAAATGGCTATCTGCAGCCCTTTTTACAGGATGAAATATTTGTTGCCTTAACACGGATGATTCGCGATCGCGAAGGCGATCTTCCACCGGAAATTTTAAAACAAATCAAAACACCTTGCTTATTAATCTGGGGTGACCAGGACAAATCAGTGCCTTTAAAAATTGGAGAGAAATTGAACAAGGACCTAGCAAACTCGGAATTGATTATCTTAAAAGAAACCGGCCATGCTCTGCCAGAGGAACGTCCCATGGAAGTATTCGAATATATAAAAAACTACATTGGCAAATTCCAAACAAATGCATCCAGCTGAAAAACTTATGAACATTATGCAAATAAACCCGCCAGGTTTGCGATACTGGCGGGTAATTCCTTATTTATATCGGTTATCTGCATTTTGGTATTTTTCATCATGAAGATGATCAATAAACTCATTGGAGATTTCCCCCAAATGAATCATTTGTTCTCCTTGGTTAATTGTTTCTCCAGTTTGGAAATATGACCCTGGAATTGTAAAGTCAATTAATGGTTCACCTGCAATACTGGATATACCGATATACAAATTATCAGGTGCATCCTTCATTTTTAGCAGTTCTTTTAAGGAGATATTCTGATTGTTGACTTTAAATTGAACCTTGATTTCATAAGTGTCAATGGTTTCAGTGAGTATTTGCACCAATTCATCCTGCTGTTCTTCGGTAAGGTCGGTGGTATCATCAAGACCTACAAATTTTTCCAAAAGGGAGTCGTACAAATCCATTTGGTCCAACTGATATTTGTTTTTCTCTTCTACCTGCCCAAGATAATTAAAAAACTTTTCAGACTCTTCTTCAGTAATCCCAATTTCGTTTAATTCACTTTCTATATCAGCCATATACTCATCATGATTGACATAAAAGTCTAATGCAGAATCCAAATCCTCTATGAACTTATACTCCCCCAGAGAATCACCAAAATGATTCAACAAATCATCCATTTCTTTCTGGGAAAGATGATACTTCGTTAATAGTTCCTGCAAATTTTGTTCATTGATAGGTGTTCCGAGGAACTCACGAAGTTCATCAATTGAAGCAAATTCATCCATGGGAATTTCATAAAAGTCAAGGTAATCCTGAAGTTCTTGCTTCGTCCAACCAATTTCCTGCAAATACTGGTTTAGTTCTGAATCTGATGGCGCTGCAGATACAAAAGGAACACTAAACAAAAACATGAACAGGATGAAGGAAAAGCTAATGATCCTCTTTAAATTCAATTTATTTCCCTCCTCAGAACATTGTTCAATATTAATGTTCCCTATGTAAAAAAGTTAAGAAATGAAAATTATTGGCTGATTTGGTTAAATTAAAAATTGCAAAAAAAAGATGCCTCATATCGGCACCCGTTTCGATTAATAAAAACAAGCAAGCTGGAAAACCTATTTAAACCAGCCTTTTTCCTTTGATTGGGTTATGGCTTCAATCCGGTTTTTTACCTCCAGTTTATCGAGAATAATGGAGATGTAATTCCGGACCGTCCCTGTTTTGATACTAAGCTCTTCCGCTATTTCTTTTGTGTTTTTGCCGTCTGCTACCAGTTCTAATACCTCACGTTCCCGGTCTGTTAATGGATTTTCTTCGGCGTACACATCATCCATTAATTCTGGCGCATAAATTCGTCTTCCTGCCACAACACTTCGGATGGAACTTGCCAATTCTTCACTTGGGCTATCCTTTAAAAGATATCCACTTACCCCTGCCTTTAAAGCCCGCTGAAAATACCCTGATCGGGCAAAGGTTGTCAAAATGATCACCTTGCAGCTTAGACACTTAATTTCCTCTGCGGCCTCAAGTCCGCTTTTGCCGGGCATCTCAATATCCATTATACAAACATCAGGACTTAGATTCTTGACAAGAGTAACAGCATCTTCTCCGTTGGTGGCCTTCCCGACTACCTCCATGTCCTCTTCCAAATTAAGTAATGACCCAAAAGCTCCGAGAAGCATTTGTTGATCTTCGGCGATGACAATCCTAATCATTTCCAACTCTCCTATCCTGGCGAGGTTTTAAGTCTACTGGGACTTTAATAATTATAGCAGTACCATTGCTTGTCAATAGCTCTAAACTGCCGTTGATAAATTCCAGCCTTTCCTGCATCCCTCTTAAACCATGGCCATCAGAAATTTTCCCCTTGGCAGTTTTAAATGAACCATTATCATGTATCGTCATCACGACTTCTTTCTGCGTTTGATCAATAGAGATTAAACAACTGCTAGCCCCGCTGTGTTTCACAACATTATTAATCGCTTCTTTTAAGCACATGCTTAAAATATTCTCAGTAAATGGCGTGACATTTGTTAAAATAAATTCTCCTCTGCATTCCAGATTGATTTGAGCCGCTGCAAGCATTTGTTTAATACGCTGAATTTCATCCTTTAAACGAATTCCCCGCATGGAGGAAACCATTTTTCTTACTTCACTTAATGCAGTTCGGGCCGTAGCTTGAACATCTTTTAGTTCGTTTCGGGCTTGATCGGGGTCCTTCGAGATTAATTTTCTTGCTAAATCAGACTTTAGCCCAATCATGGAAAGTTTTTGCCCCAGTGTATCATGAAGGTCGCGGGCAATCCGTTCCCTCTCCTCGAGTTTAATCAGTTCAGAAATCCGTTTGTTGGCATCCTCGAGTTTTTCTTCAAGCTGCCCTCTCTCCTTGCGGTTATGAATACTAAATGGAAGGAGAATGACGCTAATCCAAATAATGATGACAAATGGGAGTTGCTGCAAAAACAATTTTTCATGGATGACAATGCTGTAATTGATGGAAGCGGAAGTACTTAGCAAATGGATAAAGTACAATGTAAAGAAAGCAACCCGATCCTTGATATTTCCTAGATAGTAAGCAAGAAAAAAAGCGAAATATACATAGCTGAAAAGGCTGGTTGCCGTTATGGAAATCGCAATCAAAATCATTGTCCAAACATATACAAGCCAGCCTTTGGAAATAAAGGCAATCCGATAGAAAATAAAGAACGCCAATGTCAGCGCAATCCCAACAACGATTTGCAGTGTTGTTGGAGCCTGAAAAATAAAATAAAATGGCAAAATACAAAGAACAGTCCAAATATACGGTGCAATCCCGTTCGCTTTTTGGAATGTCAGTAAACTCTTTAGCATAGCTGAACCTCTTTTTTTCCTGAAATCCTTTACTTTCTATCATAGCCGAAAACGATTAAATTTTCCTCTTTATACTCTTTATTTTATGAAAACAAAACAGCTTTAAAGCCCATGAATAAAAAATAAAAACACGGCTATCCAAATGGACAGCCGTGTTTCAAATCATTATTTTGCATTTACAAATACTTTTACACTTTCTTCAAGGCGGTTAAGCACTTGTTGATGGCTTTTTCTTGCTGCTTTTACATAACCATCTGTAACTTGCTGCCAGCTGCCTCTGCGCGCTCTTGAGTACTCAACATATTTTTCACTATTCTCAATAAAACTATTTTCGGTGCGAGCAACCAAATCAAGTCCCGCAGCGATCGGAGCAGCCACCAATTGTTCAATCCTGCCATTTACTTCTTCAATTTGTTCTTTTAATTCTGGGCGAACAACTTTTTTTGCTTCTTCTTTTACAAGTCCGTTGGAAACACCCTTGACTAATTCACTATTGGTGTTTCTAAAAGTACGGTATAGATTTCCAAGCGAAAATCTGAATTCTTGATTAAACTTTACTACCTCTTTAACTGCATTTAAGTAAGCATCTTCCCTGCTTTCACGAATCTTTCTGGCACGGTCTAAGGATTGTTCATATTGATTCCAAAGTGTGTCAACTAATTGGTTGGTCTGAAGAGATTCTTCAGCTTGGCCATTTTTCTTTGTTGTGCTCATATTTCTTCCTCCTTTTTCATTATAAGTCCAATCGCTTAAAGCTGGCATTTTCTTTATGTAATTTCATTGCTAGTCTATATATGTAATTTACACCTATGTGTTATATTTTGTCAACACCGATTATATAATAAAATAATCAGAATATTGTAAATGTATATATTATAGAAATGAAGGAAACAAAGGTTATTAAAAATCACAGGGAGGAATGCAATTTGCGTAATTTTTTTAAAGTCACCCACGAAATTCCTTATTTACGACTCGGTGCCGGTGAGCCTTTAGTTTTTATTCATGGACTTGGGGAGGTAAAAGAAGGTTGGTTACATCAGTTTGAATTAGCAGATCAATATGACTTAATTATTCCTGATTTACGAGGACACGGTGAATATCAAAAGCCTGGTGAGATTTCAATAAAAAACTTCGCAGCCGATTGTATAAGTCTTATTAAAGGGCTAGGCTTTGAAAGCGCCCACATTTGCGGTTTATCCATGGGCGGCATGGTTGCACAAGAGATTTACCGTCAGGCACCAGAAGTGTGCCGTTCCTTAATGCTGGTCAGCACGTTCCATTATGCCCCGAAAAATTTCGGGAAATTATTTTTAGCCTATAGAAAGGCACGGGCAGAAAATAAGTCTCCAGACATTACAAGAGAAACTGCAGCAAAGGTTTGCCTGTATACTTGGTCGGATGAGAATTTTGAGCAATTTTACGAATTTTACCGTCCGAACAAGGAATATTATTTTAAAGCCATGGAAGCGTGTCTTAAGGTCAATAATTTAACACTCCTTCCAAAAATCGAGGTGCCGACCCTTATTATTGGCGGACAATATGATTCCGTAACACCTGTCTGGATTCAATATTTAATGCATAAACAAATCCGCCACTCCGAGTTTGTCGTTTTTAGAAATACCGGCCATGTTGCTAAACTTGAAGCAAAAGACGCGTTTAATGAAGTGCTTCGCAATTTTTTGAATAAACACCAGGCTGCAAGTTAAGGGGAAGGAAGTTATTCCTTCCTCTTTTATGCAACACTATTTACTATATATGTCCTTGTACCTTACTTTATTCCTACTTCTTTATTATAGAGGATTGGAACGGCTGGATGCCCATTGATCTACAATTTTGCCAAATAATCCAGAAAGCGCCAGGCCTACATGCCCCGTTTCAACAACCACATACGTTTTATCCTCGCTGGAAACTAGGTCCATGATTGGTTTACTTTGATCTTCCAAGATTAAATGGTCTCTAGAACCAGAAATAACATATAAGTTGGCTTTAATATTTTTTAAGTCCGCCTTTTTATTGCCAATAACCAACTCACCCTTTACCAGTTTATTTTCTTTAAAAAGGTCATTGGATAATTGACGGTAGGCTTCTCCTGCAAATGGAACCTGATCAACTGTCCATTTGTTCATCCGCTGCCATTTATCAACATAACGCTGGTCATGTGCCCTTGAAAGCAGCATTGTGTAGTTAGTAAAATAAACAGGTGCTTGCATTGCCCTGAACATGCCTTCGACCATTTTAGGCGGGATGTTGCCATAAACATCTATAAAGCTGTCTATGTTAATATCACCGTTTCTAATGCCTTCTGTCCATTTATCCGGACCAATAGCCGGTTGGAAATCAATTGGCACAGTTGCAACGATTAAATTTTTAATCGGCTCATCAGCAATTGACGCATAAATGGAAGCAATCGTTCCGCCCAGGCAATAACCGACAACGGTAATTTCATCCGCTCCGGAATGGCGGATTGCACGCTTGACCGCAGTTCTTAAATACTTGTCGATATAAGTATCGAGACCAATTTTTTTGTCCTCGTAGCCTGGTGCACCCCAATCTAACAAATACACCTCATAGCCTAAATTTGTGAGACCCTCGATCACGCTGGTCTTGGGAGCAACATCTAAAATATATGGCTTATTAAACAAAGAGTAAACAAAAAATAATGGAATTTCATATTTTTTTTGTTTAGCTGGATAATGCCATAAAACCGATTTATTTTTCCGCCATACTTCGTTTCTTGGCGAGTGCCCCATTTTCGGCGCAGGTCCAGTTAATGCTTTAACAACATTCTTCCAACGTGCCGTTTCTTTCTCATAATTCAATTCTGGAATCAAATTCCTAAAAGGTGTCTCTACAGCCACGGTAATGTTTCCCTCCCTTTAAAATTATTTAGATGATCCTGCACTAGAAAACACAGGTTGCTCCGTTTTTTCCTTTTCAATCAGACCCTTAATAGCGTCAAGTTCTTCTTTAAAGTTACTTAACTTCAATAGTTCAAATTTCATTTCCTGAAGTTCGGCGTGCAGGCTCTTTGTATCGGACAGTTCTTTTTTTGACTTAACCAGATCTTGTTTTAGCTGTTTTGTCAGTTTAATGATTTCCTTGGAAACTTCTACGACACTTTCAATCTCTTTACTCTGTGATTTTACAGAATCTTGTAAATCCCAAATTTGCTCTTCAAGAGCCTCCATTTTCTCTTCTGCTTGAATCGTTAAGTTTGCCACATTTGTAACGTCGCTCTTCGTCGGTAAATTTAGGACACTTGCGAAGGCTTCTTGATTTTTTTTCAATTGCTCCAGATAACGGGTTTGCACTTCAGTTCCGAAATTGGACATTTTGACAAACTCATTGTTATTTGTCCACAGGTAGATAAAATCATTGATTTGCTTTTCCCACAAAAGACTTAACTTATGAAAGGATTCATACGGATCATATTTTTTCTCTGACATTAACATTCACCTCGTTATGATTTTGTTGATTCAACCGCGTTTTTCATGAATTTTTGAAAAGGAAAAATGGCTGCTTTTAATTGTTTTGAGAATAAATCAACAAATATTTTTTGATTTTCATATAGTATATTAGTAGTTTTCTTTACACTATCAATATATTTTTCACGTGCTTTTTTCCTGAAAGCCAGATATTGCTCGACGGCATCCAGATACTTGTCTAGTGCCTGACCGCCGGTTAACGCCTTTACCGGAGTTAACAGTAGAGCTGCCGTTTTTTGTTGAATGTCATCCACAACTTTATTGATTTCCTCGTAAGATTTAACAGGGAAGAAATGCTGCAAAGTCGTGGTTGTTACAAGTAATTCTTCACGCGCAGCTTTTTCCCATTCCTTGACTTCACGGTCAAATTGCTCAGTGACCGCTTTTAGATTTTCCTGATTGCGCTTAACGCTTTCTACATAGTTCTTAACCGCTGACAAGAATAGCTCATCGCGCTTATTAAAACGATTAGCCCATGCATCTAATTCATCAAAGCCAATCTTCCAAATCAGCTCAAGGCTTGACAATTGATTTTCAACATTAACCTCAACCTCTAACTCTTTTTCATTTTTCTCAGTCATTGGTTATTCCTCCATTTCGAATTCTATTTGAAATAATCGCTTTAGTTGTATTAATTCCTTTTCAAGCGATGTAAGATTACCTGCTTTTAATTCTTTTTCTTCCGTCCGCAAAACAACCAGCAGTTCTTCCCATGATTGTCGTACCATTTTTAAATGAGTTAAATTTATTTGCTGCCTTTTTTTAAAACTATAGATTGTGTCGTCGAGCAGGTCGATTTTCTCCACACAATCTACCAATCTAATTGAAAGCTCTGCTACTTCATCTTTATTGGGAAGGTCTAATCGTTTTAACCATCTAGTTGTTAACTTTCTGTGAATTTTTAACCGAGCCAAATGGGCATCCATTGCCCTCCCCCATGCTAGGGTAAAGCCCCGGCTATTAGTGAGTTCATGGATTCTTTTATTTATTTTCGCTTCGAGTTCTCTGGAAAAAGCAACTTCGTCCTGGTGCGTGGTTTCCATTTGATTCCCTCTTACTAACCGGTTGGTATGTTTTTCTTAACATATGTACTAATATGTCAATCTAAACATATTTACTGGAACCCTACAAGGCTATCTCTTAAAAATTCAGAAAAATTTTAAAAAGTGCTTGCGGACCTATTCCACACTTGCAGTCGTTCCACCATCAACCACCAATACATGACCGAATACATAGTTTGATGCTGATGATGCTAAAAATAGCGCCGGCCCCTTCATATCTTCATCGGAACCAAAACGTCCTGCGGGTGTACGATCAAGAATACTTTCACCAGAATAGCCCAAAATGGCTTTGGTCATTTTTGTTGGGAAAAACCCTGGTGCAATGGCATTCACATGGACATTATGCGGTGCCAATTTTACTGCTAAATCTTTTGTTAATGTAATGACGGCACCCTTGCTGACAGAATAACCAATGGCATCCATGACTTCAGGTTTCTGACCGCCCATACCGGCAATCGAAGCAATATTAATGATTTTTCCGGAACGCTGCTCGACCATAATTTTTCCAACAGCCTGAGAAAATAAAAACACTGCTTTCAGGTTGATATCCATTACCTTATCCCATTTATCTGCTGGCATTTCAAGTGCAGGGGCTCCCCAGCTTGTGCCGCTGTTATTAACCAAGATATCAATTGAGCCAAATTCTTTTAGCGTTTCGTCCACAACATGCTGGATATCTTCAGGATTTGATACATCACATTTAAATGCAAGTGAGCGAACACCTTTTTCCTTGAGTGCATCGCTTAATTGCTGACATGCTTCAATATCTCTTGAACAAACAACAACATTAGCACCTGCTTCTGCATACACAGTGGCAATTTGCTGTCCTAAGCCTCTGCCACCGCCTGTAACAATCGCCGTTTTTCCTTGTAAACTGAATAAATCTTGTAAACTCATCTTAAATTCCTCCTAGTTGACTATTAGGCTTTTACTTTTTGTTTTTCTTGGTCTCTTAATACTCTTCTTAGCAGTTTCCCAACTGAAGATTTTGGCAGCTCCGGAAGGATTTCTACATCTTTTGGCGCCTTATATGGTGCTAGGTTTTCCTTTCCAAACTGTTTGATTTCTTCTTCGCTAATAGAATAACCCGCTTTTAGCTTTACATAAGCCTTTACGGTTTCGCCGCGATAAGGGTCTGGAACGCCCACTACCACCACTTCTTCGATTTCTTCCAGCTGATAGAGAACCCCTTCAATTTCGGTTGGATAAACATTAAAGCCGCTTGCAATAATCATATCTTTCTTGCGGTCAACAATATAAAAGTATCCATCTTCATCCATTTTTGCCATATCGCCAGTAAACAGCCAGCCATCCTTTATTACTGCATCCGTATCTTCAGGACGATTCCAGTATCCTTTCATAACCTGCGGCCCTTTGACGATGATCTCCCCAGCCTCACCAACCGGTGCATCGACAAAGCCATCTTCTGTTTCGTGAACGATTCTGGCAATTGTACTCTGAACTGGAATGCCGATACTTCCGTGCTTTCTTGGCACAAATGGAGGACTAAAAATGACTGTTGGTGCTGCTTCAGATAAACCGTATCCATCACGCAGCTGTTTCCCTGTCCTCTTTTCAAACACTTTGGCCGCTTCTATTGGAAGTGGAGCACCACCGCAGTTCACGTAGTATAGTGAATCAAAACCAGCATCCTCTAGTCCCTCTTGGCTGTTTAATGCAAAGAACATGGTTGGAACACCTGAGAATTGGAATGGTTTTTCACGTTTGACAATCTCCATTACTTCCTTTGGATCGAAGCGCGGCAGGATAATTTGGTTGGCACCTTCTCTGATTCCGCAAAGCGCAACACTTGATAATCCATAGACATGGAACATCGGCAAAACAGTTATGATTTTAAAATCTTCTGGTTTGTCATCACATGTTTTATAAGCGAAATCACAAACCTGTGTTAAATTGGCTAAAAGATTCGTATGGGTAAGCATTACCCCTTTGGAGAGACCGGTTGTTCCACCGGTATATTGAAGCACAGCGACATCTTCTTCACGGTCAATGTCTACCTCTGGAAGACTAGCTTCCTTATCAAGGAATTCATCGAAATAAACATCACCATCTGCAAGATCAATTTTGGCACCGCCAAAATTAACAACAATCACCTTTTTTAACGAAGTATTTGACTGGACTTTTTTCACTTTTGGGTAAAGCGCATCGAGGACCACCATGTACTCTGAACCGGAGTCATTTAAAACATGTTCTATTTCTCTTTCAACATACATGGGATTAACTTGGACATTGATCCCTCCAAGGCGAAAAGTCCCGAATAAAGTAAATATGTAATGAGGTGAATTTGGCAGCATTATGGCTAAACGACTGCCTTTAACAAATCCTGCTCTATGTAAGGCTGAAGCAAATCGGTCAACAATCGTTTTGGTATCATTGAAGCTGGTTACATTTCCCAAAAACGTCATTGCCGGTTTCGTATTAAAACGATTTACCGATTTCTCCAGAAAGTGGTAAAGAGAATTATACTCAATCTGAAGATGCTCATCCAACCTTGAATCATAAACTTTAAGCCACGGCTTTTGCTGATAAACCATAAAAAACTATGCCTCCCCTTGATATTAAAGTAAAACAAAGATTGTTAGAATATTAATATAATTTTAATTATTGAAGCAAAGTTTAGATTTGTAAACCAATGCTTATCGACAAAATTCCACAAATACCAGCAAATATCCTTAAGGTACCATTGATTAAATTCATTCCATATTTAATTCATGGGTTTTTTTAAATAAAATCCCTTTTACCCAAAATAGTCCTTTGTCGAATATTGTTGGAATTTTTCCCCATTCACTCCCCGCCCAATCTATCCCCCCGCCGAAGCCAACTGAATGACACTATCTCAGGAAAACGCTTTCATTTTGAGATGAATAACAAAAAGGTGTCAGGCACCACAAAAAGACATCTGTCCTTGTTCCGTGGACAGTTTAGGTGCACGCAATCAGTCCATGAATTTGTGATTTTTAGACATGTCCTTAGGGCTATGGTCATATATTTTAATATTATGATTAAAGGAGTTGTGCTTGCGTGCCGATTACGAATGCAAATGGAATTGATCTTTATTATGAGGTTCATGGTGAAGGGGAGCCGCTTTTATTGATTATGGGGTTATCCCTTGATTCCAGGTCATGGTATAGAACTCTGCCAGCTCTAGCGGAACACTATAAAGTAATTATTTTTGATAATCGTGGTGTAGGCTTAAGCGATAAGCCCAATACCCCGTATTCTATTGAATTGATGGCAGAAGATGCACGGGCAGTCCTCGATACTGCAGGAGTTAATGTTGCACATGTTTATGGTATTTCCATGGGCGGAATGATTGCCCAAAGGCTGGCAATAAAATATCCAGAACGGATTAAATCCCTTATCCTTGGGTGTACCACTTCCGGCGGTACAAATCATGTTCAGCCAAGGGCGGATGTCTCTATGCTTATGCTGTCCAGGGCTTCGTCCACTGCGACTCCTGAGGAAATGGCATGGGCCACTGCCCCCATCCTATACAGCCAATCATTTATTGAAAATCAGCGCAATCTCGTAGCAGAGGATATTAAAGTAAGAATCGAAAGGCCGATTCTTCCATACGCATACATGCTTCAGCTCCAAGCATGCCTTGCCCACGACACTTACAGTGAACTGCAACAACTTAAAGTACCAACTCTAGTTATTCACGGCGATGAAGATCGTTTAGTCCCATATGAAAATGGCGTTACCCTGGCAGAGAATATCGAAAATGCCGAATTTCTAACAGTTAAAGGCGCAGGGCATATCTATGTTACCGAAGCCACTGAGCTAGTTAATCAAAAAGCACTGGAATTTCTAAAAAAACAATAATCCAGAAAAATGCCCTATCGATCACGACTGGGCATTTTCTGTGCAGCTAAAACTATTAAACTTTATTCCTACAAGCAAATGGAATATAAATATATTAAGCCTTCACTTTTGCAATTTCTTCATCCCGCAAAACTCTTCTAAGCAGCTTTCCAACTGATGATTTTGGCAATTCCACTAGTATTTCTACCTCTTTAGGAGCCTTATAAGGTGCCAGGTTGGCTTTTGCAAACGAAATAATCTCTTCTACAGAAATTCCACAGCCATCTTTTAGTTTAATAAACGCCTTCACCGTTTCCCCACGATAGCTATCAGGAACACCGATTACGATCGCCTCTTCTACACCCTCCAGCTTATAGAGGACTTCTTCCACCTCGCGCGGATATACATTGTAACCGCTGGCAATAATCATGTCCTTCTTCCGGTCAAGAATATAGAGATAGCCATCTTCATCCATTTTTGCAATGTCACCAGTGAACAGCCAGCCATCCTTGATTACATCTTCCGTATCTTTCGGACGGTTCCAATATCCTTTCATGACCTGAGGCCCTTTAACAATTAATTCTCCTGATTCACCAACAGGGACATCCACATATTCTCCGTCTTCAATCTCCCGGACAATTCTAACCACTGTACTTGGTACCGGTATGCCGATACTTCCATACCTTCTCGGTAAAAACGGCTGATTGAATGCAATCGTTGGAGATGCTTCAGAAAGCCCGTAGCCATCGCGGAGGGTTGAACCTGTAATATTTTCAAATGCTTTCGCCTGCTCCACTGGTAACGGCGCCCCGCCGCTGCCTGCATAATATACATCTGCAAAACCGCAATCCTTTAATGCTTCAGGCAAACTATTCAATGCAAAATACATTGTTGGAACTCCAGCAAAGATAAATGGCTTTTCCCGCTTAATGGTTTCCATAACCTCTTTTAAATCAAAGCGAGGCAGGATAATCTGGTTAGCGCCTTCGCGAATTCCGCAAAGAGCTACACTTGACAATCCATAGACGTGAAACATTGGCAGGACGGTAATCATTTTAAAAGAGTCTGGGATATCATCACAGGTACTATAAATAAAATCGCAGACCTGATTGAAATTCGCTAAAAGATTGTAGTGGGTCAGCATAACGCCTTTCGGCACACCAGTTGTTCCACCAGTATATTGCAGGACCGCCACATCCTCATGCGGGTCTATTTCCACTTCTGGGAGTTTGACATCATCTTGAAGTGCTGCTTCAAAATAATAATCCCCTTCACCGAGCTCGCCTCGGTTACCGGTTAAGTTCACTGCTACGACCCTTTTTAGCGATGTGCTCGGCTGGACCTTTTTAACCCTAGGATAGAATGAGTCCAGCACAATCATATATTTAGCACCCGAGTCCTCCAAAACGTATTCGATTTCCCTTTCGACATACATTGGATTCATTTGGACAACAATCCCGCCTAAACGAAAAACTGCAAATAAGCTGAATATATAGTGAGGGCAATTAGGAAGCATAATTGCGGCTCGGTCGCCCTTTTTAAAGCCTTCTTTATGTAATGCAGACGCGAGTCTGTCGACCATCCATTTTGTTTCCTTGAAGCTATAAACTTTCCCATAGAAAGTGAATGCTGGTTTTTCGCTAAAACGATCTACGGCACTTTCTAAAAAATCATAAAGAGACTCGTGCTTTACACTTACATGCTCTTCCACTCTAGGATCATACCATTTCAACCAAGGCTTTTGCTGATACACCATTACACATCCTCCTCAAAAATTTAATGAATGGTCATACTCCAACAGGCAATTTTCATAAAAAATACTTATTGGAATATAATTCAATTTAAATTATTGATAGGTTTGGAAAAATTGTAAACGCGATAATCTCGACACATTTCGGCATGTACCCTGTTATTTACGGACTAAACTCCCTTAATTATCTACCTCTCGAGCTGTCAACGACAGAAAGATGTCGAAATTCAGCAATTTATCAGAAGTATTTCACAAAACTTTAACAATTTTTTGTGAATAACTTTTGACAAAAAAAGGATGACCCGTTAAAAGGATCATCCTTCATTTACATTATTGTTTTAACATCTGGAAAACCTGCTCAACGTCTTTATCCCCGCGTCCTGAAAGATTTACAATTAACACATCGTCCGATGATAATTCTTTGGCCAGCTTCACTGCATGGGCAACCGCATGAGAACTTTCAAGCGCTGGAATAATGCCTTCTGTTTTACTCAAAAGTTGAAACGCTTCTAACGCTTCCTGACCGGTTGCTGTAACATACTCCGCTCTGCCGCTCTCTTTTAAATAGCTGTGTTCTGGACCAACACCTGGATAGTCCAGACCTGCCGCAATGGAATAGGTTGGCTTTGGCTCCCCTTTTTCATCGATTAGTGTCAAGCATTTAAAACCGTGGATAACAGCCGGCACCCCTTCTGTCAAGGTCGGAGCCTCTGCTGGTTCAACACCAATTAACCAGACATTTTTCTCATCGATATAGTGGGCAAATGCACCGATGGCATTGCTGCCCCCACCTGCACAGGCAATCACGGCTGTTGGGAGCTTTCCTTCTTTTTCAAGAACCTGGCGCTTTGATTCCTCACTGATAATCGCTTGGAAATGCTTCACCATGGTTGGATATGGATGCGGGCCAACTGCTGAACCAAGCAAATAAAAGGTATTTTGATAGTTTTGGACAAGGTCCCCTAAAGCCTCATCTACAGCATCCTTTAAACGCCCCTGTCCTTTGGTTACTGGAATCACCTTTGCCCCCAATAATTCCATACGGAAAACATTTAACGCTTGCCGCTCTGTGTCCAATTTTCCCATATAGATGATACATTCCATGTCAAACATCGCACAGGCGGTTGCGGTTGCTACACCATGCTGGCCAGCGCCCGTTTCTGCGATAATCCGCTTCGCTCCCATCCGTTTTGCCAGCAAAATCTGCCCAATCGCGTTATTAATTTTATGGGCCCCGGTATGATTTAAATCTTCCCGTTTCAAATAGATTTTCGCCCCGCCAATTTGTTTTGTTAAGTTTTCGGCGAATGTTAATGGATTTTCTCTTCCAATGTACTCCCTGAGATAATAATTATATTCTTCAATGAATTCGGGGTCATCCTTGTATTTTAAAAATTGCTGTTCCAATTTGTTTAGAACTCCTTGTAAATCCTCTGGAACAAAACTGCCTCCGAATTCGCCAAAATACCCTTTGCTTGCTACGCTCAAATTTTCCATACTCATCTCAACTCGTCTCCTTCAAAAACAATTTATAAGCAAAACAATAACTGAATATTAAAATATTATCACTATTTTAATATTCTGCCAATAATCAGCTTTAGGCCTGTGAGGTAAGCGGATGTTTAAATGCATTTGGCAATGAAACACCTGTAAGATTTTTGATAAATAAAACATTACTGGATTTATCAACCTTAGTCTTAAGCGGCAGCACGTCATCCTCAGGCTGGAAGTGAAAAACAATTTTTACAGTATTCTTATTAACAAGTTTCCTTAAGATCGTTATTAATTCTACTTTCTCCTTACTAATAACATCATAAAGATGGAGCGTATCCTCCTCATGCTGCATGATGACCACAGCCTGCTCATCCTGGGCATAGTAGAGGTCTTGGTTAAAGACCATCAAACAATAAAACATTAGCAGCTCCTCTGTTCCGTGTGTCCCAAAGGCAGCTGACCCTGATAGCCGATCAGCTGCCAATCTATAAATAAATGCTAAATCTTCAACGTTTCTCCCATTTAATTTTCGTATGCCGGTTTCGCCTTTTGCCTCGAACGAACGATCCATTGAAAATTGGAGTTCTTCATATTCTTTAAAACCAAACTTTGGGTAAAAATCTAGCACAGATTGATTAGCGAATAAATACATTAAATCTATATCCTTATAATCTTCCAAAACCTGATCCATCAGTTTTTTGGACAAACCTTGATTTCGATAATCGGGATGCGTCATAACTGTACCGATTTGGACAGACTGTTTTTTTTCGTTATCAATGATTAAATCCACAAGATTTACTGATACATTTGCTACGACTCTACCATATTCAATATACGAATATGGTATATATTTTTCTGTCCAGAAGCCATGCTGATACCAAACTTCGAAGTCAATGCCAAAGATGGAGGAAGCTAATTCATTAAAACTTTTTCTTAAGAGTTCGTTTTCTTGATAGCCCTTTGCGAATACCAATTCTTTCATGCGGACACCATCCTTCCTGGAAACCAAACCACATTATACCATTTCATATAATAGATGAATCCTTAAAAATATTAAAGGATTTTCGAAAATGATATAGAAGAGGTAAATGTTGGTTTATTTTTCATCCAAAAAGTCTATTTAGGAGGAACGAAAAATGCGTAACGAAGAGATGCTGCTTATCCCCGGCCCGACACCTGTCGTTGATTCCATTTATGATGCGCTGGCACAGGAAACCCGGGGTCATACTGACCCAAGATTTGTAAAAATATTTAAGAGTGCTATTGAAAAAACAAGAGAGATGTTTAAAACAGACGGGGAAGTGTTTGTTGTTTCCGGGTCCGGAACCCTCGCGATGGAAATGGCCCTTGTAAATACAGTGGCTGCAGGAGAGAAAATACTTGTCATCAGTCAAGGCTACTTTGGTGACCGCTTTATCCATTTAGGAAAAGCATTTGGAATTGAGGTTGACGTCATTCAGTCAGAATGGGGCAGTCAGGTTCAGACAAAGGAAGTAGAGGAAAAATTAACTGCCGGGAATTACAAAGCTGTTACCATCACCCATGCCGATACTTCAACAGGTGTCGCTGCAAACTTGGATGCACTTGTGCCCCTTATAAAAAAACACGGGGCATTGGTTATTCTCGATGGTGTTTGCGCCACTGCGGCGATGGAAGAAGATATGAGCAAGGCATACGGCCATCCGGATTATAAAATCGATGTTGTGTTAACAGGATCGCAGAAAGCAATCGGTGTACCCCCAGGACTGGCAGTTATCGCCTTTAACCAATCGGCATTGGCCGCACGTGAAAAAATCGGGCGTGTACCAGCCTACTATTGTGACATTCATAATTGGATCCCAATTATGAATGATCCTGGCAAATACTTTGCAACACCGCCGGTAAACCTCATTTATGCCTACGACGAGGGAATGAAATTGGTGCTTGCTGAAGGGATGGAAAATCGCTATAAACGTCACGAAGCTTACGGACGAGCAGTCCGGTCCGCTCTCGCCGAATATGGCATGAAGGCAATCGCCGATGAGGATGTCGCTGCCGCTACTCTTAGCTGTATTCTGTACCCAGAAGGCTTGAATGATGCCGCCTTCCGCGCTGCCCTTGCCGAAAAAGGTGTCATTGTCGCCGGTGCGCTTGCGCATTTAGCAGGAAAGGCGTTCCGAATCGGCCATATGGGCAACACCACAAATGAAATGCTTGAGAAAGCAATTGTGTTAATCGGGGAAACAATGAAGGAAATGGGCTTTTCAGTAAATCCGGAAAAGGCAGCTGTAATTTTCCAGCAGTGCCTGACGCCATTGAAAATGTAATGCAGAAAGACCTGTCCCAAAATAAGGACAGGTCTTTTTAGCTTAGCTTATTTCCGCTTAATGATATAGCTTAGAAAGGCATTTAAGAGGTTGGATTTATTCTAATATAAATTAAGGCACAATATTCCCTGCTGCTTTATAAATTTGATACCATTCTTCTCTAGTTAATTTGATTTCAGATCCCATGCAGGCATCGTGCATTCGACCTGGATTGGTTGTTCCGAGTACGACCTGGATGTTGGCCGGATGGCGGGTAATCCAAGCAACCGCAATCGCAGTGTTGGTGACACCGTATTTTTCAGCAATTCCGTCAATAGTTTTGTTCAATTCAGGAAAACGTTCCAAATCCCCAAGGAATGAACCTTCAAAAAAGCCGTGCTGAAATGGGGACCATGCTTGAATGGTTAAATCGTTCAAACGGCAGTATTCTAAAATGCTACTATCACGATTAATAGCCTGATCAATTTTCATATTTAAGGAAATTCCCGAGTCAATCATCGGAGTATGGGCGATGCTAAACTGGAGCTGGTTGATCACCAGTTTAAATGGTATGTATTTTTGCAGCAGTTCAATTTGGGACGGATTGTGGTTCGACACACCAAAATATTTTACCTTTCCGCTTGTATGAAGCTGTTCAAAAGCTTCAGCAACTTCCTCAGGCTCCATTAGCGGGTCAGGGCGGTGCAGAAGGAGAATATCAAGATAGTCCGTTTTTAAACGTGTTAAGATACCTTCAACAGAATTCAGGATATGATCCTTTGAAAAATCAAAAAAGCCTTCCGGCAAACGGATCCCACATTTGCTCTGCAAAATCATGTTTTCACGAATTTGGGAATTCATTTGAATGGCGTCAGAAAATATTTCTTCGCATTTACCTCTTCCGTAAATATCGGCATGGTCAAAGAAATTGATCCCTTCTTCCAAAGCCGTACGGATTAACTTTTCTGCCTCTGGCACCGATAACGAGGTTAACCGCATATTGCCCATAATCATGTTTGAAGCTTTTAAATCGGTATTGGCAATGTTTATATATTTCACACTCTATTCCTTCTTTCATTGTCTTTTCCCTCTTACATATTAAATGAAAACTCGCCGATTGGCGAGGCCGTTAGGACGGTTCATGAGGCGTAGTTAAATTTCTTATTAAAAAAGCCATTGTAAAAAAACAATGGCTTTAATGAAGCATTCATACTATTTCTTTAACCGAGAAATCATATTCATAACATATTCGGTATAATTGTTCAATTTCCCACTGTGTGGGGACTTTTGGATTATTGGCTGGACTGCCGCTATCTAATGCATCCTTGGCCATTTTACTGATGGCGCCGGTAAATTTATGTCTGTCGATTCCCCACTCCATTAAATTCGGTATTTTTAAAGCAGAACATAGCTGCTTGACCGATTCTACTGCAAATTTCGCCCTTTCTTCTTTTGAACGATTGGAATGGTTGGGGGCAAAGATATCCCCTAAATCGGATAGCCTGTCAATGCAGGAATCCATACTAAATTCAAGTACAGCCGGAAGCAGCATGGCATTGGAATACCCATGCGGAACATGAAACAGCGCCCCAATCGGCCTCGACATTCCATGTACCAGACATACAGACGCATTGGAAAACGCCATTCCTGCCTGAAGGGCGCCAAGCGACATGGCTTCCCTTGCTTCAAGGTTTTCTCCATTCGTATAAGCTTGATAAAGATTTTGGACAATGAGTTCCATGGCTGATAATGCCAGCGAATCTGTCATAGGATGCCCTTTTTTGGAAAGATATGCTTCAATGGCATGGCTTAATGCATCCACGCCTGTTGCGGCAGTTACATGCTGCGGTGAGGAAATGGTTAAGAGCGGGTCGACTATAGCTATTGAAGGCATGAACGCCAGTTGTTTGACCATGATTTTTACATTCGTGGAAGGGTCGGTAATGACCGTGACATCAGTCGCTTCTGAACCTGTTCCGGCTGTGGTAGGAATCGCGATATGCGGGATTGGCATCGCTTCGGCAATCTTTCTGCCGCCTGCATAGTCACCAATATCCCCTCCGTTTGTTACTAATACAGCAACTGCTTTGGCGGTATCGATACAACTGCCGCCGCCAATGGATATAAGTAAATTACACTTTTCCAAACTGAACTGCTCAAGTGCTTCAGAAACATAGTTGACTGTCGGTTCAGAGTCTACGCCTAGAAATACACGGCTTTGAACACCATGATTTGCTAATAACTGTTTGCATTTATCAACAACCCCAAGGTGATTCATGACTTTGTCTGAAATAATTAACGCTCTATCCCCTAATCCTGCTCCTTCCACTCCTACTTGGTTAAATGCCTGTTTTCCATAAACGATACTTTGTGGAGTCCTAAAATAAACAATATCCCTCATCAAAAAAATCCCCCTTCCTATGTAAACGATTACATAATAACAAAAGGAGAAAAAGAATTGTGTTGAAACTTGTTATATTCACTCAATTTTTTTAAAACCTTTTGAGCCTAAGCACCAATAAAAAATTATTGAACCGTACCTAATTGTCTGTCATATTCCATGATAATCCGGGACAAACTGATTAGTACGATATATGTTTACTTTAAAAATGAGCATTTAGTCCTAAAGGTATATCCTTGGAAGGGGAAGTTGGCTTGTCAAATCCAATTGAAAAGTTATTTTGGAGCATTGCCCTTCCGGGGTTTGGGCAATTATTAAATAAAAAATATCTTAAAGGTTTCTTGTTTGTTTTTTTAGAAATTCTGGTGAATACACAAGCAAATTTCAATACAATCATTATGCTAAGCTTTCATGGAGAGATTGAAAAGGCAATTGCTTTAACTGATTATCAGTGGCTTATGTTTTATCCTTGCTTATATTTCTTTGCAATGTGGGATGCGTTTAAGGATGGAGGCGGAGGCAGTGAAAGATATTCCTTCCTTCCGTTTGTATTTGCCGCTTATTTTGTCACGGTCGGCTGTATTTATTCCCCGAAATTAAAAATCTTTGGTATCTTGTTTGGACCAGTCTGGCTGCCGATGTTGTTTGTCATTCCAGGCGTAGCAATAGGAATAATTATAAAAGTAATTATTAAAAAGTTCACTGAACCAAAAAAGCAGGCTTTTGATTAAAGTTTGCTTTTTTAATATTTATTTTTTCACCATTCCTAAGACAAATAAAAATCCTAACATCAGCAGATGTTAGGATTTATGATGACCTGTGAGGGGTTCGAACCCCCGACCTCAACCCTGTCAAGGTTGCGCTCTCCCAGCTGAGCTAACAGATCAATATTTAAGCTACAAATATTATTATAGTAAAAAAAACAAAAAAGTCAATAACAATTTTTCATTAAATACCCCTCTAAAAAAATAGAACACACATTCCTCTTTTTATTGATTAAAGAACTAATGTTCGGTTATAATAATTTATAGAAAGGAGGAGTTTTAAAATGGATGGCCTGTTTATTCGTTCCATCGAAGAAAATATTCCTTTGGAGATGATTTATCTTGCCGAAAACCAGAAAATTACCCAGCGAAGTTTAATAATTAAAGAGGTAACTGACGAATACATTCGCGCCTACTGCCTGCTGCGGAAACAAATCCGTACCTTTAAACGGGACAATATTCTTTCCATCATGCCTGATCAGCATCATAAAAGCCGTTACCTGCATTAATCCTCAACCTAGCCCCCTTATCCTTACACACATTTCTGCATTTCCACTTTCATTATGGTAAAATTCTTTTTGTAAAACAGTTGAACTCGGGGGGATTTTTCAAAATGGATTATCCAAGAGGTACCATTACAGAACAAACATTTTACAGCAATGAACTTGGAGAAGAAATGCAGCTGCTCATTTACCTTCCAGCCAATTTCTCACCGCTATATAAATACTCGCTGCTGATTGCTCAGGATGGCCGTGATTATTTTCAGCTTGGCCGAATTGGTCGAGTGGCAGACGAGTATCTTTCTATAAAAGAAATGGAAAATTTAATTATTGTTGGGGTACCCTATAAGAATGTAAAGGACCGCCGCAGAAAATATCATCCTGCCGGAGACCAAAACCGGCAATACATACGCTTCCTTGCTCATGAATTAGTCCCCTTTTTGGACAGTGAATATCCAACGTACCAAGTTGGGACAACTAGAGCACTTATAGGGGACTCGCTTGGTGCAGCGGTTTCCCTAATGACTGCATTGCAATACCCGCATACATTTGGGAAAGTGCTGCTTCAATCTCCCTATGTGGACGAGATTGTGTTAGAAGCTGCCAAGCATTATACAGAGCCGTTATCACTGGAAATTTATCATGTCATAGGAAAACTCGAAACCGAAGTGAAAACAACAGATGGAAAAACCAGCGATTTTCTGACACCCAATCGGGAGCTTTCAAAAGTCCTTTCCAAAAAGCCTTTTAGTTATTTTTATGATGAATTTAATGGGAATCACACTTGGACCTATTGGCAGCCAGACTTACGACGTGCACTTAAAATGATGTTCTAGTAAGCCATTTGGATTATTTATTATATTTAGAAAATTTGTTATAATAATAAATACCCATTTTTACTCGCTATTTTCCTTGTCATTCCTTGACTTATGATAGAACCCACTACTTAAAACGGAGGTACCGCTATGAAATTTGGAGTTGTTATTTTTCCATCGAAAAAGCTTCAAGACCTTGCAAATTCTTATCGCAAGCGCTATGATTCGCATTATGCTTTAATCACACCGCATTTGACATTAAAAAATGCCTTTGAAGCAACTGAGGAAGATGTGAAAGAATTTGCCGATAATCTGCGGAAAATTGCCGGCAACACACAGCCTTTCACCTTAAAAACTACTAAAGTGAGTTCTTTTCATCCGGTTAACAATGTTATTTACTTTAAAGTTGAGCCGACAGAAGAACTAACTTCCTTACATGCAGAAGTTAATAAAGAATTTAGCGAACAAAATCCGGAATACGCATTTGTTCCCCATATTACGATCGGCCAGAATCTATCCAATGATGAACACTCCGATGTTTACGGGTCGCTGCGTATGAAAAGAATTGACCACGAAGAAACGATTGACCGTTTCCATCTCCTCTACCAGCTGGATAACGGCTCTTGGACAGTTTCTGAAACATTTCGGTTTGGAAAGGAATAGTTCTAAGTGACAGTAAAAGTTGTTGAAAACCCAAAAGAACTCGAGGACGCCTACACAGTTCGGAAAATAGTTTTTGTAGATGAACAAAACGTCCCCTTTGAAGAGGAAATTGATCAATTTGAAAATGATGCCACTCATTTTGTGTTGTATCATGAAGGCAGTCCAGTAGGGGCCGGACGATTCCGCAATGTTGAGGGCTATGGAAAGGTTGAACGAATTTGCGTCCTCAAAGAGGCTAGAAACATTGGTGCCGGTAAAGCCATTATGGAGACAATCGAATCCCATGCCCGGGAAAAAGACTTCCGAAAGCTAAAACTTAACGCCCAGACGCAGGCCATCCCCTTTTACGAAAAATTGGGCTACGAGGTAGTCTCAGAGGAATTCATGGATGCCGGAATTCCTCACAAAACAATGGTAAAGAATTTATAGAAATATGCACTTGCCAATATTAAAGTTGGCAGGTGCTTTTTATTGGTTTTCTTCAAAACTTCTTTCCCGCCATTCCAGGTTTTGATATGATAGAACATGTCTTATTTCAAAATAGAGGGTTATAAAAATGAAAACAGCAGTTTATCGAAATCGGAAGATTGTGATTGACGAGCTCAATCGTGAGGAATTCCAGTCTATTTACATCGCCGGCAAAAGAGGCGAACTATCTTGTCCTACTTGTAAAGAAAAGGTGCAGCTGTATCTGGGAATCCTAAGTGACCCCCATTTTTTCCACCATTCTTTACCGGAAAAGAGATGTCCGGTACCAGGAAGACTTGACACAGGGCTTCAGCCACAAACAGAAAATCACTATATTGAACGAAACGGGTTTAGAATTCCCCAGGGCAGAACCATTACAGAAGAAAATTCTGCTCCTGTAAAATTTAAAACAGCAAAACCTATCGAATATAAAGTTCCGTTTAAGCAAACACAGACAAATTCTCCAGGAAGCCTTCCCCCCTATTTGCAGCAGCTATCAGCAAATGGAGTTATTTTAGATGATAGTCAGACGAAAGCAGTAATAGATACGGAAGGCCCCTTATTAGTGCTTGCCGGTGCCGGAAGCGGCAAAACAAGAGTGCTGACTTGCCGGACCGCGTTCATGCTCGAGGCTAAACAAATCGATCCTCGAACCATCATGTTGGTTACATTCACCACCAAAGCAGCAGCTGAAATGAAAAATCGCCTTCTTTCCTATCCAAATATGAAGCGTGAAAAAATCCAGCAGCTCATAACCGGCACGTTCCACAGTATCTTTTACCGGATTCTCATGTTCCATGATGCCGCCAGTTGGTCCTCTGACAAGCTGTTAAAAAAAGAGTGGCAGCGGGATAGAATTTTGAAAGAGGCCGGTAAAGAACTCGATTTGTCCGAAAAGGAATTTGCTTATGATCTAGCACTGCAGCAAATTGGACTATGGAAAAATACGATGCTTCTCCCCGCAGAGGTCAGACCGGCATCAGAATGGGAAGAAAAAACCGCAATTTTATATAAAAAATATGAGGATTACAAAAACCGTGAAAGTTTGTTTGATTTTGATGACATGCTAATCGGCTGCTATCAGCTGTTGAAAACCACTCCTGCCATATTGGAGTATTATCAAGACCGATTTCAATATTTTTTAATCGATGAGTTCCAGGACATCAACAAGGTTCAATATGAATTGATTAAACTACTATCGAATAAGCACAAAAATGTTTGTGCTGTTGGTGACGATGACCAGGCCATTTACTCCTTCAGAGGAAGCGACCCAAATTTTCTGCTTGAATTTGAAATGGACTTCCATTCATCAAAGACTGTAACGCTTGAACAAAATTACCGTTCATCTCATGAGATTGTTTCGGCCGCCAATCAAGTAATTTCTGCTAATAAATTGAGAAAAGCAAAAAAAATGCAGGCGCAATTTTCTAGCGTTGAAATGCCACTTATCTTTTTCCCTTTTGACGAAGAGGAAGAAGCCACTATGATTGTCACTGATATTTCTGAGCGGATTGCAAACGGAGCAAATCCCGCTGATTTTGCGATTTTGTATCGGACCAATGCTGCTTCAAGGGCCGTGTTTGAACGGCTGGCGCGTTCGAATCTTCCTTTTAAAATCGACATGGACGCTGAAGCCTTTTATGACCGTTATATCATTAGATGCGCCCTAGCCTTTTTAAAGGTCAGCTTAAATGAAGAAGATCCAAACAGCATGACAGAAATTTTGCCATTATTATTTTTAAAACAATCGGCCCTGAAGGACATGAAAGCACTTAGTATCCTTCAGGACTGCAGTCTCCTTGAGGCACTGATGCATTTAAAAACATCCCATGCCTTTCAGGAAAAAAAATTAAAAAAGGCAGTACCGCTGATTCGCGCCCTTAAAACCTTGACACCGGCAAAAGCGATTGAAAAGATTGAAAAGGAAATAGGCTTCCTGGATTTTCTTAAAAAACGCGGCAACGAGGCAAATCAAATCGAAAAAGGATCAGATGATTTGAAGGATTTAAAAGTGGCGGCAAAGAGCTTTGACACGATCGACGTTTTTTTAGAACATGCTGAACATATGGCAGCGATGAATAAGGAAATAAAAAATTTAAGCAAACATTTTCGCGATGCTATCACCTTAAGCACCATTCACAGGGCTAAGGGACTTGAGTATAAATATGTATATTTGCTTGGCGCAGTCGACGGCAGCCTCCCGCACGACTACGCATTGGAAACAAGTCGAAACGGGGACTTTTCCGGACTCGAAGAAGAACGAAGGCTGTTTTATGTTGCTATGACCCGGGCTCAAGAAGGTCTATATTTATCTATTCCGGACAATCGAAGAGGAAAAAAAGCCAACCGTTCCAGATTTCTCGCACCACTTTTAAAAATAAGCAAAAAGGCCAAATTCCAATAAGGAAAGCGGCCTTTTTTCTTATTTCTTATTCATCATGTTTGAAATGGTATTGAAATCAAGACTTTTTCCATCTTTAATGATGGTATTGCAAATCTGATCTTCTAATTCCTTACTAATCGGCTTGTTTGCAAGCTGAGATACTTTGCGAATGACTCCACGGACTGTCTTTTCGTCTTTAAAGTTGGCATTCTGAAGAGAATTAGCCAAATCAAAAATATCTTTCATATTTACGCCAGTTTTTTTCTCTATATTTTTAAAGAAACCATTATCCATGATCAAAATTCACACTCCTTCATAAACTACTTTATTGTATGAAGGAATGAAAAAATGGTGAAAAAAGAAAAGGATAGCCAAAAAATGGCCATCCTTTCCTATAGTCCATTCACCTATTAATACCAGCTAGCACCTACAATGATTAATAGAATGAATAGTACGACGATTAGTACGAAGCTGCCGCCGTAGCCAAAACCACCACCGTAGCCGTAGCCGTAACCTCCACAACCCCACATAGATAGATTCACCTCTCTTTAGTAATCTCATTAATACAATATGAAATCACTAAAAAAGTGTATAGGCACGAATAAGCTATTCATCCATTTAAGAAAAAAATCAGCATTTACCCTTTTGGCTTAAATACGAGTGCTCCAATAAATCCAAAAATAATCGCGGCTGACACTCCTGAACTGGTCACCTGAAACATCCCGGTTAACACGCCTATTAGCCCATGGTTGTTGGCATCATCAAGCGCTCCGTGAACCAATGCATTTCCAAAGCTGGTTATCGGAATGGTCGCGCCTGCTCCGGCAAAATTAATAAGTGGCTCATACAACCCAAATCCCGCTAAAATCGCCCCGGCTACAACCAATAAGCTTAACGTATGGCCTGGTGTAAGCTTGGCAACATCAAATAATAGCTGGCCAATGACACAAATCAATCCGCCTATGACAAAGGCCCAAAAAAACATCGCTAACATAATCGTCACCCCTTTAATTGTTCATTTCTATGCCAACTGCATGGGCAATACATGGAATCGATTCATTTTGTTGAAAGGTGAGCGGGGATAACAATGCACCGGTAGCAACAAGCAAAATCCGTCTGTATGTACCCTTCCTCATTTCATTCAGTAAATGTCCATACAATACTGTCGCTGAACATCCTGCTCCGCTTGCTCCGGATTGAACGGGCTGGTCATCCTTATAGATGAGGATCCCGCAATCCTGAAATTGCTTTCTTTCAAGCTTAAGTCCGCTTTTGTTAATTAATTCAAAAGCAGCGTCATGGCCGACTCTCCCCAAGTCTCCAGTAATAATTAGGTCATAATAAGATGGATCAAGGTCAAGATCCCGAAAATGGGCCATAATCGTATCTGCTGCTGCAGGAGCCATTGCACCTCCCATATTGAACGGGTCTGTCAAACCCATATCAATTACCTTTCCAATGGTTGCAGATATTGTGACAGGGTTTTTCTTCCCCGGTTCGTTTGGCTGAATGATTCCAACACCAGCCCCTGTAACCGTCCATTGAGCCGTCGGAGGCTTTTGGCTGCCGTATTCTGTTGGATAGCGAAACTGTTTTTCAACCGCGGCATTGTGGCTAGATGCTCCCGTCACCACATTTTGTGCTCCCTGATAATTGACAATAAATGAGGCTAGCGCTAAGCCTTCCATGGAAGTGGAACAAGCCCCAAATAAACCGAAATAGGGAATCTGCATAGTCCTTGCTGTAAAGCTAGTTGGCGTTATTTGATTAATTAAATCACCGGCAATTAAAAATTGAATTTTTTCTTTCTCAATATTTGCTTTATCCAGTGCAATTTTTATCGCTTCTTCAAGCAAGATTCGATGGGCTTTTTCATAGGACTCCTGGCCCATCCATAGGTCTTCATACAATAAATCGAAGTCATTTGCCAAGTTTCCGTTAGCCTCAAAGGGGCCCCCTGTTACCCCAGTCGCCGATATCATCGGTTTATTTTGAAAGACCCACGATTGATGTCCTTTTAGCAATTACAAAACCCCCCAAATGCTTAAAACCGTTCTAATCAGCGCTACCACAAAGGCTGCAAATACACCAAAAAGAAGAACTGAGCCTGCAAGCTTAAACATATTGCCGCCAACCCCTAACACAAACCCCTCTGTGCGATGTTCAATGGCTGCGGAGATAACGGCGTTGCCAAAACCCGTGACCGGAACTGCACTCCCCGCCCCGGCAAACTGCCCCAGCCGATCATAAACACCGAAGCCGGTCAAGAGCATGGAGAGAAACACCATTGTGGCCACCGTTGGATTCCCGACACTTTGTTCCGTAAAATTAAAAAAGTAAATGTAAAAATAACTGATGGCCTGGCCAATTGCGCATATCAGTCCGCCAACAAAAAAAGCCCTGATACAATTTTTTAAAACTGGCCGTTTCTTTTCGTGCTTTTGTTGAAGCTGCTGGTATTTTTGCTGCTCGGGTGTCATATTTTTCTGTTTGCTTGCCATCATT
>NZ_JAGYPE020000064.1 GCF_018343545.2 Neobacillus citreus | reverse complement strand
AAACCACCCGAGGCAAGTGAGGAAATGTCCTTCATAAGGCCGATGAGGACCAAAACCACCCGAGACAAGTGAGGAAATGTCCTTCATAAAGTTGATGAAGACCAAAACCATCCGAGACAAGCGGGAAAATGTCCTTCATAAGGCCGATGAAGGCCAAAACCATCCAAGGCGAGTGAAGAAATGTCCTTCATAAGCCTGATGAGGACCAAAGCCACCCGAGACAAGCGAGAAAATGTCCTTCATAAGAACGATGAAGACCAAAACCATCCGAGGCAAGTGGGAAAATGTCCTTCATAAGGCCGATGAGGACCAAAACCACCCGAGACAAGTGAGGAAAAGTCCTTCATAAAGCTGATGAAGACTAAAACCATCCAAGGCAAGTGAGGAAAAGTCCTTCATAAGCCTGATGAGGACCAAAACCATCCAAGGCAAGTAGGAAATGTCCTTCATAATCTCGATGAGGACCAAAATCACTCGAGGCAAGTGAGGAAATGTCTTCATAAATTTGATGAAGACCAAAACCACCCAAAAGGTAAACAAAGCCCAATAAAAATTACCTGTTTTTAAGTTACCTTAATCTTTATTCGTAATATGTCCATTGGTGAACCCCGACTCTTTTATATTTCTTTTCTAGAATCCGACGAATCCTCTTCTTATCCACACCCCCACCACACCACTCAAACACCAAATTAGTAGTAACCTTGAAATCCGGAAACAGCAGACGCAGTTCCTCCACGTGCCGAAGTACCGCCGACTCGACTTTTTCCTCGTGCCCACAATCACCGCAAACACATTGCTGGCCATTAACCGAAACCTGAAATGAGCAGCAAATCCCGCATGTAAGCCCTTTCCGCATCTTTCCATATTCATAGTCAGGTAATTTGGCATAGGGGTTTTCTGCCAGATGCAGGGATAATAATTTTTCTACGAGTTTCCGATGTTTGCTATTCAGAGCAGCCGGGGCCGCTTCTAATTTCCGCATATAAGTATTAAGTTGAGTTGGAAAAATGATCGGGACCTTTAGAGGAACTTGGTAAAGGGTGAATTCGGGGTTCACGTGGACAACTTTCCCTATAACAGTGAATTTAAAGCCAAGCTTTTCCAGCAATTGGCGAAACATAGACTCGCAATTTTCCAATTGGACTAAGGGGTCTTTGCGTTCCTTTCCATTAGAATCATAGAACTTACCATCTTGATAAAAAAAATCCCCTCTAAAATTTTTAACTTCATTCAACGAGATAATATCTTGAAAAATAATCAATGAATCGATTTGGAACGTAGTGCCATTTAATTCAAACAGTAAATCGTTTAACACATAGCAGTTGCATTGAAGCTTGTCCGTTAAAGACTGAAAAAACAACTCACCTTCAAAGCCGCTTTTCAATTTTTGGTAATTCCACCTATCGTCTGGCAGTAACTCCATCCTCGTATTTAGAAAACGGTAAATTTTAAATCTCTTCGATTCAGCGAGCGGTTTTAAATTCACATCCGACCACATCCTTTTCTAAAAATAAACTCCAAGTCCATTTTAAACGGAATCGGCCTGCCCCACTGCCTCAAGAAATGAATATTTTGTTAACCTTCTAAAAATATCGACAATTACAAAGGTCAGATATTGTTGTTTAAGTTAATTAAACGTTTGAATAGTATAGTACCTCTGTTAATTAAACGATTGATTTGTATAACATAAAGAAAGGAAACTCCTGTAAATGCAAGATTTTCCCCCATTCCGATATTTAATTAAACGATTGAATAGTAAAGCACAATAGCCTTTCCGCTTTAATCAAACGTTTGAATAGTATAGTACAATTAAAAACGCTTGGATTTTTATCCAAGCGTTTCTTTCCGTTATTAAATATTAAAGCTCTTCGTATTTCGTCCGGTTTGGAATGTGTTGTTCTCCTGCTATGTTTTGCATAAATTTAAGTCTTGGAACGAACCGGTGCACAACTAGAGCAGATATGATACTAAGGATAGCAGCGACCAAAACGTCCCCTGGATAATGAACCCCTACCCATATCCGCGAAAACCCTACAAGCACAGCCAACAGGATCCACAAGAAACTCCAGCCTCTCCTGAAAAGCCAGAACGTTACGCATAGGGAGAAAAATATCATCGTATGGTCGCTAGGGAAGGAATTGTCGACTGCTTTCTCGATAAGTTTATTGACGTTGGACAGTTCAGCGAAGGGTTGATTATTGGAGTGGAGCATTCCTGCCAGTTTTCCTAGACCTTCTGCCATTAACAAGGTGAATACCGAGCAAATGACCATCACTTTATTTTTTCTACCGCCTGTAAACAAATACAACACTAAAGCCAGTATTAACACATACAGCGTGTATTCAGCGATAGCCATAATGGGAGGATTCAAAAAGTCGTATTGTTTCCCCAAATTATTAATCATTCGAAACACATTAATATTAATTTCCATAATAGACATGCTAAATTATAACCTCCGAATCTACCAGATAAAGGGATTATACTATAAAGTTAGTGAAAATGTTACCGTTAATAACGCCAAACCGGGTAAAAAAATATAGGTAAATATTCCTTCACCTTTTGATACCGAAATGATATCATAATGATATAGATGGAAAAATTTTTCAAAAGGGGAGTGGTTGGGATGAGAGAGAAAGATATGTTCAAAATTAATGGATTTTTGGGGGTATTATTGTTTCTGTTAATCGGGGCGGCGGTAGTATTTTCATTCAGGCAATTTACCTTAACTGAAAGTCCTGTATCTTTTGTCCTCGCAGTGATTGGTGTTGTGGTGTTGTTTCTCCTGCTTTCCGGGTTCACTGTCATTCAGCCGAATCAAGCAAAGGTATTTACTTTATTTGGCCGCTACCTCGGAGTGATCAAACAGGAAGGATTTTGGTTGACGATTCCTTTAACCTTAAGAAAAACAGTATCCCTAAGGGTAATTAACTTCAATAGTGATAAATTAAAGGTAAATGATTTGGAAGGGAACCCGATCGAAATCGCTGCGGTAGTTGTATATAAGGTGTTTGATTCTGCCAAAGCCGTTTTTGATGTTGAAAACTACAAAACGTTTGTGCATACGCAAAGTGAAACAGGCCTGCGCCATATCGCCAGCCAGTACCCATATGATAATGTCAACAATGATTATGAAGTATCGTTAAGGCAGCACTCGGATGAGGTTGGTGACGAGTTGACAAAGGACTTGCAGAAACGCTTGGAATTGGCCGGTGTGGAAATTATTGAAGCAAGGATCATGCATCTGGCGTATTCGAGTGAAATTGCCCATGCGATGCTGCAAAGACAGCAGGCCAAAGCGGTCCTCGCAGCGCGCAAGGTCATTGTTGAAGGTGCGGTATCCATGGTCAAATCGGCAATTGATCAATTAAAGGATGAAGGAATTGTCGAACTGGATGAGGAAAAGAAAGCGCAAATGGTGAATAATTTAATGGTTGCCATCGTTTCTGATAAGGGAAGCCAGCCGGTAATTAATACAGGATCGATTTATTAAGGTAGTGATGATGTGGCCGATAAGAAGCGGTTTTTACTGCGCGTTGATCAGAAAATATATGATGCTTTGGAGAAATGGGCAGACGATGAATTCCGCAGTGTGAATGCCCAGATTGAACTGATTATAAAAAAGGCATTAAAGGATGCCGGAAGATTAAAAAACTCAAAAACGTCCAGAGAAAAAGAAGAAGATTAAAACCGGAGGCAAACCGCCTCCGGTTTTTTAACAGCAGAGTGTCTGAGATTGACACTGTACGATTTTATAATTATTGACTAGCCAAATTTCCGCAAGTTTGACAGCCTTCCAAAAACCTTCCAGATAAATTTGAAACCGAATTCAGGCTGTGCTATAGTAAAAGCATATTAATTGACCGTAGAACCAAATTAGTCAATGAGAAGGATGTGCGCTATGGCACCTGATCGCAGAAGAATGATTGTGGAGGCAGCAACTAAGTCTTTTTCCTTGTTTGGCTATAAAGCAACGACCATGGACCAAGTTGCCAAGCTTGCAAACGTCGGAAAGGGAACCATTTATACATTTTTTAAAAATAAAGAGGAGTTATTTGAAGAAATTATTTCTTCTTTAGTGAAGGAAATGATTGCGGAGGCGGATTCTGTCATTAACCCGGAATTGCCCTTTACGGAAAATGTCCATCGGGCCCTTTATCGTTTACTGGAATTCCGCTCTAGGCACCAATTAATGATTAAATTGGTACAAGAAGAGGCGGAAATGGGAACTTTAGCAGTTTCGGAAATGCTCCAGCATGTGGAGGACGAAATTATTGGTTATTTAAAGGATAAAATCGAAACGGCTATTGCTAAGGGAGCAATCCCAGCGGTGAACCCGGAAATAACTAGCTTTCTTTTGCTAAAAATGTATATCGCATTGGTTTCGGATTGGGAAAAAAATCATGACCCGTTAAGCTCTGAGCAAATTGCGGAAATTATGAAGGTGTTTTTGTTAAAGGGGCTGCCAAGAGGAAAGTAACGCGATAAAGCACTGGGGGACAGGCCCCAGTGCTCCAGTTCTTTTAGTTTGGGTTATTTTTTGCTTAGGTTTTGCTGAGCCATTTTGACGAGTTCGCGGACCATGCTGCCGCCAAGCCGGCCGCCAACCTTGCCGGCTTGTTCCGAGGTCAGCTTGCCGTTATAGCCTTTTGATAAGGGTACGCCCACTTCTTCAGCGGCCTCAAATTTGGCATCCTCAGGACGCTGTGCCTGCACGACCTTAGCCTTTAACTGATCTAACCCGCTTCTCGCCTCTGGGACAAGAATTTTGTTTCTTCTCGCCATACAAATCCCTCCTTTACGAATAGAATTTCCAGAACGGAAAAATTCATCAAAAACATCAGCAAGGACTGGATAAAACCGTTTCTTTCCAGTATAATAACCAATAATTAAGCGAATAAATTCGGTGAAAAAGAGAGTAGTTATCTCGTAAGTCCAAGCGAGTCAGGGGTGGTGGAAGCCTGATACGGAGGAGATAATGAAACGCACTTTGGAGAAGTGCCCTTGAAAATAGTAGAGGGTGCCGGAGAGTCCTCCGTTAACAAAGATCAAAGTTGGTTCAGTATGAACAATTAGAGTGGTACCGCGGGAATTTCAAACTCTCGTCTCTTTTTATAGAGACGAGAGTTTTTTGCATTTATAGAAAAACTGGAGGAGGTCATAGGAAATGAATTTTAAGAAAGGGCTTGCAGAAGTCTTATATCAAGCATTAGAAGGCGAATTAGCCTCCCAGAATATCGAGCAGTTAATTGAAAAACCAAAAAATCAGGACCATGGGGATTTAGCTTTCCCGTGTTTTTCACTCGCAAAACTGAAGCGTAAGGCACCGAATTTAATTGCCCAAGAGTTAAGCGAAAAAATCCAGTCCCCCACTTTTGAAAAAGTAGAAGTGGTCGGAGCCTATCTTAACGTGTTTTTAAATAAAAAGCTTGTCGCCGAACATATCATTAACAGCATTATTACTGAAAAAGGCAAATATGGCGCCCATGATTTTGGCCAGGGAGGCAATGTTACCATTGACATGTCGTCTCCTAATATCGCAAAACCATTTTCCATGGGGCATTTGCGTTCTACTGTTATTGGAAATGCCATTGCTTTAATTGTTGAAAAATGCGGCTATAAGCCAATCAAAATCAACCACCTTGGCGACTGGGGCACCCAGTTCGGAAAGCTGATTTCTGCCTATAAACGCTGGGGAGATGAGGAAAAGGTCAAGGCAAATCCAATCAAGGAACTGCTTGCCCTGTATATTAAATTCCATGCAGAGGCGGAAACGAATCCGGCTCTTGAAGACGAAGGACGCGGCTGGTTTAAAAAGCTTGAAGATGGCGACCAAGAAGCGCACTCCTTATGGCAATGGTTCCGTGATGAGTCCCTAAAGGAGTTCTCAAGAATTTATCAGCTTATGAACGTGGAATTTGACTCCTATGCCGGGGAAGCTTTTTACAATGATAAAATGGACCGTGTTGTCCAGATTCTTGAGGAAAAACAGCTGCTCGTGGAATCTGACCAGGCCCAGGTTGTCGAATTGACCGAAGAGGAGCTTCCGCCATGCCTCATTAAAAAATCGGATGGAGCGACGCTGTATGCCACTCGTGACCTAGCGGCTGCTATCTACCGAAAAGAAAATTACGACTTCGCACAATCTTTATATGTCGTCGGCCATGAGCAAAGCCTTCACTTTAAACAACTGATTGCGGTATTGAATAAAGCTGGCTTCGAGTGGGCCGATAAAATGGTCCATATTCCATTTGGGATGATGCTAAAGGACGGCAAGAAAATGTCGACCCGTAAAGGCAAGGTTGTCCTCCTGGAGGAAGTTTTGAACGAATCAATCACGATGGCCCGGTATAATATTGAGGAAAAAAATCCAAATCTGGCAGACAAAGATGGAGTGGCCAAACAGGTCGGTGTCGGCGCAGTTATTTTTCACGACTTAAAAAACAACCGGATGAACGATATTGAATTCTCCTTAGAGGAAATGCTTCGTTTTGAAGGGGAAACCGGCCCTTATGTTCAGTATACATTTGCGAGAGCTAGCTCAATATTACGAAAAGCTGGATGGAAGGCGGAATCGGCACCGGCGTCCGTCTACCAGACTACATGGGAAAACGAGTGGAAGGTAATCAGCATGTTAATGGAATTCTCCAGCGCCATTAAGCGTGCATGCGAAAATTATGATCCATCCCAAATCGCAAAATACATTGTCGACCTCGCCCAAGTCTTCAATAAATACTATGCGGAAGTTAAAGTACTCGAGCAGAGCGAGGAACAAAGCGCACGCCTGGCACTTGTTTACTCTGTAACAGTCGTTCTTAAAGAAGGTTTGCGTCTCTTAGGGATTGAAGCTCCTGAAGAAATGTAAAGCATTTTGCTTAACCATTGGTTAAAAATGGGATACAATAAAAGTTAGATTAATGATTGGAGGGCTAAGGGATGAGTGAGGTATTATTAAAAAGTTTTGCAACAGCGAGGAATTACCTGCTAAAAAATGTAGAGGTGCTGGATCAAAACATTGTAGATATCCAGCCGGAAGGATTCAATAATACAATCCACTGGCATGTGGGCCATGTGTTAACTGTTGCCGAACAATTTATGTTTGGCTTTCCGAAAAAGTCAGCTAATTTACCAGACAATTATTTAGAACTATTTGGCAACGGTACAAAACCGGCTGATTGGAATGGTGAAGTCCCATCTGTCCAGGAATTGACGGTTCAGTTAAAGGAACAATTTGAACGAATTCAAGAAATTCCGGTTGAAAGTTTTGCAGAGAAACTTAAAACACCATTTCTTGGCCAAGAAACGTACGGTGAATTGACGAGCTTTGCCATCTTCCATGAATCTATGCACTTAGGGCAAATTTCAGCAATGAAACGAGTTGTCCAAGCGGCTGCTCAAGTAAAATAAATAAAAAGTGAAATTTCGTTTCTGCTCTAGTAGAAACGATTTTTCGTTATATATAGGGAAACATAGAAAAAAGAGAGGACGTCTAACAATCTTTATGGATAATCAGCAGGAAAGACTGAAAGAAAGAATTTGGACAAAGGATTTTGTCCTTATTATATTCGCTAATTTTTTTATCTTCCTAGGATTTCAAATGACTTTGCCAACAATTCCGCTCTTTGTGGAGAAACTAGGTGGCAATGACCAGTTAATAGGTTTCGTCATTGGTATTTTTACCTTTTCTGCACTGCTTCTCCGCCCTTTTGCGGGGCAAGCACTGGAGACAAAGGGGAGAGGCTTCGTATACTTATTGGGGTTGGCCATTTTTGTCCTATCAGTGGGATCCTTTGGCTTCCTGACAAGCATTGCCTTCCTATTTGTGATGCGTGTTGTCCAAGGGGTGGGCTGGGGCCTTTCCACCACCGCATCAGGAACCATCGCCACCGATTTAATTCCGGCATCCCGGCGCGGAGAGGGGATGGGCTATTATGGGCTGTCGGGGAATCTGGCCCTCGCCTTTGGTCCGGCGCTGGGTTTGGTTTTAGCCGGGGTATTGAAGTTTGAAACATTTTTTCTAATTTGTTCAGTTTTAGGGCTGATTGCCTTATTATTGTCATCAAGAATAACCTATAAAAAGGTGGAGCCGAGACAGGAAAAGCCAAAGGGGAGACTTAATTTTTACGAAAAAAGTGCTCTAAAGCCATCGATGCTGATGTTCTTTTTAACCGTTACCTTTGGCGGTATAGCGTCATTCCTCCCTCTTTATACGGCCCAAAAACAGATTGAAGGAATTGAATGGTATTTTCTGATTTATGCCATTGCCTTAATGATTACGAGAACCTTTGCAGGACAGTTATACGATCGAAAGGGGCATCAGGCAGTCTTTATTCCCGGGACGTTGTTAATTTTAGCGGCGATGCTATTGTTATCATGGCTTCCCAACAGCACTATTCTATTTGCTGCCGCAGGCCTGTATGGCCTTGGCTTTGGCACGGTTCAGCCTGCCCTGCAGGCGTGGTCCATTGAAAAGACCCACATTAACCGCAGAGGGATGGCCAATGCCACCTTTTTCTCCTTTTTTGATTTGGGAATCGGTATAGGAGCAATGGTGTTTGGACAAATCGGCCATCTATTGGGCTATAGCAGCATCTATAAAGCAGCGGCATTCTCTGTATTCGTTTCAATGCTTTTGTATGCCTTTTTCATATATAAGGAAAAAATGAATAAGGAAAAACCGAATCGAAGATTTGCTTAGGCAAGTCTTCTTTATTTTTTGTATAATAAACATAAATACAAAGTCCGGGAGCGATTACGATGAGTTTAGGCTTTGCTGTCTATCAGTCCCCAGTTGGAACATTGCGGATTATTGCAGACGAAACGGGTTTGAAAAGAATTGAATTGTTTGAAGAGGACTGGGTTAAGTTTTTGGAAGAAAATCCTGATTTAAAAGAGGATACAGCCATTTGCCAGGAAGCGGTCCGGCAATTGGATGAATATTTTGGCGGCCAGCGCCGTGATTTTGACTTACCGATTTCCGTCGAGGGGACCGAATTTCGCAGGAAGGTTTGGGATGCGCTGCTTAGGATTCCTTATGGCGAAGTTCGCAGTTATGCGGATGTCGCGGAAACGATTGGAAATCCGAAAGCGGTCAGGGCCGTCGGACAAGCCAACCGGGCGAACCAGCTGCCGATTATTATCCCGTGTCATCGGGTAATTGGAAAAAGCGGAAGCCTAACCGGCTATGCCGGCAGTAATACCCCGATTAAACAGCAGCTGCTTGAACTCGAAGGCCGCAAAATGAAAGAAGAAGCGCCGCATAAGGTGATGCTCTAGTTTGTTTGGTTTGAAATGGTCGAAACTGCTAACCAATTTTATAAAAATTGTGCTATAATGGCGGTATGAATTAAATAGCTGAAAAGTTTTCTAGGGTTCCGTGGCGCGGGTGCGTGCGCTGGTCTGGTCCGAGAGAAAACGCACAGATATGTCTGTGTACACGGAGGGATAAAAGCCTGGGAGATACTGATAAACAGTTATCTCCGGGCTTTTTTTGTTTGTTCCGGTATTTGGGGAAGGAGTGAATAGAATGAATTTACAGTGGATGAAGGTGTTTTTTGCGGCATTTTTCGAAGTTTTTTGGGTGGTAGGATTAAAGCATGCTGATAATGTTTGGGAATGGGCCGGTACGGGTGTGTCTATAATTATCAGTTTCTATGCTTTAATCGCTGCGGGGAATAAACTCCCTGTAGGTACGGTATATGCAGTTTTTGTAGGATTAGGCACAGCCGGTACGGTTATTTCGGATATTCTCTTTTTTGGGGAACCGTTTGATATAGTAAAAATCCTTTTAATACTCGTGCTGCTGGCAGGAGTGGTCGGCTTGAAATTAGTAACGACAGATTCTGCTGAGGAAGGGGCTGATTCCTGATGGCTTGGATTTCGCTAATGTTGGCTGGTTTTTTTGAGATGTTTGGTGTGGCGATGATTAATAAAGTGCATAGGGATCGAAACTGGCAATCCTTTGTGTTATTGGTGATTGGCTTCGGCGGCAGTTTCTTATTTCTCGCTAATGCGATGAAAACATTGCCGATGGGCACAGCTTATGCCATTTGGACTGGAATAGGTGCATCAGGCGGGGCGTTATTAGGCATGTTATTTTATGGTGAATCGAGGGAATGGAAGAGACTTCTGTTTATTGCCATGGTTTTGAGTGCGGCGGTTGGGTTGAAGGTTGTTTCCTAGTTTGCCTTTCATTTAATGAGGTTCACTTGATTTTTTTGAAACATTAGAAGTCTTATCCTTAATGGAGTAACTAGTGATCATAAAATAAGTGAAGATTTTTCCGCTAATAGGAGAATAGGGCTCATTCAAGCGTAAATAAGGGAAGGTTTTCCGCTTAAACAAAGCATAATCCCCAATTCTGGAGTTTTTTTAGTCAATAGGGGAAATTTCTCCGCCTATTTTAGTTATTCTTAATCTTATTTGATAAATAAGGGAAATTTCTCCCCTTATTTATCAAACTCTGTCTAATGAACTTGTACAACTTACGGTTGCTTTGGTCAGATATAGAAAATTTTAAGAAAGGCTTAGAGATATTTTTATCTCAAAGCCTTATGGACTGTGCAATATACTGTAATTTGTGTTGTGAAAGGTTATGTGATTTGCTATGTGGTTAGGGTTGTGATTTACCGTTTTGCACCTCACAAGTAAACCTTTTACAATGTCTAGTCAGTGGTTTTCTTCGTCTTTTTAATTAAAAAGTAGATAACTCCCAGCACAATCGCTGCGATCAGGAGCGGCATGACGTATGGCTGCGCTGCTTCTTTAATATGCGACCAGTTTGCACCCAATGTCTTGCCCAACACAAGAAACAATATGGTCCAAGGGATAATCGCTGCCACGGTATAAAGAGTGAACTTTAGCGCAGACATTTTCGCAATTCCCGCAGGAATGGAAATCGCGTGGCGGACAACAGGGATGAATCTGGCTGTAAAAATGACGCCTACTCCATATTTTTCAAACCAATGCTCCGCTACATCGATATGCTTCTTTTTAATCAGGACATACTTTCCGTACTTCTCCAAAAATGGCCGACCGCCATAATAGCCCGCCCAATATAAAAACAACTGAGCAAGTGTTCCGCCGATGGTCCCGGCAATTACGGCCCCGACAAAATTAATTTTTCCGAGCGAAATCATGTAGCCGCCATATCCTAAAACGAGCTCGCTTGGGATGATTTCAATCATTAATCCCAAAGCAATCCCGAAATAACCTAACTGTGATAGAAAATCTAATACCGAAAAAATAAACTCTTTCATAGCACACCTTCACTTATGTAAATAATAGTCACTCTAACCAGTTTATAATAGTTTGTCTCATAAAGAAATATATATGGTCTTTTTCATCCAGACATTCCATTCAAAAAGAAAAAAGCAGCTTAACAGCCGCTGCCTCATAGACAATCAGGAACTTAATGATTTTTCTGTAGAAAACATATAGGTTCGATGATGATAGCGGATGCTGTAGACAAGACCCATCGCAAACATATTCCCCATCAGCGAACTGCCGCCGTAGCTGATAAAGGGCAGGGGAATTCCGGTAATCGGAAGCACTTGAATTGTCATGCCGACATTTTGGAAAACATGAAAGGTAATCATGCAGATAATGCCCGTGCAAACATATGTATTGAACGGCTCATTCGTATCCAGCGCCGTTTTAATTAAATGGTAAATAAGCAAAAAGTACAGTCCGATGACAACGCTGCCGCCGACAAAGCCGTATTCCTCGCCGATCACACTAAAAATAAAATCGGTATGGGCTTCGGGGACATAAACCACCCCATTGCTGAAGCCTTTGCCAGATATAAGACCTGACCCGATTGCTTTTAATGACTGCAGCAGATGAAAGCTTGATCCGGATGAATGATTAGCCGGGTCAAGCCAGGAATATATTCGATTAAATTGATAGGTTTCCACATGGAGATATTTTTCAAGAATTTCCGGTTTATTTAACACAAGATAAAAGATTAGGGCAACAAACGAAGCGCCAACACTGCAAATGGGCAAGATGATTTTCCACGAAATGCCGGAAACAAGGATAACACCGGTCAAAATCGCCATAATGACCAGGGCTGTCCCTAAGTCTTCCACTACGATTAAACCAAGCGGCACCACGGTAATAAAGCCAAGCTTAAGCAACAGCAGCAGGTCGGTCGTCAGCGTTTTTTCAATATACTTTTCATGATGAGCGGCCACTGCCCGGCTTAAGGCCAAGATTAAAAAGATTTTGACGAACTCTGAAGGCTGGATGGTCCCAATGCCTTTAATCACAAACCAGTTTTTCGAGCCGTTCCTTTCGGGTGCAATACTTGGCGGGGCAACCGCTAACAGGATTAGCAGGAAAATCCCAAAGCCATATAGTACCCAGGCAAGTTTGCGGTACTGATAGCTGTCGAAAAGAATGGATCCCAAAACAATGGCAGCGCCGACCACATACCAAAAGACCTGCATAATCAGGAAATTCCGTTCCCCGTATTGACCGGTCGATTGGGCACTGTAAATTGCTAGGCAGCTGATAAGAAAGAAAAGAAATAATATTAATGTTAATGTCCAATCAAAACGGTCCGCTTTTTTTATTTCTGTATCCATAGACCACACCTTATTTTTTGCAATTAGTTAAGCTAATCAGAATTTATGTTCATAAATTCTGAACGCATAAATTCAACTACGCCTCTGTCTTCGTCCTATCGGACTCGCCAATCGGCGAGTTTCCATTTATATCAGACTAACAAAGAAATGGTAAGCCTACAACAACATAGGCAAAATCTGTCATATTATTTAACGATTTTAAGAAGGAAAAGTTTCAGTCTCACATTAAATAATGAAGAAACATCGTCGCAATCCCGAAATAAGTGAGTAAGGAAAAAATATCATTTAGGGTGGTAATCAGCGGCCCTGAGGCCACTGCAGGGTCAATTTTTATACGGTAAAGAATAATCGGAATGATGGTCCCGGCAAGCGTTCCGATGATTAGAGTGAAAAACAGTGAGCTGCCGACTACAAATCCTAACGTCAGGCTTCCCTGCCAAATATACGCAATGATCGATATTAATATCGCACACGTTGCGCCGATCGAAATTCCCACTCCGAGCTCCCTCATGATTAAACGAAAGATAACCTTTTTATCAATATCGTGAGAAATTAGTCCTCTGACAACGACGGCAAGCGATTGCGTTCCGGTGTTACCGGTCATTCCGGCAATCATTGGCATGAAAAAGGTAAGGGCAACCACCTGCTTCAACGTGTCTTCAAAGCTTGAAATAATCCGTCCTGAAATAAGCCCAATGAACAGAAGCAGGATAAGCCAAGGAAGCCTTCGCGCTGCGGCAACGAGCGTTTTTGTATCAAAATCGATTGCTTTACCTGAAGCAGACAGCTTCTCGATATCCTCATTTGCTTCTTTAATCACGACATCGATGACGTCATCAACTGTAATAATCCCGAGCAGCACATGATTCTCATCGACAACCGGTACAGAGATAAAGTCGTAGCGTTCAACGGTCTTGGCGACATCTTCTTGGTCTGTTGTGACGGTAACAGAAATAACCCGTTCAAACATAATGTTGTCAATCCTGTCGCCTTCTCCAGCCAGCAGTAAATCGCGGTAGGATACAACTCCCACCAGCTTGCTATCTTCGTCAATGACATATAAATAATTCAGCGTTTCGGCAAACTCAGCAAACGATTTAAGCTTATCAACCGCTTCCCTGACGGTATAATAGTTGCGAATCCAAACAAACCTATTCGTCATAATTCTTCCTGCTGTTTCAGGAGGATAACTCATGATATCTTTGACGGCATTAGATTCCTTTGTATCCATTTCTGAAAGGAGGGAATCTATTTTTTCAGGAGACAATTCATGCAGAAGCGTGGCCAAATCATCATTGTCCATTAAATCTAGGACCTTGCTGGATTTCTCAATCCCCAGCATATTCAACAATTCAAGCTGTTCGGATTTTTCCAGCTCTTCCATCAGGTCGGCAAGAAGATCATATTTTAAATAAAGTAGAAACCGGCTCTTTTGCTTTTCTGGCAACTCTTTGTAAATCGCCGCGACATCGTAGGGCTGAAGTTCATCCAGAGCAGATTCAAATTCGGCCTTTTTATTTTCAGTTAATGTGTTGATAATATATAAACTTATTTCCTCATGAGTCATATCTTTAACCAAGGTTTATCACTCCTTTCCTAGACCAAATCGCTATAAATTAAATAAGGCGGGAGTACATAGAATAGTCAATATGGTTAATCCATAGTATACGTCATTATAGGTAATACCTTTAGGTTAAATCATTAATCGAATATTATTATTTGTAAAAGAAATGAAATAAGCTATTTTTCCTATTTTTTGATAAAATGAGGAGGTATTGTCTATAAGCATTTGGAAGTTTCATGGAAACTGGAACTGATAAAATATAAAACGTGTTTGAACGGAGGAGTTTGGCGTTGAAAAAGCATCATCATCAAGACATACGGGACCTTATTTATTTACATTTAAATCAATCAGACCAGTATGTTTTATCCTATGGGATTGAATTCGCAGAATTTGCGGCAGCTTTTTCCGGGTCTTTAAATCACCTGCTGTTACTTAAGCACCGCTATGATGATGCTGATTTTAACATGCACACACTGCTCGAGTACTGTCCGGAAGAGGGAATAAACAAATTGGCTGCGGATGATGTTTACGGTTACGGAGATTTCTGCTGGATTGATTTTCTGGAAGAAGATGTTTTAAATGAACTTTCTGGGCAGGAAATGGCGGAATTATTATACTTAGGCCACCATAAACAACACTTGAAAACCCCGTTCTACAATAAATTGGGCAACCGTTTCGTTTACTTAGCTCATGATGACGGCTGGTTTAATAAAACATATTACCGCAGCTTCAAGGACTTTTTCCATTTACTAAGTGAAGTGGTTTCCGATAAGCTGGGGGAAATAAAACCGGAAAAGTCGCTGCTGGGACTTCGTAAAAAACGGACATACACGCCGGTGAATAAGGAAATCCTGCTGTCCCTGACGCCGTTCATCAAGGAAGGAATTTGCATTTCGTTTAGGGATGCGGACGCTCAGCGGACCCGAATTGAAATTCCAATTTGGGTGATTGGCGACTATGCCAATATGGATGATATGTATGAGGAATATCAATATATTAGGACAAAGCCTTATCATGCAAAAATTATTTTTGACAAAAAGACAAAAGAATGGAAACTTAACGTTGTTTAAGGCTGACCTAAAAGTCAGCCTATTTCGTCGTGGAAAAACCAAGAGGAAACAAACAAACTATGGGCTTCATAATATAAATTTGAAAATCAAGTAAACTTAGGTATATCGAATTTCCTTTCTGATTAAAGAAAGTGATAAAATAAAATGTGAATGAAAAGATGGAGGTTTTCAGCATGAAAACAAAATTAGGATTGCTTTACGGAGGAAAATCCGCAGAGCATCAGGTGTCATTACAAACGGCTCTTGCTGTCATGAAAGCATTAGATCTTGAAAAATTTGAAATTCATCCAATTTATATAAATGTAGAAGGCCGCTGGATTAAAGGTCCGCAGCTAATGGAACCGGCTGAAACAGTAAAGGAACTGGCATATTCCGCTGACAGTCAAGTCCCGGCCGCTTTATCGCCTGCTCTATTCCAATCGGAGAACCAAGAGAACGCTGAGCTTGATGTCATTTTTCCACTTTTGCATGGACCGAATGGGGAAGATGGAACCGTTCAAGGATTATTGGAAATCCTAAACCTGCCGTATGTCGGGAACGGTGTTTTGGCTTCAGCAGCCGGCATGGATAAAGTCGTCATGAAAAATATATTTGCACAAGCAGGTCTTGGGCAGGTAAACTATGTTTCTTTTATTAAGAGTGAATGGACGGGTGCCAAAGAAGAAGCTTACGAACAAGTTGAGAAGGAGCTCGGCTATCCATGCTTCGTAAAGCCGGCCAATCTTGGCTCGAGCGTTGGAATCAGCAAATGCCGCAACCGGGCTGAGCTTGATACTGCATTTTCAGAGGCTTTCCAATTTGACCGAAAAGTCATTATTGAAGAGGGCGTCACTGCCCGCGAAATCGAGATTGCTGTTCTTGGCAATGATGCACCAGAATGCTCCGTTGCCGGAGAAATTGTCCCGAAAAAGGATTTTTATGACTATAAGGCGAAATACGAAGATGGGGAAACGGCGTTGATTATTCCTGCGGAGATACCTGAGGATGTATACGCAGTAATGAAGGACATGGCAATTCGTGCCTTTAAATCACTTGACTGTTCGGGATTGGTCCGGGCTGATTTCTTTTTAACACAAGATGGCAAGGTGTTAATTAATGAGGTGAACACGATGCCTGGTTTCACGCCATTTAGTATGTTCCCGCTGCTCTGGAAGCACACCGGAGTAGAATATCCGCAATTAATTGAGCGGCTTGTGGACCTAGCCAAAGAAAGACACGCCGAAAAGCAACAGATTAAATATACTTTTTAACAACAAAAGCGCAGCTTAGGATAAAAAACAACATTTGACACGGCTGTTTTTGCCGTGTCCATTTTTATAAATAAGACATAAGAGGAGGAGTTAATCATGATTAAACGATCATTAAAGCAGATTGCCGAAATGGTCTCTGCGCAAAATGATATCACGTCATATCTTGACATCGTTATTGCAGGTGTAACGATTGATTCCAGAAAAATTGAACCGGGCAACTTATTTGTTCCATTTAAAGGTGAGAAGGTAGACGGCCATAAATATGTGGAAGAAGCCATCAAGAAAGGGGCCGGCGCGGCGCTCTGGCAAAAGGATGTTCCGAATCCGCCGCAAGGGCTGCCACTGTTGATTGTTGACGACTGCCTCGCGGCTTTGCAGGAATTGGCGCGCAAATATCGGAAGGAATTGTCTGTCAAAGTAGTTGGAATTACCGGGAGTAATGGAAAAACAACAACAAAGGACATGACCTCAAGTTTATTGTCACTTAAATATAAGGTCCAAAAAACCGAGGGTAACTACAACAATCATCTCGGTCTTCCTTTAACAGTGCTTGGCTTAAATGAAGATACGGAGATAGCTGTCCTAGAAATGGGTATGAGCGGCCGCGGCGAAATTGAATTCCTTACCAAACTGGCCTGTCCGGATGCCGTTGTCATTACAAACATCGGTGAATCCCACCTGCTTGACCTTGGCTCAAGAGAAGGGATTGCTGAAGCAAAACTTGAAATTCTTCAGGGACTTCAAAAAGGCGGACTGGCAGTACTCCATGGTGATGAGCCGCTGTTGATGGAGCGTATTCATCAATTTAAAGGAGATGTTCAAGTTCAAACCTTCGGCAGAAGCGATACGAATGATTTATTTCCAACTGAAATTACCCAGCTTGAACAGGGGAATAGCTTCAAGATTAATGCTTCTGATAAAACCTTTGAACTGCCGGTTTTAGGGACACACAATATTTTAAATGCACTTGCGGCGATGCTGATTGCCCAATATTTTTCCGTTTCCTTTGAAGAAATAACTGAAGGATTAAAAACAACCAAACTGACGAATATGCGGATGGAGCTTGTGGAAGGGAAGCGTGGTGAGAAAATCATTAACGATGCTTATAATGCAAGCCCTACGTCCATGATGGCGGCAATTGAATTAGTGTCAAACCTTCAGGGCTATGAGCGGAAAATCCTCGTTCTCGGCGACATGCTCGAGCTTGGGCCGCAGGAGGAGCAGTATCATTTGCAAATAGGTGAAGGTTTAAATGCTGACAAAATTGAGTTCCTGTTCACCTATGGACAACTTGGCAGCCATATCGCTGCGGAGGCAAGAAACGTATTGGGTGATGAAAGAGTTTTTGACTTTCTTGATAAAGAGGAATTAATTCAGTCGTTAAAAAAATATCTAAATGGGCAGACTCTCGTGCTTGTTAAAGCATCAAGAGGGATGAAATTGGAGGAAGTTGTCAAGGCACTGCAAAAATAAGGATTGGCCGAGCGGTTATTTGAGTCTCTTGCAGACCGGATGTTAATGCGCTTTTGGCCATGGGGCAGGTGACAAAGGGATGATAGGCTGCTTGTGCATTCACGGCTTTACGGGCGCCCCATATGAAGTGGAGCCCTTGGTGGAGTATTTAAAGAACCGTACAGATTGGGTTTTTCGTGTTCCTACGCTGCCGGGGCATGGTGAAACCCTCCGTTTAAAAGGGGTTCATTACCAGGAATGGATCCGCCATGCCGAGGAAGAATTAAAGGAACTTCTGGAAATTTGTGATGAGGTGTATGTCGTTGGTTTTTCCATGGGCGGTTTGATTGCCAGCTTTCTTGCAGCACATTATCCTGTGGACAAGCTCATTTTGCTTAGTGCTGCTGCTTACTATATTCATCCCAAACAACTAGCGGCTGATGTAAAGATGTTTATTAAGGATATATTTACCGGCAGCATCCGGAATAATGAGCTGTTCCTGCGTTATAAAAGGAAAATAACTGAGACCCCGCTTGCAGCAACACTGGAATTCCGCCGGCTTGTTACCTATATCAGGCCGATGCTGAATCAGGTAAATGTGCCAACCTTTATCGCCCAAGGAGAATCTGACGGGATTGTTCCGCCGAAAAGTGCGGAATATCTTTATCGGACCATCGGAGCAAAGGAAAAAAAGATTATTTATATAAAGGAATCAAAACATCATATCTGTCACTGTGGAGAGCGTACGGTCCTATTTTCTCAGGTGCTTGATTTTTTGGGTAATTCCTAAATGATAAGGCATGAACCATCCAAACTTTATTTGCATAATACTATTGATAATGTTATCATTAATAGCAATGTGTCTAAAGATTGGTGAAAAATGGGCATACTCCTTGGGAGGAATGTCTTTTTTTTGGTAAAATAAAGATGTTACTTGATGTGTTTCTTGAGAATAGATTTAGCTTTAGATATTAAAAATATTGTTAAATAGATGAAGGAGAATGAATACATTGACGAAGTTTGAAGATTTAGGCATTAGCCAGGCTACGTTGAAAGCTGTCCTAAAGATGGGATTTGAAGAAGCAACTCCTATTCAGTCTGAGACGATTCCATTAAGCTTAGCAAATAAAGACGTAATAGGCCAGGCTCAGACAGGAACAGGTAAAACCGCAGCCTTTGGAATTCCGTTAGTTGAAAAAATTGATACAAAACAAGAAGCAATTCAAGGGATTATTATTGCTCCGACTCGGGAACTTGCTATCCAGGTATCCGAAGAGCTTTATAAAATTGGTGCGGGTAAAAGAGTCCGGGTTCTGCCGATTTATGGCGGACAGGATATTGGACGGCAAATCCGTTCATTAAAGAAAGCGCCGCATATCATTGTCGGTACACCAGGCAGGATTCTTGACCATATTAACAGAAAAACCATGCGTCTTGACCAAATTCAGACAGTAATTCTGGATGAAGCCGATGAAATGTTGAATATGGGATTTATCGAGGATATTGAATCTATCCTTGCAGGAGTTCCGGAAGAAGGGCGCCAAACATTGCTTTTTTCAGCAACCATGCCAGGGCCAATCCAACGAATTGCTGAAAAGTTCATGAAGGACCCGCAGATTGTCCGTGTGAAAACGAAGGAAATGACGGTTCCGTTGATTGAACAATACTATGTTGAAGTGCAGGAAAAAAACAAGTTTGATGTTTTAACCAGACTTCTTGATATCCAATCACCGGAATTAGCGATTGTGTTTGGACGTACGAAGCGCCGTGTCGATGAGTTATCCGAAGCCTTGAACCTTCGCGGCTACACTGCAGAAGGCATCCATGGTGATTTAAGCCAGGCCAAACGCCTTTCTGTGTTACGTAAGTTTAAAGAAGGTAATATCGATGTTCTCGTTGCAACTGACGTAGCGGCACGTGGACTTGATATTTCCGGCGTTACCCATGTTTATAACTTCGATATCCCGCAGGATCCGGAAAGCTATGTACACCGCATCGGACGTACTGGCCGTGCCGGTAAAACGGGTGTAGCCATGACGTTTATTACACCACGTGAAAAGCCATATTTATTTGTGGTGGAAAAAACAACGAAGCGCAAAATGGAACGTATGAAGCCGCCAACCCTTGATGAGGCATTGGAAGGCCAACAGCGGGCAGTTGTTGATAAAATCCTACAGACGATTGAATCCAACAATCTTCATTATTATAAGAATGCAGCCGAAGAATTACTGGAAGCCAATGATGCTTCAACGGTTGTTGCAGCAGTGTTGAAGATGCTGACAAAAGAGCCTGATACAACACCGGTTAAATTGACTGAAGAGGCGCCGCTTCAGTCGAAAAAGGAAAGAAGACCTCATGACCGTGGTGGAGACCGTGGCGGGGATCGCCGCAGAAGAGACGATTCACGGAACTATAATTCTGACCGCAGAAAAAAAGCACCGGTAAAACCTCGCGGTGAAAGAAAAGCCGGCGGCGGCAAACCGAAATCAAAAACATATTAAGATGATGTATTAAAGCATGGATGCTGGCTGTGTCCGTGCTTTTTTATATGTGCAAAAAGGGAAGACTAAATGTTAAATACCTTTTGGAGGTTTTAACATGATTATACGTCTCGGATATGTCGCCATGAGTGTGGAACTTCAAAATGCATCCCCATCGCAAACAATGACATTTGCGCAATTCAGCAAAATTAAAGACAGGGATGCAGCTATTCGTAAACTGGAAAGAATTTCTGAATCAAATTTACATAATTGCCTCCGTCTCCTAAAGCATAATGAAGCCAATCAAATTCACTTCTTTCGGTTAAGCTCGCGGCTCGTACCACTGGCCAACCATGAGGAATTGCTCGACTGGAATTACATGAAGCCATTAATAGAGCCCCTAAAAGAGCTGGCAGACTACATCAAGAAGCACCCAGCAAGAATTGATTTCCATCCTGATCATTTTGTTGTTCTTAATTCACCGAATAAAGAGATTTTAAAAAACTCATTGAGAACACTTGTTATGCATAAAGCCCTGCTGAAGGGTATGGGGGTAGACACGGAACACCGCTGTGTCCTTCATGTCGGAGGCGGCTATGATGATAAGGAAAAGGCTCTCGAATTATTTATTCATAATTGGGCCTATATTTCCCCCTCCATCCAAAGAATGATTATGCTGGAAAATGATGATACGACATTTACCGTTAAAGAGACCTTATATCTTTGTGAAAAACTGGGCATTCCCATGGTGTTTGATTATCATCATCATCTGGCCAATCATGAGGACAAAAATTGGCAGGAGGATTGGGGGCGAGTGGTGGAGACCTGGAAGGATTCTCCCCTGCCGATAAAAATGCATATTTCTAGCCCGCGGTCAGAACGTGACTTTCGTGCTCATGCGGATTATGTGGATGTTGAGATGTTCCTTCGGTTTCTTGCTCAAATCAAGGGGACGGTTCCTGAGATTCATTGCATGATCGAAGCGAAGCAAAAGGATGCTGCACTCTTTCAACTTTCTCGGGACTTGCAAGGTAAGAGCGGAATCAAAATGCTGGATCAGTCAAGTTTTCTGATGGAATAGTAGAGCTTCCATACCTTTCTATGTATACTTATATGTGAAAGTTTGCCATTTTCTCATTTAAAAGGGAGGGGGAAATAGAATGCAGACTGAACCGCAAAAACGCATCTCAGAAAGTGCCCTGAAAGTTTGGCGCATTTCTGGTGTTATAAAAGCGGCGATAGAGTGGGCTATAGCTGTCACAGCCATCATAATAATACATATATTTAACGGACCCATTTGGGTATCGGTTATCCTTATAGCGCTCGCCATCATATTAACCTATTTACATATTTTCTTATTCCCATCAATCAGATGGAAACGCTGGCGGTACGAGGTCCGTGAAGAAGAAATTGAACTATTGGAAGGGATTTTTATTATTAGTCGTACGCTCGTGCCGATGGTCCGTGTTCAGCATGTCGATACCGTACAGGGCCCAATTTTAAGAAAATATAAGCTGGCATCGGTCATCGTCCATACGGCGGCCACCGCTCATGAAATCCCTGCCCTGAAGGAGAGCGAAGCGGAAGAATTACGATTCTATATTTCAAAATTGGCGAGGGTGGCTGAAGATGATGTCTGAACCCAAACGGCTTCACCCCATCGCCAGCGTCATTAATACCGGAAAAAGATTAAAAAACCTTTTCATCCCCTTAGCTGCGATATTTTTATCGGGAGGGCGAGAAGGCAAGGAATCTCTTTTCATTACATTTGGTATAGCCTTTGTTGTTGTTATTTTCACTTTTATCTCCGGCCTGATTTCTTGGTTAAAATATACTTATCGGTTTGAAAATAATGAGCTTCGAGTTGAATACGGGATTTTCATTCGCAAAAAACGATATATCCCCTTTGAACGAATCCAAAGCATCGATTTGACAGAAGGCATTTTGCAGCAGCTGTTTGGGCTTGTGAAGGTACAGATTGAAACAGCCGGCTCAAGTGGAGACGAGGAAGCAGAGGCCGTTCTTTCGGCCATTACCAAGGAAGAGGCAAAACTCATTCAAGAGTATGTTGCAGCAGCTAAAACGGGTGATTCAGAAATAGCAAGCCACAAAGTGGCCAAGCCGATTTTTAAAATAACCACACCGGAATTATTGCTCTTATCGTTAACATCAGGAGGCATCGGGGTGGTGATATCTGCTTTATTCGCACTGCTTTCCCAGTTTGACGATTTCATCCCTTTTAAAAAGGTCTTTGGCGGGTTGGAAGACTGGGCGGTTCACAATCTTATCCTTATTGCCATCCTTGTCTTTGCTGGCTTTTTCCTGGCATGGCTGATTGCCTTAGTGTTGACGATGCTAAAATATGCGAATTTCACGGTAGTACAAACAGAAAAGGACTTCGTTATTTCACAGGGGCTTCTTGAGAAAAAACAAATTACCATTCCTTTAAACCGGATTCAAGCCATAAGAATCAGTGAGAATCCAATCAGGCAATTGCTTGGTTATGGAACGGTGTATGTGGAAAGTGCCGGGGGATCCATTGAGAACAAGGATGGCGCAAATGTAATCCTGCTGCCAATCATGAAGGTAAGGGAATTGTCTGCAATAATTGGCCATTACCTGCCGGAGTATCATTTCACGGCGTCCTTCACGCCGGTCCCGAAGCGGGCAATAAGGCGTTATATTTTCCGGAGCTGGTTCATTCCAGTTCCAATCGCAGTGGCAGCCATCTTTTTTTTCAAAATATGGGGTCTCTTTTCGCTGATCCTAATTGGAATATTTACATTTTGGGCGATACTGAAATATAAAACCGCAGGCTGGAGTTTGGATGGTCAGCAGCTGACCCTTAGATTTCAGACCACCAACCGCACCACTGTCTTTATGAAGAAAAACAAGATTCAAAGCTTGGAAATAAGGGAAAGTTATTTTCAACGAAATAAACAATTGGGGACAATTGAGGCCTATGTAAAATCGGGACTAGGCGGTGCCGGCGGGACAGTTGTCGACATGGAAAAAAGTGAGGTAGAGAAGATTTTTGGCTGGTACTCTAAGGAACAGAAAAACAGGGAGGGGGCGAGCGGTTGAAGCCTCCCTCTATTCAGGGCTTTGTCGTGAAACTGCCCCAAGCAAAAGCCCGCCCAGCAGCCCAAAAAGATGGGCGGTAATATTCACGTTAGGTTCAAGAAATGTCATTACTAAGCTGATAACCGTAAGTGTGATGATTATTTGGGAATTCGCTTTGGAAAGTGTATTTTTTTTAAAAAGAATTAGCGCCAAATAGTAGCCGAACAGCCCGAATATCGCCCCGCTTGATCCGACATGTGTATAGGTGAGCGCCTCAAGCATTAAGGTGGCAACGTTGGCGATCAATCCGGAAACCAGATATACAATCAAAAATCGTCCGCCGCCGAGCATCCGCTCTAGCCCTGGTCCAAATAATACAAGGGCAAAACTATTAAAAAGCATATGGGAGAAACCGCTGTGCATAAAGATCGGTGTAATCAGCCGCCAATACTCGCCCTCCATAATGTAAAGATTGACCCCGGAGAGGGTTTCAATAAACCAGGAATTAGGGAATATTGGTAAAATGGTGCAGATAAAAAGAATGAGATGAATGGCCACAATAATAGAAACCACCGGGTAATAGCGAAGAAACTCGCGAAGACTTTCTGTTCGAGTAAACATTATTTTCCACCTCTTACTACCATCATAGACTATTATTTTATCTTGTACACTATTATGCTGACAGGAAATGAAATAGAAGGAAGATTAGCGATGATTAAAGGAATTGGTATTGATATTATTGAACTTTCCAGAGTTCACGAAATCATCAGCCGGCAGCCCAAATTTATTGACCGGGTTTTGACGGCCAGCGAAAAACAAAGATTCTCAGAATTGGCAGAGCGTCGAAAGGTCGAATTTTTAGCTGGAAGATTTGCAGCAAAAGAAGCTTTCTCAAAAGCGATTGGAACGGGGATTGGTAAAGAGCTTTCCTTTTTGGACATCGAAATTAGTTCGGATGAGTTGGGCAAACCGGTCATTAAAAAGCCGGAAGTATGTGCCCATTTGTCCATTTCCCATAGTAGGGATTACGCTGTCGCCCAGGTTGTGATTGAAGAGGATCACTAATTTAAAAAAAGCTTGTCAGGCCTGTTAGCATATTCCCCAAGGTTGTCTCATATATTCATAGGGAAAAAGGAGAGACAAGGTCAGCTTGGTCATTTTGGTTATCATGCCTGATCCCTGCCTTTCTCTTCTCAATACACTGAAATGAGACAAGAAGGGGTTGAAGGAATGAGGAAAAAGTTAGTGCTGCTCATCACGGGGCTGATCGCAATCTTCATGCTCGCTGCCTGCGGTTCTAAATCACAGGATGATGTGGTAAAAGATTTAAATGGAAAGCAAAAGGACTTATCAAGCTATAAAGCTGAAGCAAAAATGACCCTCAAAATGGGGTCGGATTCTCAGGTTTACGACGTGGAAATCTGGCATATGGACCCAAACTTTTATCGTGTTAACCTAAAAAATGCGGAAAAAGACCAAAGCCAAATGATTTTAAGAAATAATGAAGGCGTATTTGTGTTAACACCTGCCCTGAAAAAGAGCTTCCGCTTCCAAAGCGATTGGCCGCAAAACAGCAGCCAGGCTTATCTTTATGAATCATTAATTAAAGACATTGTGGCCGATAAAGACGCCAAATTTTCCGCTACGAAAGAACACTACGTGTTTGAAACAAAAACCCGCTATCAAAATAATAGTATGCTTCCAATCCAGGAAATTAAGCTGAATAAAAAGGATTTGTCACCAGCAGTCGTTAAAGTGATGGACCCTGATCGAAATGCTCTTGTAACAGTAGAATTTACAAAGGTTAAATTCAACGCCAGCTTTGACAAGGACGACTTCGATATGAAGAAGAACATGACCCGTGCAGAGCTAAATATGCCGGCGATGGCAGATGGAGGAGATAAAGCCTTTACGGTTAAATATCCAACCTATGAAATTAAAGGCACAAAACTGATTGAGGAGAAATCTGTCAAGATTGAGGATGGAAAACGGGTTGTCCTTACTTACGACGGTAAAAAATCATTCACCCTTGTTCAGGAAAAGGTGAAATCCAAGGTTGCCTCGACTACTCCGACTTATGTAGAAGGTGACTTGGTTGACCTAGGCATTACGATTGGGGCCGTTACTGATCATTCGATTTCCTGGTCACAGGGCGGAGTCGATTATATGATTGCCTCCAAAAACCTGACGAAGAAAGAGATGGTCGAGATCGCTAAATCCGTCCAAGGGGAAGCAGTAAAATAAATAAAGTTTCAAGCCGCGGAGATGTTGCACCTGCCGCTGATTGGAACCAATAATTTACACCGGCAGGCTCTTAGGGGCCTGTTTTTTTTTATGTTATAATAAACTGACATTAATGTTTTTAGGAAGTGGAATCATGGGAGAACAAGATTCTTTTTATCGGGATACATGGGTAGAAGTAGATTTGGATTGTATTGCGGAGAATGTCACATCTGTCAAAAAACAACTGCCTGAAGGGGTGGACATTTTTGCCGTCGTGAAAGCTAATGCCTATGGCCACGGGGATATCCAAGTGGCTGAAACCGCACTGAATGCAGGGGCGGTGTATCTGGCGGTAGCCTTTATTGATGAAGCGATTGCACTGCGAAAAAAAGGGATAACGGCACCTATACTTGTTTTAGGGGCTTCTCGTCCAGGGGACGCCTTGGTGGCTGTTCAAAATAATATCACCCTAACTGTTTTTCAAAAGGAATGGCTCGAGGATGCAAAACAGCAGTTGAATACAAATGATCAGCTAAAGGTCCATGTTAAAGTGGATACAGGAATGGGACGGATCGGCGTCCGCACTGTCGAGGAATTAAAAGCTGTTGAACAAACCATTGCAACTGATAGCCGACTTTTGTTTGAAGGGATTTTTACGCATTTCGCAACGGCTGATGAGTTGGAAACTGCCTATTTCAATGAGCAATTAGGCAAATTCGAAGCACTTGTAGGCACACTGGCTGAACGGCCAAAGTATATTCATGCCAGCAACAGTGCAGCGGCTATTCGGTTTCCAAAAGCCTATTTCAATGCTGTCAGGCTTGGAATTGTAATGTACGGGTTAACCCCATCACCGGAAATGGAACAGGAAATTCCTTTTTCCCTAAAAGAGGCTTTTTCGTTAAAGACAAAGCTTGTCCATATTAAGAAGCTGCCAAAAGGCAACAAAGTGAGCTACGGGGCCACATATGAAAGTGAACAGGAAGAATGGATTGGCACTTTGCCAATCGGATATGCTGATGGATGGATTCGCAGGCTGCAGGGGCAGGAGGTCCTAATTGCAGGACTTCGCGCACCAATTGTCGGAAGGGTTTGTATGGACCAATGCATGATCCGTCTTCCTTTTGAGATTCCTGTTGGAACAACCGTCACGTTAATTGGAAGCGAAGGTGACCAGCTGATTTCCGTTAATGAAATTGCCGCCAAGCTTGACACCATTAATTACGAGATACCGTGTATCATTGCGAGCCGGGTACCGCGCATTTATAAAAAAAGTGAAAGAATTGTCGAGATAAAAAATTACCTGGTATAGGTGTAAATCATGCATAGGAAACATATTTATGATATTGCGGTAATTTGTGCATAAAAGCTTGTTTAGTTGGCTTATAATACAGTAGGAATCATATTTAGTCTATGCATGAAGAGCGTTTAGTGTTATTATAAAATATGGTATAGATAAAAAAATGGTGTGTAGTGATGGTGGAGGTGTATGTTGGGTGTCTGAATCCAGCGCAACTACGGAAATCTTGGTAAAATTACCGCAGCATCTATTAACTGAATTAGATGGTTTCGTAAAGCAGGAAAATGTAAACCGCAGTGAGTTTATCTACCAAGCAACAAAAATGTATTTACGCGAACGAAAAACGAGACAAATTCGCGAATCCATGAGACGTGGATACATGGAAATGGCAAAGATTAATCTTAGGATTGCGTCAGAAGCATTTCAAGCAGAATATGAGGCAGAGCATACTGTTGAACGTCTTGTAAGCGGAGGATAATCCCTTGATTGTCAAGCGTGGTGACGTATATTTTGCGGACCTTTCCCCAGTTGTTGGTTCTGAACAAGGCGGCGTCCGCCCTGTACTAGTCATCCAAAACGACATCGGGAATCGGTTTAGTCCCACAGTGATTGTTGCAGCGATTACAGCTCAAATTCAGAAAGCGAAGCTCCCTACTCATGTTGAAATTGATGCGAAGCGCTACGGATTTGAACGCGACTCAGTCATTCTGTTAGAGCAAATTCGCACAATTGATAAGCAGCGGTTAACCGATAAAATTACCCATCTCGATGACGAAATGATGGAAAAAGTGGATGAAGCCTTGCAGGTAAGTCTTGGTCTCATCGAATTTTAACTTAAAACGCTCTTTGTGAAAAGAAGAGCGTTTTTTCGTACATAATTCTGCCCTCATATTGCTAAGGCAAGCTCATGGAAGCTTGCCTCTTTTATTTTTTAAGGGAAACTTGATCTTGGAAGGTAGAGCAAGACGGTTGAAGGACAAAACGGGTTGTGACTAGGGGTGAAATGTCCTTGATGGGCGTGATGAAGGACAAAACGGGTTGTGACTAGGAGTAAAATGTCCTTGATAAGCGTGATGAAGGACAAAATGGGTTGTGACTAGGAGTGAAATGTCCTTGATAGGCGTGATGAAGGACAAAATGGGTTGTGACTAGGAGTGAAATGTCCTTGATAGGGGTGATGAAGGACAAAACGGGTTGTGACCAGGAGTGAAAATGTCCTTCAAAAGCGTGATGAAGGACAAAACAAAAGAAGAACCGGACGAAAATGTCCTTCATAAGTAAGTGAAAGGAAGAGCGTACTGATTTACCGTATAATGAAACCCCTGCGCTAATTTGATACAATAAGTGTTAAAAGGAAATTGGAGGTAAAGTTGTGACCGAAACAATAGTAAAAGACGAACAGTTACTAGGCAAAATTGCTGCTGAATTGGCAATCAATCATAAGCAAGTAAAAAATGTCATTTCCTTACTTAATGAAGGAAATACCGTCCCATTTATCGCTCGCTATCGGAAAGAAATGACCGGTGCCCTCGATGAGGTGCAAATCCGTAACATTCTAGAACGCTGGCAATACATACAAAACCTCGAACAAAGAAAAGAAGAAGTTCTCCGGATCATTGCGGAACAAGGAAAGCTGACCGAAGAGCTCCAGCAAAGCATCGTAAAAGCTGAAAAGCTCCAAGAGGTAGAAGATTTATACCGTCCCTATAAACAAAAAAGACGAACCAAGGCTACTATAGCTAAAGAAAAAGGCCTTGAGCCGCTGGCCGAATGGTTACTGACACTCCCAAAAGAAAGTGTTGAAGAAAAGGCGAAAGAATTTTTATCGGAAGAAAAAGAGGTTCTTACAATAGAAGATGCGCTAGCTGGTGCAAAGGATATCATTGCGGAAATGGTGTCAGACGATGCGGAAGGCCGCAAGTGGATTCGTCGGGAAACCTTCAAATCCGGTACAGTTGTCTCTGTTGTAAAGGAAACGGAAAAGGACGAGAAAAACGTTTACGAAATGTACTATGAATACGAGGAACCGGTAAATAAAATCGTTCCGCACCGTATCCTTGCCCTAAACCGCGGTGAAAAAGAAGACATTCTAAGAGTATCTATCAAAATGAACTCAGATATCATCATTTCGTATTTGTCCAAAAAGTGGGTTAAAAAGGAGTACTCGCCAACAGCCCCATTTGTATTGGAAGCAATCGAAGACGGCTACAAAAGATTAATCCAGCCATCTATTGAGCGAGAAATCCGCAGTGAATTGACTGTAAAAGCAGAGGAACAGGCCATTCATATATTCTCAGAGAATTTGAGAAACCTTCTCCTCCAGCCGCCGTTAAAGGGAAAAATCGTCTTAGGTGTCGACCCGGCCTATCGGACAGGCTGTAAGCTGGCGGTTGTGGATGAAACCGGGAAAGTCCTAAAGATTGATGTCATTTACCCGCACCCACCGAAAGCAAAGCTCGAGGAAGCAAAAGACAAGTTTATCAAAATATTGCGGGACTATAAGGTTGAGATGGTTGCTGTCGGAAACGGGACAGCCTCAAGAGAGACAGAGCAATTCGTAGCTGATATTTTAAAAGAAGTTAAGGGAGAAATCTTTTATCTAATTGTGAATGAGGCCGGGGCAAGTGTGTATTCTGCTTCCGATCTAGCAAGAGAGGAATTCCCTAACTTCCAAGTTGAAGAACGGAGTGCCGTGTCAATTGCCCGCCGTCTGCAGGACCCGCTTGCGGAATTGGTTAAGATAGATCCGAAATCAGTAGGCGTCGGCCAATACCAGCATGATGTATCTCAGAAACTTTTGTCCGAATCACTCCATTTCGTCGTGGAAACGGCAGTTAACCAGGTCGGCGTGAATGTGAATACTGCCTCATCTTCCTTGCTGCAGTATGTTGCCGGCCTTAATAAAACAGCAGCCAATAATATTGTGAAAATGCGCGATGAGGAAGGGAAATTCACCAGCCGCTCGCAATTAAAGAAGGTTCCGCGCCTTGGTGCAAAGACCTATGAACAAGCGGTGGGCTTCCTGCGGGTATTAGATGGAAAACAGCCGCTGGACCGGACTGGAATTCACCCGGAAAATTACAAAGAGGTAGAAAAACTCCTTAAAAACCTCGGCTTTACAACTGCTCACCTAGGATCTGAAGAGTTGATATCTGCCTTGAACGGACTTGATTTGAAGTCTGTTTCTGAAGAGTTATCCATTGGTGAGTTAACATTGAAGGATATTGTTGACGCACTTGTAAGACCGGAACGTGATCCGCGTGACGACCTGCCCCGTCCGCTTTTGAAAAAAGATGTTTTAAAACTGGAAGATCTAAAATCCGGAATGGAGCTCCAAGGTACAGTCAGAAATGTTGTTGATTTTGGAGCCTTTGTAGACATTGGTGTTAAACAGGACGGGCTTGTTCATATCTCAAAACTAAGTACTCGATTTGTCAAACATCCGCTCGATATTGTCTCAGTAGGGGATGTAGTAACCGTCTGGGTAGATTCGGTTGATATGAAAAAAGGCCGGGTAGCACTAACGATGCTTCCTCCAGCAAAATAAATGAAAACACTGCTTGCTTAGCAGTGTTTTTTTCTGTAAAAAAACCAGCATTGATTTAACATCTTAATTTGATATCGATTTTTTTCATAAAATGCTCTTTTCATTTGGTTTTGAAACCAAGTAGGCATAAATTAAACCTCCCGAAAAGTTTCTCCACAAGGGTATATACAATATATGCTATAATAGGTTGTCACGTTCGCAAAGAAAGTGAGGGAACCTTAAATGGAGGATTCGGAGCTTCAGTTGATGGTGGAAAAAATCTCGATGGAGTACTTTGGGAAGCCATTCAAACATAAGGCATCCTTTAATTCTCGGCTCAGATCAACTGGCGGCAGATATCTTTTGGGGACACATAATATCGAAATTAATAAAAAGTATTTGGATCAGCTTGGCGAACAAGAATTAATTGGGATCATCAAACACGAACTAGTTCACTATCATCTTCACCTTGAAGGCAAGGGATACAAGCATCGTGATTTAGATTTTAAAACACTCTTAAAAAAGGTGGGAGCACCAAGGTTTTGCAATCAGCTTCCGGATGTCCCAAAAAGAAAACGTAAAGCTAAAAAAATACTTTTATATAAATGCACAAAGTGCAGCCTTCCATATCAGCGCAGAAGAAGCATTGATACAAGTCGCTATGTTTGTGGAAATTGCAAAGGGAAATTAGAAAAGGTCAAAGAATATCTTTTGGAATGAAAGTTTGAAGAACCATTTATTTCTATGAAAATTCGTATTGACTTTAGATAAAGACGTCATTATAATTTAAAGAGTCGATAGGGCAACGCCTTATTGGACTAGCTTCATATTTGCTATTATTCCGCAGTAGCTCAGTGGTAGAGCTATCGGCTGTTAACCGATCGGTCGCAGGTTCGAATCCTGCCTGCGGAGCCATATTGGGGAAGTACTCAAGTGGCTGAAGAGGCGCCCCTGCTAAGGGTGTAGGTCGCGTAAGCGGCGCGAGGGTTCAAATCCCTCCTTCTCCGCCAGGTTAAAATATCGGCCCCTTGGTCAAGCGGTTAAGACACCGCCCTTTCACGGCGGTAACACGGGTTCGAATCCCGTAGGGGTCATCAGGAATGGGGAATGAAACAAATTCATTTCCTGTTTCTTTCTCTCTTGAAAAATAAATATATTGGGCTATAGCCAAGCGGTAAGGCAACGGACTTTGACTCCGTCACTCGTAGGTTCGAATCCTGCTAGCCCAGCCATTTTTTTGCGGGTGTGGCGGAATTGGCAGACGCACCAGACTTAGGATCTGGCGCCGCAAGGCGTGGGGGTTCGACTCCCTTCACCCGCACCAATAATTTCCTGTTGAAAAACCTCGGGAAACATGTTATGATTTTCTTTGTCACTAATTTAAAATGCGGTCGTGGCGGAATGGCAGACGCGCTAGGTTGAGGGCCTAGTGGTGGCAACACCGTGGAGGTTCAAGTCCTCTCGGCCGCACCAAAAAAATATATTGACATAATAAATCGAATGTGATAAGATATAAAAGTTGATTAAAAAGAGCGCCCGTAGCTCAATTGGATAGAGCGTCTGACTACGGATCAGAAGGTTATGGGTTCGACTCCTGTCGGGCGCGTTCTAAAGTTTAATTCCAATATCGGGAAATAGCTCAGCTTGGTAGAGCACTTGGTTTGGGACCAAGGGGTCGCAGGTTCGAATCCTGTTTTCCCGACCATCATAATTTTATATGCGGGTGTAGTTTAGTGGTAAAACCACAGCCTTCCAAGCTGTTGTTGTGGGTTCGATTCCCATCACCCGCTCCACTTTAGAATAATAGTTCTTTGAAAACTAAACAAACAAAAACGTCAACAAACAATAATATTCGTTTCATTTGAAACGAAGCCAACGTAACATTTTTGAGCTAATCAACTCAACTTTATTGGAGAGTTTGATCCTGGCTCAGGACGAACGCTGGCG
>NZ_JAGYPE020000063.1:21829-32793 GCF_018343545.2 Neobacillus citreus | reverse complement strand
TGAAAATAATGAAACAAAAGCCCCTTCGAAATTCCCGCTTCCTTTACAATTTCATTAGTCGATGCCTTATCATAGCCTTTCTGGGCAAATTCTTTGATGGCTGCATTTATAATTCGGTCTTGTTTTTCTTTATCTAGGTTGAGGAATTTCGAAAACATTTAGGTGCTCCCACTCCTTTAATTTTAGACGTTGACCGTATTGGCCAATTACATTTTATTCCTATTGACCATTTTGGTCAACAGTGGTCAATCCTATATTTTTTACAAAAAAATGAACTTATATTGATGGCGATAGTATGGGGATTTGGTGTGTGGTACGATGCGAATGTACGACAAAATTTTAATGGAGGTGCTCATGAAAGACAGAGATCGATCATTAACGTTAGAAGGTTTGATTTCCGCTCAAAGCAGGCTGGCACCTAATCACCCAATGATTCCTGTATTATCCGGAAAGCAGGTTTCCGTTGAGGCCGGAATTGCTGGGGAGGAACGGGTGGCAGAGATTTTTCGAAAAACTTCATTTTCCTTTGCACAATACGTTTATCATGATTTACGGCCTTCCTCAGATGGAAAGTTTCAAATCGACTCCTTTGGACTGACTCCCTGGTTTGGCAATATTCTTGAGGTCAAAAACATCGCTGGGGTCCTCGAATTTAAGGATAATCCACCACAATTAATCCGAACCCGTGATGATGGACACAAGGACGGCTTCGAAAGTCCAGTAGTCCAATTGGAACGCAATTACGAATTATTGAGTGATTGGTTACGGAAGCACAATATCCGCATTCCTATTTACGGTTCCGTTGTTCTAGCCTATCCGAAGCAGATTGTTGCAGTTCCCCCAGCGAAAACGCGGCTTTTATTCCCCAACTTGATACCCTCATTCATTCGAAATATCCCGCAGCCAGACTTTAAGTTGGACCCAGAAACCTTCCATTGGCTTTCTTTAGAGCTCCTCAAGAGCCACCAGCCTTTTATTCCAAAACCGATTTCAGAGTCCTACAAAATCTCGCGGGGTGATTTTAAAAATGGAGTGCGTTGCGTTGTGTGCTACAAATTCGGAATGGTGAAGGCACCTCGCACATGGATTTGCCCTTTTTGCGGTGCAACAGACCATTTGGCCCATGAAAGGACATTATTGGAGTGGTTTTTGGTGGTGAAAAGGACCATTACGAATCGGGAGTGCCGGGAGTTTTTGGGGGTGGATATCCAGGTCGCGAAACGGATTTTCAAAGTATGAATTTGCAAAGCGAGGGTACATTTCGAAATAGGTCATATTTTATGGATCTGAGTAGCAGCTGTTTTCATCAAAACACAGGGGGAATCTATATTCCAAACAGACATAGATAGGGACGACAGTATAGTTCGGCTATACGACAGTTACTGGGATTTATCCGACAGTAATTAGTACCTATACGACAGTAAACAGGTCTCATCCGACAGTAAAATCCGGCCGCGACAGTAATGTCCGGTTATACAACAGTTACGGAGGCTCATCCGACAGTAACAGAGCCCTATACGACAGTAAACCAAAACCGACCAGCAGCCACCCCCTTCAAATACGTGTATCCGCTCTCATAAAGTGATATGATAATCATGAAAATATATAAAAAGGGAGTGTGCTAAATTGAAAGAGGAATTGATTCAACGATTTACTTCCTATGTGAAAGTGGATACGCAATCCAACGAAAGCAGTGAGACTTGTCCATCAACGGAAGGGCAGTGGACGCTGCTGCGCATGCTGGTTGAAGAGCTCAACCAAATCGGCATGCAAGAGGTGACCATCGACGAGAACGGTTATGTTATGGCGACGCTGCCGTCCAATACCGATAAAGAAGTGCCAACCATCGGCTTCCTTGCCCACGTTGACACAGCGACTGATTTTACAAGCAAAAACGTTAATCCGCAAATTCTTGAAAGCTATCAAGGCGGGGAAATCGTCCTAAACGAGGCCCTGAACGTCATTATGTCACCAAACGACTTCCCGAGCCTAAAAGACTATAAAGGCCATACACTCATCACAACCGACGGCACCACGCTGCTTGGGGCCGACAACAAAGCCGGCGTCACCGAAATCATGACAGCGATGGCGCATCTAATTCAAAACCCAGATATTAAGCACGGTAAGGTCCGCGTTGCGTTTACGCCTGATGAGGAAATCGGCAGGGGGCCACATAAGTTTGACGTTGCGGCCTTTAACGCGAAGTATGCTTACACTGTTGACGGCGGTCCGCTAGGCGAGCTTGAGTACGAAAGCTTCAATGCCGCGGGTGCAAAAATCACGATAAAAGGTAACAATATTCATCCTGGTTCCGCTAAAGACAAAATGGTCAACTCGATGAAAATCGCGATGGAATTACATAGCCAGCTGCCGACGCAGGAAGCACCGGAGTACACAGAAGGGTACGAAGGCTTCTTCCACTTGCTGTCCTTTAACGGCGATGTCGAGCAAACCAAGCTCAACTACATCATCCGCGACCATGACAGAGAAATTTTTAATAAAAGAAAAGCGACGATGGAAAGCATTGTCCAGCAGCTAAACGAAAAATACGGCAGTAACACCGTCCAGCTTGAGATGAAAGACCAATACTATAACATGCGCGAAAAAATCGAACCGGTCAAGCAAATCGTCGATATTGCCCAGGAAGCGATGGAGAGCTTGGACATCAAGCCGCTTATTAAGCCAATTCGCGGCGGTACAGACGGTTCCCAGCTATCATTCATGGGTCTGCCGACGCCAAATATCTTTACCGGCGGCGAAAACTTCCACGGCAAATACGAATTCATTTCCGTGCAAAACATGGTGAAAGCAACTGAAACCATCATTGAAGTCATTAAGCTTTTTGAAAAAAAGGCTTAAAAAAGAAAAAAGCTAACCGCCTTAGGTTAGCTTTTTTATCTATAAATTAGCAAGCGCCTCCGCGCACTGCCTTAAACTCGAAACCGTCTCCTGCAATTGCCTCTTCAGCTGCTCCTTCGACCACTTGCCAGCGTCAGCCAACAAATCTTTTTGAATCAACAGAATCATCCACATTGAATACACGGCAGAAAATAAATAGTATTCCCGAATAAACGCGGCACCTTCCAGTTCCAGCCCGACAGCATCAAGATATAACTCCAGAACCTGCTCCCGAAACCCCTTAGTTACCTTTTTGGGGAAAATCGGATGTGACATATCCAGCAAATGATATAAATCCCAGAAGGGCGTATTCAAATGGGCGTGCTCCCAGTCCAGAATGATCAATTTCCCCTTCACGACAGCGTAATTCCCCAAATGCAAATCCCCGTGTGATAATACCTGAAGCTTTGAAAATAGGAAACTATCAAGCTGTTTAAACACATGCAGAGCCTGTTTTCCAGTGAGCCCCAATCGCGGAAGCATCCCAAGGAGGGCATCCTTATTCTCGCAGACCTCCTCCGCCACCGCCTCAATCCGAGGCTTCAACCCGGTCAACGGAACATCCGCAAACGACTTCAACGGAAGGGAGTGCCACCAGGCCATCCACTTGGCCACATCAAGGACCGTTTCCTCCGTAAACTCATGCGAAAGCGGGCCGAGGTCCTCGAGAATCATCCAGCTTAAAACAGGGTTATCATGCTTGGAGTAAGCCAAAATTTTTGGATAAATGGCTGGGAACCGGCTGAGTACATGCTCATGAATCCAGGTCTCTTTACCCATCTGGGCGTTATTCGTCAGCGGTTTAAAAATGTAGCTTTCCTTAGGAGACAAATAAAACCGCTCAACGAACCTGCCGTTCATGCCCTGATAAAGGCGTTCCTTTTTTACTATCAAACTGGCATTTAAACTCCCATTCTCATGGACGATATCGTTTGGCAGCGCCATAGCCCCACAACCTTTTTAGTAGGTTTTCACTATGAATATAATGTCAATCCCATAATTTGGCAAGTTATTTATCCACGACAGCGGGACCTTCTTCTGGAAGGGGAAATAGCTCCGATAATCGCCTAACTTGGCCATCCGCACCCATAAAAACAATATGCTCACGGGTAAATTTTCTAGGGGAGTCTAGGCCGCACGCCGCCGCGAGGGCAAACAGCCCCTGCCGGATGCTGATAATATAGTTCATGACCCGCCATTTCTTCTCCTCAGGCACGAGCGCCTCCTGCTGCTTAGGGTCGGTCGTGGTGACGCCGGCGGGGCATTTGCCGGTATGGCATTGCAGTGCCATAATGCAGCCGTTCGCCATCATAAAGCCGCGTGCCGAGTTCACCGCATCGGCGCCGATCGCGAGGGCAATTGCTATTTTATCAGCCGCAATCAGTTTTCCGGAGGCAAATATCTTAAACCGATCGCGGATGCCGTATTCATGGGCCTTGTCAACCACAGCAAGCAGCGCCGGGTAAAGCGGCAGCCCCATTGTATCCGCCATCGCTTTGTACGTTGCGCCCGATCCGCCCTCACTGCCGTCCACCGTAATAAAATCAGGATAAATCTGAAGCCTCTTCATCGCTCCAAAAAACTCTTCCAAAACCAACTGATACCCCACAACAATTTTTATGCCAACCGGTTTCCCGCCTTCATCCTGCAATCGTTTAATAAACTCCAAGGCTGCCTCGGCGTTACGTAAAAACGAAAAGCGGTTTGGGGAAATAATCGTCTCGCCCTCTTTCACCTTGCGAATGCTTGCAACTTTAGCCGTCACCTTCGCGCCCTCAAGGTGGCCGCCCTGAATTTTTGCCCCTTGGCCAAACTTCAGTTCAAAGGCTTTAATCGCCGGCTCCAAAGCAATTTTTCTAAATACCTCGATTGAAAAATTACCCTCATGATCGCGAAAGCCAAACAAGCCAGGTCCAATCTGTGCCACAACATCTGCCCCGCCGGACAAGTGTTCCGGAGCAATCCCGCCTTCGCCTGTATTTAACCAGGAGCCTCCAGCCATTTGACAGCCATACCCAGTAGAAAGAATATAGTTCTCACCAACGGAACCATAGGAGGTGGCCGATGCCCCAAATGGGCCGTAGAGCTTCCATGGCTCCCTCCGCTCACCGCCAACCACAACAGCCTCCTCCTCATGAAAAAGCCAGCGTGGAATCTGATCTTCCGCTAAGTGCTCCTTGCGGAAAAATAAACCTTCATGGTCAATTTTGTATTTCATCCCCTCTACCTTTTCTTGGTTGTCGACTCTTAATTCCTCCTTTAAAAGGGGAAACAGGCCGTTGGCAATATAGTAGCCGGGCTGCTCAAAGTCCCGCTTCGAGCCAAAGCTGATTAAGTCAGTCCGATATTTCGCCGAAAAAACAATTCCTAAATAATCGGCACGGGAAAACGGCCTTGCACCATTATCATCATCAAACCAATACTGCCTCAGCTTTGGACCCAGCATTTCCAGCGCATAGCGGATCCAGCCGAAATAGGGATAGGCCCGGATAATCGAGTGCTGCGGCTTTTTTGCCAAATTACGCAGCCACAGGAAGAAGCAAAGCGGCCCGCCAATGAAGACTACCAATAGAACAGTCAAAATTGTCCATAACACCATCAAAAGCCTCCTTATTTATGTGGCATTTGCAGATGTACAGTTCAAAACCAACAAGGGCATCCTTAATACATATGTATGATGGTTATGGTAATATCCATCGACTGTCTATTAGCGTCATTTTTTTTAAATTAAATTTGAAATCGGTCCAGCATGCCAAAAAACTCGCTCAAAAACTCATAAAACAGTTTTTCAGTAGGCAAAAGGCTGCGTTCTGCCGGGATGATGACGCCGACCGTGCGGCTGACATTAGGCTCTGTGACAGCAATCTTAACCGTTGAGCGGGGAAGGCTGTCGATAAGCGTGATTTCAGGAATCAGCGTAATGCCCAGTCCGGCAGAAACCAACCCCTTAATGGCATCAATATCCTCGCCCTCGAAGGCCACCATGGGCTCAAAGCCAAGTTGCGCGCAGGCATCCACAATGATCTTACGCAAAATAAAGCCCTGAGGAAACACGATAAAGGGTTCATCCCGCAAGTCGCTTAACTTCAATACTCGTTTACTAGCTAGTGGGTGGGACTCGGGCAGTAAGGCTACAATGTTTTCGGTAAAAAGCGTTTTCCCAGTAATTTTCTTTTCCTTCTTTGGCACCGGGCCCATTAGCGCCATATTAAACTCTCCCTTTATTACCCCTTCAATTAAATAGGCATAGGATCCCTGATTTAAATGAAACTTTACATTAGGATACCGCTCTCTAAAGGCTGAAATCGTTGTTGGCAGCGTATACCCCGCTAGACTGCTGGGAAACCCAATACGGATTGTCCCTTTCTCAGGATCAAGGAATTCCTCTACCTCACTTGTGGCATCGTCAATTAACTTGACCGCCTGTTCCATATGCTTTAAAAACATTTCACCAATCGGCGTCAGTTTGACATTTCGCCCTTCACGGATAAATAAGCTGACCCCAAGCTCCTCCTCCAGGTTGGAAATCTGCCTGCTGACTGCAGATTGCGCAACGTGGAGCCGATACGCCGCCTCTGTCACATGCTCCCGTTTAGCCACTTCTATAAAATATTTGATCTGCCTGAGCTCCATTTTTTTCATGCCCCTTCCAATCAATCTCATTCCTGTATTAATTATATCTATTATTAATATTGATTAGATTGATTTTACATAATAAAATTAATTGACGCGAAAAAATAAAATATTCAGTATTTAGGACAAATTTATTATTTTTAAAAAGGGGTGATTTCATGCAAACTATTGAGCATGTAAAACAGTCAGGATCACAGGCAGCAAGGGATTATGTAAGTGAAGTTTTTGAAACGGTGAAAAGCCGCAATCCATTCGAGAGTGAATTTCATCAGGCCGTTAAGGAAATTTTCGATTCGCTTGTGCCTGTATTTGCGAAACACCCAAAATATATGCAGGAGGGAATTCTCGAAAGAATCGTTGAACCTGAGAGGGTTATTACTTTCCGTGTTCCATGGGTGGATGATTCAGGCAAGGTGCACGTGAACCGTGGCTTCCGTGTCCAGTATAACAGCGCAATCGGGCCATACAAAGGCGGTCTGCGCTTTCATCCATCAGTTAACGCCAGCATCATTAAATTCTTGGGCTTTGAGCAAATTTTCAAAAACTCATTAACAGGCCAGCCCATCGGCGGCGGCAAAGGCGGCTCCGACTTCGACCCTAAGGGTAAATCAGACCGCGAAATCATGCGCTTCTGTCAAAGCTTTATGGCAGAGCTTTATCGCCACATCGGCCCAGACGTCGACGTACCTGCCGGGGATATCGGTGTCGGCGGAAGAGAAATCGGCTATCTTTTCGGCTATTATAAAAAAATCCGCGGCGGCAATGAGGCTGGCGTTTTAACCGGAAAAGGCCTCGGCTACGGCGGAAGCTTAACAAGAACCGAAGCGACCGGCTACGGTACCGTTTATTTCGTACAGGAAATGCTGAAAGATCAAGGCCTAAGCATCGCCGGCAGCACCGTCGTTGTCTCTGGATCCGGCAATGTTTCCATCTATGCGATCGAAAAAGCTACCCAGCTTGGCGCTAAAGTTGTGGCCTGCAGCGATTCATGCGGCTATATCTATGATGAAAACGGCATTAATGTCGAGACTGTGAAACAAATTAAGGAAGTGGACCGCAAGCGCATCAGCGAGTATGTGAAGTACCATCCGGAAGCGCAGTACTATGAAGGCTGCTCCGGCATCTGGTCGATTCCATGCGATATCGCTCTTCCTTGTGCAACACAAAATGAAATCAATGAAGAGTCTGCAAGAATGCTGGTGGCAAACGGCGTGAAAGCTGTTGCCGAGGGCGCTAACATGCCATCCACTCTTGAAGCAGTCGATGTATTTTTAAACAACGATGTTCTGTTTGGCCCTGGTAAAGCAGCCAATGCCGGCGGTGTAGCAGTATCCGCACTAGAAATGGCACAAAACAGCCAGCGTTTATCTTGGACGTTTGAAGAAGTCGATGCTAAACTGCATCAAATCATGATTAACATTTACCAAAATGCTGTCAAGGCATCCGAAGAGTACGGCTTCCCTGGCAACTTGGTGGTTGGCGCCAATATTGCCGGATTCACTAAAGTCGCTGACGCGATGATTGTGCAGGGCGTTATCTAAGATATTTGAAAAATCCCCTTTTGACGAGGGGATTTTTTTGTGTCTGCATGTTTTGGGGTGTGGTTGGTTACATTAACCATTGTTCAATTTAAATAGGAGGTTCGAATAATGGATAAAAATCTTGAAGGCAGCACCCATGAGTTTGTTGAAAAGCTACATGAAAATCAGGCAAAGGATTTAAAAAACAGACAGAATCAGGGCAGTGATACGCCTGCTAAAAAATTGCCTAATAAGACGCATTGATTTAGGTTAAAAAACCAAGCCACGACTCAGAGTTGTGGCTTGGTTTTTTATTTCTATTAATCTAGCTTTATACCTGTTCGATATATTGTGTTTTTGTTATTTTTTGTCGAACAAAAACACTATCTAATTATTTCCCGGCAGGATAACATGTAGCTATATAGGTATATCTTTTGCCCTATTTTTTTGTATTTTTCTATTAAAAATTTACTAGTAATTAGGGGGGATTGGCAAAATTCATATTATTTTAGGGAAGCGTTGAAATATAACCTTATTTTGGACACTTTGGTTATATGGAGCTAGTAGTGTAACCGGCCCTCTTAGTGTTTATTTTCTTTATCTAGGAGGAAGAAAGGTATGTTTAAAAAATTACAGAAAACGTTTGTTACTCTGTTGGTTTTACTTGTATCCGGAATGATTCCGACGCTTTCAGCTATTGCCGCAGAATTAGAAGCAGTACCTGAATTTAAAGGGGAATCAGGAGGAGTCATTGAGGTTGTTCAAGGTTCGAGTGTGAACTACGACCTAAAATTATCTTACACAGGTGGAAATAAAAACAATACATCCGGGGCCATTACGGTATATACCAATTATCAAATTTCTGGTTCCACCCCAGACAAATCGGGATCTGCAACTATTGTTCCATTTTCCGGTGAAACCTTTTCTAATACTCTTAATGGTAAAATTAATGCAAAAAACGCAGTTCCAGGGACGTACACAGTTCCAGTCAATGTGACCATTAAAAATAACGAAAATGGAAAAGGAAATGAAGTTGTAAATGCTACAAGTGACAACTTAATAGTAAAAGTTCTGCCAAATGATACAACACCACCAATCGTTACCATCACTAATCCTGTTAATGGCGGTTTCTATCAATCTGGTCAGTTACCAGATGAACCACAATTTACTGTTAATGAAGATTATCAAGTACCTGCCACATTTACCGGCTGGAGTAAGGCTGAAGAAACACATAAATTAACGGTTTCCGTTAAAGATTTAGCTGGGAATGTTGGTACATCCTCTGAAATTACCTATACAGTGGACGACACACCTCCAGTCATTACTGCAGACATCGTTAATGGTGGTGTGTATAATGCCGATAAATTAAAGGATAAAACTAAAAATTATTATTCGGTTAATGAACCAACGATAACTCTTACTGCTGATGAATTAGACTTAACCGTTGGCCAGCATACTGTTCATATTACCGCGATTGACCGGGCTGGAAACAAAACGGAAAGAAATTTTACCTATATTATTGATAACGATGCCCCGTCAATTTCATTCAAATTTGAAGATAGCGGTTACTACAAATCGAGTGTTTTCAGTGCTTTTAACCCTTATTACAAGGTTGAAGATGATAATCTAGATGAAGGTTCGATTAAAGCTTCAACACTTGATTTATCAGAAGGAACACACTCAGTAACTGTTAGTGCTTTTGACTTTGCAAAAAACTATAACAGTGCTACTGCCACTTACACCATTGATGACACAGAACCTACTGTAACAATTCACTTAGAAAATGGAAAGTATTACAATACAAGTTCATTAAATGGAATAGAAGACTTCTTTTCTATTTTTGACAAAAATCCTGTTACAACTAAAGCTGATGGTTTCGGAACAACCGATGGCCATTATCAGGCAAGTGTAAATGCGACTGATGCTGCCGGGAACTCAACAACAAAAAATGTTGAGTACTATGTCGATACGAAAGATCCGGTCATTACGATTGATTCCCAAAAGATTGCCAGCGGTGGCTTCTACAAATCTAGCTATCTAGAGAATTTATCCGGTTTTTATTCAGTCGAAGACGCCAACATAGATAATGTGGAAGTTTCTCCATTTGTTTTAACTGAAGGACAACATACGTTGATCATTACTGCAACAGACAAAGCAGGAAATTCAACAACTGAAAGAGTTAATTATACTGTTGATAACAGCGCACCAACCATTTCGTTTAACTTAAAAGCAAACGGTTACTATCAATCTGCTAATCTACTAAATGAATATTTTACTGCTTCCGATAATAATGGTGTAATAAGTGTCGTGGCAGATGCACTTAAAGTTACAGAGGGAACACACACTCTAAAGGTTACAGCAAGGGATGCTGCAGGAAATAGCACAACAGAATCGATTACCTACACGGTTGATGATAAGAATCCAGTCGTGTCGATTAGCCTGCCGAAGGATGGTGGTTACTACCAGTCGTCTGCACTTCCGGACGAACCGGAATATAAAGTTGATGACAGCAGCCCCGTGCCGACAACAAATATTGTCGGATACAATAAGGAAGCAGAAACTACACATACGGTTACCGTAACAGCAACAGATGCCGCCGGAAATACAGGTAGTGCTTCTGCTACTTATACGGTTGACAATACACGACCAGAAATCACTTCAAAATTGGTAAATGGCGGGTATTATAACAAAGAGACACTTGAAAATATCGGGGATTATTACGAGGTTCACGATGCTAATTTAGACCCAGAAACCGGGATAACTGCAAGTAATTTAGTCTTTACAGAAGGAGAGCATAAAGCTGTTATTACTGCAGTGGATAAAGCTGGGAATAAAAATGAATATACTATCCATTACACAGTCGATAATACAAAGCCAACGATTACCTTCAACTTCAATGATGGCGGATATTAT
>NZ_JAGYPE020000063.1:20048-21729 GCF_018343545.2 Neobacillus citreus | reverse complement strand
TCGACCCTCTTTATAATGTCGAAGATGAGAATCTAGATGAGGACACTATTCAGGCTAGTGAGATCAGCTATGCTGAAGGTAAACATACATTAATAGTTTCAGCAGCTGATTTGGCAAGGAACTCTAACTCCGCTTCTGCTAGCTATATAATTGATGATACGGCACCAAAAGTATCACTTACTTTGGAAGAGGGCAAATATTATAATCTAGGTGCATTAGAAGCACTTAATCAGTACTGGTCTGTTACCGATAACAGCCCAGTCGAGATTGATGCAACACCTTTAGCCACTGAAGATGGACCGCACACGGCAATTGTTACAGCAATTGACCGCGCCGGAAATAAAACAACAGTATCTGTTGATTATCATGTCGATAACACACCACCTGAGATTGTAATGGATGATTCAAAATTTAAAGATGGCGGTTTTTATAATGCTGAATATCTAAAAGGATTAGTTGTTAAGCCATATACGATTAAGGATGCGAATCCTAGTACAGACAATGCCAGCGCTTTTGTTTTCGAAGAAGGCACACATTTGTATACTGTTACAGCCGTCGACAAGGCAGGAAATAAAGCAAGCAAAACGATTTCCTATACGGTTGATAATACTCCGCCTACTATCACTTTCAATATTGAAAAAGATGGCATCTATACAACAGAGTCCTTGTTAAAAATCGGCCAGTTTTATACAGTCGACGATAATCGAGATAAAGCTGTTAAGGTAGTAATTGTTCCAGACTCCATTGTAACGAGTGAAGAGGGAACCCACACTTTAAAGATTACTGCAACTGATAACGCTGGTAACAGTACAACTGAGTCAATTACCTATATTATCGATAATACACAACCAGAGATTTCCTTCCATTTAACACCAGGAAAGCACTATACAACAAAATCATTAACAGAGGCGTTAGTAGGATTTGACCACTATTTTAGTGTAACAGACCTGCATTTAACAGATCAAATTACAGCTGATGATTTAAAAACCAATGAGGGAAACCATACATTAACAGTCACTGCCAAAGATGCGGCAGGCAATATTGGAACTAATTCCATAGCCTATACCGTTGATAACACCGCACCAGTCATCAGCGGCTTAGAAGGCTTGACACTAGGCCAGCGGTTCCTAGTCGGACAGGATGTCACCGTGACCCCAGCTGTAACCGATAATTATGATACCAAGCCTGTAACGAGTGGTTTAGATAAACTTGATACCTCAAAGGCCGGGGCTCACACTATTACCGTCACAGCTATGGATCAAGCCGGAAATACTAGTTCCTTTACCTATTCGTATTATGTTTATAATTACAGCGGTATCCTGCAGCCAATTAAGGCAGACGGTTCCAGCACATTTAAAAAGAATAGCACGATTCCAGTAAAATTCCAGATTGCTGATGGCAGCAATTACGTGAAAGACGCAAAAGCTACTCTTACACTGGTAAAAGTGAATAATGATGGCATAGAGGCAGATGCAACGGTCATTTCAACATCAGCAGCAACAGAAGGAAACCTATTCCGATATGATTTATCCGACAATCAGTACATTTTCAACCTAGGAACTAAAACATTAGAGGAAGGTAAATACAAACTGGTCATCACCATCGAACTCGATGGGGCTAATATCCCAAAAGAATCACAAACCTTCACGATTAAAAAGTAATTAAAAAAAGACCCCGCCGT
>NZ_JAGYPE020000063.1:3211-19948 GCF_018343545.2 Neobacillus citreus | reverse complement strand
AGCGGGGTTTAACTTCATTACCTCAACATTTAAAATGAGGAAGTATATCTCGGACCTCACTCATGGTGTAGTCAGGGGTCCTTTTACATCTTCAGAATCCCAACATCCCCGTATTTAAAGCAATATAAATCAATATAAACAACCCTACCATCGTAACGGAAACAGCAACCCCAAAAACCTTAAACTTACGAAGTACAGCAAAGCAAATAACCGGCACTGCCACCACAACAATAAAGTAAAACACCGTCGAATTTATGTATTGATACACGAACTTAATCCATTTCCGCCTGTTCAATACCCATGAAATAAAACAGAAGCCATCCAATAATAATCCCCAGAACTACCTGTATGAACACCTTCATATGAATCTTCCTTCTCTTAATCTACTTGATTTCATATTCTTTTAAGCTAAAAAACTACCTTAAGGAGCAGCTCAAATTAATGGAACTGGATGATGAATCTAAGTGAATTTCCTATCCTGAATACTGAACCATGACGAAAGGCACCCCATCACCAAGGTGCCTCATCTTAATTCTTATTTATTCATACTCGCCAAAAACCCGCCCAGCAGGTCATCGGCATCAAGATCCTTCTCGTCGGCTTCATCCTCAGTAGGGGACATGGCCTGGTCGATGGTCTCGAAAGCAAACTCGTCCAAATCATCATCAGCCAAGTCAATTCCTGCAGCTATTTCTTCTTCAAAAGGGCTCTCCGAAAAAGAAAGTGGCTCTGGGGCAGGGAAGGCCGTAGTCTCCTGCAGGTACAACGCCTCATCAATATCTACAGCCTTGCTGTTCAACGAGGCCAGCAGTGCGGTCGACCTTACCGGGTCGGAAATCAACTGATAAAGAATGCTTCCCAGCAGTGCTTCGGAATGCTCGTGCTTCAGCCAATCACGCTGTGCTTTCGTTAGCCCCTTGGGGAGGGGGATGGTGACCGTTTCCTTTTCCCGGGAAAAGGACTGGCTTACACCCTCCATAACAAACGAAGCAATTTTGCTGGAAAAATTCCGGCGTTCTGTTTCCTTAATTTTTTGAAGCTGTTTTAATATGTGATCCGGAGTATCAGAAGGGATGCGGAAGGATAAAGCCTGGCCCCTTTTGATTTCGTTTTCGGATGCCTTTTTCATAGAATCACCCTAAAATTAACTTTTTACTGGTGCTTTATCTTGGGCAGCCCTTTGCTTCTCAGTTTTACGAACAAAATCCGTAATTAACTTATAATAAGCATTCGACATCATCCAAATGCTTTCCTTCTCGTCCTCAAAGAAATCGATGTTAAAACCATCTAAACCGTTATTCAATGCTTTTAAATATTCCTTTAAAATGATGGACCCGCCGCCGACAAAGTAGCAGATTTCCGTCTGCGAGTTCTTAGACCAGACATTACGCAGCAAGCGGTATTGCTTTTTCGCAAGGTCTAGCAGGATGCGGTCGGTGATGTCATGGACACTTGTCCGGCTTCCTTTCACCATGATGTGATTACGGTCGTTTTTCTTCGTAATAATTTCTACGACATCGCGGCGGCTGTCGAGCTCCACACCGTGTTTTTTACGAATTTCCTCACGAATCATTTCTAGCGATTCGGATACCCCAAGATTAAACCCTTGCGCCTTGTCATCGTCGACATTGCGGTTTTTAATGACGGCGATGTCCGTGGAGAGGCCACCGATGTCTTGAATTAAAATGCGTTTATCGATTAAGTCCTTATTAATAACTTTTAAATTATTATCCATGACAAGATTGATATAAGCCGCAAAGCCTTCAGGATAAACCTTTACTTCATTGAACTTAATATTAACTTTAATGCCTTGGTATTTTGGGGTTACAAGAAATTCGACCTGATGGACATTACCAAGCAATTTTGAACGGTAACCGGCATCCTTGCCTTCCTTTACTTCCCTCAGCGGCAGGCCAGTTCCTAATGTGTAATTAGCATCAATAATGTTTTTCGTACGCGGGAATTCGGCTTTTACGGCATCCATTGCCAATGTCGCAAATAGCATAATTAATGTCTGGTCTTCCTCAGACTTGCTGCTGCCAGGGTCCAGCTCGGTTGTGTTATTGCTTTTTGTCGCCAAATTTCCGACACGATAGATAATATTATTTTCCTTTAGGGCAGGGGAGTGCACTTTAATATGTATCCCATCCAATGGGTCTTTGCTGTCCAGTTCTTCAATGCCGATGACAGGGCGGTCCTCGGTGTCTCTTGCGATAATGTTAGGAATATTTAATTCATATTCTAATTCACCAAAAATAGCCTTGATGGAGTCATTACCTACATCGATAGCTGCAATTCTGGATTTAGTCATGTTCATCATTCCTTTTCATTTAATAGACTTGCAATCTAGTACTTTCTATAAGCGTATAGAAGATTACTAGTTTCTTCAATGAGGCTGGCCGAAAAGAAACACAAGTGTAAAATTGTAAACAGGATGTAAACATGGAGAAATTTGTAAACGTTAATGTTTACAAAAATAACAAAGTTGTATACATGGCAGAACAACGGAATGTATACAACTTCGTATACATGTAAACATGTTTGTAAACAAAACGTATACAAAAAGTAGACATGTTTACAGATTGTAAACAACAGTAGATTATTACAAATATTTCAGAGAAACTAAAGAAGGGGATCCATTTTTAGGCACCCTCAAATCTACTCTCTTTCGTTTTTACCTGCATTATCGAATCGCTCTCAATCCGATTACAAAGTGCGATAGGGTGGTTCTTAAATTTCCGTTACAGCAAAGCCTCGCTACATAGTTTTACTATACTCTGCCTTCCGAAGCCTTAATGCAGACCAATCATAGTCGATAGCGATCTGCAGGACAGGTTCATAGCCATCATCAACCAGTAAATACACCCCCATGTCGTGGCTGCAAATCTGAACTTTTATAGGTCTTAAAAGGCTTTTTCGGATAGCATAGCAAGTAAAGCCTGGCAGGTTCGATGAACCGTTCAGCACTATTTGCTTGAGGCACTAATTCTTCATACTCGCCCCAATTGCCGGTATAAAATCATAGCTAACCATTTTCGCACGTGGTAGACCTCAACTTCAAATGTTTCAATAACCTCTTCGTAGACTTCGGTGCGTTGAGAATTAGCCCGGTGATCCCTGGTCCTTATCCTGCAATTTTTTAAGAACTGACATTCAACTCCCCATAAAATTGACATGGGCTGGAGTAAACGCAGATGAAAATGTATACAGCACTGTTTACGAAATTTACAAATCTGTATACATGGCTAGGTGCCAGGATGTAAACAGCTTTGTATACACGCAAACGGATTTGTAAACAAAATGTATACGAAAAGTAAACGTGTTTACGCATTGTATACATAGGTAGATTATTACGAAATTCCAGGTGAAACTAAAAAGAAGATACTCAACAATGAGTACCTTCTTTTTAGTTTCTTAGCTTTTCAATATATATGGGAATGAAAGAGTGTATTCGACTTATTTGCTTAATTTTCCGTCCGCTCTTTTCCTTTTTCCGTTACAGCAAAGCTTCGCTTCATGGTTTTAATATTCTCGGCCTTCCGAAACCTTAAGGCTGACCAATCGTCGTCAATGGCAATCTGCCGGACAGGTTCGTAGCCTTCATCTGCCAATAAATACATCACAGTGTCGCGGCTGCAATCGGAACCTCTATATGTCTTTGATGACTTTTTCGGATAGCATAGCCAGAAAAGTCCATCTTCTTTTACGAACTTCTCGGCGCTCTTTGCCAAAGCCCCCAATTCTTCATTGCTTGCCCCAAATACCTGTACGAATTCATAGCGGTCCATTATCGCCTCCTGGTGGACTTCACCTTCAAATGTTCGAATGACCCCATCGTAGGACTGTGGTGCGTTGACAATGAACACTGGCTGTCCCTGGTCCTTAAACTGCAACTTCTTTAGCACTGACATTGAACTTCCTTCCTTTCCTATACACCTACAAACATTTTAAACTTTTCCTTTGACTTATCATACCTTTCATGTAAAAAGAAGACACTTCATGAAGTGCCTTCTCCTTGCGATTCTTAATTTTGTACAAGCGTATTACTATCTTTAAGGAAGTTTTTCGCCATATCGGCATTAATGTAGAGATAGTACCAGTTATTCTCGAAGTTCAACCAGCCAGTGACAAGAGTAGGGTTTTTCTTTAAAAAGTATTTATTCCCAGCAATATCCGTCCAGCCGGTATTTTCCGTAACAACAGGATCAAAGTCCTCGAGCTTGCTGATGACGGTGTTATCCATCACGCCATTGGAGTTAATGTAATACCATTTTCCTTTATAATTGATCCAGCCGGTCTTCATGCCTTCAATTTGGTCAAGATAGTACCAGTTTTCTCCGTCTTTTACCCACCCGGTTTGCATCACACCATCGCCAGCAAAATAATATTTCTTGTCGCCCGCTTCAAGCCAGCCGGTCTTCATGGCTCCGGTATTATCTAAATAATATCTATTACCGCCGTCCTCCAGCCAACCCGTTTTCATCGCGCCTGCAGTGTCAAGGAAATATTTCATTCCGCCATCCTCGATCCAGCCGGTTTTCATTGCCCCGGCAGCGTCAAAGTAATACTTATTGCCACCGTCTTCCAACCACCCCGTTTTCGCTGCACCGTCTTTATCAAGATAGAATTTTTGACCGCCATCTTCTAGCCAGCCGATCTTCATCACACCATCATTTGCAAAATAATATTTCTTCCCTTTAATCTCTTGCCAGCCTGTTTTCAACACACCGCTGCTATCCAAATAATATTTCTTGCCGCTATCCGTCAGCCAGCCGGTCTTCATTATTCCGTTTTTATCAAAGAAATACTTTTTGCCATTTATCGTCTGCCAGCCTGTTTTTACCGCTCCATTTTCATAATAATACTTATTGCCACCTGCTTGCACCCAGCCGTTTTGAATTTGTGGTGCCGTCGTACCTTGATTCTCCCCATTAACTGGTACGGTTACTCCATATCCATTAGCCATGGCGATAGTATCAAAACTATCACCTGAATGGGTAATAACCACTTCAGTATAATTTTGAATTCGGTCAAAGAGCCATCGAATTTCCGAGTTATGCATGCGCACACAGCCTGAGCTGACGTACCGGCCGATGGAGCTTTCATTGTTATTCCCATGGATGCCATAGGTGGTTCCATAGGTTCCTCTTGCCTCAAGGCCCATCCAGCGGTCGCCTAGTGGGTTTCGAGGGTCCCCTCCGGCAATATGGCCTGTATAATAAGGACGATTTACAATTTTATTAACAATCCTAAATTTTCCTTCGGGAGTTAAGTCCCTTGACCTCCCTGTCGCCACCTTAAAAGTCCTTACTAATGTGCCTCCATCGTAATATGCTAGGGTATTTGTCTTCTTATTAATAATGATTAACTGAGAAGTGGCAGCCTCTGATTGGCTTGAAAAGAAAAAGAAAGTTAATACAAAAATTAAAACCGCAGACGATAATTTCCTCATATTTCTCTCCCCAATTCTGTTGATGATTATAAAGTACCACGAATCGGAGGAATATTTTGTCAAATTTTAGCGGTAAATTTGCAAAACTTCTAATTTTTTAACATAAGTGAAAATATTGTAAAGATTTTTTAATAAAAAAACCTCCCATGGCCTTAGGACCAAAGGAGGGAGGGGATTTCTGAGTATATCTTGTTGTTAACTGTATCTTATCGGTTATCCACTTTTTCAGGATAAAGGTCATGATTCATCAACCGGAATTGGGCCATTTCTTCATACTTGGTTCCCGGTTTACCATAGTTGCACCATGGGTCAATGGAAATTCCGCCGCGCGGCGTAAATTTTCCCCAAACCTCAATATACCGTGGATCCAGAAGCTTGATTAAATCATTCATGATGATGTTGACACAGTCTTCATGGAAATCGCCGTGGTTACGGAAGCTGAACAGATATAATTTCAGCGACTTACTTTCGACAATTTTCTGATCCGGGATATAAGAAATATACATCGTTGCAAAATCCGGCTGTCCCGTCAGCGGGCAAAGGCTTGTAAACTCAGGGCAGTTAAACTTTACAAAAAAGTCGCGATTTGGATGCAGGTTGTCAACAGCCTCCAAGACCTCCGGCGCATATTCAAATAAGTATTTGGTGCCCTGATTTCCGAGCAGTGTTAAATCCTTTAAACCTTGTTCATCTGTACGTCCAGACATAAAAAAACCTCCTGTAAATGTGCCCCAGCACTTTCACAAGAGAGGTCCTTCACCATTCTAATCAAACTAAGGGGATAAAAGCAGAAAAGCCACATCCTTATGGACATGGCTTTATTGACATGAATCCATAGTTTTTTATAGAGGGTAACAGCTATGAACCTCTCCCGTTCGATACGGGTATTCTATTTTTATATTAATACTATATTGGACAGCGCAGTATTCGTCAAATGGAAAAATTTTTAGCGAGGGGACAAGCATATTGTATCTATCTGTCTATAAATTTTTAACAGTCCAACTGTTCGTTCGACACTTTATTTTATGACCTTGTCCTAAAATCAACTCATAACGTCTCAAACGTTAATTACCAGATTGCTAGGGGGAATTGGGTTGAAAAAAAGATTAGCGGTTCTATCGGTTTGTTCAGTTCTTTCCATTTCATTGCTTGCCGGAGTGCAGGCGGACAAGCCTAAGGCAGAAGCAGAACAAGAACATTATGTATTAGCTTATAAAGGAAAGCTGCCAACCAACTTCACTGCAAAAATTGAACAGGCTGGCGGAAAAGTGGAACGGGTTGTAGAAGAAATAGGAATCGTTGAAGCTGCCTCCTCTAATCAGGACTTTCTATCAAAAATTTCACAGGATACGAATATTCAATCGGCTGGAAGGGAGCTTGAAGCCTACTTGGAAACAGACCCCGATGACGCTATTCAATTTACCCCGGGTACACCTAATGGGCAGAAGGTAACTCTTGACCCAAATGCTCCAAGCTATTGGGATAAACAATGGGATATGCAGCGCCTAACACATGATGGGGATTCTTATAAATTAAATGATGGAAATCATGATACAGTTGTTGCTGTTATCGATACGGGCATTGATTTCAGCCACCCTGATTTAAAGGATAATGCAGATCTGGCAGGCTCTAGAACCTTTGTTCCTGGCACAACAGATGCTTGGGACAAAAATGGCCACGGTACCCACGTTGCTGGGTCGATTGCGGCAAATGGAAAGGTAAAGGGTGTAGGACCTGGGTTAACCGTTCGTGCCTATCGTGTGTTTGGGGCAACAGGTGGAGCGCAGCAATCGTGGATTACCGATGCCATTGTAGCCGCAGCTAATGATGGGGTTGAGGTCATTAACATGTCAATTGGCGGTTGGCGCTGGATGGCCCATAACTTGGGGGAAAAGGGTGACTCCGCTTCTATGGTAGCTTATCAGCGCGCTATTCAGTTTGCCATTCAAAAAGGGGTTACGGTCGTTGTATCGGCTGGGAATGATTCAAAAGACTTGAATAACTTACATGATATGCAAGCCTATTGGAAAGCTACTTACGGAATTGATATTAAGGGTCCGTCCCGGGTAGTACCTGCACAAATTCCTGGCGTCATTACGGTGTCCTCATCGAATGAATGGTCGGATAAAAGCATCGCCTTCTATTCCAATTACGGCAATGCAATTGATGTAGCCGGTCCTGGCGGGGATAATGGTCCGTTATATGACAGCTTGTATCGACAAAATCCAGCCGGAAACTATTTAGATAAACGTGATTACACGTATCGTACATTATCAACCTATCCTTCTTATCCAGTTGGAGGAGGCAATGCCACAACACAATTCACCGATGGACAATGGCATGGATACTCGTATTTACATGGGACCTCCATGGCAGCACCAAAAGTCGCCGGGGTCGCCGGAGTTATTAAATCTGCCCACCCAGAATACTCACCAGCCCAAGTGGCTGCGGCTATTAGACAAAGTGCCATTGATTTCGGTAAAGTCGGAGTTGACCCACTTTACGGAGCTGGCGAAGCAAACATTTACAACTTCCTCGCAAAAGATACCGTGAAAAAATAAAGAGCTGCTCTGACCCCACACAGATGGGTGGTGCTGCCACCACCCATCTTTTCTTGTATTACGTCCAGTCCACGCATTTATTTTTTATGGTAAGTCATTAATTACTTCTTTCGCAGCCCTTTCCCCGGATTCCACTGCTCCGTTTAAATAGCCTGGATACTTAATGGAGGTGTGTTCACCAGCGAAGAAGATATTGCCTTCCCGCTCTCCAACTATTCCGGCAAATTTTGTGTAATTGCCTACTTTCCAGTAAGAATAGGCTCCTTTTGACCATTGGTTGCTAAGCCAGTGATCAACCGTGGCTAAACCATTCCAATTACTTGTACTTCCTGGCAACACGGGGTCTAACTTGTCCAAGAAACTTTTAGCAATCTCCTTCTTTTCTGTTACTGTTAACGCAGAAAGTTTGGCTGCTGTTTCGCCTCCCGTATAATTGACCAAAATTCCTGAAGTGCCTTGTTGGGTACGTGAGGATTCGAAGGTCTGCTGGTAGCCAGTATCCGTAAAGGTTTCTCCATTATTCCCAAGGTCATTCCAGAATCGATGGGCAAACTGTGCATGGAGCTTTGTATTTACCCCCATTCCCAATTCTTCAATCGCTATTTTCTTTAAGTCTCGAAAGCTGGCATTCTCAAAATCTATTGTTCTTAAAATCTTAAAAGGAATAGCCAGAATAACTTTATCGGCCAAAACCTCCCATTCCTTTATACGATTTCGAAAGGTAAGTCTTATTTCATTTTGGCTGGTTTGTTCAATTTTTATAAGAGGGGAATTTAACTCGATTTGTCCTGTAAGATTGTCAGCTAATAAGGTGGGGAGCTGATCATTTCCACCTCTAATATGAAAGCACTCATCTGAGTCTCCATATATGTGAAAATGATCCTTTTGGGCAAAGCCCAACATATAGAGGAGATTTAATGCACTCTGCAGACTTGCATCTGCTCCATTTTCAACGGTATAGGCAACTTCCAATAATTTACCGAATTTTGATTGAATTCCTCCCGGTACAATTTCATTAATATAATCCAACACTGACATATGATCCAGTTCATACCCACGTTCAGTATAATGATTGTAAAGTGTGGTCTCACCAACCTCTATTAAATCCTTTTTGAGTTTAGGCAAAATATGCATAAAATCATTTGTGACTTCCTCAAAGGTATAGGAGCAGTCATCAAAAAAATAAAATGGCATTGTCCCTTTTGGTTCTGCCATCACTACATTATCAAATTCCAAGCCAAGCTCTTTTCCCAATTCTTGAATCTCTTTATGTCCTGTATCTATTAATTCCCCACCGCGTTCGACGATTTGACCGTCTTTAAAATGCCCTCTTCTTGTCCAACAACGCCCCCCAACACGATTGGCCGCTTCATAAATGGTTGCGATAATCCCTTGCTGTTTAAGTCGAAAGGCGCTCGTGAGTCCCGCCAATCCTGCTCCCACAATGACTACCCTTGGTGCTTTATGAAAACTACTTGTAATTAACTGCTTCTTTTCCTTATCTGGAATGTCATCGAGATCTTGTACCGTGATACCTTCCTTTAAATTAGCTTGTCCAGTACTTTTTTCCTTTTCCACCGCGGCACTGGCCACAGCAAAAGACTTCTGCAAAATACCTGCTAATGGTGTTCGTGCCAAAGCCTGTCCTCCTTTTGCAAAAATAAATCATGCTAATGATTGAATCACAATCCTGTGATAGTAATATCTATCAATAAAATATGCATGGCTTCTCTTTTTGGCTTTAGGCAGGCAGTAGGTCATCTGGTTTATTTTTATCAACGGACTGGTGACCTGTAGATACTTAGGAACACAATGGCTAGCAGCATGGCCAGAATTCCCATTTATGCCGCTTTAGCATGGAGTAAAAAAGGCTGTTTTTAGTTTATAAACGCAAAAAAGGAGCCCATTTTTTGGGACTCCAACTACTGATGCTTACAATGAAACAGGCAGTTTAACTGCTTTGTTTGTTTCGCGTCGAACAACCGGCGCCACCTTAGTCGCCAAAAGTTCAATGGATTCTGCTACCTTTTTAAATGGCATGCCGCCGATATCCATTTGCGCCATGAAACGTTGATGGCCAAAAAGCTCATATTGGCGAAGGATCTTTTCAGTAATCTCCTGCGGACTGCCGACAAACAGGGCGGTTTCCGGTCCAGTAAGCTTTTCAAATTCCTCCCGCGCCATGGCATTTACCCCGTGTTCCTGATTGAAAAACCCACGATAATTTGCGTAGTAAGGGAAATAATTGTCTTTCGCCAGTTGGCTCGTCTCTGAAATGAACGCATGTCCCGTTACAGCCACCTTTAAATCATCAAGCGCAAACCCAGCTTCTGTTGCTGTCTTGCGATATACTTCCACAATCTGCTTAAATCTCATCGGATCACCGCCTAGGATCGCCATTGTTAAGCCCGCTCCATATTTACCGGCACGAATTGCGCTTTCCGGCGAACCGCCGACTCCTACCCAAAATGGAATCCCCTTTTGGACAGGTCTAGGGGCAATTTCCGCATCCCTTAATGGAGTCCTAAATTTTCCCGTCCAAGTCACTCTTTCATTTGCATTTAACTTCAAAAATAAATCGATGTTTTCCTCAAACAGCCCATCATAATCGTCCAAATCATAACCAAACAGTGAAAAGGATTCCACAAATGCCCCGCGGCCTGCAATCACTTCTGCCCGTCCACCTGACAAAAGGTCCAGCGTCGAGAAGTCTTCAAATAACCGCACTGGATCAACGGTCCCTAAGACGGTTGTTGTACTTGCCAGTTTCACCCGCTTTGTCACTTGAGAAATGGCGGAAAGAATCACAGGCGGTGAAGACGCCGCATAGTCGAGACGATGATGTTCGCCGACACCAAAGACATCGAGGCCGGCCTCATCTGCCATTTTTGCAGCTTCCAAAATTTCTGCCATCCTTTGTCTGGCACTAATGGTTTTACCTGTTTGCGGGTCTGCTACCAAGTCCCCTAGTGTATATATACCAATTTCCATACCGTTATTTTCATTTATATTATCTGTCTTCATTTGCGGTATCCTCCCAAAGTTCTGTAGCAAACAAAACTTACTAATAGTATTGATTACTTGACAATATCCATTCATTATTCTATCATAAATCTCAGATTAAAGATATTTTAATTCAAGGAAAATGATTTGTAAATGCGCCTAATACACTTCATTTACCTTTGTTTATTTAGGTTTTATTTTTTGCAATAAAGCAAAAAATAAGGTCACATGCCTAACATCAAGAAAATACAAGGTGGTGCAGCAGGAAATGAGATTTATAGACAAATTATTTGGCAATTCAGCTAAGGAGGAAGACAAAATGACAACTGAAAAATTAAATATCGGTATTATCTTAGGAAGCACTCGTGAAGGACGTGTAAGCCCGCAAGTTGGCGAATGGGTAAAAGGTATCGCGGACAAACGCGGGGATGCCAATTATGAAATCGTAGATATCGCTGATTTCAACTTACCATTCTTAGGAACAACTGATGGAACAGAACCAGGAATCGCAAAATGGAATGAAAAGCTTGCTAACTTGGATGGCTTCGTATTCATCGTTCAAGAATACAACCACAGCATCACTGGCGCTTTAAAAAATGCTCTTGATTTTGCTCGTGAAGCATGGAACAACAAAGCAGCAGGTATCGTAAGCTATGGTTCAACAGGCGGTGCTCGTGCGGCTGAACATTTACGCGGTATCATGGGTGAGTTAATGATCGCTGACGTTCGCGTTCATCCAACATTATCTTTGTTCACTGATTTCGAAAACGGATCTGTTTTCAAGCCACAATCATTACACCTTGATAACGTAAATGCTATGCTTGACCAAGTTAATTCTTGGAGCGGCGCGTTAAAAACTGTTCGATAAATCGTATATTGTTAAAAGGGAGATTGCACCAAGCAATCTCCCTTTAACATTTAGCGATTATAGTCTATTACATATAGATATGGAACCCGAATATTCCCTTTATCAGATGTTACGTTAATATAACCACGTTTAAAATCAGGTGTTCCCTGCTGGCCGCTTAATTTCGTCCCGCGGTTTTGAACAGTTACGGTTATCTCAGTACTTCCTTTTGAAGGAACCTTAACTTCAGATTTACTTAAACTTAAGTCTGCATCCGTACTCAAGGTATAAGTAACAGCACTTGCTGTTGGGTTAACAAGAGTAAGTGTCATCTGATATGTCTGGTTCCCAACCGGGCGAACTAGACCAAAGCTTAAGGAAGACGGCAAAGCCAACGCTGACGGGTTCATTGCACGGCCCAAATCAATTATACCGGCACCAATCTTAAGCGGATTATTAACATCTTCATCTTTTAAAACACTTCCATCCACATTATGTGCTGTGCCCATTAAAGCAGCTTTCACTTCAGCTGGTCCCCAGCCAAGTCCATTTTCTTGACTGATTTTTAATAAAAGGGCTGCCGCACCTGCAACATGAGGGGCTGCCATAGATGTGCCTTGATAAACCTCAAATCCGCCGCCCACCACGGATGAGTATATATTTACACCTGGCGCCGCTACATCGGGCTTTAACGTGTAATTAGGTGTTGGTCCCCAAGAACTAAAGTCAGCAAGTAAATTGGGAGTTGCTTGGATTTCCGTAGGAGGATAGGTGATGGTAACCTTACGTTTACCTTCCTCAGCACTAGCTAATTGTTGACCCGCCGCTTTTGATACCATTACTGCCGGTATTTTAACCCCATCTGTTGCCATTGGAATAGGGTCAGCATCAGTATTATTGTAAATAATTACACCTATAGCTCCCGCAGCTTCTGCATTATTGATTTTTTCTGCGAATGTACAGTTGCCGCGCTGAATTAGCGCAAGCTTGTCTTCTAATGGTTTACCACTAATGGCTGAGCATGCCTGTTTATCTCCACCAGAGTAATCCGACCACAGAGCATAATTGCCGGTTATTTCTTGCTTAACCTCGCCTCCCTGGCTGCCCGTAGTGGCAATTGTCTGGCCTTCAACCAGCGCATCAGACTCCAAGAACATCGCAAACGAATGGCTATTGGTTGTCGCAGCAACCGTAATAACCTTATCAGCTGTTCCTGGCGATCCGACGGTATAATTCCCCGGTCCCTCATTACCTGCTGATATGGCGACTACCACGCCGGCATCTACAGCAGCGTTAACGGTCATGTCTAATAAATCCGCACCCTTATGAGGTGTTCCGCCCAGACTAAGGTTAAGGACATCCATTCCATCCTTAACAGCCTCTTCAACCGCTTTGGCGATAAACAAGCTGCTTGCGTTTTCAACATCACCTGGGAATACATTATAATTCCCTAGGTATGCACCTGGTGCCACACCGCTAAGCGGACCCTTTGCCATTGGCGCTGTTGTTCCGGCCTTCCCAGCGATTGTCCCTGAAACGTGCGTCCCATGGCTTCCCACTGCTTGTGCTGTTAATTTTGGATTTTGCGTAAATACCTTCGCTACAATAACCTTTGCAGTTGTTAAGTTTGCATCACCTTTCGGAAACCCTTCCGGCACTTTCATCCCTTCGTTTGGCTGGAGGAAAGGATGCTTCTGATCAATCCCTGAATCGATAACACCGACTTTAATTCCAGCCCCTGCATTTGCCTGCCCGCCAAGAGCATTCCAAATTGGACCCGCATTGATTAAACCAGTGCTCGTACTCATTGCTTTTCGATAATCACCACTATATCCTACTTGAACTACACCAGGTCCCTGGCTTACATCCTTTAAAGAAGCACCATTTAGCTTCAATCCAAGTCCGTTATAGGTTACCGCATACTCCGTCACAACCTTAACCTGTGGAAGCTGTTTGGCCAGCCATTTTTTGTAGTTCTCCCGCTGGGCCTGAAGGCGGTTTCCATATTTATTGGCAGCTGGTGAATTAAGGTCTAATTTCTTCCCCTTCTGCGGTTTGGTAGGGTCATACCCTTTAATTGTTCCCTCGAAGGATGCAATCGGAGCATCCCCAAATTGAATAAAGGCGTAATCACTATTTTGGTCAGTTGTTGTATTAATCTGGTCATCATATTTAACAACCGCCTGAATAGGTATTGCTGCAGCAAATAACAAAACTAAAGCTAATGAAATCCCAACGATGTGTTTAAGGCGTCTCAAAAAATTCAACGTATATTCCCCCTTTAGCCATTTTTTCTTAGCTACTAGGAATATAAATTCTTAAAAAAGGGGCATTTCCCTTTAAGAGATTTTGTAGCATTATGAAAATGATTTTGTTGAATAAGGTGATCGATTCTAAAATTTTGTAGGGTAGGGGAGATTTTCCGCGGACTTTGGAAAAAAGGAACAGAAAAAGGGCCGCTCCCACTGCGTAAAACTTTTGCAGAGTGGAGGTCAGGCCCTTTTTTAAATAAAATTAGTTGGACTTTCTGCCAAGGTATGCCTCGACAATTCTTGGGTCTTCCAACAGGTCCTTTGCGTTCCCGTGAATGATAACCTTCCCGGTTTCCAACACGTATCCATAGTCAGCTATTTTCAAGGCCTGTTTCGCATTTTGTTCGACGACAAGCACAGTTGTGCCGGCATCTTTGATTTCCTTGATGATTTTAAAAATTTCTGCCACGATCAATGGAGCTAGTCCCATTGAAGGCTCGTCCAGCAATAATAATTTAGGACGTGCCAGCAACGCACGGGCGATGGCAAGCATTTGCTGCTGTCCGCCTGAAAGTGTTCCGCCAAGCTGATTCTTCCGCTCTTTTAAGATAGGGAATCTTTTCATGACATCTTCCAGGTCCTTTTCAACCTCTTTATCTTTTCTTTGGTAAGCCCCCATATCAAGGTTTTCCATGACAGTCATTCCTGACAATATAGCCCTTCCCTCAGGAACAAGAGAAATCCCTTTTTTAACTAGCTGGTCCGGTCTCAAGCCAGTGACATTTTCCCCAAGAAACTCAATGGTTCCGGTCTTCGGCTTAATTAATCCGGCAATTGTTTTCATCGTTGTTGTTTTTCCGGCCCCGTTCGCCCCTAGGATCGTGACAATTTTCCCTTGTTCCACTTCCAGGCTGACTCCTTTTAGGGCCTGAATTTTTCCGTAAAATGTCTCAATTCCAGATACTTTAAGCAATTTCATCATCTCCCTCTGATCCGAGGTAGGCTTCAATAACAGCTTGGTTATTTTGAATTTCATCCGGTGTTCCCTCAGCAAGCTTTTTACCGATGTTTAAAACGGTAATTCGATCACACAGCCTCATGACAAGCGGCATGTCATGTTCAATTAACAGAGTTGTGATGCCTCGCTCCTGGACCTTTTTAATCAAATGATATAAATCGGCTGTTTCGGTATCATTCATACCGGCAGCAGGTTCATCCAATAATAATAGCTTTGGATTGCTTGCTAAGGCTCTCGCAATTTCCAGCCGTCTTTGCTGGCCATAAGCTAGGTTTTCCGCAATCGCATCCTCAAACTCCAATAAGCCTACTAATTCGAGAATCTCCTTCGCAGTTACACGTAATCTTTCTTCTTCAGCACGCTGTCCCTTTGTCCTTAGTACACCGCTAAAGACACCTGATTTACTGCGGGTGTGCCCTCCAACCAACACATTTTCCAGCACCGTCATTTGAGAGAAAAGACGAATGTTTTGGAAGGTCCGGCAAATTCCCTTATTGGTAATTTTATGTGGTTTAAAGCCGGTAATTTTTTCATCTAAAAAGGTAATTTCGCCCGACGTTGGAGGGAACATATTCGTAATCATATTAAACATAGTCGTTTTCCCTGCACCGTTTGGACCAATAAGACCGTAGATTTCTCCTTCCTTAATGGAAAAAGAAACATCAGTTAACGCCGAAATACCGCCAAAATTTTTCGTGATGTTGTTAATTTTTAGAACCATGTTTACCCCTCCTTTTTGACAGCTGAAACTTCTGTAAAAGGGGAACATCAATAATTCCCTGCGGGCGGAATGCCATCATTAAAATCAAAATGGCACCATAAATCATATAACGGTATTCACTGATAAAACGCAATACCTCTGGCATCAAGGTCATAAAGGCGGCACCAAAAATAGAGCCCCAAATGACTTCGCTTCCGCCGAATACCGCGAAAATCAAAATTTCAACGGCGCGATGGTAGGAAAAATCTGCAGGGCTGATATAGCCCATAACATGGGCGAATAATGCGCCCGCAAAACCTGATATAACCGCCCCCTGAACAAAAGATAAAACTTTATAATACGTGATATTGACTCCCATTGCCTCCGCCGCTTTCTCATCCATTTTAATGGCTGCAAAAGCACGGCCGACACGGGATTTATTTTGTCTAACAAGGAACCAGATTAAAAGAATATTGATGATGACCAATATAATTAGTACCAGTAAATAAACGTACTGATTATTTTTTAAGCCAATGTCCAGCGGATTAAATCCAGCATCCCTGGAGACCTTTAGCAGTTCCCTGCCGATTTGCGGAATACCTGAAAGACCAACCGCACCCTTAGTAAGAGATTCCCAATTAATCAAGAACACCCGAATGACTTCACCGAAGCCAAGGGTGGCAATCGCCAAATAAACCCCCGTTAACCGAAGTGACGGAATTCCGATTAGAATACCGACTATTCCTGCAACGACAGCACCTGCAATGACACTAACAACAATGGGCAGATCGTAGTTAATGGTTAATAATGCTGATGTATAGGCTCCAATCCCCATAAATCCGGCATTCCCTAAAGAGAGCTGTCCGGAAGAAAGGGTAACATAAATACTTAAGCCTAAAATAAT